>CAWFFW010000002.1:0-815000 GCA_963815305.1 uncultured Flavobacteriaceae bacterium
CCAAGGTCAAAAATCGTGAAGAAAACCCCTTTTTTTGAAATGAAAAAGCCGAAGATTTCTCTTCGGCTTTTGTGCGGATGACAGGAATCGAACCTGCACACCTCGCGGCATCAGATCCTAAGTCTGACGTGTCTACCAGTTCCACCACATCCGCATTTTAAATATTTTAACACTTTTTCTTAGGTTAAATCCTAAGTCTAACATGTCTACCAATTCCACCACGCCTGCATTTTTAATATTTTAACACTATTAATTAGGTTAAATACTAAGTCTGGCTTGTCTACCAATTCCACCATACCTCATTATAAGAGGTAAGCGAACTTGAGCCTAAAATGTATGTTTCTCATTTTAGGTTCATGTTCAAGACCTTTTAATGAAGCGCTTTTCCCAAAAAGAGTGTTTACGGAATGTAGTGGAATGGGCTGGAATGGAATTTATTTGGTTTATTGCTTATTTTCTAATTACTGCTCTTTTGATAATAATAGTTTTTCTATGTCATCATAACTACTTAGTTGGTCATCTGGTAATATATTATCTATTAATTCAAGTATGGTTATAACTGCTGATTCGTTTGAACAAAAGGGTAATCTTGGAGGACATAAAACTCCATCTCCCTCTAAAGCTAATATACTAACCCTTAAAAGACAAGAAATGATATAGCGCAATTCGCTATTATTTTCAACCATAAAGCTAACCTCTTGTGATGATAGTTCCTCATCATCAACCTTATAGTACTTTCGTCTTCTTGGACTTAAAAGCTTTGTGATAGCCTCTAACTTGTCTTTATCCAATTTTTTATTTCTCTTCTTGTTTTTCATCTTTATTATCCGCTGTTTCAAGAAGTTCTGTGATACGGTCCATACAATGCATCTAATCGTGTGGTAAGAGTTCCAAAATCAAATTAATAACCTTTGTGACAATGTGCTCTGCAATAGTGCTTCTATATGCAGGGGACACGAACATCCCATTGCCATCTAAACAAAAATAACACACTTTCAAAAGTTCGGAAATATAACTTGTGATATCCTCATTACTAGACACTTCAATACTAATGGTTTTTCGTATTCGATTTCCATAAAGTTCTTTTTGTATTCCAGAAGAAATTTTTAACCAGTTTTTTAATGGCCTTTATTTTTTTTCATTAGTGTCCGCTAAAAATACGGAATTAACCAATACTGCGCTTTTAGGTCAATAAACCTGCTTTATATTTCAAAATATTCAATAGCAGGGTAGCTATTCAAAAAATCGGAGTTGTTAATAGATGGGTTTTGTGGTTAATTCTGCCCATTTTTTGTGAGGGTTTTCAAGGAATTTGGATAAGTTAATGTAGGTCATTAAATGAAAGCGTATTACAGTTACCATGTTCGAATATGCCCATGTACGTTTGGTTTTTCGTTGAATGACCAGCATTATCAATTGTTTGATTAGCGCCGACCATATTTGGATCTCAATGGCATTTTGATTGTCTCCAAGAAAATATTTTAGCGGAAAATTTTGTTTTAAGCGTTTAAACATTATTTCTATCTGCCACCTTTGTTTATAGATATCTGCGACTTTATCAGGTGTTATTTCCTTATTATTGGTGATGAATTCATATACCTTTTTCTTCTTACTGTCCCAATAAGCGACCCTTCTTATCTCAATGGATTTACCATCTTTCTCTACCACAATTAATTCGTCCTTTAGTACGGCATCACTGGTTTTGTCGTCCAGATCAAATTCCTTGATACTTTTATAGACAGCATTGTCTTTTTGGCGGGTAACAAAGTAAATATCGTCCAATGTCCATTGTAGATACTGCAAATAATCATTGTACGCTTTATCAAAAACAACAAAGGAACCCTTTTCTAATTTCAAGTCTTTCAAAAAAGTATGATCGTGTGTCGCTGCACTTGTAAAGCGAATTAAACAAGGAACATCCTCCATTGCATTTATCATCGTATGCATTTTGATCCCGCCTTTCTTTTTGCCATTGATAGGGTTGCGGCCCACACCTTTTAGAATATCTATAAATAGGCTAATTGTAGATGAATCTACAATCTTTAAGTTCTTTACCGGTGGTTTTAAAGTACTGCTGTCCGATAAAAATGGGGCATACCGATTATAGAGCACAAAATACATTTCAGCAAAAACCTCACTGCTTCTATTCTTATTTGCATCTGACAGCGTGCTTCGCTTTGGAAAATGTTTGAGGTTTAAATGACTTATACGGCCTTCACATTTTGTAATATCTGTCACTGTAATACTTCTTTGCTGTCCGAGAAACATCAGAAGGTAAAATGTATTGTAAAATTTGCTTGATAACAGGAGTCCCGCTAAAGTTCGTACTTTTGTTCATATCTAGATTTTGTGGTGAAATTCAAGATATAAAATAAGCGGGAAATCCTATCTAGGAAATCCCGCTTTTAAAAAAGTTTAATCGGACACTAATGATTTTTTTTGATTTCTTTTTCATAATAGTTTGATTATTCTTTATCCGATAACATCAGATTTCGCATTTCATCTAAAAAATAGCCTTCTTCTATTGGAATTAGATTTTTTGCAAATTCTAAAACAGTTTTTACATCTGATTCTTTATTCTTTATATGGAGTGTTAAGTCTTTTTGGTCTTCCAAGGCTAGAATGCTAACATTGAGCATGGATTTTAACGTACTGAAAAGCTCCATATAATCATATACCCGAACGTAATTCAAATAATATGCTTCGCTCTTACCTCCTATTGGGGTTAATAGCTTAAAATTTTCTTTACTTAATTCTTTAATCTTTTTAAGTTTTTTATGGTTTTTGTTGGAGTTCTTTTTTGGTTTTTTAATCGGACAGTTGGTTTCTGTTATGTTCGTGGCATTGTAATACACTTCGTTTTGAAACTTTAATAATTCTTGATTGAATAGTCTAATAACTTCTTTTATGAAGAGTGATAATCTAAGGTTTAGGGTTTGCAATTCTTGTTCTGTAATGGTGTAATGATGCGTATATCGGGATGAAGCATAGGCATCATCTAACAACTTTAATAAGGTTTTATCTGTTTCTAAGTTTTTTGAAAACGTTCCTCTTAATGGGGTAATATAGCCTTCAACATAGCATTGATGGTTGCTGATACTATGACATATTTTCACGCATCCTGTTATAAAGCTTTCTAACATGCGATAGGTCAGTTCGTAGGTTTGGTGAACCATAAACGCAGCTTGTGGATAATCTTTTCGGTTTATATAAAATTTTACACCTTTTTTAAAAGACTTTATTTTGGATAAATCACGTTTAAATCTGGTCTTTGCTTTTTGGTAAACCTTTTCTAAATTCAAAGTTTTTAAAACCCAAGGAGCGTTAGAGCTTGTATCTTTATAGACTAAATATTTATCCTGACAATGGTTATGGAAATACAGGTTGCCCTGATGTAATTCTTGATTGACATATTGCAATGAGAAAAAAGAATATTTATAATCTGGGTAGTCCTCAAAAATGTTTGTGAAAACAGGTTGTATTTGGGTCGAAATTTCTCTAGGCATTAGGTTTGTTATAATGGTCATTCTATACCTAAAAGGGTTTTCCTCTGTGCTTTGGCTTAAATAAATACGCTCTACATCTAACACTTCAAAGATTTTTAAAACTACGCCTTCAAGTTCCTTTGGGTCGTTTAGAATGCTTTGATTGTTGATTTTTGCTTCCATAATTTTCGCTTTTATATAAAGTAACGATTTGGACATTGAGTACCGAACCACAGCAAGTTGTATTTTACTCGGTGCAACTTGTTTTTTACTTGTATATTTATGGGATTAATCACTATATTTGAAGTATGGAAACAGCCACAAAACCAAATCACATAGGACGGAAAATTAGTCGGATTCGTGAATTACGAGGCATGAAGCAGGAAGCCCTTGCTGATGCTTTGGGTATTAGCCAGCAGGCAGTCTCGAAAATTGAGCAGTCCCCAGAGGTTGATGAGGATAAGCTCCAGGACATAGCCAAAGCCTTAGGCGTGACCAAAGAAGCCATAAAGAATTTTTCGGAAGAATTAGCAATAAATTACTTCAATAATTTTTATGATAATAGTTTCAGCAATAGCCAAGGTGCTTTTCATCCTAACAACTGTACTTTCAATCCATTGGATAAACTTATTGAGACATACGAAGAAAACAAAAAACTCTACGAACGCTTATTGCAAGCTGAACAAGATAAAATCGAGTATTTAGAAAAGCTAATGAAAGAAAAATAAAATTACTTGATACAAAATATACTATTGAAAAAGGGAATCATTTAAAAACGATTCCCTTTTTACTTTTAAGCTACTATCGAAAGGCCTATAAACTTTGAAAGACCTTATTTGAATCATTTTTTGCATTCAAAAACTGTTCTCTTAGCTTTTTCATATCGTCACTCACTTTGCGCTCAATAACCTTGGCATAAATTTGAGTAGTTGATATTCTGGAATGTCCCAACAGTTTTGAGACCGTTTCAATGGGTATGCCATTACTTAAAGTTACCGTGGTGGCAAAGGTATGTCTAGCTATATGGAACGTAAGGTTCTTTTTGATTTGACACAAATCTGCGATTTCCTTGAGGTAAGCATTCAGTTTCTGGTTTGAGATTTTTGGGAACAGACTTTCATATGGCTTTGAATTTATGTTTCTTTTATATTTTTCTATAATTTCCAATGCCTGTGGCAATAACGGGATTCTTATGAACTTGGTTGTTTTCTCTCGTTTATAATAAATCCATAATTCGCCATCGATGCCTATACTAATATTATCTTCCGTTAAATTAATGACATCTATATAGCTTAAACTGGTATAACAACTGAACACAAACAGGTCTTTGACCAATTGCAACCGTTCAATCGTGAATTGCTTCTCCTCTACTGCTTTCAATTCATATAAACTTAAAAACCCTCTTTCCGTTTTTATAAATTGGGCTTTGAAATTAACAAAAGGGTCACGTTCTATCCATCCCAGTTTAAATGCTAGGTTTATCAGTTTTCTAAACCGTTCAATATGTTTCATGACCGTATTATTGCCCATTGGTTTTTGATGATCCTTTGGCATATAACCCCTTAGATATTTTTCAAATTTGATTATGAAATTATAATCGAGTTCTTGCAAATATATATCGGTGGTCTTGTAGTTCTCCAATAGAAATTTTGAGATATACTTTTGTGTGGTATAGTAGTTTTTTTGAGTGCCCCATTTTAATTTGCCTTCCATATCTTCTTTATGATAGTCTATTATATCACTAACGGAATGGTTTTGCTCATCTTCTCCCAGATACCTTGCTTTTATCGCTTGGGAGGTTATAAGCTTATGTTCGAGCTTTAAATCTTGATAGCTTTTAAAAATGCTGCTATTTACTTCTTCTAAATAGTCATTAAGTATTCTAGCTTTTTGGTTAGTGCCTCTGGATCTTCCCTTATGAACATCCCAATCGGATACGGGAACTTTTCGTTTTAAACTAATGGTTGCACGTTTACCATTAACCGTGATTCTTACGTACATGGAGGCTTGGTTTTTTTTTGCTCTGGAAAAATCTGCCCAGAACAAAATGCTGAAAGTTGCTGTTGTTTTCATGTTTTCGTCTTTTTGTTAATACTTGTTTTATTACCAGACGAAAGTCAAATCACTTTAAAGATACATTTATTCTACCAACTAATCATTGAATTTTAACAATTCGGTCAACACTTTACTAAAATGAATTTGTTATCCGATTTGTTGTCCTTTTTAACAGTATTATTTACATTTATTTGATACCCTTAAAAATGAAAAAACCTGTAAATCATACGATTAACAGGTTTTTGATATAGATTGATATACTATTTTGTCGGGGTGGCAGGATTCGAACCTGCGA
This sequence comes from uncultured Flavobacteriaceae bacterium, assembly GCA_963815305.1. Classification (GTDB taxonomy): domain Bacteria; phylum Bacteroidota; class Bacteroidia; order Flavobacteriales; family Flavobacteriaceae; genus CAXBID01. The sequence goes on from CAWFFW010000002.1 coordinate 5,836, forward strand.
CCTCCGCGTCCCAAACGCGGCGCGATAACCGGGCTACGCTACACCCCGATTTGGTTATCAAAATTAAAAAAATTGCGGAGAGACGGGGATTCGAACCCCGGGTACCCTTTTGGGGTACGACGATTTAGCAAACCGTTCCTTTCGGCCACTCAGGCACCTCTCCTTTTTAATGAACTTCACAATTTAAATGCGGATGCAAATGTAATTCATCTTTTATAAGAGCGCAACTATTTTATTTACTTTTTTGTAAAAATTATTCAGGATATTCAATACGCAAATGGTAAATATTTGCAAGCTTGAGTTTTAGTACTTTTTTTATAGATTGAATCTCTTTAAAAGTAATGTTGGCATTTAAGAATTGCTCTTCTTCTATTTGTTTATCAATAATATTCTCTACAAACGCATCTATTTTAGTAGATGTAGGTTCTTTTAAGCTTTTTGATGCTGCTTCTATACTATCACACATCATTAATATGGCTGTTTCTTTACTAAATGGTTTTGGACCAGGGTAACTAAAATCTAATTTATTTACAGTATCAAAATTATTTTTCTCCTGCATATAAAAATAATATACCACACTTGTACCATGATGTGTTCGTATAAAATCTATAACACGATCCGGAAGATTATTTTTTTTAGCTATTTCTATACCCTCAATGACATGATCTGTAATAATTCTTGCACTTTCCTTCGAAGATAACTCATCATGAGGATTAATACCCGTGGATTGATTTTCAGTAAAATAAGTTGGATTCTTCATTTTACCAATGTCGTGATATAAAGCCCCTACCCTTACTAACATGGCGTTAGCGCCAATTTCATTAGCTGACGCTTCAGCTAAATTTGCTACATTTAGTGAATGGTGAAACGTACCAGGTGCTGTATTTGATAATTCTTTTAGGAGTTTTGAATTGGTATCAGATAATTCTAGTAGTGATACATCGGATACTAATCCAAATAATTTTTCGTAAGCATATATTAAGGGTTGTACAAATAAAGTGGCTAATCCACAAAGTACAAATAATCCAAATACCGTCCACTCAATGGTTTTAACAGTTCCTTCATGAATTACAAAAAAAGCAAAGTAAGCTACAATATATATTATCGTTATTTGACCAACTGAAATAAATAAATTGGCTCGTTTATAAAGTTCGGAAACCGTAAGAATAGTAACAATACCTGCAATGATTTGTAAGAACATATACTCATAACTATTTGGAACGACAAACCCAAGCAGCAGTACGGTTATAACGTGCGCAAACAAACCCAATCTTGCATCAAAAAATGCTTTAAATACTAACGGTAAAACACAAATAGGAACAACGTAGATATATTTAGAATTATAATTTATTACTAAAGTAGTAAGGAATACCATCAGTAATATATTAAAGAAAATAAAAGTAACTTTTGTGTTATTCTCAAAAACAGAAAGTCTATATTTTCTTAAAAAAAGTAACAACATCAAAAGTGCCAATGCCACCAATAGTGTATAAGCAAAAAGTATCCAGTTATAATTAGATTTGCTCCATATCTGAGATTCATATTCAGATTTTAAAGATTGTAAAATTTGAAATTTATCACCTTCAACCACTTCGCCTTTAGAAACAATTAGTGTTTCTTTTTCTATACTTCCTCGAGCATAAGATATTTTGTTCAATTCTTCTTCTAAAACTTTTTCAGTAAAAGATTTATCATAAGTTAGATTGGGCTCTATTAAATCAAAAAATAAGGCTACAAAATCTGTTTTATATTTATTTAAATTAAGATTATTTAAAACGTTATCTATAGTAGAAATAATATCGTTTTGATCTATCAAATTCAAAAAGATAGTTTGTTTAGTTTCTACCCTACCATCTAATAGCACTACCGTTCTATCATCTACGAAATCATAACTTTCTGCTAAAACACCAAACTTATATAGCTCTGAGATAACATTTTCTCCGGCCTTGTATAAACTGTTTCGTTGTTTGTTAGAAATAGAGTCAGGGAAACCTTCACTAAATTCAGTTTTATACGCCTGAAATACACTATCAACAATGGTTTTTTTTATATTGAAATACAATACTGCATTGTCTCTAATAGTTTTCTTTTCGGCATTTATTTCTTCTTCAGTTTTTTTAATAGCAAAATCAAAAGGTGCTTGTAAACTTTCAGATTGCCATGGTTTACCTTTTTCAAAATTATATTTAAACTTTCCGCTTTTTGGAAATAAATACACGATTAAAAAAGTAGTACTTATAAACAAAAGCACTTTATATATTAAGGCGTGGTTTCTGTAAAGTTTATTTATAAAGTCTTTCATTTAATTCATTAAGTAAATCAAATGTAATAAAATTATGGGCGTTCTCCATTTTTTATAATAAAGGAATCTTATATATTTTTACCAAAAAATCATTATTTTCGCCTATACTAAACTAAACAATTGTGTGATGAGTAGAGAAGTTGTTATCGTATCTGCAGCAAGAACGCCAATAGGAAGTTTTATGGGAGGATTGTCTACCATTAGTGCTCCTAAACTAGGCTCAATAGCCATAAAAGGTGCTTTAGATAAAATTAATTTAAAACCAGAGTTGGTTGACGAAGTTTTAATGGGCAATGTCGTTCAATCAGGAACTGGTCAAGCCCCTGCAAGACAAGCAGCTATTTATTCAGGTATTCCAAATACAGTGCCTTGCACAACAATAAATAAAGTATGTGCTTCTGGTATGAAAGCCGTTATGCAAGCAGCACAAAGTATAGCCCTGGGAGATGCTAATATTATAGTAGCTGGTGGAATGGAAAACATGAGCTTAATTCCTCATTATTTGTATGCCAGAACGGGCACTAAATTTGGTTCTACAAGTTTAATTGATGGCATGCAGAAAGATGGTTTAGTGGATGCTTATGATGAGAATGCCATGGGTGTTTGTGCAGATGCTTGTGCTCATAAATATGATTTTTCAAGAGAAGATCAAGATGCCTTTGCCATACAATCCTACAAACGTTCTGCAGCAGCTTGGGAAGCTGGTAAATTTAATAACGAAGTAGTACCTGTTGAAGTACCTCAGCGTAGAGGTGAGCCTATTATAATTGTTGAAGATGAAGAATTTAAGAATGTAAGAATAGATAAAATTCCGCAATTGCGTCCAGCATTTACTAAAGACGGAACTGTTACTGCCGCAAATGCATCCACTATAAATGATGGTGCCGGTGCTGTGATATTGATGAGTAAAGACAAAGCTAAAGAGTTGGAATTAAAACCTCTAGCCACTATAAAAAGTTATGCCGATGCTGCCCATGAACCTGAGTGGTTTACTACAGCTCCAGCAAAAGCACTTCCAAAAGCCTTGAATAAAGCTGGAATTAGTATTGATGATGTTGATTATTTTGAATTTAATGAGGCATTTTCAGTGGTAGGTTTAGCTAATATAGAAATTCTTGGACTGAATGATAATAATGTAAATGTAAATGGTGGTGCTGTATCACTCGGGCACCCCTTAGGTTGTTCAGGTGTGAGGATTTTAATCACCCTGTTGAATGTTTTAGAACAAAATAATGCTAAAATTGGTGCTGCAGCTATTTGTAATGGCGGCGGTGGTGCATCAGCTATCGTTATAGAACGTGATCAATAGTTATTAGCATTCAGTGATAATATGTGGTAAAAACTCAAATGAATTAAAGACCATTTTCATTTTTAAATATTTAACGACGATCATTTATTAATGCAATACGGAATTTGTAACTTAAGTATTGTTCCTCTTAGAAATGAACCTTCTGATACCAGTGAACTTGTATCTCAAGTATTATATGGTGAAATTTTTAAAATATTAGAACAACGTAAAAATTGGAACAAAATAAGATTAGCTTTTGATTCATATGAAGGCTGGGTTGACAATAAACAATGTTTCGAAATTAACGAAGAGCACTATAAATCCTTAAACAAAAAAGCCCCTAAATTATCATTTGATTTAGTTGAATTAATTCAAGATAAAAACGACCAATTACACCCCGTTCTATTGGGTTCTTCTTTAAATGGCTTATCCATTTTAAATCATTCGCATGATGGTAATTTCGTTGAAGGTAAAAAACAAAAAGAAAACTTAATTCAAACAGCTTTTATATATTTAAATGCTCCTTATCAATGGGGGGGGAAAACGCCTTTTGGAATAGACTGTTCTGGATTTACTCAAATGGTTTATAAACTTAATGGTTACAAATTATTAAGAGATGCTTCGCAACAAGCAACTCAGGGTGAAGCTCTAAGTTTTATTGAAGAAAGTGAACCTGGAGACTTAGCTTTTTTTGATAATAATGAAGGCCTTATTACCCATGTTGGTATTATCATGAAAGACAATTATATCATTCATGCCCATGGCAAGGTGAGAATTGATAGATTAGATCATTCCGGTATTTATAATGTGGATACACACATACATACACATAAGCTTAGAGTTATAAAAAAAATAATATAAATAAAAAAGTCGCTAATAGCGACTTTTTTATTTATAGAAAAATTATAATTATTAATTACTACTTTCTAAAGCTTCAACTTTCACTTTTATGGCTTTAAATTTCTCTGTTTCACCTATAATACTATAAATGTTCATTAAGGTTTTAGCTGCATTAATGTTTTTAGCATCAATTTCTAGAGCTTTAGATAAATATGGAATCGCTTTTTTATAAAGATTTTGACGTTCATCTCTTAACTCATCATAACGTTTATTATCTGCTTTTGAAGAACCCAAATTATTCATTTCCTCAACAAGCGGTTGCTCTCTTTGTAATACCAATGCAGATAAATTTATATAGGCATTAACATATTCTGGATTTAGTTCGATAGCTTTTTCATAATGCATTTTTGCTTCTTCTGGCTGATTTGATTCTGCAGCTATAACCCCTAAGTTATATTGTAATTCTGAGTTTTTAGGATCCATTTGGGTCGCTTTCTGTAAAAGACCTTTGAACTCCTCAGTATTGCCCATTTTATAATGAACATTAGCTTCTGTAAGTATTAAATTTACGTCATCAGGACTTTGCTCTCGCGCTGCTTTCATAGCAGCAAGTGCCTTTTCGTTATCTCCATTATTAACATAAATAAGAGCAATATTTTTTACTATTTCTGGTTTTTTTGAATCTGTTTTGCGCTTACCTGGTTTAATATGGCTTTTAGCCTTAACATATAAATCAAGAGTATTTTTATCCAAAACCTCTTCCTCGCCAGTTTCTGCATTTGTTGCAAAATGTTCTGTTTCAATACCTGTGTATCCTAATTCTCTAAGTTCTTCGTATAAACTTAAGGCTCTATCATACTCTTGAACGTTTATAGCTGTTGCCGCTGCGTAATAAAGAAATAATGTATCAGATTCCTTTAATCTATATGACTTTTCGAAAAATTTAGAAGCCGTTGAATAATCTTTTTTCTCATAAGCATCATTACCCTTTTTCAGCAAGCTGTTTGTCATTTTAGTTTTTAATTCAGCTATTTCAGACTTGAATTCTCTTTTTACCTGATTAAGGCTTTCCAAAGCTTCATCCATATCTTTGGCAGAACCTTTTCCTCCCGCATACATTGCCTGAGCTTTAAGATAATGGTATTCATCTTTTTGTTCATCATCCATAGCAGACATTAAAGCTTCTACCTGTTTTAAAGCTGATTTTGCCTCAGCATAATTTTCAGATTTAATAGCTTTCTCTACCGTTCTCAATTCTTTTTTTTGTGCAAATGAAAATGCACTGATTGAAAGCATTAAAGCTATAATAATTTGTTTTTTCATTTTTAGTAATATTAAATTTAATTTTCAGTGTTATTGTCGTCTTCAATATTATCAAGAGTTGTGCCACCCTCTAAAATATCAGTGTTTTCAGTAGTTTCAGCATCATCAACTTCTTCTTCATCATGCATCACTTTGGCAACAGCTGCGATAGAATCATTTCCTTTAAGGTTTATTAATTTAACGCCTTGAGTAGCTCTACCCATAACTCTTAAATCTTCAACAGCCATGCGAATGGCTATTCCAGATTTATTAATAATCATTAAATCATCCTCATCTGTTACATTTTTTATAGATACTAAGTTACCCGTTTTTTCTGTGATGGATATAGTTTTAACGCCTTTTCCTCCACGATTAGTAATTCTATAATCTTCCAAGCTTGAACGTTTTCCATAACCGTTTTCAGACACCACAAGTATATCGCTACCCATATCATCTACGGCAATCATGCCTATAACTTCATCTGTTTTCTCATTTTGTAAGCGAATACCTCTTACACCCGAAGCTCCACGCCCCATAGGTCGCGTTTTAGCTTCTTCAAAACGAATGGCTTTACCCGATTTTAATGCTAGCATAACCTGACTTTCACCTGTGGTTAATTTAGCTTCTAGTAAAACATCATCTTCTTTTATTGTAATAGCATTGATACCATTAGTTCTTGGTCGCGAGTATTGTTCAAGTGATGTTTTTTTAACTTGTCCTTTTTTAGTAGCCATAATCACATAGTGACTATTGATATAGTCCTCATCTTTTAAATCTTGAGTACAAATGAATGCCATGACTTTATCATCTTGCTCAATATTAATTAGATTTTGAATAGCTCTTCCTTTTGATGTTTTACTACCTTCAGGAATTTCGTAAACACGCATCCAGAAACATTTACCTTTTTGAGTAAAGAACAACATATATTGGTGATTAGTACCCACAAATAAATGTTCTAAGAAATCTTCATTACGCGTCGTTGATGCTTTTTGGCCAACACCTCCTCTGTTTTGTGTTTTATATTCGGTAAGAGAGGTGCGTTTAATATAACCAGCATGCGAGATTGTAATGACTACTTTTTCATTAGGAATCATATCTTCAATACTTAAATCGCCCCCAGCATATTCAATGACTGAACGACGCTCATCGCCATATTTTTCTCTAACAACCTCAAGTTCGCTTTTAATGATATCCATTCTGCGATCTTTCTTATCTAAAATATCTTTTAAATCTTCGATGGTAATCATTAACTCATCGAACTCTGTACGTAATTTATCCTGCTCTAAACCTGTAAGCTGACGCAAACGCATCTCCACAATAGCTTTGGCTTGTATTTCTGAAAGTTTAAAGCGTGAAATTAAGTTTTCTCTAGCTTCATCGGCATTTGAAGATGCTCTGATAATTTTAATAACTTCGTCAATATTATCTGAAGCAATAATCAAACCCTCTAAGATGTGCGCGCGCTCTTCAGCTTTACGCAACTCGTAAGTTGTTCGCCTAACAACAACTTCATGCCTGTGTTCAACGAAATAATGAATTAATTCTTTTAAGTTAAGCAATCTTGGTCGACCATTAACTAAGGCAATATTATTGACACTAAATGAAGACTGTAATGCCGTATATTTGTATAATTTATTTAGTACGATATTAGGAATAGCATCACGTTTTAAAACGTAAACAATACGCATACCATTCCTATCAGATTCGTCACGTATAGTAGCGATACCATCCATTTTCTTTTCATTCACCAAATCAGCAGTTTTTTTAATCATATCTGCTTTATTCACTTGGTAAGGAATCTCAGTAACAATAATACATTCACGACCAGCAACTTCTTCTATAATGGCTTTTGCGCGCATCACGATACGACCACGTCCTGTTTGAAATGCTTCTTTTACACCATCATAACCATAAATAGTTCCACCTGTTGGAAAATCTGGAGCTTTTACGTGTTGTATAAGCTCATCAATTTCAATATTATTATTCTCAATATAAGCAATAGTGCCATTTACCACTTCAGTTAAATTATGTGGCGGCATATTGGTTGCCATTCCTACTGCAATACCTGAGGCTCCATTAACTAAAAGCCCGGGAATTCGCGTTGGTAACACTGTTGGTTCTTGAAGCGTATCATCAAAATTTAATTTATGATCTACCGTTTCTTTTTCAATATCTGCCAACATGTCTTCAGATATTTTTTTCATACGTGCCTCGGTGTAACGCATTGCTGCGGGACTATCTCCGTCTATAGACCCAAAGTTACCCTGCCCATCAACAAGCATATAACGCAAACTCCATTCCTGAGCCATACGCACCATGGCATCGTACACAGAAGTATCGCCATGGGGGTGATACTTTCCTAAAACTTCTCCAACTATTCTTGCCGATTTTTTGTGCGCTGAGTTAGCTCTAATACCCAATTCGTGCATACCATAAAGTACACGTCTGTGAACTGGTTTTAAACCATCTCTAACATCTGGTAACGCACGTGACACAATGACGGACATTGAATAATCAATGTAAGCCGATTTCATCTCATCTTCAATATTAATAGGAATCAATTTTTCTCCTTCTGCCATATAAAATTTAGTTTAATTTTTATCAATATTTCAAAACATGCTAATATAACTATTTCAATAGTCATGGCAGGACTATCGAAGGGGATTTTTCGTGTTTTTTATTAACAATTGCTAGATGTTTTTTAGTTAATAAGTATGGCCTTAAAAGTTTTGATTTTATAAAGTTTTTTTCGTCAATTAGCATTTTACACATAAAATAAGGTATAGTTTTTGCCTTTAGTAAAATGTTTTACTATTTTTAATGCAGAAAGGACACGAATATGGATGATAATTTTTCCCCAAGAGTAAAAGATGTTATAGCTTATAGCAAAGAAGAAGCATTGCGTTTAGGTCATGATTTTATTGGTACTGAACACTTAATGCTTGGACTTTTGCGAGATGGTGACGGCAAAGCAATAAATATATTAAATGCCTTAGATGTTGATTTAAATCATTTGAGACGTAAAGTAGAAATATTGAGTCCCGCTAATCCTAACATCTCAATTACCTCTAATCAAAAAAAGAATTTACACTTAACACGGCAAGCAGAACGTGCTTTAAAAACCACTTTTTTAGAAGCTAAACTATTTCAAAGTACTTCTATTAATACGGCGCATTTATTGCTTTGTATTTTGAGAAATGAGAACGACCCCACTACAAAGCTTTTAAATAAGCTGAAAGTTGACTATGATAATGTTAAAGAACAATTTAAACTTATGATTACGAACGATAATAGTTACATAGAACCAAAAGCTGAGTTTCAGGATGATGATTCCAATCCTGAAGACGACTCAACTAAAGATAATATTTTTAATGCACCCGCGGGAAAATCTAATAAGAAGTCTAAAACCCCCGTTTTAGATAATTTTGGACGCGATTTAACAGCTATGGCTGAAGAAGGTAAACTTGATCCAGTTGTTGGTAGAGAAAAAGAAATACAACGGGTGTCACAAGTTTTAAGTAGAAGAAAGAAAAATAATCCACTCTTAATTGGAGAACCAGGCGTAGGTAAATCTGCAATTGCTGAAGGCTTAGCCCTTAGAATTGTTAAAAGAAAAGTCTCTAGAATCCTTTTTAATAAGCGTGTAGTAACTTTAGATTTGGCCAGTTTAGTTGCTGGAACAAAATATCGTGGGCAATTCGAAGAACGCATGAAAGCTGTTATGAACGAGCTTGAAAAAAATGATGATGTTATTCTTTTTATTGATGAAATTCACACCATTGTTGGTGCTGGTGGTGCCACTGGAAGCCTAGATGCTTCAAATATGTTTAAACCTGCCTTAGCGCGCGGTGAAATTCAATGTATTGGCGCAACAACTTTAGATGAATATAGGCAATATATCGAAAAAGATGGTGCTTTAGAGCGCCGTTTCCAAAAAGTAATTGTAGAGCCAACTACTATTGAAGAAACTATCGAAATACTTAATAATATTAAAGGTAAATACGAAGAGCACCACAATGTTGATTACACGCCAGAAGCTATAGAGGCCTGTGTGAAATTAACGAGTAGATATATGACGGAACGTTTTTTACCAGACAAAGCTATTGATGCTTTAGATGAAGCGGGATCTAGAGTTCATATTACCAATATTGATGTACCAAAACAAATTATTGAACTCGAAAAGCAGCTGGAAGATATAAAAGAAACTAAAAATGCTGTTGTTAGAAAGCAAAAATATGAGGAAGCCGCTAAACTTCGTGATGATGAAAAACGTATAGAAAAAGAATTAGCTATAGCTCAAGAAAAATGGGAAGAGGATACCAAACAACATCGTGAAATTGTAACAGAAGATAATGTTGCTGATGTAGTATCAATGATGACAGGTGTGCCTGTAAATAGAATTGCGCAAACAGAAATTAATAAACTTGCAGAATTACCTAACCTTATAAAAGGAAAAGTAATTGGGCAAGATGAAGCTGTTGCTAAGGTTGTTAAAGCCATACAACGTAACCGTGCGGGACTTAAAGATCCTAATAAACCCATTGGCTCATTTATATTTTTAGGCCAAACTGGTGTTGGTAAAACACAGTTAGCAAAAGTGCTTTCTCGTGAATTATTTGATAGCGAAGATTCTCTAGTTCGTATCGATATGAGTGAGTACATGGAAAAATTTGCTATTTCGAGATTAATTGGTGCACCTCCAGGTTATGTAGGTTATGAAGAAGGTGGGCAACTAACTGAAAAAGTGAGACGTAAACCTTACGCCGTTATACTTTTAGATGAAATTGAAAAAGCACATCCTGATGTATTTAATATGCTTTTACAGGTTTTAGATGATGGATATTTAACCGATAGCTTAGGAAGAAAGATTGATTTTAGAAATACCATCATAATCATGACCTCAAATATTGGTGCTCGTAAATTAAAAGATTTCGGTACAGGTATAGGTTTTGGAACGGCTTCTCAAAAAGCTCAAGAAGATTCGAATGCACGAGGTATAATTGAAAATGCACTTAAAAAATCTTTTGCTCCAGAATTTTTAAACCGGATTGATGATGTTGTAGTTTTTAATGCTTTAGAAAAAGAAGATATTAATAAAATTATCGATATTGAACTTGAAAAATTATTGACAAGAATAAAAGGTTTAGGCTATATTTTAACATTAACTGATAGTGCTAAAGACTATATTGCTGAAAAAGGTTTTGATAAGCAATATGGCGCTCGACCTTTAAAAAGAGCCATTCAAAAATATGTTGAAGATGCCTTAGCTGAAGAAATTGTAGCATCTAATCTGCAAGACGGTGATAACATAAAAATTGATTTAGATAAGAAAACTGAGGAATTAGAAATTTCAATTATAAAAGCTGAAAAGCCCGCAGAGTCTTAAAATTTCAATGAAAAACTTACTTAAAATCCTACTTTTCAAATTAAAAGTAGGATTTTTTTTATTTAAGCTTGGTGGAAAATTTTTACTTGTTGATTTTACAGCTATTAGCAAAAATACCCGCGTTAGGGATAGCAGTGGAAATCCTTTTGTGAGGCACGAACAAAAGATTGCAACGTAAAGCCCGACCCCCTTTTCGGGGAAACGCCTAAATAATTTTATTTATTTTAAAGAAAGGTTTCAAATTTAAATAGAACATACCTCTTTATAATAACCATTTGTTTTTTTGCGCCAACCATATGAAATACCGAGCAACTCGTTACCCTTTGTAAATCTGGAAATCAATCGTCGCAATTGGAAATTTATAACAGATATAACAAAGCCATGTATAACAGTTGTTTAAGAATTGTAAAAAAGCAATGTTGAAGCAGAAAATATTATGCAAGACTCTTTTTTAATGTCTTTTACAAAATTGGAACGTTTAAAAGATGCCAATTTCAAGAAACGTACATCTCAATAATAATTATGGAAATATCAATCTAAATAAACTATAAGGTAAAGCAGAAATTAATTGCGATTATGGTAGAAAAACAACCAAAGAATTAATGGCTGATGGTAATATTTTTAAATTTTAATTATACAAAAAGCTTTTATTTTGAGTGTATAAAAAGTGGTGAAATACATGCAGATTACACAAATTCAAAAATTAACATTACTGGAATATAGATTATAATTGTGATAACAGCTCGATGAAAATAGAAAAAGCATATAATATTGTTGGAAATGGTGACTATTTAACTGCTGTAATTGATGAGGTATATAAAAACGTAACATTAAAAACTGATTTTAGATCGATTAAAATAAATCGTATAACGGAGAGTGCAGGTAATATCACCATTAAATCCAATTACAAAGGTATCAAAATAGAATATGCTCCAAATTATATTTTCAACTTTACTATTGATTTGGACTATGCTTCATTGAGAGAGAGTAACAATTTAACTATAACAAAGGGAGTAAAAGATTCATCAGATAAATTTTATCAAGGTTATTACGGGAATAGGGCATCAAACAATACCATAACTATTGATTCTGATTACGGAAGCGTAACACGTTTTAAAAAATTAGTTAATCAAAAATGAATAGTTTAAATAATAGAGATTATATTAAAGTATGAAACTAGCTTTTGTTACATTGAGCGAGGTAAAAATACAGTAAAAAGAGAACCACAAGTTTGCCGACCGCGCTCAAAATAACATCTGGAATTACGTTTTCGAAAGTCTCTTTTATTTTTTGAAATTTTCTTTTGGTACCCTAGTTAGTAAAATAATTCCAGCTAAAAAGAAAACAAATAAAAATAGAATGCCATTTCGCATACTCCCCGTGATTTGATCTATAAAGGCAAATATAACCATTCCTATTACAATCCCTATTTTTTCGGCTACATCATAAAAACTAAAGTAAGACGTCGTATCCTCAGTATCTGGCAATAATTTTGAATAGGTAGACCGTGCTAAAGATTGTATGCCTCCCATAACTAAGCCTACAAGACCTGCTGCTATATAAAACTGTATTGGTGATACCATAAAATAGGCATAAAAACATAAACACATCCATATACCATTTACTACAATTAATGTTTTTAAATTCCCCCATTTACCAGAAGCTTTAGACGTTAAAAAAGCACCAAGAATGGCCACTAGCTGTATTATTAATATACTGCCTATTAATCCTGTTGTTTTTGCATCATCAGTACCCCATGCTATTTCTTCTTCACCAAAGTATACTGCAACAAGCATAATAGTTTGCACAGCCATACTAAATACAAAAAAGGCGTATAGATAACGTTTTAATCTTAAGTTTGATTTTAATTGTTTCCAAACTTGTTGTAATTCTCTCAACCCATTAAACAATATTGCTTTAGTGACTTTATGACCAGAAGATGTTCCTTTTGGCAACCAATAAAATGAGTATTGACTAAATAATGCCCACCAAATACCTACAGTGATAAATGAATATCGCATCATATGCATTTTGGATGCTCCATCATCTTGACTCATGACCATAACTAAATTCAAAATCAATAAAAGTACACTTCCAAAATATCCTAATGAAAACCCTTTGGCACTAATACGGTCTTGTTGCTCAGAAAATGCTATATCTGGCAAATAAGAATTATAAAAAACCAAACTACCCCAATATCCGATAAGTCCCATAAAATAAAACAATATACTGAGGTAAATACGGTCTAAACTAAACCAATATAAACCTATACATCCTGCACTACCTATATAACAAAAAAACTTCATAAAATTCTTTTTGTTACCTACATAATCAGCAATTCCAGAAAGAATAGGCGATGTAATAGCGACAATTAAGAAAGTGAAAGCTGTAACAAATGTGATTAAAGCGGTGCTTTTGAAATTGATTCCAAAAGCAGAAATTGATTTAATCTCAGAAATAAATAAGGCAGAATAAAAAATGGGGAATATTGATGATGCAATGGTTAATGTATAAACGGAGTTTGCCCAATCATAAAACGCCCAGGCATTTAGAAGTTTTTTACTTCCCTTCTTTAATTTTCTCATAAAAAAAAGCTGCCTTTAATTGGCAGCTTCTAAAATAGTTAAATATTTTTATTTACAATCTAGTAATTATCTAAATGAAGTAACACCAAATTTTTCAGCCTCTGCCTTAGCTACAGGTGCCCATTTTGTTAAATTATTAATTCTTGTATCATTTGATGGGTGAGTACTTAAAAACTCTGGTGGTGCTTGTCCACTAGCAGCACTATTTGCTTTCATGCGCTTCCATAATTCAGCAGCCTCATATGGGTTATAACCAGCAACAGCCATTAAGTATAGACCTATTTGATCTGCCTCAGTTTCATGACTTCTACTAAATGGCAGCATTCCTAAAACTTGAGAACCAACACCATAATATTGGTTAAACGCATTTCTTGATTGTTCATCTTTAATAGCCACATTTCCAGCAATAGCCAAACCTTGTTGTACATAAGCAGCACTCATACGTTGTTGACCATGGTTAGCCAGTGCATGTGCAACCTCGTGCCCCATAATAGCAGCAACACCTGTTTCATTTTGTGCAATTGGTAAAATGCCTGTATAAAACACAATTTTTCCTCCAGGCATACACCAAGCATTAACAGTTTCATCTTTAACTAAGTTATACTCCCATTTATAATCATTTAAATAACCTTGGTGACCGTTGGCATTCAACCAACGTTCTGACGCCACAGCAATTCTCTGCCCCACTCTGGTTATCATTTCTGCATCTTTTGTACCTGTAACAACTTTATTTTCATTTAAAAACTGATTGTACTGTGCAAATGCCGTTGGAAATAATTGTGAATTAGGTACTAAAGCCATGGTTTTTTTACCTGTAAAAGGATTGGTAGCACAAGCAAGCACCAACATCCCAATAGCTAATATTATTATAGTTTTATTTAGTTTCATAATTATCAATTTTAATTAATCATAAAAATACAAAAATCATACCTTTATTTACTTAGACTCATAAACTATTTACCAGTCAATTTACAAGTGTAAAACTATGCAATTTAAAGTAGTTCGTTTAATGATAATCAAATAAATTATAACTCATTTAAAAAATTTATTATATCTTAATATTTTAAGATTGAAACGTTATGTCTTAGATATTTTTACGACAAAAAAAGAAAAAATTTATGAAAAATTTATTAGTACTATTTACCCTTGCAACTCTAATTAGCTGTATTTCATCAGCTCAAAAAACAAAAAAAGAAGCTACAGAAACTTTTGAAGTTCAAAAAACTGAAGCGGAATGGAAAGCCCAACTTACTGAAAAAGAATATTATGTACTAAGAGAAGCTGGAACTGAACGCCCATTTTCAAGTCCTTTAAATAAAAATTATAAAGATGGTACTTATGTTTGTGCAGCTTGTGAAACACCTTTATTTAAAAGTGAACATAAATTTGATTCTGGTACAGGTTGGCCAAGTTTTGATAGAGAGATTGAAGGTAACGTAGCTTATGGAACAGACTCTAAGTTAGGCTATAGCAGGGATGAAGAACATTGTGCCACTTGTGGCGGACACTTGGGGCATGTTTTTAATGATGGTCCGAAAGAAACAACAGGAAAAAGACACTGTATTAATGGTGTTTCATTAAAATTTATACCAGAAAATGAATAATTACAAAGTAAATAAAACTGAAGACGAGTGGCGCAAAGTACTCAACGATGAAGAATATAGAATACTAAGACAGAAAGGCACTGAAAGACCCCACACTGGAAAATTTAACTTAACTTTTGATGATGGTACGTATGTTTGTAAAGGCTGCGGACAAAAACTATTTGAAAGTAATAGCAAATTTGATGCCCACTGTGGCTGGCCTAGTTTTGATGAATCGATAAAAGGTACGGTTGAATATGTTTTAGATAAAACTAACGGTATGACACGCACCGAAATAGTTTGCTCCAATTGTGGTGGGCATTTGGGTCATGTTTTTAACGATGGCCCTACCGAAACTGGGACGCGCTATTGTGTGAATTCTGTGAGCATCGATTTTAAGAAAGAAAATGAGTAGCTATTTAGTAAGCATCATTAAGCAATTTAAATATTATAAAAGTTTAGGTGATAAAACCTTTAATCAATTAAGTTTTGAAGACCTACAGAATGATATTGCTGATGATGCTAATTCCATTTCTATAATAATTAAACATTTGGTCGGCAATATGTTAAGCCGATGGACTGACTTTTTAAATGAAGATGGGGAAAAAGAGTGGCGACATCGTGAGCGAGAATTTGAAGATACTTACACCACAAAAGATGAACTTATTGATGATTGGAATAAAGGCTGGGGCTGTTTATTTAATGCCTTAAAACCACTAACAGAAAACGATTTGGAAACTATAATTTACATTAGAAACCAAGGGCATACCGTAATTGAAGCTATACATAGACAATTAACACACTACGCTTATCACGTTGGGCAAATTGTGTTTTTAGGAAAGGTTTTAAAAGGTAAAGAATGGCAATCACTTTCTATACCAAAAGGTGATTCGGAAAAATATAATAAAGATAAATTTAGTAAAGAAAAGGAGAGCCGCCATTTTACAGATGATATGTAATGTGTTGATGTTTTAAGTTTCAGTTCACAGTCAGTTTTTTTGACAATAAGAGAGTTTGTGTGAAAGATTGAAATAGAAAGTAACAACCTATTCTTTAGAATTTAAAATAGCAAACATGCCCTGCGAGAAGGATTGAACGGTTTGTTTGAGCTCCCCGATAAGGGAGGGAGCGAGTAGTGAAAGCCTGTTTGCCATTTTTATGGCAACTCGCCCAAGAAAATTATGCTTTTAATTTCTTTTTAAATGGTCTGATGATTAATCGTGCTTCTCTATCAAACCGCACATAATTATAAACCCAATTTATAAAAACTATCATGCGGTTTCTGAACCCTATTAAGAAAAATAAGTGTACAAACATCCAAACGTACCACGCAAAAATTCCTTGGAATTTGAAATTTTTTAAATCTACCACGGCCTTATTTCTACCTATAGTTGCCATAGAACCTTTATCTGTGTATACAAAAGGCTTCATGGGTTTATCTTCAATTAATTTCAATAAATTATGACCCAACTGGTCTCCCTGCTGTATTGCGGGTTGCGCCATCATGGGGTATCCATCTGGGAATTCCTCGCTTATCAAACTAGCAATATCACCAATAGCAAATATATTTTTATAGCCTTTTATTTGGTTAAATTCGTTTACCAAAAGCCTATTGCCTCTGGTTACAAATTCTTCAGCATCCAGTCCTTTAATAGTAGCGCCCTTTACACCTGCTGCCCAAACTACCGTGGCCGCTTCAAATGTTAAATCCGTATTGGTAGTAACTGTTTTTCCGTCATAATTAGTAACTCTAATATTTTTCCAAATATTTACCCCTAATTTTTCTAAAAAATCTTCTGCTTTTTTGGAGGCTTGATCGCTCATTCCTTTTAAAATGCAGTCGCTAGATTGAATAATATTTATTTGAACTGAACGTGTATCTAAATCGGGATAGTCTTTTGGTAAAATACCTCGTTTTATCTCGGCTAATGCGCCAGCTAGCTCAACACCCGTTGGTCCTCCTCCAACAATTACAAAATTCATTAAAGCATTTCGCTCATGCAAATCGGATGTTAATAACGCTTCTTCAAAATTCTCTAGTATTAAACTTCTTAGATTTAATGATTGTGGTATGGTTTTCATAGCCATACTGTATTTTTCAATATCTGAATTTCCGAAAAAATTGGTTTTAGAGCCTGAGGCAACTACTAAATAATCAAACTTCAAATCACCAATATCGGCTATAACTTTGTTTTTTTTAATATCTATTTCGTTTACGTTTGTTAAACGGAAATAGAAATTGGGAAAATCTTTTAAAATTTTCCGTATGGGGTAAGCAATGGAGTCTGGCTCTAGACCACCTGTAGATACTTGATATAGAAGCGGTTGGAATGTATGGTAATTATGCTTATCCAGAAGCACGACTTGCACTTCTTGTTTTGATAATTTTTTTGCCAGCGCAACACCTGCAAATCCGCCTCCTATAATAACGACTCTTGGGTAACTAGATTTTGGTATGTTCATAAATAAAACTTATAAAGCAAAGGTAGTATAAAGATGTAAATTTAGCGTGTTCTTAATTCTTTATTCAAATCCGATTTCGTAAATTCGTAACCTAAAATTTAACACATGAGTAAATACGATATTATAGTTCTTGGAAGTGGTCCTGGTGGGTATGTTACTGCTATTAGAGCTTCGCAATTGGGTTTTAAAACCGCTATTATTGAAAAAGAAAGTTTGGGTGGGGTTTGTTTAAATTGGGGTTGTATTCCAACAAAAGCATTATTAAAATCTGCTCAAGTATTTGAATATCTTAAACATGCCGGAGATTATGGTTTATCAGTTAAAGATTTTGATAAAGATTTTGATGCGGTTGTAAAACGTAGCCGTGGCGTTGCAGATGGTATGAGTAAAGGCGTTCAGTTTTTAATGAAAAAAAATAAAATTGACGTTATTAATGGTTTTGGTAAGTTGAAACCTGGAAAAAAAATTGATGTTGATGGCACAGAATATAGTGCTGATAATATTATTATAGCCACTGGTGCACGCTCACGTGAATTACCTAGCTTACCACAAGATGGTAAAAAAGTAATAGGCTACAGAGAAGCAATGACATTATCAACACAACCTAAAAAAATGATTGTTGTTGGTTCTGGCGCCATTGGTGTTGAGTTTGCTTATTTCTATAACTCCATGGGAACTGAGGTTACTATCGTTGAGTATTTACCAAAAATAGTACCTGTTGAAGATGATGATGTTTCAAAACAATTGGAGCGTTCATTTAAAAAAAGTGGCATAAATATTATGACTTCAGCAGAAGTTACCAGTGTTGATACCTCTGGAGAAGGCGTGAAAGCAACAGTTAAAACAAGTAAAGGCGAAGAAGTTATAGAAGCTGATATTATTTTAAGTGCTGTAGGTATCAAAACCAATATAGAGAATATTGGATTGGAAGATGTTGGTATTGTTGTAGATAGAGATAAAATTATTGTGAATGATTTTTATCAAACTAATATACCAGGTTACTTTGCTATTGGTGATGTTACTCCTGGTCAAGCTTTGGCCCATGTCGCTTCCGCGGAAGGGATTCTTTGTGTTGAAAAATTAGCAGGACAACATGTTGAAGCATTAGATTATGGAAATATTCCAGGATGTACCTACTGTTCACCTGAAATTGCCTCTGTTGGCTTAACTGAGCAGCAAGCAAAAGATAAAGGTTTAGATATTAAGGTTGGCAAGTTCCCGTTTTCTGCCTCTGGTAAAGCTAGTGCAGGAGGAAATAAAGATGGTTTTGTGAAAGTGATTTTTGATGCTAAATACGGTGAATGGTTAGGTTGCCATATGATTGGCGCTGGTGTAACTGATATGATTGCTGAAGCTGTTTTAGGCAGAAAATTAGAAACTACTGGTCATGAAGTATTAAAAGCAGTACACCCGCATCCAACAATGAGTGAAGCCGTTATGGAAGCAGTTGCTGATGCTTATGATGAAGTAATTCATTTGTAAAAAACCCCACTAACCTCTTTGAAGGTTAGAATACTTACTCATATCAAATATAAAAAATGCAATTCGTTATGGATTGCATTTTTTTATTTTAGTATTTGAATCCAAGTCCCATAAATAATCCATTTGGAGTTATTACTTCAAAACCTATAGTATATTTTAAATGAACATCAAGTTTTGCAGTCAGATTATAAGCCGTACTTAAATCTGCGCGTATTTTTAGCTTATTTGAAAAAAAGTCAAAAAAGTAATTAATACTTGGTCCTACCATAACATCTAAGTTTTTTGCCATTTCATATTTCACATAAATAGGCGCATTTAAAAACTGAAAATCATTAAGACCTATATATAATATTTCTGGTTGAATTGAAAGTATTTCATCCACTTCAAAATCTACAAATACGCCTCCATAGTATCCCATTTCAGTATCTGGATTAAAACCAAAATTTGATTCATTCACCTTAAAAAAGGTAAAATTCAAACCACCCTTTATACCGAAACTGTTATTTGATTGCCCATAAGAACACAACCAAAAAATAAGAAATATTACAGAAAAAATACCGTTCTTCATATTATTTTAAGTTTGAATTCCTGCCGTTTGAAGAAGCTAGGTAGGGTTTCTAAAAACTCTGAATAGCTAATTCATAACTCTGCAAACCAAAACCGAGAATAACACCTTTAGCATTTGGCGAAATAAAAGATTGATGGCGAAATTCCTCTCGATTAAACGTATTTGAAATATGAACTTCAACAACGGGCGTTTCGATAGCTTTTACGGTATCACCAATACCTACAGAAGTGTGCGTATAAGCCGCTGCATTTAAAATGATGCCATCATAACTAAACCCAACTTCTTGAAGTTTATCAATAAGCTCGCCTTCAATGTTTGATTGAAAATAATCAATTTCTACAGCAGTATACTTTTGCTTAACTTCATCTAAAAAATCTGTAAATGATAAGCTGCCATATATGTTGGGTTCTCTTTTACCCAGTAAATTAAGGTTAGGACCGTTTATGATGATTATTTTTTTCATGTCGTAAATATATTAAAAATTGAGCATAAAAAAAGGGAAGCTTAATCGCTTCCCTGTCAAAACATTGTTTAAATTCTTATAATTCGAATTCTACACCTAAATTTATCACATCAAAAGACGCTCCATTAAGATTTACACCTCTAAACGATAAGACTATGTCAATAGCTTTACACATGCTATATTGAGCTCTTGGTACATAATAGAGACCACCGCCATTACCATCATTAATACCAATAGCGTAACCTAAGTCTGCTCCTAAAGTGAACTTTTCTGAAACAGCAAAACGAGCAGCACCTGCTATGGGTAAAAACTGAACATCAGGAAAATCAAAATATCCAATTCCATTATCTGTAGTTTTTCCTATTGAATTAGAAAAAGCTGTTGCAAAACCAGCTTTAAAATTTTCTCCAGTACCCCACAAGTAATTGAGATCTAATGTAACATTAAATGTACATGGAATAGCACTAACAGGTAAACCTAAATTAACTCCGATATTCAAACCTCCTTGAGCATTTACACTCGTTAGTCCGAATACTGCAACGACAGCTAATAAAACTATTTTTTTCATGCGGTGAGGATGTTAAAAATCGAGTATAAAAAACCTAATATAGACTTCGGTTTTTTATGACATTACAATTAATTATTTAAGGTTGAAGAATAACACCAACGTTAAAAGCAGAAGTTGCGTTAAATAAATTAAAATCTGCATCAATGATACTTATAAAACCATTATATCCTTGATATTGAATATAAAACTGTGTATTATCTGCAATTTCAAATTTATATCCAATACCTACACCCAAACCAGCATCAAAACTTTTAAGATCATCTTGTATATCAAACTCTCCATTTGGAGTATCTGCCTTTGCACTAGCCAAAAACCCAATAGTGGGTCCAAAATTTAAGAACCAATTTCTATTAGATCCAAAATGCCAATTAGCATGAAGAGGTAATGCTATATAATTTAATTTATCAACATAATCCTGCCCTGATTCAGTAACTTTTGTACCTTTTGAATCATAAATAAGTCCAGAACGCAAACTCCAACGATTACTAAAATAATATTCAGCAATTACTCCAACATTAAATGCAGTTCGTATCTTGTTATTCAAATTTTCATTACTTGTGTAGTTTGATAAGTTTAAACCTGCTTGTGGTGCTATTGTAAAGTCTCCAGAATCAGATTGAGAAAACACACTTGATATTAGTCCAAAAACTGCAATTGCAGTACATAAAAATAATTTTTTCATAATTTTAATTTAATTGGTTAAATAAGGCAAACCTAAGATGAAGTTTTGTAATAAACAAGAAAAAGAAAGAAAAATAAATTTTATTTTCTTACAAAATATCTCAAAAATTATCTTTTAATCGTTTAATTTAAACACTTTGTCTGTATTTATACATTTTAAAATTCACTATTTACAAAATTATCTTTGTAAGAAAAAATTGTAATAATTATAAAAATTTGACGTATCTCATTGCTTATCTATAATTGAAAATACTGAAAATTTACACTATTTTTACCAAACATGAAATGGGAACAGGCACTTAAAGATTATATTTTATATTTAAAGATTGAACGTGGATTATCTAAAAACTCAATTGATAGCTATTCGAGAGATGTAAATAAGTTAATCAAGTACTTGAAAGAACATCATATTTTAAGTTCTCCAATTAAAATTGATTCTGAAGCTGTACATCAATTTATCTATGAAGTCGCTAAAAATGTTAATGCACGATCGCAATCACGAATAATTTCTGGATTGCGAAGTTTTTTTGATTACTTAATTTTTGAGGATTACAGACCTGAAAATCCATTAGAACTTATTGAATCACCAAAAATTGGAAGAAAACTGCCAGATACATTATCTGAAAAAGAAATAGACAGACTGATAAATGCCATTGATTTAAGTAAGCCGCAAGGTGAACGAAACCGTGCCATATTAGAAACACTTTATGGATGTGGTTTGCGCGTTAGTGAGCTTGTTAATTTAAAATTATCAGACTTGTTTTTTGATGAAGGATTTATAAAAGTTACTGGAAAAGGTAATAAAGAACGTTTTGTTCCTATCGTTAATATTACTCAGAATTACATCAATATATACAGAACCAACATTCGAAATCATGTTAATATTCAAGCTGGTTTTGAGGATACTTTATTTTTAAACCGAAGAGGAAAACAACTTACAAGAGCTATGATTTTTACCATTATTAAACAATTGGGTGATAAAATAGGACTTAAAAAAAATATCTCTCCGCATACTTTTAGGCACTCGTTTGCTACTCATCTATTGGAAAATGATGCTGATTTACGTTCAATTCAACTTATGCTTGGACATGAAAGTATTACAACTACTGAGATTTACGTGCATCTAGATAAAAGCCATTTAACTAAAGTAATTGAAAAGTACCATCCTAGAAAATAGTTCATAGTTATTAGTTGATGGTTATTAGTTGAAAATCCTTATCAATATTGAAAACTTGTGAATTTCGATAAAACCAAAAAATCCAGCGTTAACTGGATTTTTAATCTATGAGATTTTTTCTGTCGAATGAGTCTATTACTTAGCGATATTGACCGCTCTAGTTTCTCTAATAACAGTCACTTTTACCTGACCTGGATACGTCATATCTGTCTGTACTTTTTGAGAAATACTAAATGATAATTCCGCAGCTTTTTGATCGTCAACTTTTTCGCTTTCAACAATAACACGCAATTCTCTACCAGCTTGAATAGCATAGGCTTTTTTAACACCGTTAAAACCAAAAGCTATATCTTCCAAATCTTTCAGTCGTTGAATATAACTATCTAAAACTTGGCGGCGCGCTCCTGGGCGGGCACCAGAAATTGCATCACAAACTTGGATAATTGGTGAAATTAAATATTTCATTTCTACTTCATCGTG
This sequence comes from uncultured Flavobacteriaceae bacterium, assembly GCA_963815305.1. Classification (GTDB taxonomy): domain Bacteria; phylum Bacteroidota; class Bacteroidia; order Flavobacteriales; family Flavobacteriaceae; genus CAXBID01. The sequence continues at coordinate 29,004 of CAWFFW010000002.1, forward strand.
GTGAGCCCCAATAGCGTTACACACTTCTTCTTTTTCACCAAATTTTTCAGCCCATTGCATCCCTAATATAGCGTGAGGTGTTTCCATATCTGCTTCAGCATCGGGCACTTTACCTATATCATGTAATAATCCTGCGCGTTTTGCCAATTTAGGATTTAAGCCTAATTCAGCTGCCATAACGCCACAAAGCTTGGCAACTTCACGCGAGTGTTGTAATAAGTTTTGTCCGTAAGAAGAACGATACTTCATTCTTCCTACCATTTTTATAAGTTCTGGATGCACGTTATGGATTCCTAGATCTATAACGGTACGTTTACCAACTTCTATAATTTCTTGTTCTATTTGCTTTTGAGTTTTCTTTACAACTTCTTCAATTCGTGCTGGATGTATTCTACCATCTGTAACAAGTTTGTGTAACGATAAGCGTGCAATTTCACGTCTTACAGAATCAAAACAAGATAAAATAATGGCTTCTGGAGTATCATCAACAATAATTTCAACACCAGTTGCAGCTTCTATGGCACGAATATTTCGTCCTTCACGACCAATAATACGTCCTTTTACGTCATCCGATTCTATATTAAAAACGGATACGCAATTATCAACAGCTTCTTCTGTTCCTATTCGTTGAATAGTATTAATAATAATTTTTTTGGCGTCTTGTTCGGCCGTTAATTTAGCTTCTTCAGCAGCATTTTGAATGTAGGCCATAGCATCATTTTTAGCTTCACCTTTTAAAGATTCAACCAATTGATGTTTAGCCTCTTCAGCCGATAAACTAGAAATAACTTCTAGTTGTTGAACTTGACTTTTATGAAGTTTATCAAGCTCATCTTGCTTCTTCTCTAAAGCATCCAATCGGTGGTTGTAGTCTTTAACTTTACTTTCTAGACTTTGATTTAATTTTGTGTTTTTTGAAAGTTCACTTGATACTTGAGACTCTTTATCACGTGTGCGTTTTTCAGCCTCTTCCATTTTTTTATCACGAGATAAAATAACTTTTTCATGCTCTGATTTTAGCTCTATAAATTTTTCTTTAGCTTGTAAAATCTTATCTTTTTTAATTGATTCCCCTTCAATATTGGCGGATTTAAGTATTGAAGCGGCACTTCTTTTTGCCTCTTTTACAAGTTTTGAAGCGTTATTTTTTTCGAGTGCTTTTGCTATAATAAAGCCAATTATTAGTCCTAAAACCACTCCTCCTACTCCCAGTATAATTGAGTTATCCATCCTTTTTTTAGTTGATTATTATATATAAAAAAGCCTACACCAGAATAAAGTTTTGTATAAACTCCTTAAAAACAAGTTTAGGGCTAACAAGCTGATCAAGGATCTGCGACTAAGGCAGCATGCTTTTACAACTTAAACTCACCCTTTTTAAAGAATTAACGTTGAGTTTATCAAAAAAAATAACCAATGTAGGCAGTAACTTTTTAGTTTATTTTAAAGAACGTTTTAAGAGACTAAATGAGCGTGCAATAAATCATTTAAAGCCACAAGCTTTTCTTCTACATGTTCATTTACATTCGCTTTATCTATAGATTTCTGTTCTACTTGAGACGCAAATTGTAAAGCACACATGGCTAATACATCTTGTTTATCTCGAACAGAATAACTTTGCTCAAACTGTTTAATCATAGTTTCAATGTTTTTAGCCGCCTTACGCAGTCCTTCCTCTTGATTGGCTTCAATAGTTAAAGGATATACTCTGTTAGCTATAGATAGCTTTATTTTAAGCTTCTCTGACATTGAATTTATGTTGCCTTTTTAATTTGAAAGTTGACCAATACAATGATCTATATCTCTTATTAAGGCGTTTATTTTAAGCTTAGTTTCTCTTTTATTATCGTTACTACCAAGCATTGAATTTGCAATTTTTAAGGCTTCATACTTTTCTTCCCAACTGGCTATATGCTGTTTCTGGTTTTGTATGTTACGCTTTGAAGCTTCCAATTCTTCATTTAACTTTAAATTAGCCTGCTTTAAAAGCTCTAGTTTATGTATTACTTTGCTAATTTTGTTTTCTAAAGAATCTACAATATCTTCAATATTACTCATTTACAAAATTCAATACTTACCTCACAAAGTTAACATACATTGGTTTAAATTACAATTGTTTTTTCATAAAATTTTAAAATTCGTATTATTACTTCACACTCAATACAATGGCTTGATTTTTGTTTTATTCTTTGCGCTTTCATAACAAATTAATATTTTAGCCTCAATACTTACTTATGCGATTCATCCTCTTTGTTTTTTTAGTTTTTTCAACACTGTCTGATGCTCAAAATAATTATCCACAAGATTATTTTAGTAATCCTTTAGAAATTCCGTTAGTGCTTTCTGGTACATTTGCTGAATTACGTTCCTCGCATTTTCATTCAGGATTAGATATAAAAACCCAAGGTCGTGAGGGTTTAAAAGTGAAATCAGTTGCCGATGGGTTTATAAGTAGAATTAAAATCTCACATTTTGGTTATGGTAAAGCGTTATACATAACACATCCTAATGGTTATACTTCAGTTTATGCACATTTACAAAGTTTTTCTTCAGATATTGAGTCATTTATAAAAAAGAAGCAATACGAAGAGGAGTCTTATGAACTTGAGTTTTTTCCAACTGCCGAAGATTTACCTGTACTTAAAGATGATATTATTGCTTATAGCGGAAACACTGGCGGATCTGGCGGCCCGCATTTGCATTTTGAAATTAGAGATAATGCTGAACGCCCCATAAATCCCATGCTTTTTGGCATGGATATAAAAGATACAACCTCGCCCTTAATTCAATCTGTTTATGTGTATCCTTTAGATGAAAAATCTTTTGTAAACAATTCAAACACAAAACAAAAATTACGCTTAATTCCTTTAGAAAATGGTGATTATATAACCGAAAATATTGACGCTATAGGAACCATTGGTTTTGGTATTGAAACTATAGACAGACAAGATATGGCAGCAAATTCGAACGGTGTTTATAATATACAAAGCTTTATCAATGGTAATCGAAATTATGAGTTAGATTTTAAACGGTTTTCGTTTGATGAAACCAAGCACATTAACGAACTTATTGATTATGAAATTTATACCACCAAAAGAGAACGTATTCAGAAACTATTCAATAAAAATAACCCGTTAAGTATTATAAAATCATTGGCTAATGACGGAAAGATTAGGGTTGAAGATAGCACCAATTCAGTGTATAAAATTAGAGTATCCGATTATAAAAACAACGATTCTTGGGTTACTGTAAGTATAAAAGGTACCAAAGCTGTTATTTCAGAATCTTTTAAAGAAGTTATCACACCCTACTTTATAAAAACAGATCAAACTATAAATTTGAAAGAAGGCAACGTATCTGTTGACTTTTATAAAGATACGTTTTATGACGATTTTTATTTGGATTTTGAAGTGAAAAACGACACTTTAAAACTTCATGAAGATATTATTTTTGCTAAGAAAAATTTCAATATCACTTTTGATGTTAGTAAATATTTAGACCAAGATAAAAACAAACTTTATATCGCTCGATTAATTGGTTATAAAAAATATCCTGCTTATACCTATACAAAAAGAAAAGGTGATTATTTAATAGCGCGTACTAAAACGTTAGGTACTTATGCCCTAACTACAGATTCCATTAAACCTAATATTTCTGCTTTGAATTTTAAAGATGGACAGTGGCTAAGTAAGTACAGATATTTAAAAATTAAGATTGATGATGAAGGTTCTGGCATTTCAAATTTTCGAGCTACTGTTAATGGAAAATGGATTTTAATGGAGTATGATTATAAAACCAAAACACTAACCCACGATTTTAATGATGGTGTTATTACAGAAACTAAAAATAATTTAAAAGTAATTGTTACTGATAATGTTGGAAATAATTCTACTTTTGAAACGTTATTTTACCGTAAATAAAACTAAAACAACCTTTTGAAAACTAACTATTTACTTACATTTTTATTTATTCTATCACTTGTATTTGTCGGTTTTTCTCAAACAGCCATTGTAAAAGGCATTATTTTAGATGAAAACAATTTAGCTGTTTCAAACGTAAACATAAAGGCTGATACTAACGGAACGCAATCCAATACTAATGGTTTTTATACTTTAGAAATTCCAGCAAATAAAGATGTAACCATAGAATTTACTCACATTACCTTCAAAAAAATTAAAACGACTTTCAATTTGAAAAATGGAGAAACGTTTGAATTTAATCCTGTAATGAAAACTGCCATTGAGCAAATAGGTACAGTGGTGGTAACCAGTAACAGACGAAAAGATGTTGAAGGTGTGGTTACACTAAAGCCTGAAACGATAAGAAAAATTCCTGGGGCAAATGCTGGCGTTGAAAATTTATTGATGACACTTCCCGGAGTAAGCAATAATAATGAATTAAGCACACAATATTCCGTTCGTGGTGGTAACTACGATGAGAATTTAGTATATGTAAACGATATTGAAGTCTATCGTCCTTTTTTAGTGCGTTCGGGGCAGCAAGAAGGTTTAAGTTTTGTGAATACCGATTTGGTTCAAAATGTAGATTTTTCAGCGGGTGGCTTTCAAGCTAAATATGGCGACAAATTATCTTCCGTTTTAGATATTACTTATAAAAACCCTTATCAATTTGAAGTTAATGCTGATTTAAGTTTACTTGGTGGAAGTTTATCTGTTGAAAATATAAGTAAAGATTCTAAGTTTTCAGCCATTGTTGGTGGGCGTTACCGCGATAACAGTTTATTGGTTGATGCTAGAGAAACCGAAACTAATGTAAACCCTGTTTTTGCTGATTTACAAGGCTATTTTACCTATAAGTTTACCAACAAATTCCATTTAAGTTTTTTAGGAAACGCCTCAGTAAATAATTATAATTTTGAACCGCAAACCAGACAAACTAATTTTGGGACGTTAAGCGAACCTATTGCGCTTTTGGTATTTTACGAAGGTGAAGAAAAAGATACATATCAAACGCTTTTTGGTGCTTTTAAAGGGACTTATTTTGCAAATGATGACTTAACATTGAAGTTAATTGCGTCTACTTATCACACCACCGAAGAAGAGTATTTTGATATTTTAGCACAATATAGATTAGGTGAAGTAAACACCAATATTGGTGATGAAAATTTAGGCGAAGTTGAATTTAGCGAGGGTGTTGGAAGTCAGTTAAATCATGGGCGAAACGATTTAGATGCGCTTATTACGAATATTGAGCATAAAGGCGACTTTTTAATTAAAGATAACCGCCTTGAATGGTCTGTAAAATATACTCATGAAGATATTCGTGACCGTTTAGTTGAATGGGAAGTTATAGATTCCGCAGGTTTTTCAATCAGGCCACCAAGAACATTTCCAGTTAACGAACAACCTTATGAGCCTTACAGTGGCCCATTAGAACCGTTTCAAAATGTTCGTGCTACAAATAACACACAAATCAATAGGTTACAAGCTTACGCACAATGGAGTAAACGCTCCACTTTAGGAACAAGTGATGTTTGGTACAATGCAGGTTTTCGAGTTCATAATTGGTCGGTTAAAAATGAAAATATAACAACTTCAGCTGTTAGCGAAACGGTAACGCAAACCGTTTTTAGTCCACGTGCGCAATTCGCAATCAAACCCAATTGGGAAAAAGATATGCTTTTCAGATTATCTGGCGGGTTATACTATCAACCTCCTTTTTACAGAGAACTTCGTGATAGAAATGGTGTTGTTCAACCTAATGTAAAAGCACAAAAATCATTTCATATGGTTTTAGGAAATGATTATAGTTTTGAAATGTGGGATAGACCTTTTAAACTGACTACCGAGTTATATTATAAAGGCTTAACTGACGTAAACCCATATACTCTAGAGAATGTCCGTATTCGGTATCGAGCTAATAATAGTGCAGTTGCAAGAGCATACGGTTTAGATATGCGTTTAAATGGTGAGTTTGTTCCCGGAACAGAATCATGGTTTAGTTTTGGCTACTTAAAAAATGAAGAAAATATTGAAGATCGAGGCTATATTGCAAGACCAACAGACCAACGTTTAAAGTTTGCTGCTTTATTTCAAGATTATGTTCCTAATGTTCCAAATATGAAAATATATTTGAATTTAGTTTACAATACCGGTTTACCTGGAGGCTCACCAAGTTATGCTGACCCTTATGAATTTCAGAATAGATTACCCGATTACAAACGTGCCGATTTAGGTTTACAGTTTGTTTTAGTTGATGATAAAAAACAATTTAAAAGCGGTTGGAAAAAACCATTTAAGGCTTTGTCTTTTGGATTTGAAATTTATAATATATTTGATGCACAAAACTCAATTACAAATACTTGGGTTAGAGATGTGTATAGTAAACGCCAATATGCCATACCTAATTATTTAACGCCACGTGTTTTTAATGTGAGAACGACGATGAAGTTTTAAAATCAATAAAATGGTTAAAGAATCAACGATAATAAAGAAGGTTGAATTTAATCCAAAAATTAAATCTTACATTTTAATAGTTGTTTCTTTTATTTTCTTCATTTCCATTATTGGCATTCCTATTCTAATTGTTTGGTTTCTTGGGCTTGGTCAGTATATTAGTAAACGCTATTATGAAAACTTAGAATGCCAATTAACAAACAGGCATTTAGAATTTAAAAAAGGAGTTTTGTTTAGAGTAGAAAAAACAATTCCATTAGAAAATATTCAAGATTTAACATTTATTGAAATACTTAGATTTACGGGTTTTAAAAATTGAAACCTCAGGAGAGAGTAATCCTAAAGGTAGCGATATGAAACTTATTGGTATTATTGATGCTGTAAGTTTTAAGGAACAGGTTCTTAATCAACGGGAAATAATTCAATCTAATCAAAAAAGCAATAGTCTATCTATTTCTGAAAGTGAAAAGACGAATATATTACTTGAAGAAATTAGAAATTTGTTGAAAAACATTAATAATGATTAAATTGCTTCGTAAAAAAACAATCTTCAATCGTAAAAATTTTTGCTTATTTTAAAACTACATTTAAACTAGTAAAATAGGTATTAGTATTATTAGCATTATTTATTGATACATATATTTCTATAGCATCACCTGGTGCCAAGTTTATTAAACCAACCATACTAAAGTTACCAATATCATTATTTGAAAATCGTCTTTCTGAGGCTATTCCAACTTCTTCAGCAGGCGAGCCTCCGTTTGGTGTTTTATATAAAAAAAAGTCATATATCCTTCCATTTGGCGTCGCTGTAGTGCCATGATCTAAAGCACCACTGCAATTAATTTGGAATTCTCTGGCTTCTTTGCCTTCATAAACCAGTTTATTATCTGTTGATGACATTCTAAATAAACCCTTTGAAAATGTTGCTCCTGTAACTTTTACAGCAACATTGGCAGTAACAAAAGGTACAGTTGTAGTATTTGTAGGATCCATGTAATAATAGCCTGTTGCTGATGTGTCAGACTCTAAAGGTATTCCTGGGCAATTTATGTCCCAATTATTTGTGAAATTATATCCAGTATATGTACCCGTTGTATAACCATTAATATAAGTGCCAGCTCCAGAAAAAGTTGTACTATTAATAACACCAATAGCAACCATAGGATCTGAGCTAACATCTATTCCAGTAGCAAGTGAAGGCACTGAACTAAAACCACTCACTTTTTCTATTAAATCAAAGGTTCCTGTATAGGTTTCAAAAGTACCCCCATTGTTATCAAACCATCCTACATTACTTAACAATAAACTACTTATATCAGAATACGTAATCCCTGTCGTATTACCCGCAAATTGAATAATACTAAAAAAAACAGTTCCAAAATCAGATATACTACCTACCGAAGCTGAGTTTGCCACGATACAATCTCTGAAAACTAATGTTTCTGCTCCACTTCCCGATAAATCAAATATGGCACCCCCTGACGCTGATAAAGTTAAACCTTTTATAGTTCCCCCTAAAGCACTCTCAAATATAGCACCTCCAACACCAAGTGCTAAAACATCCTCATTAGAATCCTGCCCAAATATATAAGCATCATTTATATCTATCGAATTTGTTAATACAATGGTGCCATTTATTTCATATAATGTATCCATATCAAGTGTAATAACACCGCCACTTGGTGTTGGCAAATCTGCTTCACTTTTTACCAAAACATAATTATCACGTTCAACACTATCAGTAATTAATTTTCTCCAATCACTAATTGTACTATCATAAAAGTAAAAAGCATCTAAATCTGTATCAAAAACAAGTAAGCCTTCTGCTACTGGATCTGGCGATACCACATTAACAATGTCAAGACGCTCAGATGTTGACATTCTTGGTGCTAAAAGCCCTTTCGTATTAGAAACAATATCTAAAGCTGCTGAAGGGTCAGGAGTAACAGTGTTAATCCCAACTTGAGAAAATGATTGTGTGGATAATAAAATTAAGGCAAAAAACGATATTAAATATGGAAACCTGCTATTCATATTTATAGAATTTAGAAATTTTTTTTACAATAATAATAAAAAAACACTACAAAAAATAACTTTTATCGGAAAAAAATTACATTTCATCTATTTTATTGCTGAGCACAAAATAAACGTTGCTTCCTAAATTTCAATAAATTCGCTTAAAATATTAACTACTAAATCAACATCTTTTTTGGTATTATAAATACTAAATGAAAACCGAATTGAGGGCTTTTTTAAATCTTCTTCATTTAAAATTTCGGTTAATACATGAGAGTTCTGATTACTTCCACTTTGGCAAGCACTTCCTTTAGAGCAGGCAATCCCTTTTAAATCCAGTTGAAATAATAACATAGCTGCTTTTTTAGGCGGAATAGGTAAACAGACATTTACTAAACTATACGTGCTTTTATCAATATCTCCTGAATTGCCATTAAATGTAGCTTCTGGAATTTGCTTTTTTACAGTATCAATAAAATACTGCTTTATGCTTTTTACATAGTTGTATTCATCTTCAAAATTATCGTTGGCAAATTTTAATGCAGTTTCTAAACCCACAATATTATGCACACTTTCAGTTCCTGCCCGAAGTCCACGTTCTTGTTCACCACCAAAAATTAAAGGCTTTAAACCTGAGTTTTTTCTAATAAACACAAAGCCTACACCTTTTGGTCCATGAAATTTATGGGCTGCTGCGGCTAAAAAATCAACTTTAATATCTTGTAAATCCATTTTATAATGCCCGACAGATTGTACGGTATCACTATGAAATAAGGCATTATTCGCCTGACATAAATCAGACACCCGTTTTATATCTAAAATATTTCCTATTTCGTTATTAACGTGCATCAAACTTACCAATGTTTTTTTTTCGGTTTGCAACAAGGTTTCTAAATGTGAATAGTCAATATCTCCATTTGTATCAATATTCACATAACTTACACGTAAATCATATTCATTTTCCAATTGCTGTATGGTGTGCAAAACGGCATGATGCTCAATTTTTGAGGTTATAATATGTTTAACTTTTAAATCGCGAACTGCACTTCTTAAAACTAAATTATCAGCTTCTGTTCCGCCCGATGTAAATATTATTTCTCCTGCTGATACATTTAAACTAGCAGCAATTGTTTTTCTAGATTTTTCGATCAACGATTTTGATGATCTTCCAAAACTATGTGAAGATGACGCATTTCCGTAGTTATGCTTCATAACTTCAGTCATAGATGCTAAAACCTCCTCTCTTATTTGAGTTGTAGCGGCGTTATCAAAATATATTGTTTTCATGTGTTTAAATCTATTATTTTGTTATTAGTCGTCCCCCTTGTTTATGAAACAAGACAGCGAGTACCTAGTTCATCATTCTGCTAGGTGTAAAGATTTACTTATAGATGTTTTATAAATTCAGAATTTATCTAAACGCATAACACCTGTATGTTATTTAATGATCATCCAATCTTTTAAAGTTCAAAAATACTTGAAATAAAATTATTATTAATAAACTACGTTATAAATAACAATTCCATTATTTTTGTTTCAAAAACCCAAACACAATGTCTAAGTCTTTTTTCCTCTCTTTATTATCAAGTTTGATTTTATTTTATTCATGTGATGATGGCGATATTATTACTTTTGAACTTGATTTTGAAGAAACTTTTCAGGCTTGCGAAGGTGTAAATAATTTAGTGTTTTATAAAACCAAAGAAGAACCATCTGAAACGTTATCCGTTTTATTGAGTGATTATACTCTGGATGAAATTTTAGGGGTAGGTGATGATAATATATTTGTGAATACGGTATCTGCCATATTATATTTTAGAACTTATGCTGATGACAAATTACCTAACAATTTATTTTGCAATGATGTTCCACCACCAGTAAATATTACTGAAAATCAAGAAAGCCCCTGTAAAGCTGAAATAAGTACCATATTAGTTGAAGATGATAATGATGGCGTTCCTGCAGCTTTAGATATAGATATTGAAAAGAATAATGATACCGATGGTGATGGATTACCAAATTATATTGACGCCGATGATGATGGAGATAACATTTTAACAAAAAACGAGAACCCAGACCCAAATGGGGATGGTGTTTTGAATGATGCCCAAGATACTGATGGTGATGGTATTCCTGATTATTTAGATCCTGATGATGATAATGACGGCGTTGATACCAGAGATGAAGAGAATGATTCACAAGATCAAAATCCAGCCAATGATAAAACGGGTACTATAATAGACCCTGTAACTGGTAATGATATACTTATTGCTGATTATTTGAATGATAAGGTTAACACTAAGGTTGATGCCACAAAATATAGAGAACATACAATTATAGAAACCTATACCATAACAATTAAGATAAAAGAAATAAGTCTTAGATTTTTATCTCAAGACTTACTAGACTTTGGTGTTTTACAAAATGGAAATTTGTTGGGTACAAGGAAAGAGACTCCTGCTTTTAATTAAGTATTGCGCAAATTTTGATAAATGTAAACTTCGGTGGCTCCCAATCCATATTTTTGGTAATTAGCATCGTAAAACTTTACATTATTGTAACGTCCAAATAAATATTCTAATTCTATTTTAAGAACACCTTCACCTACCCCGTGAATAAAAACTACTTTTTGTATACGGTTTTTTATGGCAAAATCTAATTGTCGCTGTGCGGTATTGAGTTGTAAGGTTAACATATCGTGATTGGCCATCCCTCTTGAAGAGGGAACCAATTGATTAATATGCAAATCTACTTCCATAGTCGGTTCAAATCTTTCTTTGGGTTTGATTCGTTTTTGTTGTTTTCTAGTAGGTAATTCCTTCTCTTGAATAATAGCATCAATTGTAGTATTTACAAATAACTCATGATTCAAATTATCATTCTGTTTTTGCTTTATAATCTCATGACTTTCAAAATTCAATAAAAACCCTTCCTCAGTTTCAATTGAGATTGAATAACCCGTTATATTTTTAATAATTCCAGATAAATTTTCATCCAAAACCATTACCTTATCTCCTATTTTAAAAACCATTGTTAATTATCTTCATTATTAATATTATCTTCTATATCATTATTTTTACTAGATATGGTTTTAGAAATTCTATAAATACCAACCATTAACAAAACAATACCTCCAATTAAAATGTATTGATTTTGATTATCACCAGCCTTAGAATATATAGCTACCATAGCACCAATAAAAATTAAGATATAATTTAAATATTTCATTGTTAAAGCTTTTAATTTCGAACTACTAAATTACATTAAAATTTCAAATTTTATGACTTCAATTCGTTATCCATTTGAATTTAAACACCGTTAAAATACATTTTTTTGGGTTAAAATACATTTATAACAAATAAATATGTATCTTTGAATCATAAATTGCTAGTCTCAAATTACATATGTTTTATAGATTTATCATTTTTTTATCCCTATTTTCTATTAATTATATTCAGAGTCAAGATTTATTTGTGGCCAATGATAGTTATGTATATGTAAAAGACATCATTTTTTTTGTTAATGATGACATCAGACTTGATACACCAACTTCAAATCTTTATCTTAGAGGTGATGCACAATTAGTACAAAACAGCGATACAAAAAATTCAGATGAGGGTGAATTGTCTATTTATCAGAATCAAACTACGAGTATTTACGAGTATAATTTTTGGTGTTCACCAGTAGGCGTCGCTAATACAACTAGTAATTTAAATGTAGATTTTAATGGAAGTAGTATTCACGATCCAGATGATGAATTAGATTTAGCTAATATAACGTCCGAAATTTATCCATTTACTTATGATTACGATGGCACTGCTACTACCTTATCTGGTCAATGGATTTTCACCTTAATTGATGCTGAAGGCTATGCCGATTGGAATAAAGTTTTTCATATTGGAAATATAGAAACTGGTTATGGATTTACGTTAAAAGGGAGTTTAAATACTAATAATGTTTTAGATTTTAGAGGAAGACCAAATAATGGTACAATAACAGTAAGTTGCTCTTTTGATGGCACTGATAATCAAACAAATTCTGGGAAGCTAAATTACGCGGAAACCCTAACAGGAAACCCCTACCCCTCTGCTTTAGACTTAAAATTGTTTTTCGCAAATTCAACCAACAATCAAGCTGATTTAAGTGGAGAAATTTTTTTTTGGGAACAAAAAGTAAAGAATTCACATTACTTAACAGATTATGAAGGTGGATATGGTGTTTATACTCCAGGAAATTTAGCTGATTTATCAGATAATGGTTCCTATGCAGTTGCTGCTTTTAAAGCTTATAATGGAGATGGAAGTTTTAACGGTACTACGACTGGAAATACCACAAATTTTAGCGGAAATAATTCTAGACGATTCGCCGCTGTAGGTCAAGGCTTTGTAATTGCTAGTAATATAAATGGTGGAAATGCTATTTTTGACAACTCAATGCGTGTATATTTCGCAGAAGATTCTAATCCAGGAGGCAGTGGTTCTATTTTTGCAAAAAATGAAAATTCAAAAGCTCAGGAAAATAAAGAGAAAAAATTACCTATGTCTCACAACGGAGTAGACTACAAAGCTGTTTTTGAAAATCCAACCATTATTCCTGAAATAAGAATTCACACACACATTAACAATACCTTTTATAAAGAAAACGTGATAGCGTTTAGAGAAAGTACACCTAACAATGATACATACAATCGTTTTTATGATGGTAGAAATATAAATGAGTTAAGCTCAGATGCGTATTTAATTTCTAGCGGTGAACAATTGGCTATTAAATCTATTAATTACGATGAAACTGTCAAATTACCTTTTGGTTTAAAAGCTTCACAAGACAATACTTCATTTAGTGTTAAAATCAATAAATTAAAAGATGTTCCCAGTGATGTCAACGTCTATGTTTTTGATACTGAAAGTAACACCTATACTGATATTAAAGAAGGTGCTTTTGAAATTTATTTGGATCAAGGTATTTACGATAATCGGTTTGAAATTACTTTTAGTAAAAATAACAGTTTATCTATTGACGAAGCTGTTTTTGATGATTTGAAAATTCTCCAAAACAATACCATATCTCAATTAAAAATATTTAATCCAAAAGGAATAAATATTAAAACCTTTGGTTTGTTTGATGTATCTGGTAAACAAGTACTGAATGAAAATAACATGTCTACAAAAAAACAACTCGTCTTCTCTACAAAATCTTTGAGTGATGGTGTTTATGTTACAAAATTAACTACAGATACCAATCAAGTATTTACTAAAAAAATTATCATATCAAATAGCAATTAAATTTTAAATAGTTGTTTTCAATTCCTTTTTCTAAATTTGTTTGAAACTTAATAAGCACATTTGGAAAATCCAGAACAATACATGTTACCCTGTTTAAACAAACAACTTTTCGGGGTAGATTGTTTAGGATGCGGTATGCAACGCTCAGCATCACTCGTTGTACAAGGTGAATTTACAGCCGCTTTTAATATGTACCCTGCTATTTATACTTTAATAGTACTTATAGGTTTTATTATTTTAAATGCTTTTAAGAATTTTAAACACGGGAATAAAATAATTCTTATTTTGGCTATATTAAATGCCATCATCATTATTGGTAGCTACATTATAAAATTTTTTTTTTAATCAATAAAATACGTAAAAATGGAACAACAAAAATTACCCAATGCAACGCTTATTCTAGTCTTTGGTATATTATCAATAGTAGGCTGTTGCTTTTATGGTATTGGTATTATATTAGGTATTGTGGCGCTTATCTTAGCGACTAAAGCAACAAAAATTTATGCTGAAAATCCTGAAACATATACGGGTATTCAAAATGTGAAAACAGGTAAAATATTATCTATTATTGGTATTATTTTAAGTGTTATCTATATCATTTTAATTATCTGGCTTGTAACTACGTTTGGATGGGATACTATGCAAGATCAAGAATTAATGCAAGAAAGACTTCAAGAAATGATGGGACAGCAATAAATTATTTTCCAGTATAAAAAAAATCGACCTATGAGGTCGATTTTTTTTTATACTTATATGAATCTTCTTTTAATAAAAGAAATTCCTGAAACCAACTACCCTAAGGGAAAGCCACAAAGCTATTTTCGCTAGTTTCATTTTGACTTAAATGTCAAAAAACGAAATTCTGTTATTTAGATTCCCGTTTACACGAGATTGATAAATTTAGCGGAAACCCCGATGCAAACATCGGAGAATTCTTTTTGATTAAAACGCCGCAGTTGTAACCATAGCTCCGATGAATATTAGTAGATATATACTAATAATTACAATAGCAAAAATCCCCATATATTTATAATGGGATTTTAAATTAGAAAATGCAGATTTAAAATCTTTATTACTATTCAATCGTAAAGCACTTTTCATTTTCCTAGAAAAATTGAATAAATAGTAAACTGGAAAGAAGTAAACTAGTGCCAAAACTACGTAAATAAGTCCAAAATATCCCATTGAAAAACCTAAACTTTCATAAGGATTGGTGTTTCCAAAAGCCTTACTGCTCATGATGGCTCCAAAAAAGACACCAAAAATCACCATAATACCTATCCCAATAAACCCCATTATTGATAAAAAATAAGACCATATCGATGTTTCTTTTAAAAACCCTTTAATGTCATTATTTATTTCTAATTCAAAGCTGTCGAAAGCAGATTTCTGATCCATAATTTAATTATTCAAATTGTTTTAATGTTTTTGTAATAATTCGAACACAATCCAAAAGTTGTACTTCAGTAATGACCAATGGTGGGGCGAAACGGATTATGTTTCCATGCGTAGGTTTTGCTAATAATCCATGGTCACGTAGCGCTAAACAAATATTCCAAGCGGTATTACTATCTTCATCACCATTAATAACAATGGCATTTAATAAGCCTTTACCCCTAACTAATTTTACAATAGAAGAGTTTTTAATATACTTATTTAATTCATTTCGAAATAATTCGCCTAAAATAAACGCATTTTCAGCAAGATTTTCGTCTCTAACAACTTCTAAAGCGGCAATAGCTACAGCTGCGGCAATGGGATTGCCTCCAAATGTACTACCATGATTTCCTGGTTTAATAACCTGCATCACCGCATCGTTTGCCAAAACAGCACTTACAGGGTAAGCACCGCCACTTAAGGCTTTTCCTAAAATTAAAACATCTGGTTTTACATCAGGTGTGTTTGAGCAATTTTTGTTTTCACATGTGCAGTTTCCACAAGTTGCTAATAAACGCCCTGTGCGCGCAATACCAGTTTGTACTTCATCTGCAATAAACAACACGTTATATTTTTCGCAAAGTGCTTTCGCTTTAATTAAATAATCCTCACCTGGTACATAAACTCCTGCTTCACCTTGTATGGGCTCTACAAGAAATCCAGCAACATTAGAATGACTTTCTAAAACATCTTCCAATGCTTTCAAATTATCATATTCAATTTTTATGAATCCTTTAGTGTACGGTCCGAAGTTTTTACGTGCTACAGGATCATTACTAAAGGAAATAATAGTTGTTGTTCTACCATGAAAATTATTTTCACAAACTATAATTTCAGCTTCATTCTCATGAATTCCTTTAACCTCATAAGCCCATTTTCTACAAAGCTTTAATGCTGTTTCAACTGCTTCGGCTCCTGTATTCATGGGTAATAACTTGTCAAATCCGAAAAACTCGCAAGCGAACTTTTCATATTTACCAAGTATATCATTGTAAAATGCTCTAGATGTTAAGCTTAGCGTTTGAGCTTGCTGCATCATCGCATTTACAATTTTGGGGTGACAATGTCCTTGATTTACTGCAGAATAAGCCGAAAGAAAATCATAATACTTCTTCCCTTCTACATCCCACACATACACACCTTCTCCTTTGTTTAACACTACAGGTAACGGATGGTAATTGTGTGCACCATACTTGTTTTCTAAATCTATCGCTTGTTGCGATGTTAATTGGTCTAAAACAGCCATTTTAAATAATTTAAGGTTTAATGCCTAAAATAAAGGCACCGTTTAATGCCATAATAGGCCTAAACTTTAATAATTAAATCTCACTTAGTGAGAAAATAACCATTCCTTCATCACCTTTATTCTTTCGTAGAAACCGAAAAAGCAGCGTGGGAGAGAAATCATCCCCAGATTAGGAGTGCAATTTAATAAATATAAATGGCTTGCCAAAAACGAATGCTATATCCTGTTTGAAAGCGATGATATTTGCAACTCTAAACGTTTAATTTCACGTACAACAGCATTTTTATGTATTTGCATCCACATATATATTTTAATCATACTCATAGTTAAAAACAATATTATAACAGCCCCTACCCAAAGAATTAGGTCGTTTGTGTTTTCAACATCAAAAGTTTGAATGATGCAGTAAATTAATAGTCCAAAAACTAAAATGTTAAAGGCATGCATGACCACAACCAACCATGAGTTTTTTCCTTTAAAAACGCCGCCCAGCATTTGAAATAAGTTTTGCTCATCAAGCTCATTATAAAATTTTGCTTCTTCCTCGCTTAAAGTTTCTTTTATTAATTTGTCAATGTCTTCCATATTATTTTTCATATTTTCTATTTTTTAAAGTTAATTTTAATCGTTCTCTTGCATGAAACAGCCTTGATTTTATTGTTCCAGTTGATATATTTAAGATGTTACTCATTTCTTTTAATGAATAATTTTCAACATAAAATAGCTTAATAACCATCTGTTGATGCTCAGGTAATACCTTTATAGTTTTAAAAAGTAAATTCTTTAAATCTTCGCTGTTATGTTCCTCTTCAATTATTAAGTCTTCCTGCTCGTATTTATAGGCCTCACCTTTTATAATGGTTCTCTTTTTTTCATTTAAAACATCCAAAGCGTTATTGCAAACAATGCGCAGGGCCCAACCTTTAAAACTATAAGCATTTTTTAAATTACTTATGTTTTTAATTATGATATTCCAACTATCTTGAGCTATATCTTTCGCCATATCGGCGTCTTTTACAATCCAAAATGCTTTTTCACAAAACAATTTATGCCAACGTTTAACCAACAAAGTCAAGGCTTTATTGTCGCCAGATTGGTACTTTAAAACCAACTCTGTGTCTTTTTTGTCTTGTTCTATATTCATCGAAACAAATGGATTATATACTCTAAAGACAGCGAAAAACCAAAAAGGTTCATTTTATTTTTATCTAAAGTGAAAATCTCTTAAAGATAATTTAAATAACAAGTATTATATTTCATTCTATTGTTATTTTTGCAACATGTCTAGAAGAAAAGCAAGAAAACAAGTTTTTGAAAATATAGAAGTTATTGATGCTGGTGCAAAAGGTAAAACCATTGCAAAAGCGCCTGATGGAAAAGTAATATTCTTACCAAATGCAGTACCAGGTGATGTTGTAGATGTTCAAACATTTAAAAAACGAAAAGCCTATTACGAGGGTAAAGCGACTGTTTTTCATAAACTTTCAGATAAAAGGACAGAACCCGTATGCGAGCATTTTGGCACCTGTGGTGGTTGCAAATGGCAAGATATGGGTTATGAACATCAATTGTTTTACAAGCAAAAAGAAGTAACCAATAACTTAACGCGTATTGGGCATATAGCATTACCTGAAGTCACTCCTATACTTGGCGCTAAAGAGCAATACTTTTATAGAAATAAAATGGAATTTTCTTTCAGTGATAGCCGTTGGTTAACACTTGAAGAAATTCAATCAGATAAGGATTTAGGGGATAAAAATGCATTAGGCTTTCATATCCCTGGGATGTGGGACAAGATTTTAGATTTGAACAAATGCTATCTTCAAGCTGATCCTTCAAACGCTATAAGAAATTCGGTTAAAGACTTTGCCATAGAAAATAATTTAGAATTTTTCAATACTCGTAATCAAACTGGACTGTTGAGAACCATGATGATTCGTACGTCTAGTACTGGAGATATTATGGTGATGATTCAATTTTTTAAAGAAGATAAAGTAAAACGTAAATTAATTTTAGATTTCATTGCTGAACGTTTCCCAGAAATTACGTCGCTACAATATGTTATAAACGAAAAAGCAAACGATACGATTTATGATCAAGAAGTTATTTGCTATAAAGGTTCAGATCATATTTTTGAAGACATGGAAGGCTTAAAATTCAAAATAAACGCTAAATCCTTTTATCAAACCAACTCAGAACAAGCTTACGAATTATACAAAATCACCCGTGATTTTGCTGGTTTAACAGGAAACGAATTGGTTTACGATTTGTATACAGGTACAGGCACCATAGCACAATTTGTGGCTAAACAAGCTAAAAAAGTAGTGGGTGTAGAAGCTGTTCCAGATGCTATTAAAGCGGCAAAAGAAAATGCACAATTAAATAATATTATTAACGTTGAATTCTTTGTAGGTGATATGAAAAATGTTTTTAATACTGATTTTATTAAAACTCATGGTGAGCCAGATGTTATAATCACTGATCCGCCACGTGATGGTATGCACAAAGACGTTGTTCAGCAAATATTAAATATTGCTCCAAAAAAAGTGGTTTATGTAAGTTGCAATAGCGCCACACAAGCAAGGGATTTAGCCTTAATGAATGCTCAATATAAAGTAACAAAAACGCAAGCTGTTGATATGTTTCCGCAAACGTTTCATGTGGAAAATGTTGTACTTTTAGAACGCCGATAAATAATGCCAATTAAAAACCAAATGTCATTCTGAGCTTGTACAAGAATCTGTTTAAAATTAAAAATGAAATATTTCAAAATACTTATAGTTCCTTTTCTGCTGATAGTAGTACTATCAATAAGTTGCGAACGTGATGATATTTGTCCGGAAAGCACCCCAACAACCCCAAGTTTAATCATTGATGTTTTCGATTTTGAAAGTCAAGAAAACAAAAAAAGCATATTTGGCCTTCTGGTAGGAGGCGTTGATAGGCAAGATATTTTACCAGGCTATAATATAGTACCAACCAATAAATTGGTGCTGCCTTTAGATACTAAAACTAATAAAACGCAATATAATCTTATTAAAGAGGCCGAGCTTGACGAGGATGGCAATTTAAAAAGCGGAAATATAGATGTTATAACAATAAATTATAGCGTAACACCTATTTTCGTATCTAAAGCCTGTGGTTATAAGTACATTTTTGAAAATGTGACCATTCAATTTGATAATACGGATACTGATCCATGGATACTTTCGCAAACGTCTTTAAACCCAAACCAATCTGTAGAAGATGAAACAACAACACACTTTAACATATTTCATTAGTATCTTGATGATATTATTTTTTTGTGTGTCTATTAATGCACAAAGTGATAGTATTCCAAAAGTGATAAAAGACACTTTGATAATTAAAGAAAAATATGGATTGCGTTTAGGTGCTGATTTAAGCAAAATAGCAAGCTCTTTTTTTGATGACGAATACAGCGGTTTTGAAATTGCTGCCGATTACCGACTTAAAAAACGCTTATATATAGCAGGTGAAATTGGTTTTGATGAAAAAACTACAGTAACAGACTATTTGGATATTACCAGTAAAGGAAGTTATATAAAAGGAGGTATTGACTACAACATGTACCAAAACTGGCTGGATATGGATAATATGGTTTATACTGGTTTTCGTATTGGT
The DNA here is from genome assembly GCA_963815305.1 of uncultured Flavobacteriaceae bacterium. Taxonomy (GTDB): domain Bacteria; phylum Bacteroidota; class Bacteroidia; order Flavobacteriales; family Flavobacteriaceae; genus CAXBID01. Next base: position 49,046 of record CAWFFW010000002.1, read on the forward strand.
GCTAGTTCATTTAGTCACAATTTAAACAGTTTCACTATCTATAATACAGACCAATATTGGGCGCCTCAATTCACTTCAAACGACTTACAAGAGTTTAATGGTTTAACAGCCATTTGGGTAGAAATTATAATTGGTATGAAAGTAGAATTGTTTAATAACCTGTTTTTAGGACTTAACGTTCAGCTTAAACTTATGGCGAGTGAGACTGAACCTGATAATTTTGGGAATGTATATATTCCTGGATTTAATAAAACCTTCGATAGCAGTGGTATTGGTGTGGGTTATGGTTATACCATATCGTATCGAATTCCACTTTATAAAAAGAATAAATAAAGGCTTCAAAAATTTATATATTTGTATTCATTTTTCCAATAAATTATCATGCCTAAAAACACATATAACATCGCTGTTATTCAATTGAATTTGAATGATAAACCTGAAAACAACTTAAAAAAATGTTTAGAATGGGTTAAAAAAGCGGCTAAAAAAGGTGCCGAAGTTATTTCTTTACCAGAATTATACAGTAGCCATTATTTTTGCCAAAGTGAAGATGTTGATAATTTCGCTTTCGCGGAACCTTTATACAGCACTTCGTTCAACGCTTTTAGTGCATTAGCTAAAAAATTAGGCGTTGTAATTATTGTCCCATTTTTTGAAAAACGAATGGCTGGTGTATACCATAACAGTGCCTATATTATTGATACCGATGGTTCAGAAGCTGGATTGTATAGAAAAATGCATATTCCAGACGATCCGCATTTTTATGAAAAATTTTATTTTACACCAGGTGATATTGGTTTTAAATCATTTCCTACAAAAAAAGGAAATATTGGTACGCTTATTTGTTGGGATCAATGGTATCCAGAAGCAGCACGTTTAACAGCGTTACAAGGTGCAGAAGTATTATTTTACCCTACTGCAATAGGTTGGCATCCACAAGAAAAAGATGAATTTGGCGAAAACCAACAAGGCGCTTGGATGAATGTGATGCGCGGTCACGCTGTTGCTAATGGTATTTATGTAGCCGCCGCAAACCGTATTGGTTTAGAAAAATATTTGCCCAATACAAACGGTATTGAGTTTTGGGGGTCTTCATTTATTGCTGGTCCTCAGGGTGAAATTTTAGCTCAAGCTTCTGTTGATAAAGAAGAAATTTTAATAGCGGAAGTCGATTTGGGTTTACAAGAAAATGTACGTCAAAATTGGCCATTTTTAAGAGACCGTCGCATTGATAAATACGGCGATATTACTAAAAGAGCTATTGATTAATGAAAACAACAAATTGGCGATTTCCAGCAGAATGGGAACAACAACAAGGCATATTATTATGTTTTCCTCACAATGGCAATGATTGGCCTGGGAAATACGAAGCCATTCAATGGGCGTTTGTTGAATTTATCAAAAAAATAGCGACTGTTGAAAATGTAATTTTAGTTGTTGACTCCGAAAAACTTAAAAATAAAGTTATTGGCATGCTAGATATGGCACATGTGAATACTAAAAATATATCCTTTATAATTCATAAAACTAACCGTAGTTGGATGCGTGATTCGGGTCCTATAATTGTGAAAAAGGATTTAAAACGAAAAGCACTTAATTTCAATTTTAATGGTTGGGCTAAATACAAAAATTACAAATTAGATAAGGGTGTTCCAGATCAAGTGGCTCAATTTTTAAACATTCCTTTAGAACAAGTTAGCTATCATGGTAAGCCCGTTGTGGTTGAAGGTGGCGCTATTGAAGTGAACGGAAAGGGCACGCTTATAACTTCTGAAGAATGTTTATTACACCCTACTATTCAAGTTCGAAACGCTGGTTTTACTAAAGCAGATTATGAAGCCGTTTTCAAAACCTATTTAGGTGTTACTAATATAATTTGGCTAGGGAGTGGTATAGAAGGCGATGATACACACGGACATATTGATGATTTAGCCCGTTTTGTAAATGCGGATACTATTGTTACCGTAATTGAAACTAATACCAAAGATGCCAACTATAAACCACTTCAAGATAATTTAAAACGATTACAAGCGGCAACTTTAGAAACGGGTAAAAAGCCAAAAATTGTAACGCTACCCATGCCAAAACGTTTAGATTTTGATGGTGTTAGATTACCTGCGAGTTATGCTAATTTTTTAATTTTGAATAAAACGGTTTTAGTTCCAACATTTAATGATCCAACAGATCGTGAGGCTTTATATATTTTGTCTGAATGTTTTCCTGATAGAGTAATTATTGGTATTAATGCTACCGATTTTATATGGGGCTTTGGGACATTGCACTGCTTAAGTCAGCAAATACCAAAATAGTTATTTAGTCTATTTTTCTATCAAATGGTCTAATGCTCACCACATCTTCAGTTGGAAAATCTTCAGGAATATCTTGAGTGACCTTTCCTGTTGCTGCCCACTCTACACCACGTTGAAACGTCGTTATAAAACCAACGCATTCCATAGAATAATCCATGTGTCCTAAGGTAGAATGAAACGTTCTTCCTTTACCATAATCAACAGTCATTAATAATGGTTCATGTCTATTTGTTGCTTTGTCACCAACATTTGAAAAACCTGTAGCTAATATGGTTACATTTTCCGCTGGCCCTCTTAGAAGCTGATAAAGTTCGTCCTTGGCATGCATCCAAGATTCAGGCAAACCTTTCATGATAGGGTGTTCTGGCTCTTGTGTATTCAAAATAAATTCGCGTTGAGCTGCATGATCGCCACCCTTACCTTTGGTAGTATCCCGCTGTATTTCACCTAGCGTATCATAGTAAATATAGGGACCGCTTTTTTCATTTCTGTTATCCCATCCGCCAATTGCGGTCATTTTATTAAACTCGGTCCACTCGCCCCAAGAATTATTAGCTGCATGAATAACAACAAATCCACCACCATTTTTCATGTAGGATTCAAAATTCTTTTTAGTAGTCTCATTCCAATAAGAAGCTTTCCATCCAAAATTTGATATAACTACATCGTAAGCCTTAAAATCAGGACTATAATTAGGGTCAGCCTTTGGTGCATCAACAGCGATATGCGTTTTATTAGAAGTTATAGGATACAACGTCAATAACTCTTTAACATCTTCAACATTCTTAACATTATGATGAGGCCCTTGCCAGGTATAAATAGTTCGCTCAATGTCAACATCAAATAAACCCGTTTCTTCCAAATAACCTTTCATCATCATCGTCGTTTTAGGCCAAACGCCATGGCTATTTTCACCATCAATAATTAAAGCCTTCAATTTTGGTTTTTCTTGGGATGAGCATCCTTGTAAACTACTTAATAAAAGCAGCATAAACATCGTAAATAGATTTTTTAATTTGAACATATATGAAAATTTTGATTAAATATACAAAAATGAACTTATGGCGACTTTTAATATTTCAAAGAAAAATAATTTGAAAAATATGAAATCCTCAGCACTTAAGGTTTCAATCTCATTAAATAGCTAGCTTAAGTTATGATTAATATGATAGGTCATCTTCTGCTCCTATTAATAAATACGCATAAGTACGTATAGATTTTTAAATAATAAAATCTTAACTTAGGCACGTTCAGACTATTAACTATTTAACCAACCAAAAATGAACTCTCACAAAACAGAACGCTTACATGCGTTAGACTCTTTACGTGCCATAATGATGATGTTAGGTATTGTATTACACTCATCAAACACTTACGTTATTGCCGATTATGGTGCGTGGCCTTTAAAAGATCCAGATACCACAAGTTTAGTTTTAGATTATATATCTAGTTTTGTTCATGCCTTTAGAATGCCTATTTTCTTTGTAATAGCAGGCTTCTTTGCATCGCTTTTATTTTATGAACGCTCTTACACAAAGATGATAAAAAACAGGGTTAATCGAATTTTAGTCCCTTTTATTGTTTTTTTAATATTATTGTGGCCTTTGGTTATGATGGCTTTTAGATATTCAAATTTTGTATTCGCAGGACAAGCCAATTCTTTAGAAAAAGCAGTTGCTACATTTTCTGAACTAACTGCATTTATACCAGAACGCACTATGCATTTATGGTTTTTATATTATCTAGTTTTATTTTCTATAAATTCGTATTTTTTTGGGTTATTGTTTAAAAAGCAACCAAAATTATCTGGTAAAATAGGCTCAATATTTAATTATATTATTCAAAAACCCATTTTAAAAGTACTAGTGTTTTCGGCCATCACTTTGCTATTGCTTTTGTTTATGAACCGCACTTGGGTGCCCACATCATTAAGTTTTGTTCCAGATTTTAATACCTATATATTTTACGCCTTCTTCTATTTCTGGGGTTGGATATTGTTTAAATCAAAAGCCTATTTAAATACCTTTTTAAAGTATGATTGGCTATTTAGCATTTTAGGAATGATTTTATTTACCGCCTACTTTTTAATAGATGCTACTGCCCTATCCACAGAAATCATCATGATTATAAAATCTGTAAACGTATGGTTATTCACGTTTGGTTTTACAGGGCTTTTTATACGGTTTGGAAGCCAACATTCCGCACTAATGCGTTATGTTTCCGATTCTTCGTATTGGGTATACCTGCTCCATTTACCGTTAACCGCTTTATTACCAGCTTTTCTTTATGGGGTTAGTATTCCTGCATTTTTTAAATTTTTAATTGTAATGACAGCAACCGCAGTGGTTTGTTTCGTCACCTATCATTATTTAGTAAGAGCTACCTTTATAGGTAAGTTTTTAAATGGCAGAAGCTATTCCAGAAAGATAAAAGATATACAACCTGAACAAAAACCAAGTCCAAAAATTCAGGTGGTTAACACCTAAAATGTATCATATAAAACAACTTAAAAATATAAACTGAAAACCTAATTATTTCAATATGGCTAATAAAAGAAGAACATTTTTAAGCAAGCTAGCTCTTGCTCCTATTATAATTAGTTCCAACAAACTTTTAGCTTTTTCAAGTCCAAAACCCATAGTCGAAAAGAAAAGATTACAATACAGCATAAACGCCTATTCTTTTAATTCTGAGTTAAGAAGTGGTGAAATGACGTTTTTTGATATGATGGAATTTGCTGCCGATATTGGTATGGATGCCATCGATTTAACAGGGTATTATTTTTCTTCATATCCAGAAATACCCGAAAACAGTGAGCTTTTTGCTTTAAAGCGAAAGGCACTAGAATTAGGTCTTGATATAGCATGGACAGGGGTAAGAAATAATTTTGTAACTCCAGATGCAAGCGCACGTAAAAAGGATGTGGAGCTTATTAAAAACTGGCTTAAAGTATCCTCGAAGTTGGGAGCAACTATTATGAGAATTTTTACTGGTAAAGCAGATTATAATGGTTTTACTAAAGATGACGTTAAAGAATGGCTTGTAAAAGAATATAAAACCTGTGCTACATATGGAGAGGAACATGGCGTAATTGTAGCTTTACAAAACCACGATGAGTTTTTATTTACCAGTGATGAAGTTATTGATATTATTAAGCGCGTAGATTCAGAATGGTTCGGACTTATTTTAGACACTGGTAGTTTGCCTTCTGAAAACACATATGACGACATTGAAAAATTAGCCCCTTACGGAAATTATTGGTTTATTAAAGAACATGTAAAAACAAAGGACAGTGTTAAAGTTCCTGTAGATTTAAAAAAGATGGCTTCCATAATAAAAAATCAAGGCTATCAAGGATATGTATCTTTTGAAAGTCTTTCTGAGGGTGATACGAAAGAAATTATTCGCACTATGTTTCATACCTTTAAAAGTGAGTTTGAAAAACTTTAATCAATCAATACTTTTTTTTCTATAATTATTAAAAAAGATTTGGAGTTAATAGCTAGTTGACAATTTAGTGTTGATTTTTTTATAAGAAAAATTTAACTTCGCTTATCGTCTATTACTCGTTATCAAAACGACATCTTATCATAGCTTTAAGTAAAATTTAAGCGACCATTTACAAAGGACTTTAATAATTAAAATTAGTTGCCCTTCTTGAATTATTTGAGCTTTTGACATAAGATACGTTTATTCTAAAATTAATTTAATACCAGAAAAAAGACAACAGTTTTGTTATAATGACTGAATAAAAAAAAGTTTCATTAGCTATTGCTGGAAACACTTTAACTGGAAAAATATTTTGAAATACATTTTACCCGAATTTATAAATTCTCTTCCAAAAAAATTAAGTATTAATATTTTAGAACAAGAACTTTCTGCATTATATAAAGCAGTTATAATTAAACCATCAACTAAATATTTTATATCTTTTTAAGATATAACTGACAAAAATTCAAAATATAAAGATTAGTTTATTTATGAACCTCATTTATATATTTTTGTTACTAAACAATAAGAATTGACGAAGATAGTTTCAAGTACTGATTTTTTGGGAAGGATAAAACTCCAAAATCTACATGGCAAAGCCTTACCTCAGCGGTTATAACGTGTGATAAAAGTTTTATATATCATTTTTAACGAGGATTTTCATCCAAATAAAAAAGAAAAAGAATCAATTTTATTAAACTAAAACAGAATTTAATTGATAATTATTTTTTTGTTTAGTGTTCCGTTTTTAGTATGAAGTTTTACAATATAAGTACCTGAATTAACTTTTAGAGAAACGGATTCGTCTTTTGAAGAATTTAACTTAAAAATATTAATTTCTTGTCCTAAAATATTGTATAGATTGATATTCGAGATATAAATATTTTGTTTGTTCACTATCGTTAGTTTTTCAGTTTCAGAATTATAATAAACTAAAGTATTATTATAACCTTTAGTAATTTCATGTTTACTTAATGTGTTTTTTTTGGATTTAAAAACGAGTGAAAATCGATCTTTATACTCACCAGGTTTTAAAACAACATCAAAAGCATTGTCATTTATTTTATAAGTTTCACCAGTACGGTTATCTTTTATATATAGTAAAAGATTTTCGTCAAAGTTTTCAAGAGCATCAACTCTTATACTTGCAATACCTGCTTTACTAACTTTGATTCCTATTGGGAATTCTTGCGAAGTTTTAAAGCAGTTTATACCCTGTATAACCAGTTTACTATTGTTTAATTGCCAATACATATCTTCTTTATTTACATCTGCCATAAAAGCATCATATCCCATATCAAAACCTACAGATGCATTTATATTAGACCCTAAAACTATTTGCCTGTGATACCCCGAAGGTGAATTATACATAAGCTTTATAGTAGGAGTATTATTATTACTAATAGTATTGGTGTTTTCTCCTTTTTTTGATGAGGACTTTAAAAATAATGATGTTAAACCATCTTCAGTAGCATAAACACGCTGATTATTTTTGAATACAATATCACCTCCATCAACTGTTGAGATTGAAGTGCCATTATAGTTTTCAAAACCTTTAAGCGCGGTAGACACAAAGAAACCTTGATTCACTGGAATATATGGCCCAGGAGTTCTTAATCCGTTGGCTGGACTACCTGAATTTGACATATTATTAATTCTGCTATCGTTTGATATCGCTACAGCTCCACCAGTTAAGTTACGGGTTGCATAACCACCAACATACTCTTTTAAATAATGCGAATTCTCTTCTCCAAAATGATCCCAAAAATACAGTGCACCATTAAAAATAGTTCCATTTGGATTATTACCGCCATCAGCAATACTCATATTGTCTAAAATAAATGTGGTGGCATCTATAGCTGATGGATAAGGGTTGCCTATTAATCGGTCTACCTCACCCAACGTTTTATCTAAACTTAAAGTAATATCACCATTATTTGGTAAACCTTCAAATACATAATTTTGTTGGGTTGAAATTGTTACCGCACCCGATGTGCCTTTCATGGTAAACCCTTCACCTGGAAGTAATAAAGATGTTTCATCAATTTTTTCCCAAGCATCGTATTCATTTTCTGGTCCGTAAAATTTATATAACCAATTTGAACTAATCGTTTTCGAAAAACCAGGTGGTGGCGGTGTACCATCACTAGCATATGGAGAGGTATTAAAATTTAGATCATCATATAGTTCAGAAATAGTTCCATCGTTTAAAAACCCAAAAATAGTGTGGCTTATATTGGTTGATGAGACACCCGTTCCTCTTGTAGCAATATTACCCAAAATGGGTCCAACGGACGATGACCAATAATTATAATTAAATCCATTGGCTGTACCTTGTTGATCTCTTTCAATGTAACCTCCACTATCAGCATCTATTATACTCCCTTGGGTTTGAATAAGCTGAGATTCTCCAACCAAATCGATAACACCATCTAACTCTAAATAATTAGTTACAAATAAAGCTTGCCCAGAGTTAGTTTCATCTTGATTATCAACTGGATCTGCAATAGTTAAAATTCCATCTGTTTGAATCAAACCTAAAACTGAAATATCTCTATCTCCTGAATTAATATCGTGAGATATTTGAACGATGTTCCAATCCACTATCGTTGTACCATTCAGACTTGTTGAGTTTGGAATAATTTGATCTGCATTATTGCTCCAAGTAGTTGCAGAATCCCAATCACCACTATTTGCAGACCTATAAGGTAAGGGCGTGGTTTGATCACCTAATAAAGATTTATCTTTATCTAAATATTTTAATCTTAAAAAATTACGACTATTTGTTAAACCTTCAACTGTTGATCCATAAAATGAGTTAAAATCATAATACACCCTTAAATTATTCCACGGTATAGCACTTACCAAATTACTAGCTGAAGCTTGAGGTAATATTTTTCCTGTTACATAATCTGTTCCGCTAATATCAAATCGTTCTATTTCTTGATTCATTAAGTAACGAACTTGATTTCGAGTAAGCTCTACATCCCAAACATAAACCTCATCAATTTCTCCTAAAAACGGATAGATTACATTATCCTTATCAATATACACCGCCCCTACACAATAATTTTTGAAATTTGGAGAAGGATGTATAATATCTTGTACCGATTTATCTAAAACACCATCTATATACATTAATACAGTACCACTATCATAAACAAAAGCGGTATGATGCCACTTACCATCGTCAACATCCATATTCGAGGTGAATTTTGGAGTAACATCATCCTCAATATATACTTCAATATTTCCAGTAGTATTTAATCTAATTTGTAATTTTTCTCCTTTTGCCATAATGGTTCTATTATTGGCACTTGAAGCACATTTAATCCAAGCTGAAATGGTAAAATTATCTGTATTTAAATTCAAATCAGATTCGCCTAATAAATAATCGCCAGAGGTAATACTAACAGAATGATTTTGAGAAAGATTTGATACTTTAGCGAAAGTAAAATATTTAATACCATCAAAATTATACCAAGTTTGTAAGCTAACTCCAGAATCAAAAGATCTTAATGGAAGCACATCAATAATATCTCCATCTGCAAAATTTGCGTTATCAGCAACAACCAAAGCATACTCTTCTGTGGTAGTTTTAGAGAAACTATTAAACACTGATGAAGGAATTGAAATGTAAACGGTTCCTAAATCACCATCAACCTGATTATTAGATTCTACTATTTTCCATTTTCTATCAATTCGTGTTAAAGTTGTTGTAATACCTGGTGCTACGGTTATTGTATTGGGACTTGTTCCAGTAAAAGCTGCATTATTATTACCCCATACTAAAAAATCTCCATCTTTTTTAAACTCGTTTGGATTAGCACTATTTGTTGTAAATAAACCACCTAAGCCAATTGATACTTCATTTTGTAAATTGATTGTTTTTGATTGTTTTTGATTTAAATCAGAAATAGAATCCCGTCCAATACCAGCAACATGATAATTATATCCCGTATTTTCTGAGACATCCCAAACAGCAGCATCGAATGAATTGATATAATCTTTTTCTGCTTCGGTTGAAGATCCTAGTGAAATCCCATATTTAATAGCTAAATAGGATTCAATCTTTTGTCTATCTGTATCGTTTACACGTTCAGCAAAAGTAAAAATCTCTGCAACCCTACCATTTAAGCTTCCTTGCACATCAAAATTTCTACCAATCCAATATTCAGTACCTAGTATAGGGGCCCCTGCAACACCCACGTTGGTAAACGTATTATCATTTACTGAAGAGGTTGCTAATACATTAGAATTATACAAAATATCTTGTCCAGTAGGATTAGATACCGCATTATTTCTAACATTAATAATTCCTGGCAAATTATAACTCCCATTTATTTTTGCTTCTCCATTATAATTGCCTCCACTGGGAACATCTTGATTATAAGATAATGTTTCGTTGGTAAATTTTGAAGAATAATTACCGAATCCTATACCCGTCAAATCACCAGCACTGCCTGATGAAATACCCGCAAAAATGGTGTTTCCAGAGGATGCGCTAGTAATGGTTGCATCTGGTAAAACGACAATAAAAATATCCTGACTGTAAAAGCCGTTTGTAGTATTAAATAAATATTGCTCTAAACTACCACCATCATTTTCAAATTTAATAACAGGATTAAAATTAATATTATCTGTCGCCGTATCTAAATAAGTAGGCTGATTTGCTGGCGTATTTTGTATAGCATCTTTACCATTAGTGCCTAAATCTGCCCATGTTGATATTTTTGAGGCACTTTCTGTAATACCTCGGGTTGATTTTAACCAGAGTCTAAAATCGGCCGTAATTCCTCCAGGACCAGGTATATTTTCATTGAACATTTCGGCACTTACAGAAAAAGTGAACGTTGTATTATCTGTATTACCAATACTAATTGTAGAAGCTTGGGTTCCTGTGCCTGCAAAAGGAGCCGTAAAAACTACATCAAAAACAATGGCATCAAATGGTTCAATATTGTTATACGGAATAGTAAATGGCGACGAAGTAACAAAATCTGTATTTGAACTCGATAAGGATGTTATATCCAAATTACAACTTCCTATATTAGAAATTACATAACGCCTCGTAATTGTTGCACCCTCATCTACAACACCAAAATACGTTCCGTTGCTATCTGAGGTTGTGGTATCGGAATGATAGATATCATCATAAGGACTTCCTCCCAAAACATAAATTTCGGGAGATGAATTCACTACTAGAGAAAATGTAAAATCTGCTTGGTTTTTTATTTTGATAGTAACCAAAGTACTTACCGTTGCACAACCCGAACTTATGTTTATAACTTCAAAGTCAAGAAATTTATTATTACCGTTACAAGATTGTTCTTTAATATTCTTTTTAGGATCGTTAGGGTTTATATCGAAATCAGAAATATTTGACATATCGACACCATCAATTCTTAAATTGTTACAATTACTTGTATCGGTATTAGTAATTCTAAAATCTAGGCTATTTCCAACATTTATAGTAACAGTAGAACCATTTGTGACAACGCTTCCCCCAATAATTTTTACTTGTATTGTTTGGGCGCTAACAAATCCACATATCAAATATATTATAATGGTTAACTTAGCATGTGTAACTTTAAAGTGTTTCATTTTATGAATATAAATATGTAATCGATGAAATGCAAATATAATCGACGAAATTATAAAATATTACTGATTAATCCAATAATTTCTTACCTTTAAACTGTTTTCATGATTTATATATATAAAAAATAGGGAAAATAAAAATACTTTAGTTTGTAAAAAATTTTCTAAATTTAGTATTTAAAAAGCGGCATATTATTTGTTGTAAAAATAGCTATGAAAAAAAACCTTCTTCTAATTTTAATTTTAGTTCCCGTTATAGTCTTTTCTCAGGCCAATAGATATATTAGACAAGCTGCTAATAGCACAGATTTAAATGAAAAAATTGATTTACTTACAAAAGCTATTGAATTAGAGCCAGAAAAGTTGGATGCCTACTTTTACAGAGGTATTGCAAAAAACGATTTAGGAGATTATTATGGAGCTATTGTTGATTATTCTAAAGTTATTGTTAAAGAACCCGATGCAGATACTTATTTTAATAGAGGAAATTCTAGATATAGTTTAGAAGATTATGAAGGCGCAAAAACAGATTATAAAAAAGCTATTGAGCTTGACCCTTATTTTGTTGATGCTCATTTTAGTTTAGGTTGTGCTCATTATGATTTAGGGGATTATGACACAGCCTTAGATAATTTTAATACCGTAATAAAAATTCAACCTTATTATGCTAAAGCATATAACTTAAGGGCAAATATTTATTCTTTTCAAGAGAAACATAAAGAAGCATTACAAGATTATACCATGAGTGTTTTGGTCGATCCAAGTGCAGATACCTATTACAATAGAGGCATTTTTTTTATGAGCATAAACTATTACAAAAAAGCAAAAAATGATTTATCTACTGCCATAAGATTAAATGAAAACAAGGGATTCGCTTATTTTTATCGCGGTGCATCTCAATTACTTTTAGGGAAATATAGAAATGCCTTAACCGATTTTTCAACTGCTTTAAAATTTGATGAATTGGACTTTGATGCCATGATAGGATTATCAATGACCTATTATAGATTAAAAGATGTTCCAAATACTAAGTTATATTTTAATAAAGCAAAACAAATATTACAAACTAATGCTGAGGATATTGAAGGCATCGAACTTTTTAAAAATACCTATTGGTACCAAAATCAATATTACTTTTTCAATGAGACCTTTAAAGTTTTAGATGCTTTGTAATACTTCATCAAACTAAACTTTATACTTTAAAGGTAGATGCACTACTTTTTTAGTTTCATAAAATTCTTCCTCAAAATAATCGCTTAAATTATAAATGGTGGTTATTCTGTAATCTTTAAGTTCTTCATTTAAATCACCACCTTTTAAATATAAAACACCATTTTTAATATTGTGCTTTTGCTCTTTGGCAATTTTACCTTTTACCCAATGCACAAAAGTTGGCATTGCAGCGACTGCTCTACTTACAATAAAATCGTATTTACCATGTATATCTTCTACCCTACTATGTGTCGTTTTTACATTTAACAAATCTAAACCATCAACTACTTCATTAACAACTTTTAGTTTTTTAGCAATACTATCTACTAAATGAAATTGGCATTCTGGAAACAAAATAGCCAACGGTATGCCAGGAAAACCACCTCCAGTACCAACGTCTAAAATATGACTTCCGCTTTTAAATTGAATTACTTTTGCAATAGCTAACGAGTGCAAAACATGACGTAAATACAACTCGTCGATATCTTTTCTAGACACAACATTAATTTTTAAATTCCAGTCTTGATAGAGTGAATCTAATTGTTTGAATTTATATATTTGGTCTTCCGATAAGTTTGGAAAATACTTTAAAATAAGGTTCATAACTGTTAAATTTTAAACAAAAATATACTTTTTACATGCATATTTTTACAAAAAAACGTTATAAATTAAGTTGGTTTATACCTATCTTTGCCTTAGGTATGAATAGTGATTTTTATTATTATCATATTTTAAAATTAATACCATGACTAAACAAGCGTTAACCTTTTCAAGAAAAGACTCTGCAAAATTTTTTAGAACACTTAATAAGCGTGTTAATGAGTACTTTAAAAACAATAATATAAAGCGTACAGGAAATTGGAAGATATGGGTTAAAACCATAGTCATGTTTTCTCTGTTTTTAACGCCTTACTTTTTAATTTTAACCATAGCTTCTATACCAGGTTGGGCACAATTACTTTTAACCGTTGTGATGGGTATTGGTATGGCTGGTGTTGGAATGAATGTTATGCATGATGGCAACCATGGTTCATTTTCAAATAAAGAGTGGATTAACCGTTTAATGGGAAGTAGTATTTATATATTGGCTGGAAATGCATACAATTGGAAAGTACAGCATAATGTACTGCATCATACGTATACGAATGTTCATGGGCATGACGAAGATTTAGATGCTGGGCGTATTTTGCGCTTTACAGAGCATTCGGAATGGAAATGGCATCATAAATTTCAACACTACTACTCTGTTTTACTTTATGGATTGCTTACTATCAATTGGGCCATTACTACAGATTGGCAACAAATGAGTCGTTACATGAAACGCAAATTATCATACGGTAAATTTCCAAATCCAGTTTGGAATTGGAGTAAATTAGTTATTTCAAAAATAATTTATGTAAGTATTTGGATTGTTATCCCAATGCTATTTTTAGAGATCGCTTGGTGGAAAATATTAATTGGCTTTTTTATAATGCACTATACAGCAGGCTTAATTTTAAGCGTTGTATTTCAATTAGCACATGTTATGGATGAAGCTGAAATGCCTTTGCCAGAGAAAGATGGGAGTTTAAAAAATACGTGGGCTATTCATCAGTTAAAAACAACTATTAATTTTAGCACAAAAAACAGAATTGTTAATTGGTTTACTGGTGGTTTAAATCATCAAGTTGAGCACCATATTTTTCCTCACATAAGTCATGTTCATTATACCAGAATTTCAAAAATAGTTAAGGAAACGGCAAAAGAATTTAACTTACCTTATAATGAATATAAAACCACACGTGGAGCTATTATCTCACATTTTAAATACTTAAGAGAAATGGGAAGAAAACCAGCTTTACAAGTCTAACCACTTTTTATTTACAACACATTACATGCAATTACTATCAGATAGAATTTTAAACATGGCTACGTCTGCTACTTTGGCTATGGCTGCCAAAGCAAGAGAACTTAGAGGCGAAGGCAAAGATATTATTGGTTTAAGTTTAGGTGAACCAGATTTTAATACCCCTGATTTTATTAAAGAAGCTGCTATTCAGGCTATAAATGATAATTACAACTCATACTCTCCTGTTGATGGTTACGTAGAATTAAAGGAAGCTATTATTACCAAATTTAAACGTGATAATAACTTGACATACACGTTACCTCAAATAGTGGTTTCAACTGGCGCAAAACAATCATTAGCAAATATTGCTGCGGTGATGCTTAACCATGGTGATGAAGTTATTTTACCATGTCCGTATTGGGTAAGTTATGCTGATATTGTCAAATTAAATGACGGTGTCCCCGTTGAAGTTAGAACTTCTATTGACACCGATTTTAAAATGACGGCAGCACAATTAGAAGCTGCAATAACACCAAATACTAAAATGATTTGGTTCAGTTCGCCATGTAATCCAAGTGGATCAGTATATAGCAAATCTGAACTAAGAGCTTTAGCTGATGTTTTGGTAAGATATCCAAATATTTATGTGGTTTCTGATGAAATTTATGAACATATAAACTATAGAGATGGTCATGCAAGTATTGCTGAGTTTGAAGATATGTATGATAGAACCATTACAGTAAACGGTGTATCCAAAGCCTTTGCGATGACAGGTTGGAGAATAGGATACATTGGTGGACCAGAAAAAATTGCTCGCGCTTGCAATAAAATGCAAGGGCAAATTACAAGTGGTGCCAACTGTATAGCACAACGTGCTGTAATTACGGCTTTAAATGCATCACCTTCTAAGGTGCAATACATGATTGACGAATTTAAAATACGTCGCGATTTAATTTTAAACTTACTAAGTAATATTGAAGGTTTTAAATCCAATATACCAGATGGTGCTTTTTATGTTTTCCCAAATGTTTCATATTACTTTGGAAAAACTTTACGTGGTAAAACGATACACAATGCTACTGATTTTTCTCTATATTTATTAGAAGAAGCGCTTGTGGCGACCGTTACTGGTGAAGCTTTTGGAAATCCAGATTGTATTCGTATTTCTTACGCTGCTTCACAAGAACAAATTATTGAAGCTATTAAAAGAATAAAAGAGGCTGTTAGTTAAAACTAACTAATTTATAAATATGAAAAGCCACTAATTATTTAGCGGCTTTTTTATTGTATTAAATATACTAATCCTGAAAATAATGCTCCGAAGAAAACTAAAAGAGCTATTATCAACTTTTCCATAGCTCTCTCTTTGTCTTTTAGTACTTTTTCTCGAATAGCATTTATTTGCTCGGGAGTTGCTTTTGGAAAATCTTTTAATTCTAAATTAGAATAACTACCACCTAAAGCAGATTTTTCCCTTCTTTTAAATAGAAGGCTTCTATTATTCTTTAGTGAATTATTCGCAGACATCATGGAACCTTCCCCACCCATAGTTTCAAGTTAAAATTAAATTTAGGTTATTATATTGAAAAACATCTTGAGTTTAAATGTATTAATAACCTTCTTGAATATAGGTAATCTTTTATTGCAAAATGTTACGCTAGAAGATACTTTTAATTATTTCTAAGAAAAAACAGCTAAAATAATACATATAAAAACGAATACTTTTATGGCTGTCTCTATACATGAAGTTATTTGATATTCATTACTTTTTTTACGCTGTCTAATTCCAAAAATTGATTTTGAATATATAATTTATAAACTCTCGTTTACAGCGCTTTTATATGCAGAGTTAAAAAAAACCGAAGGTTCTATGCATACATCTTTTTGTTGTTTAATAATGATTCTAAATCTAACGTTTTTAATAAGAATTCCATGATTGATAGTTTTAATACTTATACAAAAACGACAAAGACGTTTGAACTACAAAAATGTTAAATAAAATAAATTCATAACTAACTGAAAATCAAAGTAAAATATTGAAAATCACCTATAAATACTAATAAATTTAAAACCTAAAGATGTTTGAAATTTATCTATTTCGCCAAAAGAAAGGCGTTAATAATATAAGAACTGTAAATAATTCTAAACGGCCAATAAGCATTAAAAAGCTGCACCACCATTTACCTACACTTGGTAAATTTGAATAATTATTTACTGGCCCAAAATCACCTAAAGCTGGACCTACATTTCCTAAACTTGAAGCTGCTAAACCAATGGCAGATTCAAATTCTATCCCCATCATAGAAAATCCCAATCCACCAATAATAAAAGACAACATATAAAGTATAAAAAAACCTAAAATATTAAATACAATATCACCAGAAATCGCCTTATTATTATATCGAACAGGTAGAATAGCATTAGGGTGTAAAGTACGCTTAAACTCTAAAAACCCATTTTTTATCAAAATTAAATGACGCATAACTTTTACACCTCCAGAAGTACTTCCTGCGGAGCCTCCTAAAAACATAAGTCCAAAAAATAAAACCATTAGAAAAGGTGTCCACATCGTATAATCTGCGGTAACAAAACCAGTTGTGGTAATAACAGATACAACTTGAAACAAACCATGCCTAAAAGCACTTTCGGCTTGCCCCCAAACCATGGGATGCGCTATAGATGAGGCAGAAACATCAGCCCTAAAATAAATGATGAGCGAAGCTATAATGGTAAAAATAATTATAAATTTAGAGTAAAGTTTAAACTCCTCATCCTTTATTATTTTCTGAACTTTTCCTTTAAATGCAAAATAACTTAATACAAAATTTGTACCTGCTAAAAACATAAATACGATAATTATATATTGAATTATGGGTTGCCCGTTCCAGTATGCAACACTTGCGTTTTTTGTTGAAAAACCACCTGTTGAAAGAGTACACAACGCATGATTTATAGCATCAAAAAACGACATACCAGCAATCTGCAACAAAATAGTTTCAGCGGCGGTATATCCAAAATAAATAAGCCATAATCGTTTTGCGGTATCTGTAATTCTAGGATGTAATTTATCGGCACTGGGGCCAGGGGCTTCTGCTGTAAATAATTCCATCCCTCCTATGCCCAATAATGGCAAAATAGCAATTGCTAAAACAATGATTCCCATACCACCTATCCAATGGGTTAAACTTCGCCAAAACAAAACACCTTTTGGTACAGCTTCAATATCATTGAGGATAGAAGCACCCGTTGTGGTATACCCCGACATCGTTTCGAAAAATGCATTCGTAAAACTAGGAATTGCTCCAGTAAACAAATACGGGAAAGTTCCCGAAAGTGTCATTATAATCCATCCAAATGCTACAACTACGTACCCTTCACGCCTATTCATTTCTTTTCTATGTTTCATAGAAGACAACATAAAAATGGCGCCTAATACTAAAACTATAACTCCAGAGAATACCAAATTTAAAGTAACACCATCATTATAAATGAGACTTATAAGTGCAGAAATAAGCATAAATCCACCATTGAATAATAATAGTAAACCGAAAAAGTGGATAATAATTTTATAATTTAGTTTCACGAAGATTTAAATTAGGCTAAAAGAAAAAACTTTCAACTTTATTAATTGAATTAGGTAAGCAACAAACAACAACGCGATCGCCTGCCATAATTTTAAAAGCACCAAGCGCAAGCATCCCATTTCCATTCCTTATTACACCACCTATAATGGCACTGAGCGGAAAATTGATACTCTTAATTTCTTTATCACAAATCTTAGATTTAGGCTTTACTACAAACTCTAGAAGTTCAGCGTCCATAGTGCTTAATTTTGTCATGGCAACAACATCTCCTTTTCTAATATATCTAAAAATACTATTTGCAGCTAAAAGCTTTTTATTAATTATAGTGTCAATGCCTACTGAATGAGAAAGATCAAAATAATCCATATTTTCTACTAATGCAATCGTTTTTTTAACACCTCTGTTTTTAGCAACAAGACTAGAAATAATATTGGTTTCAGAGTTTCCAGTTACAGCTATAAAAGCATCCATATCTGATATGTTTTCTTCTTCTAACAATTCAACATGCCGCCCGTCACCATTAATAACGAGTACATTTGGTAAACGATCTGCCAACTCAAAAGCACGTTCTTTATCATTTTCGAATAATTTCACATTGAATCTGCCTTGAGCTTTTGTTAAACTCTTAGCTGTTTTTCTACCAATTCTACCTCCTCCAAGAATCATGACATCTTTAATTTGAGTTTTATATAAACCTGCTAGCTTACATAACTCCTCATCACCGCCTTTGGAGGTAATAAAAACAACATGATCGCCTTCATAAAACATCGTATCACCTCTTGGGATAATTGTTAAATGAGTACCAAGACGCTGAATAGCAATAGGCACAAAGTGTACATTTGGAATCATTTGAGCTGCCTCTTTAACAGATTTACCAATAATTTTAGCTGTTTCTGTTAAGTTTAAACCCAACATGGTTAATGCCCCATTTTCAAATTCATAGGTGTCATTAAAAACAGATTGATTTAGCAAAAGTTGAATTTCTGTGGCTGCTAACTGTTCTGGAGAAATTAATTCGTCTATTCCAAATTTTGCAAATCCCACTTTATTTTTAAAATCAATGAATTCCGTATTAGAAATTCTTGCGATGGTTTTTTGGGCTCCAAGTTGTTTTGCTAAAACGCACGCCGTAATATTAGTGGTTTGTGAAGAAGTAACTGCTATAAATAATTCCGATGCATTAACTTTGGCCTCAGTTAATATTCGAATAGAAGTTGCATCTCCATTTAAAACCTTAATATCTAAATGAGAAGCGGCGTAAACCAAACTATCTTTATTGGGATCTATTAAAGTAATTTCTTGAGATTCATAAGACAATAATTTTGCTAAATGAAATCCAACTTCACCAGCTCCTGCAATGATTATTTTCATTTTTTATCAAACATAAAAAGTAGAGCAAATATAATACAAAATTAATATTGCAATATTACTTTTACTCAATATAATATAGGCATACTATTGTTTTATACTTTCCTAAAAAGGTTATCTTTGGCAAAAATTTCAGATTTGTCAAAAGTTAAACCTTATAAGGATAGTGATTTAAGTAAAAAAGAGCAGGTTACCAAAATGTTTGATAATATTTCTGGCGATTATGATGGTTTAAATCGCGTAATTTCATTTGGAATTGATATTAAATGGCGTAAAAAAGTAGTTAAAATGGTTAAGAAAAGTAACCCTGATACTATTTTAGATATTGCCACTGGAACTGGCGATTTAGCTATTAACCTTGCTGAAACTAATGCTACAAAAATTGTTGGGTTAGATATTAGTAGCGGCATGCTTGATATTGGTAAAGAAAAAATTAAAGCAAAAAATTTAGATTCTAAAATTGAAATGGTTTTAGGTGATAGTGAGCACATGCCATTTAAAAATAACAGCTTTGATGCTGTTACGGTGGCTTTTGGAGTTAGAAATTTTGAAACTTTAGAAAACGGTTTAAAAGAAATTTACAGAGTGCTTAAACCTAATGGTACCTTTGTTATTTTAGAAACATCTATGCCAACAAAAACACCTTACAAACAAGGTTATAATTTTTACACAAAAAATATTTTACCTTTAATTGGTAAAATGTTTTCAAAAGATAAAAGTGCTTATAAATATTTATGCGAATCTGCGTCGGTTTTTCCATATGGTGAAGCTTTGAACAATATTTTACAAAAAATTGGGTTTATTAATGTTGAAGATTTTCCGCAAACCTTTGGTGTGGCAACCATTTATAAATCGTCTAAGTAATAACATGAAGTACTTTTTTACAACAATAGCTTTTTTATTTATCACGCAAACAGCTAGTGCACAATTGTTTAAAAAAGAAAAAGTAACCTATGATGCTAACCAAGGACGTGGTTCTACCGACAATAATTTACTGCGTTGGGGTTACTTTTTAGGTATTAACAGTTACGACTTCAATTTTGATTATAAAGAAGATTTACGCGATATTTACGTAAATAGAAGTCCTGGGTTTAATGTTGGTCTCATAGGAAATTTACGAGTAAATAGTTTTATAGATTTGCGTTTAGAACCAGGTTTACTTATTACTACAAGAGAGTTGTATTACAGTAACTCCTATTTTGATGGTACCGAAAAAGATTCTGATTTAACAAGAGAAGTTAAATCTACCTACGTACACATTCCGATATTAGTAAAAATATCCACCAAACGTATTAATAATTTTAAACCTTTTATTATTGGTGGTTTTTCAACAGCTATAAATTTATCAAGTAATGAGGACAACCCTAATGATAATAAAAACGGACAGTTTAGAACAAAAACAAGTCCTTTATTTTATGAATTAGGTTTTGGTATTGACATGTATTTATACAACTTCAAATTCACACCTTCTATTCGTGGATTATTTGGAATTAACGATGAATTAGTTAGAGATGAAGATCCTAATAGTCCATGGACGAGCAATATTGCTAGTATGAAGACGCGTGGAGTTTTTATTAATTTTACATTTCAATAGATTCAGTTTACGTTCGTAGTTTTCAGTGGTTTCGTTTTATGCCGATAACAAATTCTAAACTAGAAAGCTTCAAACTATAATAAATTTGATTTTTAACTATTAGGTAATACTGTAAAAATTCTAACCTCTTTTAAACTCACTCAATAAAATAGCGGTTGCGGTAGCTACATTTAAGCTTTCTGTTTTTTGTTCGTCTCCAAATTGAGGGATGGAAATTTTTTCGGTAATTAATGTTTCTATTTCTACTGAAATTCCATTTGCTTCATTACCCATTATCAAAATACCTTTATTAGGCAAGTTAGTTTTATATACATTTTTTCCCTGCATGAAAGCCCCAAATAATGGCAGTTTCGTTTCCTTTAAAAAACATTTTAAATCAACATAACTAACGTTAACCCTAGTTATAGATCCCATTGTAGCTTGTACCACTTTAGGATTAAAACAATCTACTGTTTCTTTACTGCATAGCAGATTGTTAATTCCAAACCAGTCGCAGAGTCTAATAATGGTACCTAAATTACCTGGATCTCTTACCGCATCAAGCGCTACGATTAACGCGTTATTTTTCACAGGCTTAGGTTCTGGTATTCTAAAAATAGCAAGGGCTTGGTTAGGCGTGGTTAAAAAACTAATTCGCTTTAAATCGTTTACAGAAATTAATACTTCATCTTTATCATGAATGTTGAACGTTTCGGTGGTATACAATTCATAAAGTTCAAAATCCGATTGCAAAAGTTCTTTTATGGTTTTAATTCCTTCAACAACAAAAAAACCATATTGATGTCTATATTTTTTTTGCTTTAAACGCGTTATTAATTTAATTTGGTTTTTAGATAGCATAAAATCTATAATTGGTATTTTTATTTTATAAAGAAAATGAAAAATATTGTTAAGCTTACCTCAGACTAACATTATTTAAATATTTTTTTCAATGTAAAAAATGTATTTTTGAGCCCTTAATAGACTTTTTACTCATATTTATATTTAGCTTGATTAAATTATTAGTCTATAACCTGAATAATTATAATTTCATTTGCAACATACACTTTCAAAAATACTACTATTTATAATAATCATGAGAAGTTTCATGTCTTGCGATGCTGTTAAAAGAGTTGCTGAAGATGAGCATTTACTTGTTAACAACACTGTTATTGTAAATGACAAAAAAGACAATTCAGAGACTATAACTAATTTACTTTATCAAAAACCTAATAGAAAAATTTTAGGCATACCACTACGCTTACATGTATACAATACGGCGCGCCCAAATAGAGATTCTCTTTTTGAAGCTTGGTTAAATAAAAAAACCAACCGAAGAGAAAATCTAAAAAATATATTCTCGAAAAAACAAGTTGATAAACTCAAGCAATCTGCTATAGGTTTTAATGATTGGCTAAAAACTACAGGTGAAGCTCCTGTAATTGTTGATGAAGAAAGAACTAAAAAGGCAGTAAAACGATTACAAGCCTACCACATAAATAATGGGTGGTTTGATGTTGAAACTACTTATAATATTGAAAAAAAAGATCCTAAACGTGCTGAAATCAAGTATGATGTAAACACTGGAAAGGCTTTCGTAATTGATTCAATAACCAGTAAAGTAGCTTCACCCGTTTTAGATACTTTGTATAAAAAACTTAAAAAAAAATCATTTATAGTTAAAGGGGAACAGTACAAAACCATAAATTTTGAAAGTGAACGTGATAGAATTTCAGCCGAATTGAGAAACTCTGGTATTTATCATTTTAATCAAGATTATGTAAACTTTGAAATTGATACTATTGGCACTAATAAAAAAGTAAATATTGGAGTTCAAATTCAAAATAGAGCCATTAGAACTCCAGATTCAACAAGACGCGAACCTTTTAAAATTTATCATATTGATGACGTTAATATTATTACCGATTATACTTATGAAAATAGAGGGAAACCATTTCAAGATTCCATACGGTATAATGGTTTTAAACTATATGCGTATGATAAAATTAAATACCGCCCAAAATCTATAACAGATGCTATATTTATAAATCCAGGAAGTGTTTTTAGAGATATTGATAGAACAAGAACTTATCGATATATTAACGAATTACGCACCTTTAAATATCCAAACATAGAGTATATTGAAAATAATGATAACACATTATCAGATACTATTCGCTTAACTCCATTAAAAAAATTTACTTTAGGGTTCAGCACCGATATATCTACGAGTAATATTCAAACTATTGGCTTATCAGTAAACCCAAGTTTATTAATTAGAAATATTTTTAATGGCACAGAAACATTAGAAATATCGGGTATTGGTTCTATTGGTGCTTCAAAAGATGAAGGTAAAAAGGAAGACGATCCCTTTTTTGACATTAATGAAATTGGAGTAGATTTAAAACTTACTATTCCCAGAATATTTTCCCCGTTTTACACTGAAAATATTATACGTAAATACATGTCGCCTTCAACAAGAATCGGTATATCAACTACCAGTCAAACTAATATTGGGCTAGATAAACAAACCCTTGCTGGCACCTTTAACTATAACTGGTATCCAAATACTAAAACCACTAATAAACTAGATTTATTTAATGTTCAATATGTTAGAAACCTCAATGTAGACAACTATTTTGGTGTTTATCAAAATTCATTTAAGCTATTAAATCAAACGGCGCGAGAAATAAATTATATTGGACCAGATGATGACGATTTAAATATTCCCAATTCAGAAAATCCAGTAAATGAAGCTGATGCCTTTATTGACTATATTTTAGATGATAATACACCTCCTGAAGTATCAGATACACAACTAAGAACTGTAAATAGCATTAACGAACGCAAAAATAGACTAACAGAAAACAACTTAATTTTATCGTCAAGCTTTACATACAAAAAAGATGAGCGAACGAATATTTTTGATAATAATTTTTCAATATTCCGTTTAAAATTGGAATTAGCTGGTAATTTATTGGCTGCAACTTCAAATTTAATAGGACTAGACAAAGACAGCGAAGGTAGATATGAATTGTTAAACGTAGCCTTTTCCCAGTACGTTAAAACCGAATTTGATTATATTAAACACTGGGATTTAGGTGGAAAAAATGTATTTGCTATGAGAAGTTTTCTGGGTATTGCTATACCTTATGGAAATTCTAATAATATACCTTTTTCAAAAAGCTTTTTTGCTGGTGGACCAAATGATAATAGAGCTTGGAGTGCTTATAGTTTAGGTCCTGGAAGTTCTGAAACCACGAATGAATTTAATGAAGCTAATTTAAAATTAGCTTTAAGTATAGAGCAACGATTTAATATTTTTGAAGCTTTAAATGGAGCGATTTTTATTGATGCTGGAAATATCTGGAATGTTTTAGATGATGTTGAAGATGATCGAGCTACATTTTCAAATTTCAGCTCGTTAAAAGATATTGCAATAGGTTCTGGTTTAGGATTGCGTTACGATTTTAGTTTTTTTGTTTTTCGTTTTGATGTAGGATTTAAAACTTACGACCCTTCTTACCGAGATGAAAACAGATGGTTTAACGATTTCAACTTCAGAAATGCGGTTTACAATATTGGTATAAACTACCCTTTTTAATTGAAAAAAATCTATCGATAATTACAGTACTCTCTTTATTTATATTTTCATTATTTCTAAAGGTAAATAGTCGTGAATATATTTTATATACTAAGAGTAATTATATCGGCTATTATAGAGAAAAACTATAACGTTTTAGTTCGAATATGTCATTTTCAAGTCACAAAACCACAAGTACTTATTCAAAAAATCATTACTTTTGGAAACTACTAATTACAAATCATATTTAATTAAAAAAAAATGGGACACAATATAAAACCGGGCGTTGCAACAGGCAAAGAAGTACAAGCAATTTTCAATCATGCAAAAGCTAATCATTACGCTTTACCAGCTGTAAACGTTATTGGTTCAGATACTATAAATGGTGTTTTAGAAGCTGCAAGAGACTTAAATGCCCCTGTAATTATTCAATTTTCTAACGGTGGTGCACAATTTAATGCTGGAAAAGGATTAAGTAATGAAGGCCAAAAAGCAGCAATTGCTGGTGCTGTTGCAGGTGCAAAACATGTGCACACGCTTTCTGAAGCTTACGGTGTTCCCGTAATTTTACATACAGACCATTGTGCTAAAAAATTATTACCTTGGATAGATGGTTTATTATATGCAAGCGAAGTACATTATAAAGATACTGGAAAGTCACTTTTTAGTTCGCATATGATTGATCTTTCAGAAGAACCTATTGAAGAAAATATTGCCATTTGTAAAACGTATTTAGAGAGAATGTCAAAAATGGGCATGACTTTAGAAATTGAATTAGGTATTACTGGTGGTGAAGAAGACGGAGTTGATAATAGCGATGTTGATGATTCTAAATTATATACACAACCCGAAGAAGTTGCTTATGCTTATGAAGAGTTAAGTAAAGTAAGCGATCAGTTTACAATTGCTGCAGCGTTTGGAAATGTACATGGTGTTTACAAACCAGGAAATGTAAAATTAACTCCGAAAATCTTAAAAAATTCTCAAGAATATATCACAAAAAAATACGGTGTAGAGCATAACCATATCGATTTTGTATTTCATGGCGGATCAGGTTCTACCGTTGAAGAAATTAGAGAGGGTATAAGCTACGGCGTTATTAAAATGAATATCGATACTGATTTACAATATGCATTTATGAGTGGTATTCGCGATTATATGGGAGATAAAAGTGCCTACTTAAAAGCGCAAATTGGTAATCCTGATGGGGATGATGTACCAAACAAAAAACACTACGATCCACGAGTTTGGTTACGTGCTGGTGAAGTGACTTTTGTTGAACGTTTGAAAAAAGCTTTTGAAGATTTAAATAATGTAAACACATTATAGAAATAATTTAATTACCTAAATCCTGTTTAGACTTAACTATACCTTAAGTCTAAACAGGATTTTTTTTATTGAAAGAAACACAATTTGCAGATAGCTATCTCAATTTTTGAGTATCATTAATAAAAATAGTAATTTTGTGAACTTTGAAGAAAATAGACTAATACTAACCAACTAAAACGAATAAAGTATTTACTTTATCGTTAAAATAAAATTAAAAATCATTATGTCTTGGTTTAAAAGAAAAACAAAAGGTATAACTACCACAACAGAGGAAAAAAAAGACACGCCTAAGGGCCTTTGGTACAAGTCGCCAACTGGCAAAATTGTAGATGCTGAGGAGTTAGAAAAAAACTTCTATGTAAGTCCAGAAGATGGTTATCATGTGCGTATAGGTAGTAAAGAATATTTCGAAATTCTTTTTGATGACAATACATTTAAAGAATTAGATGCTAATTTAGAATCTAAAGATCCATTGAAATTTGAGGATACCAAAAAATATCCTGATCGTTTAAAAGCTGCTCAAAAGAAAACAAATCTTAAAGACGCGGTGCGTTGTGCTGTGGGAAAATCGAAAGGCAATAACTTGGTAATAGCCTGTATGGATTTTGCTTTTATAGGTGGTTCTATGGGAAGCGTTGTTGGCGAAAAAATTGCACGTGCAGCAGATTATTCGTTAAAAAATAATATTCCTTTAATGATTATTTCTAAATCTGGCGGTGCACGTATGATGGAAGCTGCATTATCACTTATGCAACTCGCTAAAACATCAGTGAAATTAGCACAATTGGCCGATGCTGGTATTCCCTATATATCCTTATGTACAGACCCTACAACGGGAGGAACTACAGCTTCGTTTGCTATGTTAGGCGATATTAATATTGCTGAACCTGGTGCTTTAATTGGTTTTGCAGGCCCTAGGATTGTGAGAGACACTACGGGTAAAGAGTTGCCAGAAGGTTTCCAAACTTCTGAATTTCTTTTGGAACATGGTTTTCTAGATTTTATTACTTTAAGAAAAGACTTAAAAAATAAAGTGAATCAATATTTAGATTTAATTTTAAATCAGCCTTTAAGAGTATAAATATAAGCTTCAATAAAAATTAATTTATGCTCTTTTGAGATATATAGAAAACTCAGAGCCTTTATTTACTTCGCTCTTTACTATCACTTTTCCACCTAATGATTCTATATGACTTTTTGTTATAAATAAGCCTATACCAATGGCATCTTTATTTTTATGAAAAGTTTTATACATTTGAAATAACTTATCACCATACATTTCAAGGTCTATACCTAGTCCATTATCGGCAATGTTTAAAACCACGAAATCATTTTGTTCTGAAGAAGTCAATTTTACTTTTGGTAATCTTTCATCCGATCTATATTTTATTGCATTAGTCAGAAAATTTAGTATAATACTGTCTAAATAAGCTGGTATTCCTTTAACATATAAGTTACTATCAATATTGTTAATTATATCTGTATTGGTGTTTTTGGCAATGGCAGCAATATTATAAATAGCTTTTTCAACATAATCGTATAAGTTTAATGCTTTGATCTCGCTAGGCTCCAATTCCTTAATTTTTGCAACCTCTGTTAAATGAGATACAGTATCTTCTAAATTGTTAATGGCTTTCTTTAAAAGATCATAATTTTCATTGTTTTTTAACCAATAAAAATCATCCTCTAAAAACGTTGTTATTGTAGATAAATTTCCAGAATGCGATCTTAAATTATGTGTAATAATATCAGCAAATGCCGTAAGCCTTTCATTTTGTTCTCTAGCAACGTTTAACAGCATTTTTTGCTCTTCATCAATTTTCTTTTGTGTAGTAATATCACTAAGTTGCCATATTAAATGGCTAGGTTTACCATATTGATCATAGATTATTGAAGCAGATAATAAAACCCAAATTAAAGATCCATTTTTACAAAAATAACGCTGTTCAACTTGGTATTCCGTTATAATACCATTTACTATGTCTTGATTTTGCTTCACATGTAAATCAATGTCATCTCTATAAACAAGATCATGAATATCTAAATCAAAAATTTCTTTTCTATTATATCCTAATAACCTACAGAGACTATCATTAACTTGTAACCACTCGCCTTCTAAACTTAAAATAATAGCGGCATGATACGCCCTATTAAATAGGGTTTCTAAAAAATCGTAGGTATTAAGGAAATTAGATTGAGGGAAAATAACGTTCATATATTTGAGAGGTTTATTTTAATCAAAATTAATTATGTGATTTATACTTTAATTGAATAATAAATTAAATTATTAACTCATTCAGTAATCAAATCCAAAAATATAATAGCCTATTCATTAATACTATAGGTAAAAAATGGACTATTATTTAAATAATACAAAAGATTAAGATAATCTCTTCATTTAATTTTGAAACATATCAATTAATAGCTAATAAATTTGTTATATTTGCCGCACGAAAGAAAGGCTTTCGTGTACATAACAATCATTTACAATAATATTAGCATGTATTTATCAAAAGAAGAAAAAGCAGAAATGTTTGCAAAACACGGTAAAAGTAAAACTGATACTGGTTCTGCAGAAGGACAAATTGCGTTATTTACGCAAAGAATTAATCACTTAACGGAGCACTTAAAAGAAAATCGTAAAGATTATAATACAGAGCGTTCTTTAGTGAAATTGGTAGGAAAAAGAAGAAGCTTACTTGATTATTTAACGAAGAAAGATGTATTAAGATATCGTGCCATAGTTAAAGAATTAGGTTTAAGAAAATAAACTTATTAATAAAAGACCATGCTTTTTGCGTGGTCTTTTGTTTTTGCGTTAGGGATTGCAGTGGTATCCTTTTTTGATTTTTATTCAAAAAAGATATACCGGAAAGCCCGACCCTTTTTGGGTAACGCCCAAATAATACAACTCGAGCGTAGGAGTATAAACCACGCAATAGAAGAAGCTAATTATAGTTTTTCATTGGTCATACACAACAACTACAAACAACACAACGACCATTGTTTAACATGATTTGAGCAATTTTATGCTTGAATTACAAGAAAAAATTTATGATTCCAAAAGTTTTTAGAGAGGTCATTGACCTAGGGGACGGTAGAGAAATTTCTATCGAAACTGGAAAATTAGCAAAACAAGCTCATGGTAGCGTTGTGGTGCAATCTGGAAAATGTATGTTATTATGTACAGTTGTTTCCAATTATAAACAAAGTGATGTCGATTTTTTACCATTAACGGTAGATTATCGCGAAAAATTTGCGGCTTCAGGTCGTTATCCAGGTGGTTTCTTTAAAAGAGAAGCTAGACCAAGTGATGGTGAAGTATTGACGATGCGTTTAGTGGATCGTGTATTACGTCCATTATTTCCAAAAGATTATCATTCTGAAACTCAGGTGATGATTCAATTAATGTCTCATGATGACGATGTTATGCCAGATGCTATGGCAGGTTTAGCAGCTTCGGCAGCGATTCAATTATCCGATTTTCCTTTTGAATGCCCTATCTCTGAAGCAAGAGTTGGTCGTATAAATGGCGAATTTATAATCAATCCAACGAGAGCACAATTATTAGAATCTGACATCGATATGATGATTGGAGCTTCTGCTGATTCTGTAATGATGGTTGAAGGAGAAATGGATGAGATTTCTGAAGAAGAAATGACGGAAGCCATTAAATTTGCTCACGAAGCAATAAAAGTACAATGTGCTGCTCAAGTAAAATTAGCTGAAGCCTTTGGAAAAAAAGAAGTTCGCGAATACGAATCAGAAAGAGAAGATGCAGATTTAGCTAAGAAAGTACATGACATGGCATACGATAAAGTATATGCTGTTGCAAAAGCAGGTTCTGCTAAACATGAGCGAAGTGCTGCATTTGATACTATAAAAGAAGATATAAAAGCATCATTCTCTGAAGAAGAATTAGCTGACTATGGTAGCATGGTTTCCAAGTATTTTTACAAAGCAGAAAAAGCAGCAGTAAGAGACTTAACATTAAACGAAGGTTTACGTTTAGACGGAAGAAAAACGGATGAAATTAGACCAATTTGGTGTGAAGTTGATTACTTACCTTCTACACATGGTTCTGCCATATTTACAAGAGGTGAAACTCAAGCGTTAGCAACAGTTACTTTAGGAACTTCTAGAGAAGCAAACCAAATAGATATGCCATCTTTTGAAGGTGAAGAGCGTTTCTATTTACACTATAACTTCCCTCCTTTTTCAACAGGTGAAGCAAGGCCAATTCGTGGAACCTCGCGTCGTGAAGTTGGACATGGAAACTTAGCACAACGTGCATTAAAAGGTATGGTTCCTGATGATTGCCCGTATACGGTTCGTGTAGTTTCTGAGGTGTTAGAAAGTAATGGTTCGTCTTCTATGGCAACTGTTTGTTCGGGTACTATGGCGTTAATGGATGCTGGTGTTCAATTAAAAAAACCTGTTTCTGGTATAGCTATGGGATTAATTTCCGATGCTGAATCTGGAAAATATGCTGTGCTATCTGATATTTTAGGTGATGAAGATCATTTAGGAGATATGGATTTTAAAGTGACTGGAACCGCTGATGGTATTACGGCTTGCCAAATGGATATTAAAGTAAAAGGATTAAGTTACGAGATTTTAGTAAATGCACTAAAACAAGCACGCAATGGCCGTTTACATATCTTAGAAAAATTGGTTGAAACTATCGCGAAACCTAACGCTGACGTTAAAGACCATGCTCCTACTATGGTAACGAGACGTGTGCCTAACGAATTCATTGGAGCTTTAATAGGACCTGGAGGAAAAGTGATTCAGGAAATGCAAAAAGAAACTGAAACGACTATCGTTATTAACGAAGATCCAGTTACTGAAGAAGGTATTGTTGAAATTTTAGGGGTTGGCAAAAAAGGTATTGATGCTGTAATGGCGAGAATTGATGCAATATTATTTAAGCCAACTGTTGGTAACGTTTACGAAGTAAAAGTTATTAAAATGTTAGATTTTGGTGCTGTAGTAGAATATTTAGATGCGCCAGGAAACGAGGTATTATTACACGTAAGTGAACTGGCTTGGGAGCGCACAGAAAATGTTTCTGATGTAGTAAATATGGGTGATGTTTTTGATGTGAAGTATTTTGGTGTAGATCCAAGAACTCGCAAAGAAAAAGTATCTCGTAAAGCAATTTTACCAAAACCAGAAGGCTATGTAGCCAGACCACCAAGAGACGATAATCGTTCTGGTGGACGAGACAACAACAGAGGTAGAGATAATCGTGGACGTGATAACCGTCGTGATGATCGTAGACCTAGAGAAGATAAGAAAGAGGATTAATTTATTTCTTAATGATAACTAAATACCCCATCAATACTTATTGATGGGGTATTTGTGTTTTATACAATTCCGTTTAAATCTAAGTTGATTTTTAAAAACTCAAATAGTCCATTAATTTGCTACTTCACTTATAAATTTAATACGATATAATCGAAGTTCTTCATCATCATAATCACCATCAAATTCTTCAATTGCAGCATCAATACTGTCAGATTCAGACTCCATGAAATAGTCATGAATTTCTTCCTGTTGATCTTCATCTAGTATATCTTGAATCCAATAGTTAATATTTAATTTGGTCCCAGAAAATACTATAGCCTCCATTTCTTTTATAAAATCTTCCATAGACATACCTTTTGAAGAAGCAATATCATCTAATGGTAATTTTCTATCTATATTTTGAATGATATATAATTTATTTGCGGAATTACTACCTGTAGATTTTACGACTAAATCGTCTGGACGAATAATATCATTTTCTTCAACATAATTAGCTATTAAAGTAACAAAATCTTTACCATATTTTTTAGCCTTACCATCGCCAACACCATGTACATTACTTAATTCAGAAATGGTTATTGGATATTTTAAAGCCATATCCTCTAAAGAAGGATCTTGAAAAATAACAAATGGTGGCACACCAAGTTTTTTAGCATTTTTTTTACGTAAATCTTTAAGCATACTCATTAAAGCAGCATCAGCTACAGCATTACCGCCTTTTGAAGCTGTTATAATGCTACCGTCTTCTTGCTCACCATCAAATATATGATCCTCAGTCATCATGAAAGATTTCGGACTTTTAATAAAACCCTTACCCGCCTCAAGTAACTTAATAACTCCGTAAGTTTCAATATCTTTTTTAAGGTATCCAGCAACTAAAACCTGTCTTAAAAGCGCCATCCAATATTTATTAACATGGTCTTTTCCATTACCAAAAAATGGTTGTTCGTTGGTTTTATGTGAGTTTATAAGTGCATTTTCTTTACCAATAATAACATTTACTAAGTCTTTAGATTTATACTTCTCATTAGTGTTAAGAATGGTTTCAAGTAATAACTTTACTTCATCTTTTGCTTCAATTTTCTTTTTAGGATGTCTAATATTGTCATCCATATCGCCTCCATCACCAGTGTCATTATCAAACTCTTCACCAAAGTAATGCAGTATAAATTTTCTTCGAGACATGGACGTTTCGGCGAAAGCGACTACCTCTTGTAATAAAGCTTGACCTATTTCCTGTTCTGCAACAGGTTTACCAGACATGAATTTTTCTAATTTCTCAATATCTTTATAAGCATAAAATGCTAAACAATGTCCTTCTCCTCCATCCCGTCCTGCTCTACCCGTTTCTTGGTAATAGCTTTCTATACTTTTAGGAATGTCATGATGAATCACAAAACGCACATCGGGTTTATCTATTCCCATTCCAAAAGCAATAGTCGCTACAACCACATCAACATCTTCCATAAGAAATTTATCTTGGTGGCTTGAACGCGTTTTTGCATCTAAACCTGCATGATATGGCACTGCCTTAACACCATTAACCTGAAGTACCTGCGCTAATTCCTCTACACGCTTTCTACTCAAACAATATACAATCCCAGACTTGCCGTCATTTTGTTTTACAAAACGAATAATATCTGCGTCTACATCCTTAGTTTTTGGGCGTACTTCGTAATACAAATTAGGTCTATTAAACGACGCTTTAAAAGTTGTAGCTCCACCTATACCAAGGTTTTTAATAATATCTTCTTGAACTTTTGGTGTTGCGGTGGCCGTGAGTCCAATAATGGGTATATTATCACCTATTCTGCCTATTATGTGACGCAAATTCCTGTATTCTGGTCTAAAATCGTGTCCCCATTCACTAATACAATGAGCTTCATCAATAGCCATAAAAGAAATTTTTACCGAACGTAAAAATTCTACATTTTCTTCTTTGGTAAGCGATTCTGGAGCAACGTAAAGTAGTTTGGTTATACCGTTTACGATATCTTCTTTAACTCGTTTTACCTCTGTTTTATTTAAGGATGAATTTAAAACATGGGCAACACCCTCTTCTTTAGAAATACCACGAATAGCATCTACTTGATTTTTCATCAAAGCTATTAATGGTGAAACCACTATTGCCGTTCCTTCTTGCATTAAGGCTGGTAATTGATAACAAAGTGATTTACCACCACCTGTTGGCATGATTACAAACGTATGATTTCCTGAAATGATACTTTTTATGACCGCTTCTTGAAGTCCTTTGAATTTATTAAATCCAAAATATTTTTTTAGTGCAGAATGTATATCGCTATGAGCTATTGACATGAATTTTTTGAAATATTTATTTAATATTAAAAACACTATCTATTCCTATTTCTAATGAATTATTTTAATAGTGTATTTAGAGAACCCTCGTAATTTTTTCGTTAGTTTTGTAACTAAATTTCAAATTACAATAAAAATTTAATTTGTTATCATTTAAATATACAAAATCTTTAAGCATCTACTAAAAATATAAAAAAAATTGTTAAGTAAAGCTTCAATTATTAATACTGCAAAAAAAACTATAGAAACAGAAAGTGCTTCTATATTAAATTTATCGAGTCTCGTTAATGACGATTTTGCTAATGCTGTAGAGCTTATTTATAATTCAAAAGGACGCGTAATAATTACTGGTATTGGTAAAAGTGCTATTATTGCTAATAAAATAGTAGCAACTTTAAATTCTACAGGTACACCAGCTGTTTTTATGCATGCTGCCGAAGCTATTCATGGCGATCTTGGACTTATTCTTAAAGATGATATTGTTATTTGTATATCTAATAGCGGCAATACTCCAGAAATTAAAGTACTTATTCCTTTAATAAAAAGAGCTCAAAATAAGGTTATTGCCATTACTGGAAATGCGGCATCTTTTCTTGGAGAAGAAGCCCATTTTATTTTAAATTCTTATGTTGAAAAAGAAGCTTGTCCAAACAATTTAGCGCCAACCACAAGCACCACAGCGCAATTAGTTATAGGCGATGCTCTTGCTATTTGTTTATTAGAATTACGAGGTTTTACAAGTAACGATTTTGCTAAATATCATCCAGGTGGAGCTTTAGGGAAAAAATTATATTTAAGAGTTAAGGATGTATCCTCAGTTAATCAAAAACCAAAAGTTGGAACTAACAACAGTATTAAAGAAGTTATTGTTGAAATTACTGAAAAAATGTTAGGTGTAACGGCTGTTGTTGAAAACGATAAAATTATAGGTATAATTACGGATGGCGATTTAAGACGTATGTTAGCTAAAACTGATGATTTTTCTAAACTAATCGCTAAAGATATAATGGGAGCACATCCAAAAAGTATCGAAAGCAAAGCCATGGCGGTTGAAGCTCTAGACATTATGGAAGCCCATGGTATTTCTCAACTTCTTGTTGAAGAAGATGGGAAATATGCTGGTGTGATTCACTTACACGATTTAATAAAAGAAGGTATTATATAATGGTGAAAAAGAATATAAATGAGATGTCTTTTCTAGATCATCTTGAAGATTTACGTTGGCATTTAATAAGAATTGTTCTTGCCATTGTAATAGTAGGAACTCTAGCTTTTATATTTAGTCGCTTTGTTTTTGATGTGATTATTTTTGCACCTCTAGACATGAGTTTCCCTACTTATAATTTCTTGTGTCAAGCAGCGAAATTTCTCGGAGTTGATACCACCTTTTGTGCTGATAAAATACCTATGATTATTCAAAGTCGAACCATGGCTGGACAGTTTTCTGCTGATATTTGGACCGCTATTCTAGCTGGCTTTGTCATCTCATTTCCATATGTCATCTATCAATTATGGAAATTTATTAGCCCTGGTTTACATAGTGATGAACGTAAACATTCTCGCGGATTCATCATTATATCGTCACTGTTATTTTTTATTGGTGTTTTATTTGGTTATTATATTGTAACCCCATTATCCATCAACTTTTTAGCCAATTACAGCATTTCAAAAATTGTAGATAATCAAATTGATATTAGTTCATATATAGGATTAGTTCGCTCTTCAGCATTGGCTTCGGGTATAATTTTTGAACTACCAATTATCATCTATTTTTTAACTAAAATAGGATTAGTAACACCCGAAATATTAAAAAAATACAGAAAGTACGCCTTAGTAATCGTATTAATTCTTTCTGCAATCATTACACCTCCAGACATTGCAAGTCAGGTTATTGTTGCCATTCCAATACTCATATTATACCAAGTAAGTATATATATTTCTAAAATTGTTATTAGAAACCAGAATAGAAAAGAAAAAAAACATGTCTGATATAGTTAACGAATTCAATACGTATCGCGAGAAAATGAATGATAAAATTCTTGCCGATAACAATAAAATAATCAAACGTATTTTTAATTTAGACACCAACGCTTATGCTGAAGGTGCTTTAGATGTTAAAACCAAAGAGCTTTTGGGTTTAGTAGCTTCAGCTGTTTTACGTTGCGATGATTGTGTGAAATATCATTTAGAAACAAGTCATAAAATAGGTTTAAAAAAACAAGAAGTGGTAGAAGCATTAAGTATTGCAACTTTAGTTGGTGGTACCATTGTAATCCCACATTTACGTCGGGCATATGAATTTTGGGATGCTTTAGAAAACCAATAATACCTTAATAATTTGAGCGTTACCCAAAAGGGTCGGGCTTTCCGCTAATAGTTTTGGCTCGATGTTCGCCTCGCCAAAAGCTGCCGCTACAATCCCTAACGCACCTATCTGCGAAGGTAAAACCGTTTGTAATTATCCATAAAATAATTGCAAACAAAGTTATTCAAACAATTAAAAAGTTAATGAAACGTTATACCGTAGCTACAATTTTCACAATTAATTAAAATTTCCGTAATTGCACTCATGATTCTAAGAGCCGAAAATTTAATGAAGTCCTACAGCGGACGAAAAGTAGTGAAAGATATTTCATTGGAAGTAAACCAAGGTGAAATCGTTGGCCTTTTAGGACCCAATGGTGCTGGAAAAACAACATCGTTTTATATGATTGTGGGTTTAATTAAACCCAATGGTGGTCATATATTTTTAGATCAAACTGAGATTACGAAATACCCCATGTACAAACGTGCGCAAAATGGCATTGGTTACTTAGCTCAAGAAGCTTCTGTTTTTAGAAAATTAAGTATAGAAGATAATATTTTAAGCGTATTACAACTTACTAAACTAAGTAAGAAAGAGCAGCAAATGAAAATGGAATCACTCATTGAGGAATTTAGTTTGGGGCATATTCGAAAAAGTAGAGGCGATTTATTGTCTGGCGGCGAACGCCGTCGTACTGAAATTGCTCGTGCTTTGGCAACCGACCCAAATTTTATTCTTTTAGATGAACCATTTGCAGGTGTAGATCCTGTGGCAGTTGAAGATATTCAACGTATTGTAGCGCAACTTACTAAAAAAAATATTGGTATTCTTATTACCGATCATAACGTACAAGAAACACTAGCCATTACTGATAGAACGTATTTAATGTTTGAAGGAAGCATTCTTAAAGCTGGCGAACCTGAAGAACTTGCCAATGATGAAATGGTACGGAAAGTGTATTTAGGCCAAAACTTTGAGCTTCGTAAAAAGAAAATACGTGAATAGTTTTCAACTTTCAGTAGTATTATTTGCTTTTTGAAAACATCAACTATAAATTATTATCGGGCTTTCAATATTTTTTCCTTAATAAAAACAAAAATTTTCACCACTAAAAAAGCTAATAATCCAACACCCATTCCTACAATAAAATCTCTAATAAAACTGGGAAGTGTTTCTAGAAAATGATGAAAAAAATCTATTTCATGCACAAAAATACCACCTGCCACAAGTAACAAAGCTATAGTACCAATAATAGATAAACTTTTTATAACCCATGGTAAAGTATTTATCAAAAGGTTCCCAAATAGGTATGAAATACTTTTTTTATTATCATTTAAACTTACAAGTTTTAACCCAAAATCATCCATTCTAACAATAAGTGCTACAATGCCATAAACCCCAATGGTAGCTATGATGGCAACTATAGACACAACTATAATTTGAAATAAAATGGGTCTGCCAATTACTGTTCCAAGAGCAATGATTACAATTTCTACTGATAGAATAAAATCAGTAAAAATAGCCGATTTAATTTTTGTCTTTTCAGCTTTTAATTGCTCTTCTGGAGTTAATAAAATTTTATCTTCTGAGTGTATTACCTTGCTTGGTTCATTCTTATCTGGAAAAAAATAATGGTAAATTTTTTCAAATCCTTCAAAGGCCAAATAAACACCTCCCAGTATTAAAGCCAAAGTAACCGCCCAGGGGGCAAATGCACTAAGTAAAAAGGCAATTGGCAAAATGATTAATTTATTAAGCGCAGAACCTTTTGTAATAGCCCATAATACGGGGAGCTCTCTTGTGGCAACAAACCCAGTAGCTTTTTCGGCATTAACAGCTAAATCATCTCCTAAAATACCCGCTGTTTTTTTAGTAGAAATTTTACTCATCACTACCACATCGTCCATTAAGACCGCGATATCATCAAAAAGTGCAAAAAAACCTGATGCCATTTATTTGGAAGTTAAATTGTCTAAAACAGACATGATTATATATAATAATATGATTAATGGAATAGCCGCAAAATGCAAAACAATTAATAACACTAAACACAAAACTATAAAAATATATCGTGTAGCGTTTGCTTTAAAACTATAATTTTTGAACTTTAATGCAAAAAGTTTAATATTAGAGTTTAATAAATAACAGCTTATTACAGTCAATATAATTAAAAACCATTTATTTATTATGATGGCATTTATGGTATCGCTATTTTGAAATTCTAAAATTAAAGGTAACGACAAAATAAGTAGGGCATTTGCTGGAGTTGGCAACCCTTTAAAATAGGTTTGTTGGTCTTCATCAATATTAAACTTGGCTAGCCTATAAGCAGAAGCCAGTGTTATTGCTAATCCTAAAAATGGTAGCATATTCAAATTGTCCCAACTCAAATCAGACATTTCTAATAATTTATAGACAACCAATCCAGGAACCAATCCACTAGTCACCATATCTGCTAATGAATCTAATTGAAGACCTAATTCACTTTGAACATTTAGTTTTCTTGCAGCAAAACCATCGAAAAAATCAAAAAATATCCCAAGAAACACAAAAAATGCAGCTATAACAAAGTTGTTATTTGTAACAAAAATAACCGCAATACTTCCACATAATAAATTTAAAAGGGTTAATGCATTGGGAACGTATTTTTTCATAATTAGTATTTTAAGTTTGTAAAAATAACAAACAATTATCGTCTAAAGCAATATCTATTATATTTTGAAGTTTTAAAGATTGTAAATTATGTGCATCTTTGTAAAAAAATTGCGATTGAAACCCTACATAACTGCATTATTATTAATAATCTCAATGCAAATATTTAGTCAAACTGTTAGAAAATATTCTAATGAGTTTATGAATATTGGTGTTGATGCTGCTGCATTGGGAATGAGTAGTGCTGTTACTTCGCATAGCAGTGATGTTAATTCGGGCTACTGGAATCCTGCAGGTTTAATAAATCTTGAAGATAACCAATTGGCTTTAATGCACTCTAGCTATTTTGCAAATATTGCCAATTACGACTACGCTGCATTTGGGATGCCTTTAGACGATAGAAGTGCTGTTGGGATTTCACTAATTCGTTTTGCTGTTGATGATATTTTAAATACCACACAACTTATTGATGAGCAAGGAAATATCAACTACGACAGAATTAGCCTATTCTCTACTGCCGATTATGGGTTAACATTTTCTTATGCTAGAAAATTGCCCGTTCAAGGTATAAATTACGGGGTTAATGCAAAAGTTATTCGAAGAATTATAGGTGATTTTGCTTCCTCTTGGGGTTTTGGTTTAGATTTTGGAATACAGTTTGAAACTAATAATGATTGGAAATTTGGCTTAATGGCAAGAGATATTACAACCACTTACAATGCGTGGGCTATTGATGAAGGCGAATTTGAAACCATACGTGATGCTGTGGAAGGACAAAACCAAGAGTTACCAGAAACCACCGAAATCACCATTCCTAAATTACAAATTGGTATTTCTAAATTAGTCGATTTTAATTTTGACTATACCCTTTTAATGGCCGCTAATTTAAACGTACGCTTTGCAGAAAATAATGATATTATTTCAACATCGTTTGCCAGTATAAATCCCGCTCTTGGTTTTGAGTTTGGGTATATTGATACGGTGTATTTACGTGCTGGTATGGGAAACTTTCAAAACGAATTACAAATTGATAACACAGAACAATTAAGCTTTCAACCTAGTTTTGGTGTCGGTTTTAAATATAATGGCATTCAAATAGATTATGCTTTTACTGATATTGGAGACCAAAGTGTAGCCTTATATTCCAATGTGTTTTCATTAAAAATCGATTTTAGTACCTTTCGGTAATATTTTAGTTGCATG
Source organism: uncultured Flavobacteriaceae bacterium (assembly GCA_963815305.1). Lineage (GTDB taxonomy): Bacteria > Bacteroidota > Bacteroidia > Flavobacteriales > Flavobacteriaceae > CAXBID01. The sequence goes on from CAWFFW010000002.1 coordinate 88,708, forward strand.
AAAAAAAATTTACTCATTCTTTTCTTATTTATTAGCTCACCATTCATATTTAGTCAAGAAAATATTTTAACTGAACAATTAGAGATTAGTGTACTAACTATTTCTCCCGGAAATTCATTAAATGATGCTTTTGGTCATAATGCTTTTAGAATAAAAGACTCTTCGACTAACTTAGATAAAACGTTTGACTATGGCAGGTTTGATTTTGAAGCCCCTAATTTCTATCTAAATTTCGCAAGAGGAAAATTAAATTACTCTATTGGCGATAGTGATTTTTATGATTTTTTGAAATTTTATATCTACCAAAATAGAACGGTAAAAGAGCAAATTTTAAATTTATCACAGACTGAAAAACAATCGCTTTACAATTACCTTTTAGAAAACAAAGAACCTAAAAACAGGAACTATTTATATGATTTCTTTTTTGATAATTGTGCTACAAAAATTAAAGATATTGTAAATACAACTTTAAATAATACTGTAGATTTTAAAGCTCCTGAAGATTTAGAACAAGAAACGTTTAGAACTTTAATTCATAATAACTTAAATAGAAATTCTTGGGGAAGTTTGGGTATTGATGTGGCCTTAGGTTCTGTAATAGATAGAAAAGCAACTCCAGAAGAACATATGTTTTTACCAGAAAATATTTATCAATTTTTTGAGGTTGCCACGATTGAAAACGATAAACAATTAATAAAAGAAAGTAAATTACTTTATCAACAAAAGGAAACTGTAAAAACAAGTTCGTTTTTAATGAGTCCATTGTTTATTTTTGGGCTTATTGCTCTTGTCATTCTTTATATCACTTTTAATAACTACAAAAACAAAAAACAAACAAAATGGCTTGATATTGTATTGTTTAGCATTACAGGTATAATTGGTATTCTTATTTTACTATTATGGTTTGCCACCGACCATAAAGGGACCCACCAAAATTACAACTTACTTTGGGCTTTTGCTCTCAATGTGTTGTTTATTCCTCAATTTTTTAAAGAAAAAGTAAATACTTGGTTTATCAGATATATAAAACTATTGATCATTCTTTTATGCTTATTAACGCTACACTGGATTATTGGTGTACAAGTTTTTGCTGTTGGATTAATCCCGTTTTTAATAGCTCTTTTTGTAAGATATCTTTTTTTAGTCAAGATTTTCTCAGAAAGAAGATAAGACGTAAATATTATAATTACTACGTCATTTCACAGATGCCTATTATTTTTTACAATACGGCCGCTGCAAACTGAACACTAATTTATCATTGTCCTCTATAGAAAATAACGGTACTTAGTGTTTTTACCAAAATATTTATATCTAAAAAAAAACTTCTATGTTTAATATAGTATAAATCATATTGAAGTTTAATTAAACTTTCGTCTACTGATGATCCGTATCTTGTTTTTACTTGTGCCCAACCCGTAAGTCCAGGTTTTATAATATGTCTAGTTTCGTAAAACGGTAATATTTGCGATAATTCCCTAACAAAGTGCGGACGTTCTGGTCTAGGGCCAATTAAGCTCATATCACCCTTTAAAATGTTTACAAACTGAGGTATTTCATCCAGTCGTGTATTTCTTAAAAACTTTCCAAAAGGTGTTATTCTTATATCATTTATTTTTGCCCAAACAGCCCCATCTTTTTCAGCATTTTTTATCATAGTCCTAAATTTTAGGATTCTAAAAAGATCACCGTTTTTCCCAATACGTTCTTGCGTATAAAATAAATGGCCCCGGTTTGCTATGGCATTGCCTAATACGACGAAGGGTAAAAAAAGAAATCCAATTAAAACTCCGATTATAGAAATAATGATATCAAAAATCCTATTAAAAAAGCGGTACATTTTATTTTGATTACTTCTGCTAAAAGGAAAATATTTATAAAAATCTTTACCTACAAATTGAACAGGAACGCGCTGCATCATATCTTCATAAACTTGAGTATATTCCTTTATTGGAAAACCACCCTCTAGAAGTGTAATTAAATCCCGATAAATTTCAGGTGTTATAGTCTCTGAATTGTAACTCGCAATAACAATTTCAGAAATCCACTCGTCTTTAATAACTTGATAAATTTGTTTTGGACTATATTCAACGATACCTTTAAATTTAATTTTTTTAGTTTTTGTTGTTTCGCAATTGATAAAGCCTACGATTTTATAATTAGGATCGGCAGCTTTAAATGCTTCAACGATGCTTTCAATATTGGATATTTCTCCCACAATCAAAACTTTCTTATAAAACCTTGGAGATGTTATAAACGTGATATATAGAAAACGCCAAATAAATAAAGCCGTTAGAATTGAAAAATAGAAAAATAGGATTTGAAGTCTGTTTTCTGGTAATATGGGTGTAAAAAATGGTGTTAAAAAGTAAAATAAAACTGTAACTGACACTGATAATACAATATTGGTAAATACTTTTTCAATTTTACTAGACTTTTGCAAATCGTAAAGCTCGAAGATTGTTCCAAATACAGAGATATAAATTACCAAAACAAAAATCCAATTCCAATTTTCTTTTGTCATGGTGAAGTAATCAAACTCAAAAGTGTTACTCACAAAGTATAGTACAATAAGTATGGAGGCAATATCGAATAAACGCAATAATACCTTGCGTTCTGAAATATTAAAATGAATGCTAGTTTTAGACATGCTTAGGGCTATCAAGAGAGACTATAAATATAGTAAGTATATTTAACTGAGACTATAAATTAATTTAATAGTTTATTCCATTGTTGCTTAACAGCTTCCCAATCAAATTGTTTCACTTTATCTCTAGCATTTAATATTATTGTATTTCTGAATTCAGGCTTTGATACTATGTATTTTATAGCTTCAACAAAAAGCTCTGTGCTATCGGGTTTTAATAATATACCCTCTTTATCATTTTCAATCAAAAAGGGCAAACCACCTACGTAAGTAGATACAATTGGTAATCCTAAAGCCATAGCTTCAATGACGCTAACGGGCATATTGTCAAAATTAGTAGTATTTATAAAAATATTATAATCTTCTGAAAGTTTTAACCAGTCTTCTTTTGATAATTTCCCAGTAAAATTAACATCAACATTTAATTGATTTGCAAGGACTTTGGCTTTAGCTAATGAGCCATCTTTATCTGGTCCAACCATGCAAAGTTCGGCATCATATTCTTCATCTTTTAAAGCTTTCAAAATCTGAATAGCTAGCAAAGGATTGTAAATATTAGCAAAAGAACGCACCCAAAGTAACCTAGGTTTATCAAAAACTCTTTCTTTAAACGGATAGTTTTTAAGTTGAATTGTATTGGGTATAACGACCACGTTATGATAACCAAATGCATTAAACTTCAATTTCAAATACTCAGAAGGAGCAACATTTTTATAAGCATTATTAAAAATTGCATTACATAATTTAGGACTATTAGCTAAACGTTTTGGTAAATCTCCACCATGCAAAATGGGTATATATTTTAATTTTAAAAGCTTACATAATAAAGCACAAAAATAGGCGTAGTAAAAATTTTGAGTGCTGTAGGTATCGATTAAAACGTAATCATTTTTATGTCTAAACTTTATAATATGCTGTAACATATCTAGTAAACGTAACACTTTGTTTTCTTTTTTTGATGTTGTTGTTACATAATAGCCTTCTTTAATTAACAACCTACTAAGTGTATCGATAGTACTAACTGTTTTATCTTTTTTAGATAATTGGTTTCCTATATAGAGAAGTTTTGTCATGTACTAGTTTTGTTAATTTTCATAAGATTGAAGTCCAAGTAAAAATTGAATTCATTTTTTCATACTTTAGTTTTAGGCACTTCAAAAGTTATATTTAATAAACACAAACCATAAATAAAAGCTGGTGCTGCAATACGCATTGCAGAGTGATTAATAGTTAACAACCAAAAAATATAAAAAGAGAAAAAGAAAACATTATTTCTGTTTTTTAATCTGTAAATCAGTGGGATCAACAATAATATTAAAAAAGCGAATACACCTAACAACCCATGTTCTGCTACAATTCGCGTCATTTCGTTATGAGAAGCTGCTTCAACGCCAGTTTCGCTTAAACGTTCTTCTTTTACTTGCCCCACTCCAATACCTAAAAAGGGGTTGTTTAAAAATGCACCAAACTCAAAGGCTACCAAATCTTTACGTCCGGTGGTTATATCTGCTTTTTCTCGTCCTGCGGCATCTTGATTTGCATAACGTTTATCTAAAAAACCGCTTGTTTCTATAGAGCTTATTAACCATGTTAAGCCTACAATAAACAGAAATAGTATTAATGAAAACTTAATTTTAAATTTGGTTTTTAAATTAACTTTTAAATAATAAAGGCCTAAGAAAAAAAGAATCATAATAATTGCGGTAATTACGCCACCTCTACTAAACGTAACTAACGCTCTAAAACCTAGTAAACCCAATAAAGCTAAATCAAAAAATCTATGATAAACGTGTTCTTTAGACATAAAAAATCTTACAGCTAAAACAAATAGGCCTAAACCTAAAACTGTAGCCACTTGATTGGGCCCAAAACCACCAGAGGCATCAAAATTAGAACTCGTACCTGTAATTACTTCTTGTAAATTGGGTGTGTATAGAACCAAATACACGGCCATACTAACCAATGGTAGCAACACCACCATGAGTATGATTTTTATTTGATTAAAAGTGACATTACGTTTATAACAAAAAACAGCGGTTATTCCCAAACAAATTGGTCCACTTAAATTAAAGGCTATAGCTCTTCGAATATCCGTTTGAAAACCCATTTCAGTTACCGCGACAAATATTCCTGGAATTAATAATAATATATAAAACACGTATATTAAAGATTGGCTTGAAAAGCTATTACTAAACATACCCGATAACACAAATAAAATAACAAGATATTTTATAGCTTCATAAAAAACAGTACCGCCATTCATTCTTAAAAACACCTCGACACCAACCATATAAGCGCACGCTAATAATACATAAAATGTTTTATACTTTTTAGAGGCTCTAAATATTTTATAAATAAAAAAAACAGTTATAAATAAAAAGTAAATTAATGCTAATGGTCTGAATATGAAAACGCCTATAGCCAAAACTACATGAAAAGTAAGGAGTTTATAATATAAAGACAACTTCATTATTGATATTGTTTATATATTTTAATTAAGGCTTTGATGCTACTTGATTCAGAAAAAGATGAACCTACTTTTTTATGTAAATTTTCAGCGATTAATTCTCTAAAATCTTGATTTTCTATAAGTTTTAGTATGCCTTTTGATAAAGCTATGTGATTTTCAGGTTCGACTAAAATACCTTCATTAGAATTTGAAATAACTTTATTACAATCACCAACATCAGTTACTACAGCAGGTAATCTTGCCATACCATATTCCAATAAAGCCAAAGGTAACCCTTCAGATTTTGAAGACAAAACACCAATTGTACTCTGGCTTAAAATATTTGATATATCTGAGCAGCTACCATAAATAAAAATGTGATTTTCTAAATTATTTTGCTCAATAAATTCTTTAATAGCTTTGGAATAATAATCATTAAAATCCTTCCCTACTAAATGTAAACTCCAATCCGGACGTTCTTTTAATAGTATCTTAAATGCTTTTAATACATTGAGATGATCTTTTTGAGATCTTAAATTTGCCAAACAAATAATTCGTTTTTTCTTATCACCTAATAACATTGTTTTTTGTTCTAAACTGCTGCTCTGCTGAATGGCAAAATTTGATAAATAACTTACGCTTTTTGTTTTTAGATGTTTTATTGCCCAAGACTCTAAGTTCTTATTAACGCTAAAAATATGTGCAAAATATTTTGAACACATTTTTAAGACTATAAATTTTCTATTATGAAGATTCTCGCTATCACCGTAATGATCATGCCAGATTACTTTAAGTTTAAAATTTAATAATTTAATAATTATTGCTATAAAAAAAGAAGTTGAATGCGCGTGGATTATATTTATCTTATTTAATTTAATAAATTTATGAAGTTTAAAAATAGCCTTTAAATCAACGCTTCCTTTTTTATTTAAAAACAGATAACCAACATGATCTTGCAATGATTTTTTTAGTAAACCTTCTTTTCTAGTTGAGCACAAATATGAAGCATCAATTTTCGTCGATAATCCATTTGCAAAATTAACCGCCATACGTTCGGCACCTCCCGCTTCTAATGAATCAATTAATTGTAAAACTCTCATTAATGATTTAACAATTTAGAAATTTCGCTTTCAAATACATCTAAAGTATAGTTTTGAGACCATTTAGACGCCTGTTCTGACGTCATTTCTAATTTATCCACATTACTTAGAGCATTTTTAATTAAAATCACGTCTCTATTTAAATGGGCCTCAATTAAAATACCTCGATTTCCATAGTCTAACATATAAGGTATGCAAGAAACAGATGTTGCAATTGGAATTACGCCAAAAAACATAGCTTCGGCAATAGCTTTCGGCCAGCCCTCAGACTTCGATGGTAAAATAGAAAAGTGTACGCTTTTTAATTTTTCTTGTATTACTTCTTTTGATTTGTTTCCGTGTAAAACAACAACGGTTTCAAGCTGATTATCAATTACATACTTTTGCAATTTTTCTTTTAAAACGCCATCACCATAAATATCCAAACTAACATTTTCTCCTTTTTCATATAAAGCTTTTATAATTCGGATTGCCAACAATGGTCGCTTTCCGTCTACCAAACTTCCCACAAATACAAAATTTAAATGTTTAGAATAATCTCTTTTTGGGAGGGTAATTCTTTCATAGGTATTATAAGTTGCGGTAAAAAAAGGCTTAATGTTTTTTGTTTGATGCTTCCAATCCCCATAGACCAAAACTTGTATATTTCTAGTTAAAAACGCGTTACTTAAAATCCTTTTTTGCCATTTATAGCTTAATGGTTGTTTAGCTTTGGGGTCCCAATTGCCTGCATATTTAGCTGTTTTCTTTTTCTTTGGGAAAAACATTTGAACTACACATCCTAATAAGCCAATGTTTCCTGGACATCTTAGATGAATGTGATCTGTTTTTCTACAAGCCATAAAAATTTTAAAAACAATGAATGGCATTGAAATAATTGACAAAAATGCTTTTCTAAAACTAATGAATGCCATTGAAGGGATTTCATTAACACGTAAGTTTCCATGTTGATAATCAGCGTCTACAGCGCTTAGATTTCTAATCGTTATTGGAGCAATTACCTCAACTTTATCTACATGTTTTAACCATAAATTCATTTCATTAATATAAGGAGAATAGGCATAATATGTTTCTCCTTTTCTTATATGCTCTACATGAGTAATGATTAAGAATTTCATTAAATAGAGTTATAAAATTCAATATTATACGTTACTATATTTTCAATATTGTAATTATCTATAATAAACTGTCTAGCATTTCTTTCAATTATTTTGCGTTTTTCAATGTTATTTAATCCCCAAATAATATTTTCTGAAATACTTTCAATCTCATACGGATTACATAGTAAACCTGTTTTTTTATGGGTTATAGTTTCTGGACCTGGACCGCAATTGGAAAAAATAACCAATTTCTCCATGGCCATAGCCTCTGGCACAACCAAACCCTGTGTTTCCATAAGTGATGGAAACACACATAATGTAGAAGCTGCATATTTATTAGCTAACTCATTTAGAGATATTGAGCCTTGAAAAATTATGTTTTTTGCTTTTTCTTCCAAAGATGGAATAACTTCTTTTTTTAAAAATTCTATATAAGATCTTCCGTCTTTAAAAAACCAATCTCTGCCATAAATTTCAAGTTTTATATCTGGAAATAAATTCAATACTTTTTTCATTGCTAAAATCAATTGCCGGATACCCTTTTTTTCACAAATTGTACCTGCAAATAAAATGGTATTTTCAGATACATTGATATCTGGTTTTGGATAAAACACTTCTAAATTTATTGGATATTTTATAATTTGTATTTTTTTATCATCATATGATAAATACTTAGAAGTATGTTCCTTTACATAATTGGACACGGCAATAAATGCATCTGCTTTTTTAAAGGATTTTTTTTCTTGAAAACCTTTCCACCAATTTATATTTCGTTTTTCTACTTCTGAAAAAAAATGATGACCTCCATGTAGTCTAATCACATATTTAATACTCGATAATTTATTTAAAAAAGCAAGTCCGAGTTCTGGGGTTTCAATAATATCTATAGGTGCTTGATTGTGTATTTTTTTTATTCGGATATTAATTGACTTGCTATTAAACATCCATGTTAATCCTTTGATTTTTAGAGGTTTTAATCTATGTATAGTTACTCCGTCTGAAATTAAAACTTCCTCTTGATTGGAATAATTATTAATTCCAACAACACTTACTTTATGTCCTTTATTTACATAAGCCTTGCTAATTGTTTTAATAAAAGTCCCAATTCCCCCATGCGGGAAACCTTCTTTAGGATATTCATGGGTTAAAAAACAGATGTGCATGGTAATTAGTTTAAAAGAAGATCTGAAATAGCTTGGGCACTATTATTATCGACAGTATTGATTGTTTCAAGCCATTGTTTTCCTAAAGATTTTTTATTTTTTAAAATTTTATCAATAATGTCGGCGTAATCTTCCTTAGTATTTATCCAATATACAACATCTTTTTTGGGCATCGATTTAAAATGCTGATAGTTATAAATGGTTTTAGTAGACCAATTTTTATCATAAACTGTATCATAATTAATATAGGCCGCTGGATTATCAAAAATAGCAAAATCGTGTGCCATGGTCGAGCCAACATTAATGACCAAATCACAATGTTTACAGATGCTTGCTAACAATTCTACGTCTTCAAAATATGGGAATAATTGTGTCCATTTTTTTTGTGTGTTACTCCATTTTGGTTCGATAGGAAAAATAAGAAGATTATTTTCTTCAATTATCTTATTATACCTTCCTGATAAATCAACTGGACTGCGCCTGAATACGATTTGAACGTTTTTATCCAAATTATTATTTTTAAGAGAAGAAACCAAATCTTCTAAATAGTTTGGGTCGTAGGGCGATGTATGCGCGTCATCACCAGAAAAGCATAAAGTCAGTTTATTCAAATCCAATCCATAGGTTTTAAAAAAAGTTTCTTTAGTGGCTATAGCAACATCTTGGTATAAATCAAATTGCGGTGTTCCGGTTACATAAATATTTTCTGAATCAATTTCTTTATAATATTTAAGTAACTCGTCGCGCATATAATCAGACCAAACAACATATGCATCGGTTCTTATAGCTAACCTAGCCTTAACCAAATTATCCCAAGAATAAATTGCTCCAACGGTTTTAATATCCAAAAATTTTGCAGCTTTAAATATGGGAATGGCATTAATAGCTCTTTGGTGGGTACAAAAAATAACATGGGGTTGGTATGATTTTAAAAAAGCAACTTCATTAGTGATACTTTTTAAAAGCGTATTTTGATATTTTTCTTCAAATTTTAAGATACTTCGATAATTTTTACTCAGATATTTTCCAAATGATTCAACACCTTTATAAAACCACTTTTTAAGCCCTTTATTGTGGCGTTTCCAATTGGTTAAAACTGTTGGATTATTTTCTAATTTTGAATTATAATGCAACCGGCCATAACATATGGCTTCTCTTAAGAATTTTTGCTGAAAGGTTTCGGTATATTTAGGTATTCTTTTTTTTTTAAGTGCTATATTATGAAGTTTTTCTACTTCTGCTACAGCTGCATCAGATAAGGCATGATATATTAGTAAATCGCTATTTTGCTTTACTAAATTAGGTAAGATTTGTGAAAATAAATAATTTCTTACCCCTGTTCCATCAGGAACTACCAATATAATTTTTTTGTTTTTCAACGCTAATTTACTTTATTGTATATCAACAAAATTCTTTTGTGTATCTAATTCCCATAAGGAATCTTCTAATAATGATTCTAAAAATAATTGCGAACTATTTCCGTTCCCAAAAGTTTCAACATCTTTATCAATTAATTTATGATTGGATTTTAAAGCATTATATATATCAGCACACTTATAAGATACATTAATAATATGAGAATGAAGAGATCTATTTTCTTGTCTGCTCCCAATATTAATAGTTGGAATTCCATAATAAGGTGCTTCTCTAATTCCTGCACTAGAATTACCAACTATGAAATTACCATTTTTTAAAAGTGTTAAAAAATATTCAAACCTCACTGATGGTATAATTCTAAATCTTAGATTATTTTGCAGTTTACTATAAGCTTTAATTATCTTTTTAGACCCCAAGTCGTTATTCGGAAATATAACAACATAATTATTATCATCCTTTGATAAAGCATCAACAAAATTGGTAGCATAATCTTCCATTTTACTATACTCAGTCGTTACAGGGTGAAACATGGCTATAGCATAATTAATAAAAGGGATTTCGTAATACCTTTTTACTTCATCAATGGCAGGCAGATTTTTAGAAAACATAATATCCACATCCGGTGAACCAATAACTTTAATACTATTTTCAATCTCTCCCATTTGAATCAGACGTTTTTTAGCACTTTCATTTGAAACATAATGAATATGACTCATTTTACTAACAGAATGCCTAATTAGTTCATCAACTGTGCCTGACAACTCGCCGCCTTCTATATGAGCCACCAAAATATTATTTAAAGCCCCTACAATAGCTCCAGCCATAGCCTCAACTCTATCGCCATGCACAACTATAATATCTGGTTTAATTTCTTTTATATATTTTGAAAAACCTTCTATTGTTTTTGCTAAAGTTAAGTCCATGGTAACTTCACTGGTATGATTTTTAAAAGCATGTACGTTTGAAAAATTACAACGCTCAATTTCTATAAGCGTATAACCGTATGTTTTCATTAAATGCATTCCTGTAACAAACACAAATGGTTCAAAATATAAATTGTCTTCAAGTACTTGAATTAAGGATTTTATTTTACCAAAATCGGCTCTAGTACCAGATAAAAAAGCTATCTTTTTAGTTTCCTTACTCAAAATCGTCCCATTTTAATTGAACATCTTTACCAATATTTTTTTTAGCCTTTTTACCTATGATATCATTAAAGTTCTCAGCACGTATTTCTCCTGTTCCTGGTCGTTTTACCCAAATATTAGCTTCACTAAGTATTTCTCCTTTTTTTATTTTATCTATAGTACATACCGTTGCAAATGCAAAGTCTATAGTTACCTGTTCTTCTTTTGCTGGAGCTTTTATACCGCCACGCATTTGCGCTATTTCTTTGCTTGAAATAATTAAATCTTTACACTCTTTCTCATCCATACTACAAATAATATCTGGCCCAGTGCGTTCTTTATAATCTGTGAAATGCCGTTCTAGTATGGATGCTCCTAAGGCAACAGCACCCAAACATGCATTATTGTTAAGTGTGTGGTCACTTAAACCAATTACTTTATTTGGAAACGCTTCATGTAGTTGTTGCATTGCTCCAAACCTAACTAAATGTGGTGGTGTTGGATATAAATTAGTCGTATGTAATAATGCTATAGGAGTTTCATTTTTCTCAAAAATAGCAACTGCCTTTTTTACACTTTCTATAGTATTCATACCTGTACTTAATATCACAGGTTTTTTAAATTTTGCTATATGCTCCAAAAGCGGATAATTATTGCATTCACCTGATCCAATTTTATAGGCTGAAACATTCATTTTTTGGAGTCTATTGGCTGCTGCTCTAGAAAAAGGCGTAGATAAAAACAGCATGCCTTTATTTTCAACATACACTTTCAATGCTATTTCATCATCTTCATTTAATGAACAACGCTCCATGATCTCATAAATAGAAACATTAGCATTTCCAGGAATCACTTTTTTTGCTACAGCACTCATTTCATCTTCCACTATATGAGTTTGATGCTTTATTATTTCAACTCCTGATCTTGCTGCAGCATCCACCATTTCTTTAGCTACTTTTAAAGACCCTTCATGATTAATGCCAATTTCAGCAATAACAAGTGGAGGATAATCTAGTCCTATTTTTCTACTTTGTATTTGGATGTATGGATTACTCATTTGGATAATTTTTTAATATAAATTCAGCATATTTAAAATCGTACTCTGTATCTATATCAACATTTGAGTACGGATGGTTGGTAATAAATGGATAATTATTTTTACCTAAAATTTTGTCATTTAAAATTAATTCTGACTTTGTAATATATAACAATCCATTTTCAAAATATAAGGGCTCCATATCTTGACTTCGCTGCCCCATTTTATAATTAAAGGGTATAAAATTATCCTTCTCAATTTTTCCTAATTTGTGTTTACTAGGTGATACCGTCATAAGACTATCAAAATTACCATCAATATATTTGGTATATGCTTCTTTTAATAGCTGATTTTGACGTAAGGGATTTGTTGGTTGTAAAAGTATTATATTATCTATTGTTTCGTTTATAGTCTCTATGACATGTTTTAGAGCTGAAACTGTTGTAGAAAAATCTCCAGATATATATTCAGGTCTATCTATAACTTTTACACCTAAGTCTAAAGCTAAAGATTTTATATTTTCATCATTTGTAGATACATAAATATCACTTATGATGTTTTGATTTTTTTTTGCAAAATTTATACTATGGCTTATTAAAGGCATACTGCTAAACATGAGTGTATTTTTGTTCGGTAATCTTTTTGATCCACCTCTAGCAGGTATAATGGCAATGTTTTTAATTTTCATTTATGGCTTCAATAAATTTATGCTCCCAAGTATTATAATCCCAAATTTGATCTGTTTTCGCTTTATTTGGTCTTATTTTTCCAAAGTTAGTCTCTTTTCTGGCTAAGTAAAAGGCTTCAATCCACTTTTCTACATCAATTATGTTTTCAACGAGATAAACAGAATTTAAACCGCTTAGCACTTCTGGAATGGCACCTTTATTTGAAGCTATAACGGCATTTCCACACTTTAGAGCTTCTATCATTGATAGTCCGAAACCTTCGTCATAAAACGTAGTAAACATATAATAATTACTAATTTTTAAATATTTGGCTACGTCTTGATTACTTACGCGACCAATATTACTAACTCTGGAGTTTGAATAGTGTGATCGACTTCCAACAATAATGACTTTTAAATCTGGAAGGCTTTTTAATAATTTTTCAATTATTTCATAAAAAATATGAATGCCTTTTTTAGGTCTATCGTTGGCTACCCAAATTAATATTTCATCATCTATATCATATCCATATTCTTCTCTTTGTGTCACCAATTCTTTTTCTTCTAATGGGAAAAAAATGTTTGAATCCACTCCGTTTCCAACAACTATCGTTTTTGGAAATGTTCGTGGATACTTTTCTTTACTGTACTCATAACCCAATTGAGACAAAAATAATATTTTGTCTGTTTTCTGTAATACCTCATTCTTCAAATTCAGATTGAATCCATGAAATGAAAAAACTATTTCTATTGAACATTTATAATTGTTTTTAGTTAGAGTTATAGCTTCTAATAAATGCGTATCATCTATCACTACTACCGTGATTTTATTAGCTTCTTTTGATAAAAATTTAATTTTTTGAATGTAATCTTTGGCAACCCAAAATTTCAAATTTAATGCTCTAACCTCTTCTCGCCAAGTAAGAAACTTTCTTTTTTTACAATACAAATACTTTTCATTATGACTTGAAGGAGATAAAATATAATCAAAAAAAGTGTGATTTGAATTTAGCTTAGATATTCTGGTGGTCCAGCTGCCAATGCCTTTAATGGGCAAAGCTTGATTACTAATTAAGATCTTTAATGATGGTTTCATTAATATAAATTTTTCACCCCTTTAAAACCAAAATAAACCATTTTGAATTTTTTAAAAAATAATATATGTAATAGATTCCCAATTTTATAACCTATTTTCCCAATAGTTTTGGGTTTTGGTAAACTACTAATTGTTTTATAATTTGCGTCAGAACTATCAATTTTTGAAAGTGCTTCGTGCATCCAACTTTCTTCCTTATTACCTAAATGATACCCATAATTTTGTAATGTAGATAGCCTTAAAAACCCTCCCTTATCATTTGGCTTGTCTAGATAATTGTTTTCACTACCCCCAACTATTTTAAATTTACAATTTTCGCTTGGTGCATTATTAAAAACCTCAGCTCTAAAAGTTGCTAAAAAATGACCACAACCAATAACAGCTTTTCCTTTATTATTTGAAAGAACCAAGTGCTTTTTTAAATGCGTTTCATTATACATTTTTCTACCAATACTCTTTTCAAATTTTAAAAGTCCATCTGGATCAGTTATATTCTCAAAAGTCAATTTACCCTTAAAAAAAGCATAGTAAATGGTGCTATTTAAATAGTTCCCTCTATATGCAATACTACTAGGCACTGGTGACACCATACCACATCCAGGAAAGTTTACCATGGTATTTTCTACGGCTTGTTGCCAGTTAGATAGAAACATGACATCTGCATCAGCGATAGTAATGATAGGTTCTAAATTACTTTTAATGGCAGCATAAAGTGCGTTCACCTTACCCAAATTGATTTTAGAATTTAGTAATTGGTCTATAATATGATGCTTAGCATATAGACTTTGTAAGTAATTAGAAACTTCAGCACAGCAATTATTGTTTATAATGGAGATTTTGGTCTTTATATGCACTGTTTTTAATAGTGATTCAAGACAAAATTTTAAAATTTTTAAACCATCTTGAAAATAGGGTTCGGTGAGGTTTGGGATATATACAGGAATAACCACCCTATGATAAGCATCCACTTCTAAAATATTTTGCTCTTTTTCTGGATTATTTCCTAGTCTCATAAAAATCGATAAGTAGCTTCAAACCTTCCTCTAAAGTTATTTGTTCTTTGCCTAGTAAAGCTTTCATTTTTGAGGTATCTGGGCATCTTCGTGTCATATCACCTTCCTCTAAAGCTGGAAGATGAATGATTTTTGAATTAGAATTTGAAACTTTTATTATGATATCTGCCAATTCTAACACAGAAATTTCTTTATCACTTCCTATATTAATGACTTCATTATGGGAGTTCGGGTCTTTTAGTGCTTTAATACAGGTTTCAATATTGTCATCTACAAAACAAAATGATCGTGTTTGTTTACCGTCACCATATATATAAATGGGCTCATTTTTTAAAGCGGCATTTAAAAATTTAGGAACTACAAAGTCCTCACTTTGATTTGGACCATAGGTGTTAAAAAACCTGAAGATAGTATACTCCAAACCATATTCTTGATAATACGATTTAAAAAAAGCTTCTCCAACATTTTTTACAATAGCATAAGGTAGTCTTGAATTTAAAGGTGTTGTTTGCTCATTTTGTGGAATTTCGAACGGCTCTCCATATACTTCTGAAGAACTTGAATAAAAGACTCTTTTAACACAGCTATTTTTTGATAATAATAGAATATTTTTTATGCCCTCAATATCTTCTAAAACCATCATAGGGTTATTTAAAGTACGTTTTACACCAACTACAGCCGCAAAATGAAACACGTAATCAAACTTAAACCTTCCAAATATGGGTACAATATCGTTATAAGTATTAACATCGGCTTTTATAAAAGTGACATTCTTCTTATTCGGTATTTTATCCATAGAACCCGTTAAAAAATTATCTATTATCACTATTTGGTTATTAGCATCTTTAGATAGTTCTAGTGTTAAGGCACTCCCTATATTTCCCGCTCCGCCAGTAATTAAATATGTAGTTACGCTCATTTAGTTAACTTTTTAATCATCGTTTTTTGAACCCTAAAATTAACAAACCAAAATGGATTAATCTTAAACATATGACTTAGAGTTTTCCAAAAATCATTTTTAATCATTTTACTCTGCATTAAACAAATATTTAGCATCAATTTTTTATATACATCTTTCTTAATAGTCTTTTTATTATAGTAATGATTAACAACATCAAGCAAATACAACGGTAAAAAAATGTATTTATCTTGATAGTTAGACACATTATTTCCGTGTTGTCTATACTCAGCAAGTGGAGTTTCTATATAATAAAACTTGGTATGAAATGCACATCTAGACCAATACTCAACATCTTCTCCTGCATGGGGCATAGTTTCATTAAAATAACCAACTTTATTAACCAAATGCTTTCTAATTACGGGTGTGGGCATCATTACGGTCCAATTGCCAATCATACGCGTTAAAACATCTCCATGTTTATCTAATGGGTTTTTTGGTTTACCAATAATCTCACCTGTTTTAATGCCATTTTCATCAATAACATGGCAACCGCAATGTACTAAATCAAAATCTTGATTATTTTCTAATATACTTACTTGAATTTCAATTTTTTCAGGCAACCATATATCATCGTCATCTACAAATGCTATGTATTTTCCTGTGGAATTAGAAATACCAATATTTCTTGGAGTTGCAGGTCCTCCACTATTATCTATTTTTATATAAATAAGGTTCTTATAGGTACTACATAATATCTTGTTTTCGTCACCACGTGTTCCATCATCAACTACAAAAATTTCTATGTTTTTATAGGTTTGACGGACAATACTATTTAATGTTTCCTTTAAAAAACGGGTACGATTATAGGTGGGTATAATAACAGAAACTAGTGCTTGCGACATTATTTAAGTATGTTGATACTAAATCTTAGGGTAAATTTAAAACATTCCAGCATACTTCCTAGTTTAAAAAAGCGCTTTAAAAAAAAATTGAAATGCTCCTTTTTTAATTCTTTTGTAATGACTAAAAAGACTTCATATTTTTTTAAGTTTTTAATAGCCATTATTTTAGGAAATTTATTCTGTTTTTCAAAAACTAAATCTCTAAAAAATAGGCGTTTTGCATCACTCTTCTTATTATTTAATGTTCCTGAAATACTCTTTGAAGACAGTCTAAATTTTAAATAAGCATCATTACAGCTTACTATATTTTGGCCTTCAGAAAATTCTAACCAAGCCATATCATCGCTACACCACGCTAAAGGATAATTTCTAAAACCATATTTATGATAACTTGCTGTACTAAAAACATATTCTGAAAGGCTACTATGTTTATTCCCATAATATTTCTCTATGAATGATTGGGTAGACCGTTGCAATTTTGGATTGTATTGAATATGACCTATAGGCGCACTTTTTTCATCAATTTTAAGTGTAGCAAACCGAAGTAAGTTGCTTTGATGAGATTCAAGGTTTGGTAATTCTTTATAAAAGGATTCCACAAATTTTTCTGACAAACAATCATCATCACCCAAAATGCAAACCCAAGCTTCATTACTTTTAAGTTTTAAGCACCTATCCCATTGTTTGGTTAAACTTTTACCACCCAGATTATCATCAAATCGGTGATATTTAATGAATACATCATTCTTGAATCTGTTTAGAAGATTATCTATGGAATATTCACTAGCGTCATCACCTATATAAACCGTAAATCTTTTATCGGTTTGCTGCTTTAGTGATAGCAACGTTTCTTCAAAAAAATCGTTTTTAAAATAGGGTATAACTATGGCTAAATCATTATCCATGTATTCAATCTTAATTTTTTAACAGCGCTTGCCATACGTCTATAATGCTTTCCTCTTCACTTTTCATATTGTATTCCTTCTCTATAAATTTTGAGGCTTCTAAACCCATTTTTCCTAGTTTTTTGGGATTGTTTTCAAAATCCGACATCACTTGTTCTAGTATTTTGGTAAACTCTGTTATCTTTCTTTCTGAAATTTTATAAGTGATTTCAGGTAAAAAATATTCTTCTCCGCCTTGTCCTGCATAACCAACTACTATGCAACCACATGCCATGGCCTCGGCTGGAGGCATTCCAAATCCTTCCCGGTGGTTGAAGCTTAAAAAAATAGCACTCTCTTTTAAAACTTCTGCAACCTCCTCTTCATGCATTCCTTGAATGGAAACAATATCCCAACCAGCTAAAACCCCTCGTATATTTAAAATATTTAGAATTTGCTCAGCGTCTTCTCTGAGTTTTCTGGGCATGAAAGCAATTTGCTTTTTCTTATGGGCTTGAAATGAAAATACAAGTTTATCAATACCATATTTAACACGATAAACGGGTTTATCTAAAAGAAAGTTTTTTACATATGTTACGGCATTAGCCGACGCTACAATAACGCCCTGTAATCTCTCTTGTTTATAAATTGAACCATTAGAATTATTTTGATTTGGAACGCCATAACCTCTAAACGAATAATAGCAATTTTGATTGTAAACCACCGTTTTTTGGTCTTGAAAAACAGTATTAATAGCTTTTCCGTAAAACTCTGGAAATACAATAATATCGTCATTATTGAGTATTAACTTTTTATTATGAATAGATTTATCATAATCAAGTTCTGTTTTGAATGTGTTTTTAACCAGTGCTTTAATTTTCTTCCTAAGATTTCTACCCGAGTTTTTCTCTAATTTAGATACTAAAGGATGCCAAACTACTGGTGTTTGATTTTTAAACCAATTAACTTTAAAGTGTTTATGTCCATGCACCACAGAAGCCTTAAATCCATACTTATTCAAAACATCAACCTGTCTATAAAGTTGCTTAATCCCTCCAGCAGGCGTATTTAAATCTGGGCAAATAAAATAGATATGGCTCATTTTATTTCTTTACTATAATTAAAAGTATTGCTTTTTTTAATAAATTGGTATCCTTTGTTAAACGCGTTATAAATGATTACAACCATTACTACCGCAGGTAAATGTTTAAAAAAATACGTTTTAAATATATCTTTTCTACAAAAATGTCCTTTTAAATAATAATATCCAGCATATGATGATGCTATTCTATTTCTCCCCATTGCTTGTTGCATAAAAATTCTATGTGTGTCGTGAAGTAAAAATATACAAGTACTGTAGTTTAGACTTAAATTTTTATTTTTAAGAAAAGCGTCCCTAACGCGTAAGCTAGAATATGCTTTTGCAAATCCATTGTTTTTTGAATATGAAATACTATCGGCATTAGCAATTACTTTAACCAAAACCTTAGACAAAACAGCATAATTAGGGTCAACTTGCATGACTTTAACATGAAAATCGTATTCCTGAGATTGTTGTAAACTTTCATCAAAAACCAAATGATTCTCTTTTAAAAATAATGACTTATACATAACTGCATGTATTGGCCAAAAGGTTTGAAAACTTATATAATCATTAATTCGATTATTCGATTCTAATGCACCGCCATGAAATCCATCTACTATTTTTCCGTTTTTAGTCACCCATTCACTTTTACAAATACTATAATTGGCATTTGTTTCTTTTATATTTTCTAACTGCAACTCTAAATATTTTGGGTACATGTAATCATCACTATCAAAAAAAACTATGAAATCACCTTTTGCCTGTTCTAATCCAAAATTTCTACAAGCATTAGCCCCTTTAGGCTTACTTTCAGGTCGTTCTAAAAATTTAAAACGTTTATCTTTATTAACATAATTATCTATTATGCTCATGGTATTATCGTTGGAACCGTCATCAACTATTAGGCATTCCCAATTAGAATATGTTTGAGTCATAAGACTATTTAAAGTATCTACAATAACGTTAGCTCTATTGTAAGAAGGTATAATAATTGATGTAAAAGAATTAATATCCAATTTCTGAGTTTATCTTATTTAATAGCAAACATCGTTAGCCAAATCGCCTTGACTATTTATATTCCAAGAACTGGAACTATTCGCTGTTTTAATATAGAATTCCTGCTCTTCAGTTAAATTATCTACATCCATATACCACCCACCATGTATAGCTATATACGGAGTATTTGTTCGAATAGCATAATAAAAATTTCTCCTAAAAGACCATATATTTTTTGGAGGATACAGTGCAAAAGTTGTATCTATACTGGATTGATAATGATCATTTTTTGTTTTATTTTTCCAAAATCTATTTTCCCATTCTAAAATTTTTGTTTTATTTGGGTTTGTTTCTGGTATATCGTCTATTTTTAGGCTAAATCCTACTTTCGATAATTCCCAATTCTTATCTAGAATTTTTTTGAATTTAAAAACAAAGTCGTTTGGACAAGAATTTAAGGGAACTATGTCAGGGTCGGTAAGTACATAATAACCTTGGCCGTATTTATTGAATATTTTTTTTTGTTCCCAAAATACCCGATGTCCAAAATTCTCTGTCAATCTATGTACTATAACTTCATTTTTTATTTCATCAAAATATTCTACTAAGGGTTTATAATCCGAGTTATTATCTATAATAACAATATTTAGGTATTCATTTTTTAAGAGAAAGTCAATTAATTTCTTTAAATAAAAAAGTTGATTATAACTTACTATAATAATAGGTATTGACTTATAATTCCTGTTTTGTTTTACTATTATTTTATTGAAATGGTTATTTATAAAACGGAAGTAGAAATATCTGATTTTTTTTGATATTCTATGGTTTTTAATACTCTTATAAATATTAAATAAAACTGTTTTCAACATTAAAAAATTTAAACTATTTCTAGATGATTTAGTTTACAAAGATTCTATAAACTTATATTTTTGAGTACCCAAAACTAAAACTCGCTTTGAGCCAACATAGATGCCTTTATAAATTGTAATGTTCTGTTTTTTAAACAAAACAAGTAATTCTTTAACCGTGTCTTGTTCTCCTTTTCTATTGTAATCATCAAAAATAATAACAAACTCATCTATGGCTTCAAAATTTTTGGCTAGTTTTACTATGTCATATCTTGAATAACGTTCACTTCCAAATGGTCCATCTACTACATATAAATCAAATTTATTTTTAGTGTACTTATCTATATCATCATAAACATTAACGGAAAACCCTTTAATCTCTTCTTTTTTTAGAGGACAAATAAAAATTTCTGAATGTAAAGATAAATTATGATTATTCATAAATTGACTTTTCCATTCACTACGCTCTTCAATAATTTTATGTGTACTTTCAATTAGCTCGTTTTTTAGTATTGCGTTAATTAGTTTACTAGATTCTCCTAGACCAAATTCTAATATTTTATTAGGCTTATAATCATTTAATATTCTATGTAACACATAAAAAAAAGCATAACTACCTGCCCATCTTCCAATATTTAAAGGTAGTTTTTGCAGCCATTCTTTACCTCTTATACTGTCATGATATACATTTGCCCATCCGTTCTCTAATGTTGCACTTAAGATTTTACGATCTCTTTGCCTAAACTCCTCTGTTATTTTTTTTACTTTTTGAAACATTTATATTTTTTAGAAATTTCACCTGTACAAAATACGCTTTACTTTTTTCTTAACGTATTTCTCTACAAGTTTCAAATCGTCTCTAAGGCTAAACTTTGGTTTGGTAAAAGTAAATCCTTTAAGTGCTGCAAAAGCAATTATTTCTTTTCCTTTGATTTGATTTGAAACATTATTCCCGTGTATTACTTGAATCCACTGAGGCTTATTTGTTATTTTAATTCGTTTTAAATGCATCCATTCTCCATGTTGGTGCGCGTAAACTGTTTCTATTTTTTTTGAATTTTTTATATTTTCTAAAAGACTAATAAAGGGATTTAATGTATAATTCATTTTACGTAACTTATTAACCTTTCCTATTTCTAAGTTATAGCCTATTGGCATCTCTAATATACATTTATAATCTACTAAGTTGTTTTGTAACTCCTCAACAGCCTTTTTAGAAAAAATATCATCGTTATCTAACCTTGTGGTAATTATAAAATCTGTGTTTTTAAAATCTATATCTTCGAACAAATCTTGTGCTAAAGTATCTTCAAATTCTTGATAAGATTTTTTAAACTTAGGTTGAAAATTAGGTAATAAATCACCAAATTTTTTTATTTTTTTTCTATATAAATTTGGTGTCGAAGCGTCAAAAAAAACCCACCATTCAAAGTTCTTGTTAGTTTGACTTTTTAATGAAGGAAAACAATAATTTTCAAATAACTGAAATCTTTTTTTTAACCAATCGTCATCTAAAACATTTTTACCTAAACTGTCTTTATCCCATCTTTGAGATAAATTAAATCTAGTAATTATGTAGTGTTTAAATACCATAACCAAATAATACTATTTGAAAAGCTCTTAAGCTTTTAGTTTTAATTGATACTTTTTAAAATAATTTTCAAACTCTCTTATATTAAAAATAATAACCTTGAATATAAAACTTTATCACTATTTCGATAAAAAATAGTGATAAAGTTTTGTGTAATTATTTTAAGTTTTTCAATAAAATAAATCCTCGACCAAATAAAAAAAAACTAAATATCCCAAGATATGCAGAAATTTTAGTTTTTAGAACGAAATCATCTTTTGTCCAAATATATAAATAAAAGATTTTTAGCGCGTATCTGATTTTTTGAGATCTAACAAAGTCTTTAAAATTTGAAATTAAATAGTCCCTCAGAAATTTTTTTGATTCGTTACTTAATTTAAGGTCATTATTCTTATAAATTTTCAATCTAGCTAAAAAGTAATTATACTTTCTCTCGCTAGTTAAATTGTTTGATATACTTGCTTCGTGCTTCCTTAAATAAACTAATGGCTCGTTTACGACTTGATATGTTTCTGCATAACACAAAACTCTACAGTGAAATTCCCACTCTTGCGCTGCTTGTAATTCTTCATCAAATAAATGAGTTAAAGATTTTAAAAAATTATGTTTCCATAAAGGCGACTGTGTTAACCAGACTATATCTTGTCTTAAATAATCATAGAAAATATTATCTGAATATATATTCTCACTTCTTAACCCCAAAATATTTTGAATTGAATTCTTAAATATAGCTGTTTGACAAACTGAGAAATGGTATTTACTATTTTCTAATGCTGAAACTTGAATTTTTAATTTATTTGAATGCATTAAATCGTCATCATCAAACCAATTTACATACTGTCCCTTACTTAATTCAAATCCATAATTTCTACAAGCATTTGCCCCTTTTTGTTTATGGTCTGGTCGATGATAATATTGAAATCTTGTATCTTTTAAAACATAGTCATTTACAATATTATTTGTATTATCGTTGGAGCCATCGTCTATAACAATACATTCCCAATTTTTGTAAGTTTGTTCAAAAATAGAATCAAGTGTTTCTCCTATTAAATGGGCGCGGTTAAACGTTGGTATAATAACTGAAATTAAAGGATTATTTTGCATGATGCAAGTTATTGGAGACGTGCTAATATAGGGAATTTGACGATACTATAATTATCGTTCTCAAAGTTAGAAAATAGGAATACTGAGTTAATAAACGTTTTTCAATTTTATTTTATTCTTTTATGAAACACATATCCTTTTCCAAAAAAACTTAAAGAAAAAAGTAATAATAAAATATAAATACTATTTAGTCTATATACTTTTAAAACTGCCATTGCAAAAGGAAGCTTAGGAATCCATTTTATGCTTTTCTCTTCAAAACAAGCATTAATGCATCGCCTTAATAAAACCATTTGAGATTTTCTATCGGCTACTTTTTTTATGTCTACGTAAGTATACCAGGAAACCCTAAAATAACTTTCCTTTAAAGCTGAGTTACTAGATAATTTACTCCGAATGGAATCATCGTGATGCCTCCGTAATGAAACGACCTCATCAACAAAAAAAGCATTTGTTGTAATAAATACCAATTTACAAAAATAATTATATTCTTGTCCAGATTGAAGTTTTTCATTAAATGAAATTGACTTTGCTAACTCTTGTTTTAAACAAATATCATATGTTAACCAATTTATATTTTGCTTTACATAGTTATATGGTGTTATTGGGTAATCATTAAATCTATAATAACTATCGATATAATTTAAATCAGCATTAAAAAACTTAGTCCTTGTAATTACATAATCGCAATTAAATCTTAGCATTCCATCAACTTTTACTTGTAAATGATTTGGGGTCATTAGATCATCACTATCGAAAAACACAATATAATCTCCTGAAGTATTCTCTAATCCAATATTTCTACAAGTATTTGCTCCTTTCGGTTTTGATTTTGGTCTTTTAAAAAATAAAAACCGATTATCTTTAACTTTATAAATATCATATAATTTTTGAGAATTGTCATTGCTACCATCGTCAATCACGAGACACTCCCAATTAGTATAAGTTTGAGCTAGTATTGTGTCCAGAGTTTCTCCAATTAAATTTACTCTATTATATGATGGGATAATAATGGAAACCTTCATCGTTTTTCGAGCATGAATTCAATAATGGTTGTTAGACCATTAATATATTTTGATATGGGAAAGTGTTCTTGTATTCTTTTTTTTCCCGCTTCTCCCATTTTAGAAGCTTCTTCTTTATGATCTATTATCCAAGACATATGATATGCCATCGTAGTTATATCCTTTTCATTAGAGAGTAATCCAGTTTTATTATGAATAACTACGTCTGGTATACCTGCATGAAGTGTACTTACTACCGGTAAACCTGCTGCACTGGCTTCAATAATAGAAACTGGGGTGCCTTCCATATCACCATCTTGTGCTGTTATTGAATGCTGTACATATGCTAGTGAATCTTGTAAATATAATTGATAAGCCTTTGGAGATATTCGACCTGGAAATGTTACATTATTACTCATATCCAAGGCGGTAACCATATCTTTGCAGCTGTTTAACAAAACACCGTCACCTGCATAAATTAATTGCGATTCAGGATGTTTATCCAAAACTACTTTAAAAGCTAATAAAGTTAATTGAGGTGCTTTTTTTTCCACAAATCTTCCTATACTTACAAATTGGGTTTTATTATAATTTGGTTTTAAATTTAAAAAATCATTATTTACACCATATACGTTATAAATAATTTTTTCTTCTGGACAACCAATTGATATGAGCCTTTTAGTCATTTCATGACTAACTGAAATAATCTTTAAATTAGAATAAGCAAACAGGGTTTGATAATTACTGTAGGTTTCTAAAACTGATTTTCTTACTGCATCATGTCCATGAAAATGTACTACTAATGGCAGTTGCAAATGCTTACAGACTTCCAATACTTCTTGACCAATCATACCATATTGAGCGAATACTAAAGTTACTTTATTTAATAAAAGCTCATTACAAAATTGATTTATAATAGACTCTTGTTTAATAAAACTAAATTTTGAAAGCACTTTAAAAATAAGTCCACGTTTTTTTGTTTGCATTTGAAAATTAAACGGAAAATTATGGCCCCAGTAGTGCACAATTTTAAATGGGAGCATATCAATTTGTACTTTAATAAATGTTTCACATTTATCGTATGGTTTATTTGTGAAAATGGCTATTTTCATTATGCTTTGTGTAAAGATTTTGTTTCAACTATCTATCTCTTATTTTAAAAACAGCATTATATACGTACTAAAAAAATGATTTTATTAATACAAAAAGTGTTTGAATAAGAATTAGTTGAGATAAAACCATTCTAAATATTATTTTTTTGCATTTCCGTATAACCCTGTTATCATTTGACCATTTTTGAACGATACTTGACTTGTTTTGTCTTTTTTTATTAAGTACCTAATAATAGGCTTCAAAACAAAAGAAATAAATTTACGTTTCTTTTTAGATAGTGGGCTTCGTCTTACCCACAAGCCCAACATTTGAGCCATAGAAGCATGCCAACCACCTGTTGCTTTTATATCTATATCCTTAAATTTTGATTTTTTTAAATGACGTTCTAAAGAAAAAGGCGTATATCTATACTCATCATGTGGTACTTCATGCAAATTCCACAAGAAAGGTACTGTAAAAAAGAATATTCCATTGGGCTTTAAAACCCTAAAAACTTCTTTTAACACTATTTCAGGATCTGGACAATGCTCCAAAACCTCAGTTGCAAAGGCACAATTAAAACTATTATCTTCAAAAGGCATTACTTTACCGTCCCAAGTATAATCTGGTTTTACATCTTTATCATATATTAAAGCATTTTCTATATCTAAACCAATATATGCATCTACCATACTGTTTTTTAATATATAGTTTTTATATGGCATTTTACCACAGCCTATATCCAACAAACTACCAGAAAATAAAGGCAAAACTTCTTTTAAAGCTTTAAATACAGCAGTTCTTATACAATATCTATCAAGGTTATCAATTGAAAAAAGAATATCTGTAAAGTTTTTCAATGGTATATTTTTTTTAATTTAGATTTAATCCTATCTAACATTGATATTTCAACTATCCCAAATGTCTCTTTTCTTTTTTTAATAGCTCTATCAATAATAGCAATAGATTCATCATCAGAATAAATTAATTTAAATACTTCTTGAGTTTTAACACCTAATAAACATTTTGTTTTATTATCTAAGTTACTCCATACCCCTTTCTCATGCTCTCTATAGACACTCATATAATCTGGCAAAACATATCCTTTACTATTTTTTATCGCAATTAATTGTAATGCCCAATCTCCTGCCGAAATTTTGCGAAAAAAAATCGGTAAATTATTAATAACTCTTTTTCTGAAAAGTAACGTACTAGTATTTAAAAAGTTTTTAAATATTAATTCTTGAAAACCAAATTCAATAATTTCTAAAGGTATTTTGTTTATTAACTCATTTATATTTGTACTTGACTTATGTCCGCAATAATTGTATTCCTTATTTTTCTCCAAAAACCCCACTTGCTTTTGCAGTTTTAAGGGGTCTGTCCAATAATCATCACCTTCGCATAAGGCAATGTATTTACCACGACAGCGTGGAAAATTAAATCGAGACATTATACCACGAGCTCCTTGTGAGTATTGATTTTTATCTTGATACATAGGAAAAAAAATATCAGGATACTTAGCTGTGTATTCTTCAATAATTTCCTTTGTTCCATCGGTCGATGAATCATCATGAATAACCACTTCACAATCAAAACTGGTTTGTTGCATCAAAAAACTATCTAAACAAGTTCTAATATAAGAAGCCTGATTAAAAGTAATGCATGAAATCGAAACTAAAGGATTTGAATTCATGGTTTTTACTATCTATTCTTTAAAATAAAAATCGGTCTATTTCTAAATTCACCTAAATAATCATTACGTTCAATATTAATTTCATTAATTAAATTAAAAATTGTTTCTCCATCATGTTCTTCCGCTATTCCAATAGCTTTAATGTCCCAATATTCTTTAGTAGCTTCTTTAATAAAATCGATCATTTCTTTTTTGGTACCATTTTCAAAAAGGAGTAAATTCTTATCTCCTTTCCAACAAAAACCCATTTGTAAAACCAAAAACTCCGTTTTATTATAAAAGCAATTAATACTGGCCTTCATCATTTCCTTTGCCTTTTCTTTAGAAAGGGTTTTGTTTCCAAAATCATCTCCTAAATGGTGTAAAACATTAAACAATAAAACTATGTCAGTTCCTTTTTTAAAATTAATATTTTCATCAAAATGAAGATATTCATTATACACTTTAATATTGATTCCTAGAACTTCAACGGCATATTTCACAAATTCAGCATGCGCTTTATTTCCTTCTATGTAAATCACTTCATTGGCCCCATTGGCAATAGATTCAAAAGAAAAGTAACCTGTATTCCCGCCAATATCAACAATTTTATTTCCGGAAAAATTTAATTGACCAATTATAAATTGCATTCGTTCTGCTTCAAAACGAGAACATATAGTTAAATCATTTGTGCCAAAATACTTCTTCAAACTATCAGGCAAAATTTGATAATTGGAGTGTTTGCTTGATTTTTGGTATAGACATTTTAGTTTTTCTGTGTTCATTTATTCTCATTTAAATAAATTAATAATGTATCTTTTCTAAAATAGATTTCGTCTTTTAACAGCTGTTTATAATTTTTTAAAAAAGTAACACTATTATAATTATGAATCATAACTTCTTTATTTTTACTCTTATTATCCATATACCCGCCTGACCAAAAATAATTCTTATTTAAAACATATTTGCGTTCAGAAACTTGATTTGGCTTAATTAAATTATTTTCTGTTGAAAAATCATCAAACAAACTCATATTAGCATCTAAAATTAATTGAGATGGCCCCCACAACCTAGGATTGGCCTCAATCATATAAAATTGATTTTTGTATGATTTAACTTCAACCATCACAAGCCCACAAAAACCTTCATTTATAAATAATTCTGAATATGAATTTACTAATTTGGTATTTAAGTGATAGTTTGAAGATTGACAAAAAATCATTGAACCTCCACTGCTTTGTTGCACAAAATTTTCTTGAGAATATACAGTAAAATAACCATTTTTATAAAAGTAAAATAATAAATAAATACTTTTACCAGAAACATATTCTTGAAAATAAAATTTATTACTATCATGTGTCGAGTAAAAAGATGCTTCTTGCTCTGTATTATATAATATTATTGGCTTAGGATTAACTTTTTTATTATCATCAAAATATCTTTTAGGTTTAACCACATAAGGAAAGACATCGGGTTTACCTGTATATTCTATCGGTATGTTGACACCATATTTGTTACACAATATTCCAAATTCATATTTATTAGATATTTTGTCATATAATTCTTTTTCACACAAACCAAAGAACACCTTTAATTTGTCTAATTCCACTTTATTATTTAATAAAAATCTATTTAAATATTCTGTTGAGGGAAGAATAAACACTTCATTACAAGAAAACTTTAATTTTACTATACCAACAAGTTCAAATATGTTTTTAATGGTTAAAACATTTCTTTCCCTTGTTGCAACTACATATTTTTCATAATCCGTTAAAAAAATTAAATCATCTTTACCATTAGCCACAATCACATAATTAATTTTCTCTCTTTCTGCATACCTACAAAAAGCAATTATAGCTCTATCATTTACTCCAGAAAAGATTATGGTGGGTTTCAAAAAATTTATTTTGTATTGATTATGTTAACAATTTTATCAATTATTTTTTCTTCAAGTTCATGATACAACGGTAGACATAAAATACAATGCGCTATTTTTTCTGCTATTGGCATGGGTTTTCCTTTTGTATATTCAATAGTATTTAAAGCAGGGTAAAAATATCGTCTGGATATAATTCCGATTTTTTTTAAACATTGCTCCACCTTTAAAAGTTTTTCTTCACTTTTAAAAATTACTGGATAATAACAATAATTCCATGTTGTATTTTCTCTAATTTTTAAGTGTTGTAGGTTAGAAAAATCTAGATACTTATTATATTTATCGACAACCCTTTTCCTTTCAGTAATTATGGTTTTCATATATGGCAAAACGGCTAAGCCCATAGCTGCTTGCAGTTCAGACATTTTTGCATTTACTCCTAAACCATGAAATGTCAACAGTCCCTTATGTCCAAAATTATGATGGGAATACATTATTTCAAAATACTCAGGTTTACAGAATATTGCTCCGCCTTCTCCTGTATGAAAGAGCTTTGTGGCATGAAAACTACAAGTACTTACATCACCAACATGAAATATCGACTGTCCTTTGTACCTCACCCCAAAACAATGGGCAGCATCATAAATCACTCTTAAATGGTGTTTTTTAGCAATAGCTTCTATTGTTTCTATGTCACAAGGATTCCCAAAAACATGGGTAGCTAAAATAGCAGATGTTTTTGGTGTAATAGCCGCCTCAATTTTAGTTTCATCAATGGTAAGATACTCTGGGTGAATATCTACAAAAATTGGTTTACAGCCTTCCCAAACAATACTAGAAGTACTTGCTACATAACTAAATGGTGTGGTAATAATTTCACCAGTTAATTTTAAAGCCTTAATAGCTATTTGTAACGGTAAGGTGCCATTAGTGGTAGCAATTATATTGGGAACATTTAAATACTCTTTTAATTTCTCCTCCAACTCTTGTACTAAAACACCTCTATTAGTCATCCAGTTTTTATCCCAAGCTCGTTTTAGAATAGCATTGTATTCTTGCTGAGGTGGTAAAAATGTCTTAGTTACGTTAATCATTACAAGTTACTTTTTTTTAAAGACTAAAGGAAAAGATCAATCTATTTCTTAATTTTCTCGAAGTTTGATTCAAGTAAAAAAGGCTCCCAAGTTTCATCATTATGTATAATTTGAAAAGGTAATATATTATTTATTCTATATACTGGTTCTTTTGTGATGTTTTTTCTAACAACCAAATTAATTGAATATATACCTTTAGAAAGTTGTATTTTTTTATGAGAAACTTTAAATTCTATATACCCATTTTCTTCGAAAATATTAGATGACTCTTCATTTTTTCCTAGCATAGCAATAGACCGTTGTTCTTTATCTACAATAATGATAAAAAAATCAAATCCTGAAATTTTATTTATAATTTGAAAACTAAATTGCAAATTTAAATCATCTCTCCAATTAAGTTGTGGAATATTCTGCTCATCACTTAATAGTATTAAGACCTTTGATTCAACAAGTTTAATTGTACCATCATCAAATACAACGTTACTTACATTTTGTGCAAAACTTGAATAATACAAATCAATCGCTTTTCCAACTTCATTTCCTTGAAATTTAGCAGTACTTTTATCCATTAAAACAATCTGATTACAAATGCGTGAAACCATCGGCATGCTATGACTTACAAAAACAACAGCGGTTTTAGGTAATATAGTATCAATTGTTTTAAAACATTTTAAAATAAACCCCAAATCCCCAACCGCCAAAACCTCATCAATAATTAATACATCGGGCTCCATTTGTGCGGCAACCGCAAAGCCCAAACGGACTTTCATACCTGAACTATAGTTTTGTACTGGCATATCTATAAACTCGCGTATCTCTGAAAAATCTATAATATCTTCTACTTTACTGTCAATTTCTTTTTTAGTAAACCCCAAAACCGCGCCATTATTATAAATATTTTCACGCCCGCTTAATATGGGGTTAAAACCTGCTCCCAATTCTATAAGCGCTCCTACTCTACCTCTTATAGTTACTTTTCCAGCATCGGGTTTTATTAAGCCATTTAAAATTTTAAGTAAGGTGGATTTTCCTGCGCCGTTATGCCCAATTAAGCCTAAACATTCGCCTCGGCGTAGTTCAAAATTAATATCTTTTACAGCCCAAAATTCTTTATCACGTAGTTCTCTTTCGTTTTTATTACCACGAATATTTGTCACTAAATCTTTTACACCATACCACAAACTTGTTTTCAAGTCTTTACAAAACTTTTTAGAAAGCCCCTCTACCTTTACAAGGACATCATTATTCGATACTATGCTCTTTTCTTCTATCATATTCTTTTTCGTAAAACGTGAAACGAGATTTGTAACAATTCACGTTTCATCATTCACTATGCTCATGCCTTTCGCTTTATATAGTTTCTGAATCCCAGTAATAGCTGTTTTACTTTAATAATTAATTTCTCTAACGTATCGCTTTGATCAACATATTTCAATCTTACCGCTATTAAATAATGTGTTTCCAACTCTGTTAACGAACCTAGAGCTATTGAAATAAATTGAATAATTCCTTATCACCTTTTCGACCCGAACCTTCTGCTATATTGGATGGCACGGATATAGCAGCCCTTCCTATTTGACTAGTTAATCCATATCGTTCATCATCTGGGAATTTTGATGACATACTATAAATTACCTCGACCAAATCCATGCTATATTTCCAAACATCTAAATCTTTATGTTCCATTTTTATTTTTTTTTCGTGTTACGAAAGACGCGATTCATCTTTCACAATTCACACTCTAGGCGCTTAAACGTTCAATAATTATAGGAATAGAAATTCTATAAAACATAAGACCCACAAAAAACAAAGATAAGCTTATAGCAAAAATCCAACCGAAATACATCAAATATTCAGGGCTATTTCCCAAAGCTAAATCTCGTGCAGTTAAAATCAACGGTGAAAAAGGATTCAGTTCCATTATATCTTTCATAAGCCCTGCTTCTTTAGGAATAATATAAACCACGGGCGTTAAATACATGAGTAAATTTAAACCCAAGCTTATAATTTTAGCCACATCATTATAAATCAAACCAATGGGCGTAATAAACAAGCCTAACGTAGTACCAAACAAAATAGCGGCAATAATTGCAAAAGGAAATAACAATAGCGACCAATGAAAGGCTATTCCGAAAGCAAAAATCAAAATAATTAATAGTCCTATTTTAATCATGGTATTAAAAAGCAACTTGTAAATACCAGATAACACTAAAGCTTCTTTTGGGAAATTTATTTTGGTTATAATCCCTCTCGCAGCATTAGTAACTGTAGTTGGTGAATTAATAGCTTCTTTAATAATTGACCAAATTAAAGTACCTGAAAACGCATATACGGGATAAGGAACTCCTGTATCAGAAAGTTCAATAGTGCCTGTAAGATTAAGAAAAATCCAAACAAAAGCAGCAGTAACCGGTGTAATAAATGCCCAAACAATACCCAAGTATGATTGTCTATATTGCGACTTAATATCTCTAGTAGCCAATTGTTTTGCTAAAAAATGAGACCCAAATAAATCTTTAGCACTTGCTAACAAAAGCTTGCCAATCTTTAAATTGTTTTCTTTCTGATATATTTTGGTTTCAAGTTGCATTTTAAAATTTCAATTCAAAATATGATATTTTTTAAAATCATATTATTTTAGTTGCTGTGTAATATTTAAAATAATTGAGTAAACCATATCAATTTATAAATCTCAAATATGTTATTTTGCATATTTAATGCGATTCTATTGGTAAGTTTATTTAATTTTAAACACGTTTTTAAGCGTAATTAAAAACCCAGACTTTGCTTTTTCATCCTCATGATAGCCATTAGCATAATTCCCATAACCATAACCATAGCCATAACCATAACCGTAGCCATAACCGTATTTTGCTTTTTGGTCGTACCCATTATAAACCAAACTAATATTTTGTATGGTTTTGGTTTTGTATTTGTCATTTATAAAATTAAGCATATCCCTTTTGGTATAATCTTGCCGAATAACATATAATGACGCATCTACATGTTCGAGCAGTTCTAGGGCATCCGCCACTAAACCAACTGGAGGGGTGTCTAAAATTATATAATCGTACCTAGATTTTAAATCTGAAATTAAATCCTTTAATTTTTCATTAATTAGTAATTCCGAGGGGTTTGGTGGTATTGGACCTGACGTGATGATATCTAAGTGTTTTATTTCAGTTTTATGGATCACATTATCTAATGGTTCCTGTCCAATCAAATAATTTACAACCCCTAAATCATTTTTAATATTAAAATCATTAAATATCTTAGGCTTTCTAAGGTCTAATCCAACTAAAATGGTTTTCTTTCCGCTTAAAGCAAAAACTGTAGCGACATTAATGGAACAGAATGTTTTTCCTTCACCACTTACCGAGGAGGTTACTAACAATGTTTTTGAACCTTCTAAATCTTGAGACTTATAAAAGTATTGTAAATTGGATCGTATGGCTCTAAAAGATTCGGCTATGGCCGATTTTGGTTTTCTGTGAACCACTAAATTATTATCTAAAATATTTTTACCAACAACGCCTAAAAGTGGAATAGTGGATAACTTTTCAACATCCATGGGGCTATGAATATTTTTATCTAAAAAGGTTAATACAAAAGCTAATAATAATGGAATTAGTAAGGCTACAAAACCAGCGAACACATAACGAATATTTAAATTTCTCCCTATCACATCTGCACCCGTATCCTTTGCTGGATCTATGATGAGAATATCTGATACGTTTGAGGCTTTAATAATTTCTGCTTCTCCTCGTTTTGCTAAAAATATATTATACGTTTGTTCGCTTAATGAATATTGCCTTTTAATTGTGATTAGTTGTTGCTGATCTTCGGGAAGGTTATTAAACTCATTCTCAACTTTTCTCAAATTAGCGTTTACTGTTTTTAAATCAAATTCTAAATTTTTCCTAACCGATTTAATGTTTTCTAACAATACATTTTTCAAACCTTCTATTTGCCTGTTTAAATCGTTAAAAATAGAGGTATCACTACGAACAGAATATTGCAATTTGGATTTTTCTACTGAAAGCTCATTGATGGCAGAAACATTTCCTAAAATATTAGAATCACTAATACCCGCTGTTGAGGGTGCCGGTATTTCGGTAAAGGTGCTACTAGTTAGCAGGTAGTTTTCAAGGTTAGAATAATAGTTTAACTGCCTGTTTATAGCTTCTTT
Source organism: uncultured Flavobacteriaceae bacterium (assembly GCA_963815305.1). Lineage (GTDB taxonomy): Bacteria > Bacteroidota > Bacteroidia > Flavobacteriales > Flavobacteriaceae > CAXBID01. The sequence goes on from CAWFFW010000002.1 coordinate 122,720, forward strand.
TTCAGCATCAAATTTGGTGAGTTTATCATTAAGTTGCTCACCTTCGTCATTGAGGCTATAAATTTTGTTCTTTTTTCTATAATCATTTAATGCTTGGGCATTGGTGGTAAGTTCCCCCCTAACTCTCATAATTTGCTCATCTATAAATGTGATGGCATTGGTAGCGTATTGATTTTTTCTATTCAGTTGGTCTTCACTTAATACATCAACGATTCCATTCAAATAATCAACAATTTTCTGAGTGTTTTTATCAATTAATGTGATGTCTAGTATGGGAGAACTATTAGTATTAGAGACACTGGTTCTAGAATTATAACTAGAAACCGTAGCATCAAAATTTTTAAATTGTATGTAGTAGGGTTTGCCTATAGCAGCTTTTCGGTTTTCAGCCAAATAAATAATACCTTTTAAAAATGAAAGGTTTATGGTGTCGCCTAACTTAAATTGTTTTTTAAAAATTCCAACAGGCACATCAACTGTTGCTATTTTTTTTGTTACATAGTTTTGAGATTTAACGGTAGAATTTAAAAATTCCGTTTCCAATTCAAAAGTATCATCACTCAAAAAAGTGATTTGTATAGGTACATTTAATAGCTGAGGATAATTATAATCATGATTAAACCTAAACGGTGCATCCTTATAAATGTCTTGCATTTTAAATCGACCTTGTATTAAATAGCTTTTATAAAACTCCAGTTTATCAACCACTTTTTCATGATGAGACCGTGATTTAAGTAGCACAATCATGGTTTGCACTTTTGATGTAACACCACCCCAATTAAAGGTTAAACTTGCATTTGAGGTGAATAACGGGTTACTATCATCTTCAATAGAAATTTTTGTTCCTAATCGGTATGAAAACTCCTCTCGGATATTTTTTTGATACACATAAAAAACACCAATGGCCAGAAGTATGACAAAGAGTTTCCAATAACTTAAAGCTCTAAATAAAAACTTCTTTATATCAAACGTTGATGCAGATGATTCTGAAACTTCAAACTCGTCAATCATAAGCTACATTTAAAGATTTCGAGTTAAAAAATAAGTAGATACTAAAACGGACAATATAGACGCTATTGTGGTTATGTTTTGAATCGCTGTTTGTCCTGCACCCAAAGCTTTTCTTTTTAATGGTTTTACTTGTATAATATCATTGGGTTGTATGTAATAAAAAGGCGATTGCATAGCCGCTATATTGGTTAAATCGATATGATGAATTTTTTGTCCGTCAGGGTATTGCCTTATAACCAAAACATCGGTTCTATCTCCTGTTTGGTCTATGTCTCCTGCATTGGCTAAAGCTTCAATAATATTTACGCGGTCTTGAAAAAGTGTATGCACACCCGTCCCTACTTCACCTATTGTGGTGTATCGTAAACCTGCTAATTTTACCGTTACAAAAATTTCAGCTGTTTCCTTAAAGTACTGTGTTAATAATTCCTCTTCAACTTTTTCTTCAATCTCGTCAATAGTAAAACCTAAAACATTAATTTCACCTAAAATAGGAAATTTAATATTACCATGTAAATCAATAGTAAAGCCACTAAAATATAATCCCGACTGACCTTGATTTGCATTTGAATTACTATTATTTACGACTGGATTAAAAATAGCGGTGAGCTCTTCATCTAAGGCCTTGACATTGATGCTTAATATATCATTAACCTGAACACGGTAGGGTTTTGATAATTCTTTAATACGTAAAGAATCAACGGCAACAGTACCTTTATCTTGAAGATAAACAACATCTTTATTCGTAATACATGAGGTACAAAAAACACCAAAAATAAATGTAGAACACCAGAAAAGTCGTTTCATTATATGGGGTATGATTTATCACAAATATAGTTTTTCATCATGAATAATAAAACTTATGCCGAAGATTTTGGTTTTTTATCCCATATTTGCAAAAAAAGATTCCATTGAACTATTTAACAGTTGAAAATATATCGAAATCTTACGGAGAACTTGTTCTTTTTGAAGATATTTCTTTTAGCGTCCATAAAGATCAAAAAATAGCCTTTGTTGCTAAAAATGGTACTGGAAAAACATCTATTTTAAATATCCTTTCGGGTGATGATGAAGCAGATTCTGGTCATGTTATTTTCAGAAACGGCATTAGTGTATCTTTTTTATCTCAAGATCCTAAATTCGATCCGAATTTAACGGTTGAGGAAACCATTTTTGCCAGCGATAACGAGATTTTAAAAGTGATTGCTAACTATGAAAAAGCGCTTTTAAACCTTGATGATACCGAAACATACCAAGCCGCTTTTGATGCTATGGAGCGGCACCAAGCTTGGGATTTTGAAACCCTTTACAAACAAATACTATTCAAATTAAAACTAGAAGATTTAAATCATAAAGTAAGCACCCTTTCTGGCGGGCAAAAAAAACGTTTAGCTCTTGCCAATGCGTTAATCAATAAACCCGATTTATTAATTTTGGATGAGCCAACAAACCATTTAGATTTAGAAATGATTGAATGGTTAGAAGCCTTTTTTGCCAAAGAAAACATTACGCTTTTTATGGTGACGCACGACCGTTATTTTCTAGAACGTGTATGTAATGAAATTATTGAATTAGACGAAGGACAACTTTATAATTACAAAGGGAACTATTCGTATTATTTAGAAAAGCGAGAAGCGCGTATTGAGCTTGAAGCTACCGAAACTGGAAAAGCGAAACAGCTTTTTAAAAAGGAGCTGACTTGGATGCGTCGACAACCCAAAGCAAGAACAACAAAGTCTAAATCTAGAATTAATGATTTTGCCGATATAAAGCATCGTGCACACCAACGCAGAAACGACCACGAAGTTCAATTAGAACTTAACATGGAACGTTTAGGAAGTAAAATTTTAGAATTCCATAAGGTCTCAAAAGCGTTTAAAGACAAAACGATTTTAGATAATTTTAGCTATATGTTCCAAAAAGGGGAACGTGCTGGTATTATTGGAAAAAATGGCACTGGAAAAACAACCTTTTTAAATATTTTAACGCAAACTGCGCAACCCGATTCGGGAAAAGTTACGCAAGGCGAAACGGTTAAGTTTGGCTACTATACACAAAATGGTATAAAAGTAAAACCCGACCAAAAAGTTATTGATGTTATTAAAGAATTCGGGGATTATATTCCACTAAAAAAAGGAAAACAAATTAGTGCCCAACAACTATTAGAACGATTTTTATTTAGCAGAAAAAAACAATACGATTTTGTTGAAAAATTAAGCGGCGGCGAGCGTAAACGTTTGTATTTATGTACCATTTTAATCCAGAATCCGAATTTTTTAATTTTGGATGAACCCACTAACGATTTGGATATTGTAACTCTCAATGTGCTTGAAAGTTTTCTTTTGGATTTTCCTGGATGCATTATTGTAGTATCGCACGACCGTTATTTTATGGACAAAGTGGTTGATCATCTTTTTATTTTTAAAGGGGATGGTGTTGTTGAAGATTTTCCTGGAAATTATACCGATTATCGCGTTTATGAAGATAGCCAACCTGTAATTTCAAATACTACTGAAGACAAAAAAGATACTAAATCTTGGAAACAAAACGAAGCTGCAAAACTATCGTATAACGAAGACAAGGAGCTTAATAATATAGAGAGTAAATTAAAATCGCTCGCTTTTGATAAAAAGGAATTAGAAGCTAAATTTTTAAATCCAGATTTGTCGCCAGATGCTATTAATAAACTCTCAAAAGAATTACAGGTAATTATTGATAGTATTGAAACGAAAGAAGAACGCTGGTTTGAGTTGTCGTCTAAACTTGAGGAATAAAAAAGTTTGCAGTATTCAGAGTTGCAGTGTTCAGTCAAAAAAACAATCAGTCATTTCGAAGAAAGTAAGAAATCACATCGTTTTGTTCGCGCTAAGGCATAGAGTCGGAAAGAGAAAATGACCAAAGACGGAAACTGATTACTAAAAAGTGAAAAGTGTACCAAATTATTCAATACATAAAATTCTTATTTAAATCTACCAATCAACATGGGGTGCACTCGCCTTTTGTTTATGATTTGGTGACTACATGTTTTTATGATAACAAAGCCTACTCAGATTATAAAACCATAATAAGCTATAGAAAAGCACTTTTAAATAATACAACAAAAATTGAAGTCACCGATTTGGGTGCCGGTTCCCTCATGATGAAGCAACCAGAACGCACAGTTTCAGAAATTGCAAAAAACGCAGGAACTACAAATAAAAGAGCTCAACTTTTATATAGAATTACAAATTACTTTAAACCCAAAAATATACTAGAATTAGGCACCTCTTTAGGTATTGCTACGCTTGCGATGCAGTTTGCAAATCCGGATGCAAAAATTATAACCATTGAAGGCTGCCCTAATATTTCAGAATTCACAAAAAACAATTTCAAAATCAATTCTGTAGAAAATATTCATGTTATTACTGGGAATTTTAATGTTGAAATTGATACATTAAAAGCGAATACTTACAATCTTATTTTCTTTGACGGCAACCACCAAAAAGAAGCTACTTTAAGCTATTTTGAATCTTTATTAGAAACCACAAACAACGATTCTGTTTTTATTTTTGATGATATTTATTGGAGTAAAGGGATGACTGAAGCTTGGCAAATAATAAAGCAACACCCCAAAGTAACCATTACTATTGATACGTTTTTTTGGGGATTTGTGTTTTTTAGAAAAGAACAACGGAAAGAACATTTTACCATTCGGGTATAATTGTCGATTTGTTTAGTTGCTTAGTTGCTTAGTTGTCATTACTACGAAGGAAGGAATACATTAATTCGGTATTTCTTCATGTTATAAAGTAATCTATTAATCTGAAAAATTTAAATTAATAAAAACTAAAGCTTCACTATAGATTCCTGCCTCCTCAGGAATCAAAAAATCAAGAATCGGGAATGACAAAATCAAAAATATTGTTAATTCGTGACAAAAAACTTTTCACTTTCAACTTTTAACTTTTAAATTCGTACCATGAAATGAGCACTTAAGATTACTATCGTTAAATAAAAATATAAATAGCGAATTACATCTGACCTCTAAAACTATAAAAACTATCAGATGAAAATCTACACGAAAACAGGCGACAACGGCACTACCGCATTATTTGGTGGTACTCGTGTACCTAAACACCATATACGTATTGAAAGCTACGGAACGCTTGATGAGCTAAACTCGCATTTAGGCTTAATTCGCGATCAAGATATTAATGAACATTACAAAGATGTGATTATTGATATTCAAGATAAACTCTTTATTATTGGTGCTATTTTAGCGACCGACCCTGAGAAAGCCATTCTAAAAAACGGAAAGGAACGTTTGAATATTGAAAAAATATCGGCGAAAAATATTACGCTTTTAGAAAAAGAAATGGATACCATGAATGAGGCGCTACCTCCCATGACGCATTTTGTACTTCCTGGTGGGCACCAAACCGTGTCATTCTGTCACATAGCACGTTGTGTTTGCCGAAGAGCCGAACGTTTAGCTTCGGAATTGAACAATTTAGAGCCTTTTGAATCCAATGCTTTAAAATACTTAAACCGTCTTTCTGACTACCTTTTTGTATTGGCACGAAAGTTGTCCTCTGATTTACAAGCAAATGAAATTAAGTGGATTCCAAAAAAGGGAATTTAAAAACGTCATTGCGAAACATTTTAAAAAATGTTGTGGCAATCTGTTAAATTGATAAAAAGATTACCACGTCGCAAAAGCTCCTCGTAATGACGAATATTTTTAAAGGAAACGTTTTTTGCGTTAGGGATTGCAGTGAAAATCCTTTTTAAAACTTGAATGAAATAAAAAATTGTTGAGAACTGATATTTGGCAGATTGCCACGGCCTTCGTCCTCGCAATGACGTTTTAAAAAGATTGCAACGGAAAGCCCGACCCTTGAGGTAACGCCCAAATAAAACCGCTAAAAATTTCTTGTAATTATTAACAAAGCAAGAATAAATTTCACGAGTTTAGGATACAAAAAGATACGTTCTTAACATTAATGATTAAATGAAATAAAAAAATTTATGAATACATTTGAGACAATTTCATAAAATTATTTTATTGAAAGCGAAGCGGTTGATATCTACTTAAATCTTTTATTTCCCCTAATTTCAAATAAAAGTTTAAATAAATATGAAATAATTCATTTTTTCCTTGTGTGTTTAAACTAAAAATTTATTTTTGCAAAAAATTAAACGCACAACACATGTATTGGACTTTAGAATTAGCATCTTATTTAAGTGATGCACCATGGCCAGCAACAAAAGACGAATTGATAGATTACGCCATCAGAACCGGTGCGCCTCTAGAAGTTGTTGAAAATTTACAATCGATTGAAGACGAAGGAGATTCGTATGATTCGATTGAGGAAATTTGGTCAGATTACCCAACAGATGAAGATTATCTGTGGAATGAGGATGAATATTAAATAATATGGCATAAAGAATAGTTAAAAAAGTCTCGATTTGGGGCTTTTTTTTTGTTCTAAAATGTATCTTTGAATGGCTTTTTAAAGGGCTTGAAAATATAACTGAACATAACTAGGAATTTCCTAGATAACATATAAAAATATACACATGAGTTTTTTAGATTCTGTACTGAAGGTATTTGTTGGCGATAAATCGAAACAAGATGTTAAAGCCATAACGCCTTTAGTTGATAAAATTAAAACCTTTGAGGGCGCTTTAGAAGTGCTTTCGCACGACGAATTAAGAGCTAAGACTAGCACGTTTAAAGCTAAAATTGCTGAAGCCAATGCCGCTATTGATGCGCAAACGGCTAGCTTACTTGAGGAAGCCGAAAACACGGAAGATATTGACGCCCGTGAAGATATTTATGAGCAAATTGATAAGTTAAAAGATGATGCTTATCATATTACGGAAGATGTTTTAAACACGATTTTACCAGAAGCCTTTGCCGTTATTAAAGAAACAGCTAAACGTTTTGTAAATAACACCTCTATTACTGTAACGGCTAATGAATTTGACAGAAATTTATCTGGCGAAAAAGATTATGTAACCTTAAACGATGATAAAGCCGTTTGGGCAAACTCTTGGGATGCCGCTGGAAAACCCATCACTTGGGATATGGTACACTACGATGTACAACTTATAGGCGGTATAGCAATGCACCAAGGTAAAATAGCCGAAATGCAAACAGGTGAAGGTAAAACATTAGTGGCTACTCTGCCTGTTTACTTAAATGCTTTGGCTGGTAAAGGGGTGCACTTAGTGACGGTTAACGATTACTTGGCAAAACGTGATAGTGCGTGGATGGCGCCTATTTTTGAGTTTCATGGGTTAAGTGTAGATTGTATTGATTATCACCAGCCTAATTCGGCTGCGCGTAAAAAAGCGTATAATGCCGATATTACTTATGGTACAAATAACGAATTTGGTTTCGATTATTTACGTGATAATATGGCGCATTCGCCAGACGATTTAGTGCAGCGTCCGCACCACTATGGTATTGTAGATGAAGTGGATTCGGTTTTAGTGGATGATGCCCGTACGCCGTTGATTATTTCTGGTCCCATCCCAAAAGGAGATCGCCACGAATTTAACGAGTTAAAACCAAAAGTTGAAGATATTGTTTCTGTACAACGTAAGTATTTAACAGGCGTTTTGGCAGAAGCTAAAAAATTAATTGCCGCAGGCGATACTAAAGAAGGTGGTTTTCAACTACTACGTGTTTATCGCGGTATCCCAAAAAACAAGGCACTTATAAAGTTTTTGAGTGAAGAAGGTGTAAAACAATTACTTCAAAAAACCGAGAACTTTTACATGCAAGATAATAACCGCGAAATGCCAAAAGTTGATGCGGAATTATACTATGTGATTGAAGAAAAAAATAATCAGATCGAATTAAGTGATAAAGGGATTGAATATATTTCTGGTAAAGATAATCCAGACTTTTTCGTGATGCCCGAAATAGGGATTGAAATTGCCAAAATTGAAGAAAAAGGACTTTCAAAAGAAGATGAAGCCAATGAAAAAGAAGAGTTATTTAAAGAGTTTGGTGTAAAATCTGAACGTATTCATACGTTAAATCAGCTTTTAAAAGCCTATGCTTTATTTGAAAAAGACACCCAATATGTGGTGATGGAAAATAAGGTCATGATTGTTGATGAGCAAACGGGACGTATTATGGATGGTCGCCGATATTCGGACGGATTACACCAAGCCATCGAAGCCAAAGAGAATGTAAAAATTGAAGATGCAACCCAAACTTTTGCAACGGTAACGCTTCAAAATTATTTTAGAATGTACCGTAAACTTTCTGGTATGACGGGTACTGCAGTAACTGAAGCAGGTGAATTTTGGGAAATTTATAAATTGGATGTTGTTGAAATTCCAACCAATCGCCCTATTGCACGTGACGACAAAGAGGATTTGGTTTATAAAACCAAACGTGAAAAATACAATGCGGTAATTGACGATGTTACCCAATTGTCTGAAGCTGGGCGTCCGGTTTTAATAGGTACTACATCGGTTGAAATTTCTGAGTTACTTGGTAAAATGTTAAGCATACGTAAAATACCACACAATGTTTTAAATGCAAAACAACACAAAAAAGAAGCGGAAATTGTAGATCAGGCAGGTAAAACGGGGCAAGTAACTATTGCCACCAATATGGCTGGTCGTGGTACGGATATTAAATTATCAGATGCCGTTAAAAAAGCTGGTGGTTTAGCCATTGTAGGCACCGAGCGTCATGATTCAAGACGTGTAGACAGGCAGTTGCGTGGACGTGCTGGTCGACAAGGAGATCCAGGAAGTTCGCAATTTTATGTATCGCTTGAAGATAATTTGATGCGTTTATTTGGCAGTGAGCGTATTGCTAAAATGATGGATAAAATGGGATTGAAAGAAGGTGAAGTGATTCAGCATTCTATGATTTCAAAATCTATTGAGCGTGCACAGAAAAAAGTTGAAGAAAACCAATTTGGGGTTCGTAAGCGTTTGTTAGAATATGATGATGTTATGAATGCCCAACGTGAAGTGGTTTACAAAAGGCGTTACAATGCCTTAAACGGTGAGCGTTTACGTGTGGATTTAGCAAACATGATTTTTGACACCTCCGAAGGGATTGCTGAGACCAATAAAGGCGCAAACGATTATAAAAACTTTGAGTTTGAATTGATTCGTTATTTCTCAATGGGTTCACCAATTACAGAAGCAGAATTTGGGAAATTATCGGCTCAAGAAATAACATCGAAAATATACAAATCGGCTTTCGAGCATTACAGAGAAAAAATGGCTCGTAATGCAGACATTGCTTTCCCTGTAATTAAAAATGTATATGAAACACAACGCGATAAATTTAAACGTATTGTGGTGCCATTTACAGATGGTGTTAAGAGTTTAAATGTGGTTACCGATCTTGAAAAAGCTTATGAAACTAATGGTAAACAGTTAATTACCGACTTTGAAAAGAACATTACACTGGCCATAATTGATGATGCTTGGAAAACTCATTTACGTAAAATGGATGAATTAAAGCAATCGGTACAATTAGCAGTTCATGAACAAAAAGACCCTTTATTAATTTATAAGTTTGAAGCTTTTGAATTGTTTAAAGCGATGATTGATCAAGTAAACAAGGATGTGATTTCATTCTTATTTAAAGGTGAATTGCCTCAAGAAACACAAAGCACTATTCAAGAAGCGCGAGTACAAAAACGTGAAAAATTGAATGTTCAAAAAGATGAAATCCCTAATTTAGACGAACGTTCTGCACAAAACAGAGCAGCTGGAAATACACAACGCCAGCAAGAAATTGTTGAAACTATTGTACGCGACCGACCAAAAATAGGACGTAATGATCGTGTTACCATTAAACACGTTTTAAATGGTGAAAATAAAACTTTAAAATATAAACAAGCCGAACCTTTAATTACTAAAGGTGATTGGGTTCTGGTTGAAGATTAATAGTAATAATTATTGCTGTTTTGTAAAAAGTCTCTATAAAATTTATAGAGACTTTTTATCTTTTGGTTTTCTAACAATTAAAATTTCGTCTGTAGAAAACTCCATCCAAGCAAAATCGTATACGTAATAATAAGTTTTGCCTTTACTATTTATCTGTAAGTGTGTGTGGTATTTAAATTTGAAGTTCTTTTTTTCAAGCGATACTCTGTCTGTAGTGTGCTGTATCTTCCACTTCCCTAAAATCTCTAGTAGAATACTTCTATTTCTATGCAAAATAGCATCTATATCTTTAACTTCTATAGCTGTTACTTTTCTTAAATTAATATGATAATAATTTTTACATTTTACAGAACAGAATATTTTATCATTTCTTCCTACAATAACAGCACTACATATCTTACAAGTCATATTAAAATCTTTTATTCAAAATTAAAAAAAGGAATTTAATGTATTGAAAGATAGCATTTTAATATTTATTCGTTTCTAACGGTTAATACACACTTATCTCTTCACTCGGACATATTTATTCTCGCTTTTTATCTATATTTAATATTACAGATAAATTCAAAACAGTTACAGACAATGCAACCCATTATATACCAACCTTTTAAAGAAGCAAAACGGATTAAAATTTTTATTCCTTATGATATGTTTCTCATTAGAAATACTATTAAAAAAATGGACAGTAGCTTTTGGCATCCGCATCAAAAATTATGGTCAGTTATAAATACAAAACAAAACTTTGAGACTTTAAAAATGGTATGTAAAGGGAATTGCAAGATTGAAAAAGACATTCGTTTCATTCCCGTGCCAACTGTTCCGCTTAATCAAAATGCGATAGATGCATTATATAATCTTGAAAAGGCATTGGTTTTAAAACAGTATAGCACATCTAGTATTCAAATTTATAAAAAAATGTTTAGTGTTTTTTTAGGGAAATTTATGCAGAGAGATTTGAAAGAGATCACTAAAGAGGAAATTGAAGGTTTTATTTATGAATTGATTAAAAAAAGTAAAATAAGTGAAAGTTACCAAAATCAGATAATAAATGCTATAAAGGCATATTATGAACATGCTCTAAAAAAACCTCGCGAGTATTATGATATTCAGCGTCCAAAAAAAACTAATAGTATTCCTAATACCTTAAGTAAAGAGGAAGTATTAAAAATTATCCAATCTCCTAGCAATATTAAACATCGAGCTATATTGTGTACAATTTATGGTTCTGGATTAAGAATTTCGGAGCTTATAAACTTACGCATAGCAGATGTTCACTCTAAAGATGGTTATTTGTTTATAAAAGATAGTAAAGGGAAAAAAGATCGAAAAACAATTTTATCTAACCAAGTAATTATTTTGCTTAGAGCTTACTATAAAAAGTATAAACCTTCATACTGGCTGTTTGAAGGACAGTCTGGATGTCAATATAGTACTTCTAGTATTAGAGCTATTTTCAGAAAATCTGTAAAACAAACAGACTCTAATCCTTGGGCAACTGTACATACGCTAAGGCATTCTTTTGCTACACATTGTATTGAAAACAATATAAATTTACGTCATTTACAGAATATGCTAGGACATAACTCGCCGAAAACGACCGAAATTTATACTAAGACGATAGAAATTAACAATAAAACGATTACAAGTCCTTTGGATTTTTTGTTGAAAAATAATACATTGCAACTATAAACGATATAACTGTAATACATTAAAAAAAGTACGGTTATAGAGTTGTTGTGTTTCATACAAAAAGCCAACCGCACAAACAGCACATTTGGTTTTTTTGCCGACACGACAGCCAACGCTAAAAAAACCAAAAGAGCTGTTCTTCCCCTACCCAAACTGAAAGATATATATCATTATTCAATACATAATTATATTATTAAAGGATAATTTAATGTATCTTTGAACTTTATAGTCAAAACGTAAAGACATAAAACCAATGAACAGAATAAAGAAGGTTTTAAAAGAACAAGGAAGGACTCAAACTTGGCTCGCTGAGAAAATCGGAAAAAGCTATGTAATAGTTACAAACTATTGCAATAACAATTCACAACCCAGCATTCAAGTTTTAACGGATATTTCTCAAGTTTTAGACGTTGACGTAAGAGAATTATTAGTTTCCACAAAAGACAATTAGTAAAATGGATAAAGAATTTGAAATTTTTAAAAACGGCAGCACTTGGCTTAGAGCTGACTTTCATTTACACACAAAAGCGGACAAAGAATTTGTTTATCGTGGAGAAGATAATTCTTTTGTTTCTGACTATGTAAATAAGTTGAGTCAAGAAAAAATTGGTGTCGCAGCAATAACAAATCATAACAAATTTGATTTAAACGAGTATAAAGCACTTGCCAAAAAGGCAAGAAAACAAGAAATATATTTATTGCCAGGAGTAGAATTGTCAGTAAATGATGGAGCAAATGGAATCCATTGTCTTGTTATCTTCAACCCAATTGAGTGGCTTGAAAACAGTACAGACTATATAAACAGTTTTATAAATCAAACCTTTGCAGGAAAACATAATTACGAAAACGAGAACGGTCGTTCAAATGATAGCCTCATTGAAACTATAAAAAAACTAGATGCTTTCGAAAAAGACTATTTCATAATAATGGCTCATATCGAGGCAAGTAGTGGATTTTATAAAGAACTAAATGGCGGACGAATTACGGAATTAGGTAAGGCACCAATATTTCGTAAGGCTGTACTTGGATTCCAAAAAGTAAGGACGAGAGATATCATTCAGAATCTCAATACTTGGCTCGATAATGATTTACCGGCTTTTGTAGAATGTTCTGACGCTAAAAATATTGAAGAAATTGGAACGGGTAATTCTGTAAATGGCGTTACGCAAAAAACCTATTTAAAAATTGGTGCTTTCAATTTTGAAGCAATAAAATATGCCTTATTAGACCAACAATACAGGCAAGCACAAAAAACTACTGAACCTATTAATGGATACATTAAATCCATCAGTTTTAAAGGTGGAAAGTTGGATGGCTCAACACTTCATCTAAATCATTCTATGAATAACTTGATTGGTATAAGAGGAAGCGGTAAATCTTCTATTTTAGAGGCTATTCGATACTCTTTAGATATTGATTTAACTGAAAAGCAAAATGTTGACTATGACTATAAAACGAAATTAGTAAACGCTCTATTAGGAAGTGGTGGTAAAATAACTTCGGTCTTGGTTGATGACCAAGGAAAAGAATACGTAGCTGAGAAAATTCTAGGAGATAGAACGAATATTTATAAAGATGGAGAACTTCAGCTTGGACTTAAGCCGAATGCAATTGTAAAAAAACCTATATACTTTGGTCAAAAAGACCTTTCTCAAATAGGCGATTCTTTATCAACGGAATATTTAATTAGTAAATTGATTGGCGACCGCTTAATCAACAAAAAACGAGAGGTTGAAGAAAAAAATCAAGATGTTTTAAAAATTATCAATGAACTCAAAAAAATTGATTCAAAAGTTGCTAGAAAAGCAGACATTGAAGCTAAACAAGCCGAGTTGAAAATTAAAATTCAAGTTTTTAAAGATAACGAAATAGACAAAAAACTTGAAAAGCAAATTTCTTTTGACAAAGACAGCAATTTCATTAAACGTCTTGAAAAATTCGAGCTAAAGGTTATTGAGGGAATAAATGAATATGTTGGAGAATACGAAGATAGTTTTCAAAGCTTTAAAGTATATTCATCAAAAGAAAATACCACAGATATTGATAAAATAAAGCAACATTTGATTGCCTTTGAAGGTATATTTCTTGAAACCAAAACACTTTCATCAAGGTTAGTTACGGAAAATTTAGCTCTTGAAAAATTGCACAAAAGCTTCAATGTTAAATATGAAGAGTTAAAAGAAGAGTTCTCAAAAATCAAACGGGAAATCAATCTGCCCAACATTCAAGCTGATGACTATGTTAAATATACAAAGGAACTTGACTTAACAAAAGCCCAATTATCAGAAGTTAGAAAAGCTTTCAAAAAAAAAGAAAGAACTCGAAACACAGCTAAAACAAACTTTAGTCTCTTTACAAAAACTTTGGCACAACGAATTTGAAATTGTGCAAGAAGAGATTAGGAAAGTTAATGATGACCAAGATTCTATCAAAATAGCTGTTGAGTTTAAAGGTAACAAGCAAGATTTCAAATCATATTTAAAGGAGAACCTAAGGGGTAGTAATTTAAGAGACAATAATATTCAAACAATTATTGAGAATTATAATGATATGATTGCGGTTTATGAAGATTTGAATCAACCGAACAGTACTATATCTTCAAGTCTTTCTGATGTTCAACTTCATACGTTTAAAGAATATTTCAATTCAAATATTGAAGCTTTTTTGACATATAGAATACCTGATAATTTTGATATTATATATAGAAGTAGGTCTTTAAACGAGCATTCCTTAGGGCAAAGAGCTTCTGCTTTAATAATATTTCTATTAACACTAAAAGAGAGTGATTTAATAATCATTGACCAACCAGAGGATGATTTGGATAATCAAACCATCTATAATGATGTTATTAAGGTTCTGAAAGAATTAAAAAATACCTCTCAATTTATTTTTGCCACTCACAATCCAAATATTCCTGTGCTTGGAGATTGTGAACAAGTAATTTCTTGTAGATATGATTCTAACATTATTGAGACAAACCTTGGGAGTATAGATGATGAAACAATCAGAAAAGAAATAGTAAATATTATGGAAGGTGGTAAAGAGGCATTTAACAATAGAAAAAGAATTTACGAATTATGGACGCATTAGAATTATTGGATTTAATCCAAAAAGGAGAATCAAGCGTTGTGCAATTTAAAGTCCGCATTAATGATGCATACAAGATAGGCACAGAAATGGTGGCGTTTTCCAATACAAAGGGAGGCTTAATTATCATCGGAGTTGACGACAAAACGGGCGATATTGACGGTCTATCATTTGAAGAAATAGCACACACCAATCAGCTTTTAGCTAATGCTGCTTCTGATAATGTCAAACCTCAAATTTTTATTGAAACGGAAACCGTAGAAGTAGAAGACAAGAATGTCATTGTAGCTAGTATAGCTGAAGGACTGAGCAAGCCTCATACTGACAATAAAGGTATAATTTGGTTAAAAAATGGTTCGGACAAACGCAAGGTTGTGGCTAGAGAAGAAATGGCAAGGCTACTACAAAATAGCGGAAACCTTTTTGCTGATGAAACCTTAGTAAACGGAACAACAGTAAACGACATTGACGAAGACTTTTTTCAAGAATTTATAGTTTCAAAAACAAAAAAAACTATTGAGGAAATAGGCCAATCAACTTCTACTGTTCTTTCTAATCTAGGAATGATAAAGGAAGGAAAACTTAGTCTTGGCGGACTACTTTTGTTTGGTAAAAACCCTCAACAATTTAGACCAACCTTTACCGTACAATGTGTATCTGTTATTGGAAATAGCATAAGCTCAAATAATTATCGAGATAAAGAAGAACCTTTCACAGGGAATTTAAAGGAATTGTACGAGAAAACACTTTCTTTTATTACTCGAAACTTAAAAAAGGTACAAATAAAAGATGGTTTTAACTCGCAATCTAAATTGGAAATTCCAATCGAAACGATAGAGGAATTACTTGTTAACGCCTTAATTCATCGAGACTACTTTATTTTATCAAGTATTAAGGTATTCATATTTGATAATAGAATAGAAATTATAAGTCCAGGAAGACTACCTAACACTTTGACAATTGATAATATAAAAATAGGAACCTCGATTTCTAGAAATCCAATATTATTTACAAATGCTAGATATATTCTTCCTTTTGTCGGTGTTGGTAGCGGAATACCAAGAGCGATTGAGAATTCGCCAGATTTAGAATTAATTAATGATACTGAAAGAGAGTTATTTATTTCCGTAATTAAACGTCCTTGATAAATGCCAATATTTCAGAAATCCGTAATAAAAAAACACCTTAAAAATCTTGACCAAGAAAAGGTAGAAAAAGCTTTCCAAACCTTCCGACTGAATTACGATTCTGCGAAAATCGAGCAAATAAAAACGCTCAAAGAGGAAGAATATCAAGATGGATTCTTACGTGAAATATTTGTTGACGTTTTAGGTTACACACTTCGTCCAGACGAAAATTTTGACTTACAGCGAGAATTTAAAAACCAAACGGACGGAAAAAAAGCAGATGGAGCAATTTTAAAAGACGAAAATGCAATTGCAGTAATTGAGTTAAAGTCAACGAAAACAAAGGACTTAACAAAAATTACTCAACAAGCTTTCAATTACAAAAACAATCAACCAGAATGTAAATATGTAATTACTTCAAATTTTCAAAAAATTCGTTTTTACATTGATTACTCTACCGAATTTGAGGAATTTGATTTGTTTTTTCTCGACAGAGAAAGATTTGAACTACTCTATCTAATACTTCACAAAGAAAGTATTTTTTCAAATCTTCCAATTAAACTTAAAAAAGAAACACAGTTTCACGAAAAAGAAATTTCAGAAGAACTTTATAAAGACTATTCTCATTTCAAAAATAAACTGTTCAATAATCTAATAGGTAATCATCCAGATGATGATAAGTTATTACTTTTCAAAAAGTCTCAAAAACTATTAGACCGTTTCTTATTCATACTTTTTGCAGAAGATAGTGGCTTGTTGCCACCAAATTCAATTTCAAGAATAATTAAGCGTTTTGACATCTTAAAAGAAGAAGACGCTTACAAACCGATATACGAAATTTTCAAGCAGTATTTCGGGTATATGAATATTGGTAGAAAAGGAAAAAAAGAATCCGACAATATTCCTGCTTACAATGGTGGTTTATTCTACGAAGATTTGTTGCTCAACAACTTAAATATTGATGATGAAATATTAATTGACGATTTAAAAAAATTATCAACTTATGATTTTAATACAGAAGTTGACGTAAATATTCTCGGTCATATTTTTGAGCATTCACTAAATGAAATTGAAGAAGTAACCGCAGAAATCGAGGGAACAGTTTCCGACCAAAAAAGAACAAAAAGAAAAAAAGATGGTGTTTTTTACACACCAAAATATATAACAACTTACATTGTTGCAAATACGATTGGACAACTTTGCATCGACAAAAGAAAAGAACTCGACATTGAAGAAATTGAATATGATGATTCGTTTCTAAAAAAAGACAAGACTTTAACGGTAAAAGGAAAGAAACTTTTCAAAACCTTAACCGAATATAAAAATTGGCTGACAAACCTAAAAGTTATTGACCCAGCTTGTGGAAGTGGAGCATTTTTAAATCAAGCATTAAATTACTTAATTGAAGAACACGAAAAAATAGACGATATCATTGCGGACTTGACAAACTCACCTTTGAGATTGTTCGATACAGATAAAAACATTTTAGAAAACAACCTCTTTGGTGTAGATATTAATGAAGAAAGTGTTGAAATTGCTCAATTATCGCTTTGGCTTCGCACAGCAAAAAAAGACCGTAAACTTTCTAAATTAAATAATAATATTAAGTGTGGTAATTCCTTATTAGCATCAGAATTTGATTGGAACAAAGAATTTCCAAGCATTATGAAAAATGGTGGTTTTGACGTTGTTATTGGAAATCCACCATATATAAAAGAGGCTACAAACAAATCCGCTTTTGATGGTTTACACGGACATTCCTGTTACCAAGGGAAAATGGACTTATGGTATTTCTTTGGTGCTTTAGCTTTAGATATTATTAAAAAAGATTATGGTTTAATTGGTTACATCGCACCTAACAATTGGATTACCAATGATGGTGCTTCAAAATTCAGAAGATTATATTATTGAAAAAGGTAAAATCGTAGATTTTATAGACTTTAGTGATTTTAAAGTTTTTGATTCCGCAGGTATTCAAACTATGATTTACATTATGAAAAGAAGTGACGATAATGAAAATTATGGTCTTAACTTTTCCAAAGTACTTAACAGCAAAATAAAGCACGAAGATGCTCAACTATTTTTAGAAAAAATTGTTGACGAGAAATACGAATATTTTATTTCAAACATTGCGAAAGAAGAATTATTAAATCAACCAATTAATTTTATAAATGCAGAACTCAATTTGATAATTGAGAAAATTAAGGCAAAAGAAAATTTTAGTTTAGAGTCTAAAGAAATTGCTTCAGGCATTGATTTATTGCAAGATTTTGTGAATAAAAAGCATAAAGAAGTAATCGAAAACGTAGAAATTGGAGATGGGATTTTTAATTTAAGTCAAACGGAATATGATAATTTGAACTTAAACCAAAAGGAAAAAGAACTTTTAAAACCATTCTATACAACAACAGAATTACAACAATACTATGGTAATCCAAAAAACAAACTTTGGATTATTTACACAGATTCAAGTTTTAAAGACGAAGAAAAAATACTTCCTTATCCAAACGTAAAAGAACATTTAGACAAGTTTTTAGACGTTTTCACTTCTGTAAACAAACCTTATGGTTTACATCGTTCGAGAGATGAAAAGTATTTTAAAGGAGAAAAAATATTTTCATTAAGAAAATGTTCAGTTCGACCAAGATTTACTTATACAGATTTTGATACGTATGTTAATAGGACTTTTATGGTCATTAAAACTGACCGAATTAACCAAAAGTATTTGACAGGAATTTTAAACTCAAATTTGATGGCATTTTGGTTAAAGTATAAAGGAAAAATGCAAGGAAACAATTACCAAATTGACAAAACACCTTTAGAGAATTTACCTCTAATAAATCCGAGTGCTGAAACGCAAGAAAAAATTGCTGATTTAGTTAAAAGCATTATTTCTAACACAAAAAAAAGTTCTGATTATCAAGAGTTGTTAGACAAAGCAAAAACGGAAAACAATTTTGACCGAGAAATACAACTGACAAAAGAATTGGAGCAACTTACAGCGGAATTAGAAAAAGCCGAAAGTAAAATCAACTCGATTATCTACGAACTTTACGAAATTGAACCGACTGAAATTGCAACGATTGAAAAAAATATAAACTGAATGAAAAGCCAACGCTAAAAGCCATACACATTTTCAATTCGCACCAGCCGACACACAAGCCAAAATTGCAAAAGAGTATGTCTTTGCCAACGCTATCAGCAGAACGAAAAAAAGTACGAAAACACAACAATGTATATAAAAAATAGGCGAAACAGTACTAAAATCAAGGTTTTTGGCTCGTATCAAACTTTGTGCTTATCCGAAAGTTTGGTGCTTCGAAATCGCCTACTTTTCATATACTAAACGTTAGGCACAATAAAAGCAGACTCAAAATAAAATGAATAATATAAAAAAAACATCCTTTTTTGTAATTATAGCTTTGGGAATCATATGGGTACTGACTTCTTCTTTCCAGAAAATTAATGAATTGACAAAAGAACAAGCAATTGAACTCGCTGAACAATTTATAATTGACAACGGTTATACTGCTTTGCCTGCAAATAAATCTAAATTGAATTACGAGTTATTTGACAGATACGGAAATGACGTCGATAGTGTACTTATAAGAAGAAGCAATACTCTACATAAAAAGGCATTTTGCATTTCCGAAGGAGACGACAGATGGAACGTAGGATTTTTATCAACCAGTGTTAATATAAATAAACTTGACTCTACACAACGTCAAACTGATTTATCAGGTCGAGCGATAATTGTGATGAAAGATGGAAAAGGAATAAGGATTGCGCATAAAGAGCCTCTTTTCTCGTATTTTGAAAAAATAGGTATTGAATAAACTAATATGAAAAGTTACTGTGCCTAACACCGTATATAATTTATTGCTGGCTTCTTGCCTATTTGCGAAAGTCCTCGCGGACTTTCTTGGTCGGTAATTATTTACTAAATTAGTTGCTTGAAACACGCAACAAACCATATACATCAACGTTGTGTGCAAGTATTCAAGAATAAAAATCAGTCTCTAAAGTTTTGTAAAATAGTATTGTTGGTTTGGGCTTTTCTGCCAAGATTGAGCATATTTTTTTGGCGTACAAATTATAAAATTATAGCCATGTTGGTTTTCTGCTTGTATGGCACTACCCTTACGGATGAGCATTAGCCTGAATATTTTTTGTTTTAGCTTCTTTGCCATCATCTTACATAAATTTTATAATTTTACCAATGGCAATTGCACTTCTGCAAAGGTTTCCGAACAGAGCATTAGCCTGAATATTCTTTTGGTCTGTGATAGTTTGACGACAATAAAAAAATCTGCTCCGGCAAACTACAATAATGGTTTCATGTTTGGTTAAGTCATTGCTTGGAAAACCTGCACACAACAACGTGTAAAGTTTTATTGCAAGTAATCGCATCCCTTTTTAAATATGGGTTTTCCAAATGACAATCGATTTTTTGCTATATTGGTTGCTCAAAATCGCAACAAACCTTACACGCGGCACGTTGTGGTGCATTTCCCAGCAACCTAAAAATAAATGATTCAAACTAGACATTGTGATTTTTGTGAGTTTCCTAAAAGGAATTTGGAAAGTGGATTGACATGTGGTTTGACTGACAAAAAACCAGATTTTAAAGTTTCTTGTTCAAAGATTAAATTCAATAGTTCATTCAAAGAATATCTACCTGAATTATTGAATCAAATTGGAAATGTAAAAAAAAGAAAAACGTCCGTCTATTTGAAATTTATTCTATTAAGTTTAATTGGTTTGACAGTAATCTTTAAGTGTCACTCACTATTAGATAAAATATTTGAAATGGAATTTGGATATTCAAGCTGGATATATTTTAAATATACACTATTAGTTTATTTTGTTGGAGCTGGTCTAATATCAATGGCTTTTTGGCCACTCCTTAAATACAGAAACGAATTAAAAGAACTAGAGTCTGATAAAAGAGAAATAAATAAAATTCTTAAAAACTATGACCTTAATATTGAGTCATTATTAAAAAATAAAAAACGACACCACAACATTGTATAAAAATAATGCGTAAGTTTATTCCTCAATCGTAAGTCCGTGCCGATTTGCTGGCGTCCGATTTTCCTTCGGAAAATCAGCCTCTCTCAAATCCGCACTATTCTTATACGTAACCGTTGTGCGCAAGCATGAAAAACTCACTCGAATTGATAAAAAGAGCTATAATAATAACCTTAATTTTGAACTCAATAATTCTGATTGGTGTTCCAGCTGGACACGGATACGGAATTATGGCAATGTTCGAATTTATAAGTATTCCTTCGCTTTTAAAAAATGGAATTGATTTCCAAAAAGAATATCCTTTTGAAAGTAGTTTGATAATAACAGCTTTGGTTTCTTTGATTGGCAAAATAATATTAATTGTTTGCCTATTTTCAAAGAGAATATTGGAAAAAAAACTCTGGATTTATATCGGATTATTATTGATGATAATTGCGTTTTTAATAGTTGTTTATGGAGCTTGGGGTTATGATACATTCTTATTTGCTATTACATTAGGTTCTGGAATACCATTTTTAATGTATTTTGGTAGAGTAATATATTTAATGAATAAGAGCAAAAGTTTAGTAAAACAAGTAAACTAAAACGGAATTGGAGAAAGCAATAATTAAGAAAATAGCGCAAGAATTGGATAGCGGATTTAACTGCTATTACAATTCCAAAACTGATGAAATTATTGCAATTCCAAACTTCTCGCAATTTTCCGATGACGAAGACTTTAAAGAGGCTTTTAGTGACAGTTTAGAAAAAGTGAAAAAGCATAAAACGGATTTTATAAAAATTGAGACTTTAGAAAGTTTTGAGTCGTTCAAAATTATGGAACTTTTTGTTGAGCAGATGTCTGACCAAAATCTAAAGGCGGAATTGGAAAACGTATTAGCAAATAAAAAGCCATTTCAGAATTTCAAGCATAAAGTTGACCATTCTGATTTTAGACAAAACTGGTTTGAATTTAAACAAAAAGAGCTCGAAAAAAGAGTAGAAAACGAATTAGAGCGTGGAAAGCCTGCGCACAACACCGTGTATAATTAATTGCTGGGTCACTGCCGACTTACGAACATTCCTGCGGAATATTCTATCTGTGATTTATTTGCTAAATTAGTTGCTTAACCACGCAACTAACCATACACAATCACGTTAGCTTTAATTACCAAAAAAACCTGCTAAATTGAATGAAATTATTAGAATTTGAAAATAGTTTGCGTGAGAAATTAAAGAGTTATGAAAAACCAAGACCTTTAATTTGTGAAGGAAATCCTTTAGAATGTGAAATATTTATTGTCGGAATAAATTCAGCTACAGAAATGCAAAATGACTTTTGGAGTTTTTGGTCAGAAAAGAACGGATTTAATAAACCTGAATGGCTTGAAAGTTATATTCTTGAACGAAAATTGAAACCTCTAAAGCCAAATAAAACAAGACGAAACAAATTCAGCAATACAAGACAAAGAATTGAATGGATTGTCGAATCTATAAAACCTTTCAAAACTTTAGAAACCAATTTATTTGTAAAAGCTACGCCAACAGCAAATGAATTAATGTCTGAAGATAGAGAAAGTTCAGTTTTTGAATTTTTATTAGAAACTATAAAACCGAAAATAATTTTTATTCACGGAAATGAAGTAATTGAATATTTTGAAAAGTTATATAATTTAAAAATCACGAAAGACAAAGTTACTAATTATGAGATTTTAGGAACTAAAATGAACATTTTAGCGATGAATCATCTTTCAAGAGGTTGGTCGAAACAAAAATCTTTAGAATTAGGAAAGTTATTAAAGTATGAAATAAAAAACTAAAGCTAACACCGTATAAAATTAATGGCTAGTTTTAGCCTACTTGGAAAATTCCTGCGGAATTTTCTCTGGCAAGTATCTGTTTACTAAATTAGCTGCTTAAACACGCCACTAATCTTATACATCAACGTTGGCAGTAATTTAAGCAAAATACTTTCATATGAAATTAATCAATAAAATAATACTCTCCTCTGTTCTATTCTTTTTGATAAGCTGTCAAAACAAAGAGTACGGTCTTAATCATTTTTCCTCTTCAATTGACACTTTAATAATTAAGACTAAAAAGCAAAAAGGTGATGGATTATTTCAGTTAGGAGCAGCAGTAGGATTAAAGTTCAATGACACATCAGAAAAATTACCATATTCATTAAAGTATCCAGAAAACCTTGACGACACCAAGGTTTTACAATTAAAAACAGACTTCAAAGAAAAAAAAGACTTTTTCGTTGACATTCTAAATGGATATAAAAATGGACAAAAAGTTTTCGTCGTTGATGAAAACAATAACAAAGATTTTAACGATGATACTATACGACCTTATGAAAAAATCTTATGGAACTCATCGGACAAACTTGTTAAGTGCGTTTTTCAAATTTCTGATGGTAAAAAAATCTCACAGGACTCATCTTGGTTAAGAATTGGCATATCAAACAACAATCAAATAATTGGGAGAAGTGAACATTTAATTGGAGAATTCAGTATTGGCAATGAAAATTATGAAGTTGGAATTATTGAACTTAGAAATGCAGTAAGTTTCACATATGGTTTTGACTCTGAAATAGCTTTATTATCAAACAAGGGAAAGAAAAAAGATTCAATATCTAATCGTGATTTACTAAAATTAGGGGAACTTCTAAATTTAAATGAAAATTTTTATCGGTTTGAAAGTATTTCAAATAAAGGGGAGTTTATAACTCTTGTAAAAGTGAAAAATTTTGAAAATAAAATTGGTACCCAAATAGGAATGATTGCGCCCTCTTTTAGTATTGTTTCAACTAAAGGTGACACCATTAATAGCTCAAATTTACACAATAAAGTTACCGTGATAGCTAATTCTTGCGGATGTGGTGGCGATATAGAATCAACTCAAGCTTTTTATGACATAAAGAATAATTTTAAAAACTTGAATGTTCTTCATATCGATTCAAAAATTGACACAAAGTTAAACGGATTGCACTTCGATATGGAAAACGAATTCAATAAAGATTTCTATAATAATTATAGAATGCAATATTGCTCAAGAATTTGCTACATTATTGGAAAAGATGAAAGAATAATTGATAAGTTTAATATAACTGACTGGGAAACTATTTTACCTAAAATAATAGAAAAATAAAAACTACTGCCAACAATGGCTATAAGTAATTGCTTGTTCTCGCCTACTTTGGAAATTCCTGCGGAATTTCCAACTTGGTGTGTACTTGCAGAATTAAGTGCAAACTCACGCAACTACTCATAGCCGAGACGTTGCCAACAAGCTAAAAAATCTGAATAAAAGATGAAAATTGAATATAAAGAAGAACAAAAATTCACTCAATGGTGGCTTTGGATTGGACTAATTGGGTTCGGAATTTATGAAATTTATAATTTATACCAACATTTTATAATTGGAGAAAAGAAAATTTCTGATTTAAGCCAAATTATTTTTTCAATAGTTATTTTCGGTGTCATTATCTTATTTTGGAGAATCCGATTAAATACTAAAATTGACCAAAATGAAATCCGAATGAAATTCTTCCCGTTTGTAAAAAAGCAAATACGTTGGAAAGATATAAAAAGTGCTGAAATTGTGAATTATGGATTTGTCGGAGGTTGGGGAATCCGACTTTGGACAAAATACGGAACTGTTTATAATACAAACGGAAATAAAGGTTTAGCGATTGAACTACTGAATGGAAAAAAATTTCTAATCGGAACTCAAAATGATACTGAATTGAATAAAATAGTAGAAAAAGCCTGTGGGCAACACCGTGTATAATTAATTGCTTTGGTCATTGCTTATTTGGAAAATTCCTTCGGAATTTTCTCGGGTTCGTATTTGTTTACTAAATTAGTTGCTTAAACACGCAACTAACCATACACAATCACGTTGTGGTGCATTTCCCAGCAACCTAAAAATAAATGATTCAAACTAGACATTGTGATTTTTGTGAGTTTCCTAAAAGGAATTTGGAAAGTGGATTGACATGTGGTTTGACTGACAAAAAACCAGATTTTAAAGTTTCTTGTTCAAAGATTAAATTCAATAGTTCATTCAAAGAATATCTACCTGAATTATTGAATCAAATTGGAAATGTAAAAAAAAGAAAAACGTCCGTCTATTTGAAATTTATTCTATTAAGTTTAATTGGTTTGACAGTAATCTTTAAGTGTCACTCACTATTAGATAAAATATTTGAAATGGAATTTGGATATTCAAGCTGGATATATTTTAAATATACACTATTAGTTTATTTTGTTGGAGCTGGTCTAATATCAATGGCTTTTTGGCCACTCCTTAAATACAGAAACGAATTAAAAGAACTAGAGTCTGATAAAAGAGAAATAAATAAAATTCTTAAAAACTATGACCTTAATATTGAGTCATTATTAAAAAATAAAAAACGACACCACAACATTGTATAAAAATAATGCGTAAGTTTATTCCTCAATCGTAAGTCCGTGCCGATTTGCTGGCGTCCGATTTTCCTTCGGAAAATCAGCCTCTCTCAAATCCGCACTATTCTTATACGTAACCGTTAGCTGTAATTTTGAAACGATGCCTAAGAATGAATCCATAAATATTAATATAAAAACTACAAAAGAGTTTTTAGAATCTAGTGAAACTACAATTGAAATAGTAAAAGAAAATGCAAAATTTTTACTTTCTATCTTTCAAAAAAAATATTTAGATTTATTTCCAATTGAAATTTTATCAAATGATATAAAGATAATTGAAAATGCGGTAAAAATACTTCAGCCAATAAAATCCTTTGATGGATTTGATAGACATATTAGCGAATACAATAAAGCTAATATGAGTGCACATTTATTTACAGCTCAAGTTGCATATTATTTATCAGAGAAAGGATATGAAGTGTCACTAGAACCTGAAATGCCTGAAAAAACTGGGCCTCATCCAGACTTAAAACTAAAAAAAGGAGAAACAATCATTTACGCAGAATGTAAGACGAGTAATATTACTAATTTTTATGGTGAGAGTTTGAAAAAACAAATTGCAGATTTTGTTTATGAAAATATACAAACTTGTGATCAAATTGATCTTTTCTTTCAAAATGCAATAGGAATTAACGATTTAAAAAAAATCATAGAAGACAAAAATTTGGTTAGTTCCATTTTAGGATTGTATAAGCCACAGAATGAAGGCAAAGAATTTAGAATTAAAGTTAACGATGATTTAGAAATAAATATAATTCAAAAACCTACAATTATTGGAGCAGAAGATGATTTTATGGAAGTTACAGTCTCTGGTTTTATGGAAGACATTACAAGTAACACAAGGTCAATAGGATTAACTTTTATGAGAGGTGGTCGATCAATTGGTGTTTACGAAGTAGTTGATTATAACAATAAACTAAAAGATAAAATGGAAAAAAGTTCTAAGCAAATGGTTCCAAAATTTCCTAATGTAGTCTTTTTACGAGATTCAGATATTGTAGGCGATCCTGAGAAACACAAAGAATTTATAAATACATACTGGTTTACACCTGAATTAAAAAGTTGCAGTGGAATTGCATTTTTTGGTGTTTACCAAGCTGTTTCAAGTGACCAAAATGAAAGAATAAGTTATTACAAAAACTCTGATGCTGAAATAGCATTCGAGATATAAACTACAGCTAACAACGTGTATAATCAATTGCTTGATTATTGCCTACTTGGAAATTCCTTCGGAATTTCCTCTGGTTCGTTTTTGTTTATTAACTTAGTCCTAGCCAACGCAACTGAACCATACACGAAGCCGTTGTAAAACATTTAAGAAAAATCGAAAACTGAATTGAAAAAAGGAACTTTAATAATAATTTCGTTTGTATTAATTATACTTTCCTTTTGGCTCGGAATGAAAGTTGAGCGTGAATTAGCAAGTTGGGACGAAATCGGAAAACCAGTATTTGAAAAGGAACAGATTTACTTTCCGAATAAAAAAACCTCTCTTTATCTGAAAAGCAAAAATTGGGGATTGACTGCTGACCATAAAATTTCTGTTATTTCGACAAAGTCAGACCTTGAATTTCAACCTGACTCAATATCTGAATATATTTTTCACGGCTTTGGTGGAATAATATACAAAGTGGAAAATAATACTCTGAAAATCTACTCGCATCAAAAACCGAAAATTCCATCGAAATTTGAATCAGAAATAAACGTGGAATTAATAGAAGTTAAGAATAATTCGGAATGGAATAAGATGAAAGAACAGATGAACAACAATTATCAAGAATTTAAATAAAAATGATTCCAACAGATAGCGAATTTACGACTCTTTATATCGCATATTTATTAATGCTAATGTTTTTGATATTTGGTTTATTAAAATCAAAAAATAAAGCATTCTACAAATGGAATTTTCTTTTTTTTGGAATCTATTTAGCAATAATGATTTATGTTTTTTCAGATTCAGAAAATTTCAGATATGGCAATTCACTTGTAGTCTTGTTTTATGGAGGAATATTTGTGCTTTTACACTTTATTATAATAGGAATTATAAAACTATATAAATCAGTAATGAAAAAATAAAAACGTTTTACAACACCGTATATAATTTATTGCTAGTTCTAGCCTACTTACGAAAATCCTCGCGGATTTTCTATTCGGTTTTTATTTGCTAAATTAGGTGCTTAACCACGCAACAAACCATATACAACAACGTTGTAAAACATTTAAAAACAACAATGTTAAACGAAAACGACCAAGAGTACAAAGACTTATTAAAAGAAATAGCAACAAGGAAAAAAACTTCCAAAACAGGAAATTGGACTTATCATCCAAAGGAATTAGACAACCTAAAATCATTTGATGAATTACAACAGATTTTTGACAAGTTTGGTCTTAATTTTTGCAAACCTGTGAGGTCAAAATGGTCTTATGAAATATCTGACGTAGATTTTGTAGAAAAAGTAAATAATTTGAATTTAAATGCAGAAGGTAAGACAGAGTTGGAAAAATGGGTTATAGAACAAGTTAAGCACCAATCTGAACTCATAACTTGTGTTCTGAATGGAGGAACTATAATATTTCAAGATTAAGATAAATAAAGTCTTCTGTTTTTAAGTTGTCGTCTTTAAAATATAGATTGTCGATTTCTTTCTCTGTCGGTAAGTCATCTACTCTTAAATAGTTTAAAAATTCAATAACATCTTTGGCAGATTTGACTTCAACACAAACGGAATCATCGTTGTCATCACAATATTGTTTTTTGACTAACTTATAATCAAGTTTAGATTTTGTTGGAGAAAACCCTTTTTCAACTAAAATAGAAGAAAGACCTTTAGACATTAAACTGAATTGACTTACATTCATAACGAAACTTTTGACTAAAGTAAAAAATAACAACGGACTGACAATCAAAACGGAAAATAAAAAACGTTTTACAACACCGTATAAACGCAATAAGGGAAAAGTTGTTTAGCCCAAAGATAAAGTAAACAGCAAAATAATTACACAACCGAAAGTAAAAGCGTCTTAAACCCTTACTGCGTTTATACCATAACGTTGTGTGTAAAATTAAAACTCACTCTGCTGAAAATCGAATTTCTAAGTAATTAAATCAAAATTTATTGTTACTTTTGTATCCAAGTAGATACAATATTTATGTTCTTTATTGAAAAAACGACTGAATTCGACAAATGGCTGAAAAAGTTAAAAGACTTTAAAGCAAAAGCAAAGATTTTGTTCAGAATTCAAAAATTAGAAACTGACGAGCATTTTGGAGATTGTAAAACTGTTGGCGACGGAATTCGAGAAATGCGAATTAATTTTGCGAAAGGCTACAGAATTTACTTCAAAGAAAAAGACGGAAAAATTATTGTCCTTTTGATTGGCGGAGATAAATCAACTCAACAAAAAGATATTGCGAAAGCGAAAGAAATTTGGAAAAAATTAAATAAGTAGAAAATGGGAACTTCAAAATTTGAAATTGCTGATTATTTAGATAGTAAAGAAATGATTGCGGAATATCTAAATTCAGTCCTCGAAGAAGGAAATAATGCGGATGTTATTAATGCAATTGGACATATTGCAAAATCTATCGGAATGACAAAAATTGCGGAGGAAACTGGTTTGAGCAGACCAAGTTTGTATAAAGCATTATCCGATGGTGCGAAACCTCAATTTGCGACAATTATGAAAGTATTAAAAGCGATTGGTGGACAAATACAAGTGAATCCAGCATCAGCCTGAAAAAAATAACGCACCACAACACCGTATAAAATTAATTGCTAGTTCGAGCTTGCTTACGAAAATCCTCGCGGATTTTCTATTCATTTTGTATTTGTTAAATTAGGTGCTTAAACACGCAACTAATCTTATACATAAACGTTGTATGCCAGCTGAAAAAGAACTACGAAAGAATCATATGATTAAAGTTAAACCATATCAAAGCGATTTTCAAAATGAAATAAACACTATGCTATTTGAAATTTCGAATGAGTTTGAAGTTAATATTTTCAACAAAGACAAGCTTATTCAGACCAATATATTTGATAAATATTGGGTTGCCCACGGTGGACATGAATTAATTGGTACAATAGCAATTTTAGTGTTAGAAAATGGATGTGCTATTTTGAAAAATATGTTCGTAAAAAAGGAATTTCGTGGTAAAAAAATGGGTGTTTCTACTGCTTTATTGTTAAAAGCATTAGCTTGGTGTAAATCGAAAAATTACAATACCGTTTATCTAGGAACAATGGAACAATTTATTGCAGCACAAAAATTTTATGAGAATAACGGTTTTCAAAGAATCGACAGAAATGAACTTCCTAAAAGTTTTATCAACAATCCAATTGATTCTGTTTTTTACAAAAAATATTTGAATCTTCATTTAGAGATTAATAAAGAAATGAAAATCAGAAAAGGAAATATAAACGATTTAACTTCTGTAAAACAGTTGGGGCAAAATACATGGAAACAATTTGAAAAAGAATTGACTAACGAAAACTGGATTAAATTATCAAATAATCTTTCAAACGAAAACTTATACAAAGACTTATTGCAAAATTCCATAAGTTTCGTTTGCGAAAATGAAACAGAAGAAATAATTGGAATGAGTTTTTTAGTAACAAGTGGAAATCCAACTGAAATTTACAGCGTAGAGCAATGTTACATCCGATTTGTAACAGTTTCAGAAAAATACAGAGGTTTAAAACTCGGGCAAAAACTGACCGAAGAATGTATTGAATTTGCGAGAAAAAGTGGCGAGAAAAAAATTGCGCTTCATACATCAGAATTTATGGATAAAGCTCGACACATTTATGAAAAACTTGGATTTGAAGTGGTAAAAGAAATTGAGTCGAGATATGGTAAAAAATATTGGCTATACGAAATGAATTTATAAAGTATGATAAAGTATCAAATAGAAACAGAATTAAGCGTTGAAGAATTTACTGAAGTTCTTATAAATTCGACATTGGGAGAACGGAGACCAGTTTCTGAACCTGACAGAATTGCTAAAATGCTTGAATACGGAAATTTAACAATTACAGCAAGACACAACGGAAAATTGGTAGGAGTTGCAAGGTCTTTAACTGACTTTGTATATTGCACTTACTTGTCGGACCTCGCTATTGACGAAAAATACCAAAAACAAGGAATTGGAAAAGAGCTAATTCGAAAAACTAAACTAGCTTCACTTAAAGCCAAACTCATACTTCTTTCAGCACCTAAAGCAGTTAATTATTATCCAAAAATTGGAATGTCTCAATGGGAGCAATGTTATGTTTTAGATAATATAGAAGACCTAAATTAAGAATGGATGATTGATTATAACGGAAAAATATTTAGACCTATTTTAAATTCAGAAAACGGAGAAACATCGAGCGAAACTGTTTTTATATATTATCAAACTGGAAACATTCTGACATCTGAATATTCTGGTGGTATGATAACAAAGGGACATCTAATTGGAATTGTAGATAAAAACGGCAGTATAGATATGCGTTATCATCAAGTAAATAATAAAAACGAAATTATGACAGGTATATGTAAATCAAAACCTGAAATTCTTGAAAATGGAAAAATCCGCATTCACGAAAGTTGGGAATGGACATCAGGAGATAAATCAAAAGGACAATCTATAATAGAAGAACAATAAAAAGCCTACGCACAACAATGTATATAAAAAATAGGCGAACCAGTAGTAAATTCAAGGCTATTGGCTCGTATCAAACTAATTGCTTAACCAAAAGTTTCGTGCTTCGTAATCGCCTACTTTTCATATACTAACCGTTACCACACATTTGAAAAAAACAGCATTCTACATATTGACAATCTTGCTTTTAGTAGCAACAAACGGATATTCTCAATCGGATTTTACGAAAATAGATGAATATGCGCGAAGTATAATTTATAATTCAGATAAACCATTAGCAAAAGAACTCACTAAAAACTTAAAGACGGATTTAGAGAAAGTGCGTTCAATTTTTGTTTGGATAACTGATAATATCAAATATGACGTTAAGCGTTTTAAAAATCCCGAACTTTATAGTAAATCGAAAGATTCAACAACTGACATTATTAAAAATACATTAGACACAAAAATGGCAGTTTGTGGCGGATATGCTAAACTTTTCAAAAGCCTTTGTGATGACGCTGGAATTGAATGTGTTTATATTGTTGGTCTGTCAAGACAATATTTAGAAAGCAATGAAGAAAAAACAGTTCCCGACCACGCTTGGAACGCTGTTAAGATTAATGGAAAATGGTTTTTGTTAGATACAACTTGGGCGAGTGGTACTGTATTCGGGAATCGATTTGAAAAGGCTTTTGACGAATATTGGTTTCTTACGAATCCCAAAGAATTCTTTTATTCCCACTATCCAACTGAACAAAAATGGACTTTGCTAAACGAAAAATATAATCGTGAAAAGTTTTATGATTTACCTGCGACAATTTCCCATAATCTCTTCACTCAAGGAATAACTGTGATAAATCCCGAGAATGGAACAATTAAAATTGGAACTGATAACAAATTTGTATTTGTAGTAAAAGTTGATAAAATCGAAACTGAAATTTCACTTTTGGGTTCGCCTTGGGAAACTTATGCTTCTCTAAATAATTTACCTAAACCAAGTAACGAAGAATATCTAAATGACATTGACAAATACAGTCTGTTAATTCCGTCAATTGAATTGACCAACAAAACAATAAAAGGAAATATTATAACTTTAGAATATAAAGTAATACATCGAACTTTAGAAAATATTTCATTATCTGTTAACGGAACACAGACAGCGGATTACAAAGTAGAATGGAAATAAAAACGTGTGGTAACACCGTGTATAATTAATTGCTTGGTCACTGCCGACTTACGAACATTCCTGCGGAATATTCTATCTGTGATTTATTTGCTAAATTAGTTGCTTAACCACGCAACTAATCATACACCAAACGTTGTAAGCAATGCGTGAAAACCAACATCAACGAACAATAAATGAAAACTGAAACACTAATTAAATTTTATAATGATAATGAAATTGAAACTGTTAAAGATTATTTAAACACAGTTATCAGTAATATCAAAGAGACTTCGAAATTGGTCTATAAATATTTAATGTATTTAGTTGCGATTCTTTTTATTTACTACTTATTGCAAGAAAGTACTTTGACATCAGTAAAGTTCGGAGTAATTGACATAACGGATTTAAAAGTTATCAAAATATTTATTCCACCAATTTTTGCAATAGTTTATCTGATTGTATTTGTTGGAGAGTTCAGACGAGAACATTTAATGCATCAAGCGAAAGTTCTATTCAACCTAATTAACAAAACTGAAATGAAACCTGATGATTTAGAAAGACATTATTTTAACGATTTCAATATTTCTTTTTTGCCATTTTATTTGCCTGCCGAATTAAATCACAAGATGAGAAACTCTTGGTTTTGGGACTTTATAAGTGTTATGACTTTATTGGTTTTATATTTTGTTTTGAGTACAGCTTTATATGTATTCGAATTTTACATTTTAAAAGAACTATTTGAATTATGGAATGACAGTTTTTTAGTTAAATCTGTTTTCGTTATTACTTGCATTTTGATTTTTATTTCATTCTATTTTTCATTTAAAATTGTATTTAAAAAACAAAGAGAAGTAAAACAGGATAAAGAATTTTGGAAATTAAGAAAGCTTGAGAATTATGATGAATAAAGCACTGCTTACAACACCGTGTATAATTAATTGCTTTGGCAAGTGCTTATTTGGAAAATTCCTTCGGAATTTTCTCGCGTTCGTTTTTGTTTACTAAATTAGTTCATTAAACACGCAACTAACCATACACAACAACGTTGTGCGCAAGCTTGACCCGTCCTGAAATAAGGCTACATAATTTTAAACATTATGTATAGAAATGACAAAGTAATTAGACGTTACAGTGAACCTTTTAAATTAAAAATTTTAGCCGAACTTACTATCGGAAAACACACAAAGAGTGAACTTTGTAAACTCTACTCTATTGCACCTACAACAGTGAATGTGTGGATTAAAAAGTACAATCGTAAAGACTTAATGAACACCCGAGTAAAAGTGGAAACTAAAGACGAAATATCTAGAATTAAAGCACTTCAAAAAGAGATTGAACAGCTTAAAAAACTGCTGCTTAAAAAGGATCTCGATGCTATGGTACTGGATTCTTACCTAGAAGTAGCTGCGGAGGATCTAGGCTATAAATCTGTTAATGAACTAAAAAAAAAGCTAAGTATAAAGCCTTAATTAAAGCTAAAGAGAAATCTAAGGGATTTGCTTCTTTAACTACTATAACTAATTGTTTTGGACTTAAACGCGATGCGTATTATAAATACAAATCTAGAGCTGATAACCGTTTAAAACTAGAACAACTGATTATAAACATAGTTAGAAAAAGACGCAAATCTCTTCCTAGAGAAGGCGTGCGTAAACTTATAAAATCATTAGATATTGATTTTAATAAAGCTAATATTAAGGTTGGTAGAGATACTTTATTTAATATTCTTAGAAAACACCAAATGCTAACACTTAGAAAGAAAACCAGTGCGAGAACCACAAACTCATATCATCGTTTTTATAAGTATAAGAATATTATAAAAGACCTAGAAATCACAAAACCAAATCAAGTTTGGGTGAGTGATATAACTTACATTAGAACCAT
Organism: uncultured Flavobacteriaceae bacterium; assembly: GCA_963815305.1. Taxonomy (GTDB): domain Bacteria; phylum Bacteroidota; class Bacteroidia; order Flavobacteriales; family Flavobacteriaceae; genus CAXBID01. Next base: position 156,707 of record CAWFFW010000002.1, read on the forward strand.
AAAAGGGTTTTGTTATTTAGCTTTAATAACTGATATGTATTCTAGAAAAATAGTTGGTTATGACCTTAGTGATAGCCTAGAACTTAAAGGATGTGTAAGAGCACTCAATAAGGCTATTTATCAAGCTAAAAATATTAATGGACTTATACATCATTCTGATAGAGGAATACAATATTGTAGCAATGTATACACACAAATACTTAAAAGAAAAAAGATAGATATTAGTATGACCGAAGAAAATCATTGCTACGAAAATGCAATGGCAGAACGTGTAAACGGCATCTTAAAAGATGAATTTTATCTCGACCAAACCTTTAATAACGTAGCACACGCTAAAGACAGCTAGCAAAAAATGCAATTAATTTATACAATGAAATAAGATTACATTTATCTTTAGACTTCAAAACACCGAATATGGTATATAAATTAATCAGCATAAAATTCAATTTTAACCTGTAGCCATATTTCAGGACAAGACAGCTGAAAAACTCACTCGAATTGATAAAAAGAGCTATAATAATAACCTTAATTTTGAACTCAATAATTCTGATTGGTGTTCCAGCTGGACACGGATACGGAATTATGGCAATGTTCGAATTTATAAGTATTCCTTCGCTTTTAAAAAATGGAATTGATTTCCAAAAAGAATATCCTTTTGAAAGTAGTTTGATAATAACAGCTTTGGTTTCTTTGATTGGCAAAATAATATTAATTGTTTGCCTATTTTCAAAGAGAATATTGGAAAAAAAACTCTGGATTTATATCGGATTATTATTGATGATAATTGCGTTTTTAATAGTTGTTTATGGAGCTTGGGGTTATGATACATTCTTATTTGCTATTACATTAGGTTCTGGAATACCATTTTTAATGTATTTTGGTAGAGTAATATATTTAATGAATAAGAGCAAAAGTTTAGTAAAACAAGTAAACTAAAACGGAATTGGAGAAAGCAATAATTAAGAAAATAGCGCAAGAATTGGATAGCGGATTTAACTGCTATTACAATTCCAAAACTGATGAAATTATTGCAATTCCAAACTTCTCGCAATTTTCCGATGACGAAGACTTTAAAGAGGCTTTTAGTGACAGTTTAGAAAAAGTGAAAAAGCATAAAACGGATTTTATAAAAATTGAGACTTTAGAAAGTTTTGAGTCGTTCAAAATTATGGAACTTTTTGTTGAGCAGATGTCTGACCAAAATCTAAAGGCGGAATTGGAAAACGTATTAGCAAATAAAAAGCCATTTCAGAATTTCAAGCATAAAGTTGACCATTCTGATTTTAGACAAAACTGGTTTGAATTTAAACAAAAAGAGCTCGAAAAAAGAGTAGAAAACGAATTAGAGCGTGGAAAGCCTGCGCACAACACCGTGTATAATTAATTGCTGGGTCACTGCCGACTTACGAACATTCCTGCGGAATATTCTATCTGTGATTTATTTGCTAAATTAGTTGCTTAACCACGCAACTAACCATACACAATCACGTTGGCAAACATTAAAAACTCACTCAAAAGTTTACAATTAACGAAACTTTATTTATATTTGTATCAAATTTGATTTTCTAATAAGAATGATAAAACGATTTGAAACGAAATTGCTTGAAGAAGCTTTTGAATTTATAGAAAAGCAAAACTTAAAAGCAAGGAAAAAGATATTTCAAAATATAAGAAGAGCCGAACAACAATTTGACCCAAAGTTCTTCAAAAAACTGACTGATGATATTTGGGAATTCAGAACTTTATATTCCGGAATTCAATATCGTCTTTTAGCATTTTGGGACAAAGATGATAAGACCGAGACGTTAGTTTTTGCAACTCATGGAATTATTAAGAAAACAAGCAAAGTGGATAAGAAAGAAATCGACAAAGCGGACAAAATAAGAAGTACATATTTTAAAAATAAAAAGAAATGAAAAGTTACACTTTAGACCAAGCAGAAGACCTTTTAATTGGAAAAAAGGGAACTGAAGAACGAGATGAATATGAATTTGAGTTGAAACTTGAATTGATTGGCGATATGATAAAAACCGCACGAAAAAAACGAAAACTTACTCAAGAGCAATTAGGAGAATTAGTTGGAGTAAAAAAAGCTCAAATATCTAGACTTGAAAACAGCACTGGAAATGTGACTTTTGAAACTGTAATGCGAATTTTCAATGCTTTAGGAGCAAAATTGAATTTAAACCTACAGATGTAAAATAACGTTTGCCAACAAAGAACTGAGTTAAAAAGCAACTCTTTTCTTCATTAATTTTGCGCAATATTATTCTAGGCTTAAACATTAGTTTAAGCTTTTTTCATACCCTTTTTTACCACTGACTATTTAGATACTAAAACAGAAACAAAGGCCGGATCATATGGACGTCCAGACTTTGCAATGGCAAAACATTGTTTGAGTAATTTATTGGAAACTGCTATTAATGCTAACTTTTTACTCTTTCCTTTATTGGTGATTCGTTCAAATATCGCCATACAAGATTTGTTGTGTTTATAAGCGCTCATCGAACATAAGAATAGTAAATTCCTTAATTTTCTGTTGCCAACTTTACTGATTCTGGATCTTCCTCTTACACTATTCCCAGATTCTCTTATCGTTGGAGTGATGCCAACATAGCTACACAATTGTGAAGCGGTTTCAAACTTGTTAAATCCATCAGTAACTATAATTAAAAACAGTGCAGTTTTTATCCCTACTCCTGGAATACTTTGCAACAATGTGAGTTGTGATTGTTGATCTTTTTTGACTAAAGACAACAACTTCTCTTCTATTCCTTTCAACTCTTTATCTAAGTATTTCTTAGTCCTTTTTAAAGATCGAAAAACATAAGATGATGGAATGCCTAACACTTCTTCACCATGAATCTTGTTCTTGGTAGCTGTTCTTGTTTTTAATAAATTATCCATTAATCGAAACAACTGTAAACACTCACTTTGAGTATCGGTAAGTGCATTGTACAATGGAACATCCTGTGTTAAACCATAATTACAGATTGCTTTTGCATCACTTTTATCTGTTTTAACTTTAGCTAACTTCATTTGAATAAATCGCTTGATAGATAAAGGATTTACAACAGATACTGAAACATCTTTCTTATACAAAAATTGAGCAAATCGATAGTGATAATAACCCGTAGCCTCCATAACCACTAAACTATTTTTTGATAGTGTTTTATGAAACTTTTTAAAGCCTAATTCACTATTTTTAAATTGTAAATGACCTTGTTTACTACCATAACAATCAAAGACATCTTTGCTAATGTCTATTCCAAAAGTTTCATTATATTTATTCATAACAAAATGTTTTAGGAAAGAATACACTACTAACACTCACAACAACTTGAAAACGAGATCTAAAGTCTCACAGAACTGAACGTGGTTTTTAGTAGAAAAGAGAGAGGATTATCAATGTTGTCGAAGTTAAAACTTCACCGTGTATATTAACCTTAATTCTCTCTTTTATTCTTTCTGATTAATAATCTAATTTAATAAAAGTCAAACTTAAGCCGTGTATAATTAATTGCTTTGGCAAGTGCTTATTTGGAAAATTCCTTCGGAATTTTCTCGGGTTCGTATTTGTTTACTAAATTAGTTGCTTAACCACGCAACTAACCATACACAATTCCGTTGGCGTTAATTACCGGAAAAAATTGCATAATTCATGTTTTGTACATATATTTGTACTTTATAAAATACAATATTATGCAAATAACAACTGTTTCTGATTTCAGAAAAGATATTAAAACATACTTAGACCGAGTTGTAAAGAACTTTGAGACTTTGATTATAAATCGTGGAAAAGATTCTGGTATTGTGGTTATGTCTTTGCAAGAATATAATTCTTTAATGGCTACAAATCACGAACTATCTTCACGAAAGAATGAGTTACGATTAGATTCTGCAATTGACAAACTAAAAAGCGGAACGACTTTCAACAAAGACCTAATCGAAAATTAAGATGAAGTATATTTTTGTTGACGAATCTTGGGATGATTATTTGTATTGGCAAAAAACAGATAAGAAAAAACTGAAGAAAATAAATGAACTTCTCAAAGACATCGCTCGAAACCCTTTTGATGGAATTGGAAAACCTGAACCGCTAAAACATAAATACGCTGGATTTTGGTCAAGACGAATTGATAGCGAGCATAGACTGATTTACCAATATAGAGAAGGCGAAATTTTAATTGCAAAATGCAGATTTCATTATGACTGAAAAAAGTACTGGTTACAACAAAGAACTGAGTTAAAAAGCAACTCTTTTCTTCATTAATTTTGCGCAATATTATTCTAGGCTTAAACATTAGTTTAAGCTTTTTTCATACCCTTTTTTACCACTGACTATTTAGATACTAAAACAGAAACAAAGGCCGGATCATATGGACGTCCAGACTTTGCAATGGCAAAACATTGTTTGAGTAATTTATTGGAAACTGCTATTAATGCTAACTTTTTACTCTTTCCTTTATTGGTGATTCGTTCAAATATCGCCATACAAGATTTGTTGTGTTTATAAGCGCTCATCGAACATAAGAATAGTAAATTCCTTAATTTTCTGTTGCCAACTTTACTGATTCTGGATCTTCCTCTTACACTATTCCCAGATTCTCTTATCGTTGGAGTGATGCCAACATAGCTACACAATTGTGAAGCGGTTTCAAACTTGTTAAATCCATCAGTAACTATAATTAAAAACAGTGCAGTTTTTATCCCTACTCCTGGAATACTTTGCAACAATGTGAGTTGTGATTGTTGATCTTTTTTGACTAAAGACAACAACTTCTCTTCTATTCCTTTCAACTCTTTATCTAAGTATTTCTTAGTCCTTTTTAAAGATCGAAAAACATAAGATGATGGAATGCCTAACACTTCTTCACCATGAATCTTGTTCTTGGTAGCTGTTCTTGTTTTTAATAAATTATCCATTAATCGAAACAACTGTAAACACTCACTTTGAGTATCGGTAAGTGCATTGTACAATGGAACATCCTGTGTTAAACCATAATTACAGATTGCTTTTGCATCACTTTTATCTGTTTTAACTTTAGCTAACTTCATTTGAATAAATCGCTTGATAGATAAAGGATTTACAACAGATACTGAAACATCTTTCTTATACAAAAATTGAGCAAATCGATAGTGATAATAACCCGTAGCCTCCATAACCACTAAACTATTTTTTGATAGTGTTTTATGAAACTTTTTAAAGCCTAATTCACTATTTTTAAATTGTAAATGACCTTGTTTACTACCATAACAATCAAAGACATCTTTGCTAATGTCTATTCCAAAAGTTTCATTATATTTATTCATAACAAAATGTTTTAGGAAAGAATACACTACTAACACTCACAACAACTTGAAAACGAGATCTAAAGTCTCACAGAACTGAACGTGGTTTTTAGTAGAAAAGAGAGAGGATTATCAATGTTGTCGAAGTTAAAACTTCACCGTGTATATTAACCTTAATTCTCTCTTTTATTCTTTCTGATTAATAATCTAATTTAATAAAAGTCAAACTTAAGCCGTATATAATTTATTCCTTGGTTCTAGCCTACTTACGAAAATCCTCGCGGATTTTCTATTCGGTTTTTATTTGCTAAATTAGGTGCTTAAACACGCCACTAACCATACACATCAACGTTAAACGAACCTCTCCAATAAATAAAAAAATTTTAATTAAACCTATTATCTAACAAACACGTGCGTTAACGATTGAAACGGCATCCTTTTTAAAATAGACGGGAACCGAATTCGCTTTTGAGTAAATAATAAACACCTTAACACGCACTTCGTGCTCGCTATAACGTTTTAAAAAGATACAGTGGAAAGCGTGTTAAAACGCCCAAACAACAAAGCATTGAATATCAAAGATTTATAAAATAGTAAATCGTTGATCAAAAATCGTCAATCAAAAATAATAGTGTATCTTTGCCGCTTGAAACTCAAGAAGAGTTTTTTATTCCTCAGAGTGAGGATGTGTTACTAGAAGTTAGGTTTAAGTATGTCGATTCGCTTCTTTATGTAACACTGCATAACAAATCGCATACATTAAATATACATGAACACATTCAAAGATTTAGGTCTTAATGACGACCTATTGCAAGCTATTACCGATTTAGGTTTTGAAAAACCAAGTGAAGTACAAGACAAAGCCATCCCTATTTTATTAGAATCTGAAACCGATTTAGTGGCTTTAGCCCAAACGGGTACTGGAAAAACTGCTGCTTTTGGTTTTCCTATGTTACAAAAAATTGATATTGATAGCAGAACTACGCAAGGCCTTATTTTATCGCCAACTCGTGAACTTTGTTTACAAATTACTAACGAGATGAAACAATATGGTAAGTATTGTAAAGGTTTAAACGTGGTAGCTATTTATGGTGGATCGAGCATAACAGACCAAGCGCGCGAAGTTAAACGTGGTGCGCAAATAATTGTGGCTACGCCTGGGCGGATGAAAGATATGATTAGCAGACGTTTGGTTGATATTTCTAAAATCCAATATGCGGTATTAGATGAGGCTGATGAAATGCTAAATATGGGTTTTAAAGAAGATATTACCGATATTTTATCGCACACGCCTGAGGATAAAAATACCTGGTTATTTTCTGCAACTATGCCTCGTGAAGTGGCGACGATTGCTAAAAAATTCATGAAAAGTCCGCAGGAAATTACGGTTGGAAATAAGAATGAAAGTACCAGCAATGTATCGCACGAATATTATTTGGTAAACGCGAGAGACCGCTATCAGGCACTAAAACGCTTATCGGATGCAAACCCTGATATATTTTCGGTTATTTTTTGTAGAACAAAACGAGATACTCAAAAAGTTGCTGAAAACTTAATTGAAGATGGTTACAGCGCAGGTGCTTTGCATGGCGATTTGAGCCAGAACCAGCGTGATTTGGTTATGAAATCGTTTAGAAACCAACAAATACAAATGCTTGTTGCTACTGATGTTGCGGCACGTGGTATTGATGTGGATGATATTACACATGTTATAAATTACCAATTACCAGATGAACCTGAAATTTATACGCACCGTTCTGGACGTACTGGGCGTGCAGGTAAAACTGGAATCTCAATGGTTATTGTTTCTAAAAGTGAAGTGCGTAAAATAAGAGGTATTGAGCGTATTATTAATAAAAAATTCGAGAAAAAGGAAATTCCTGACGGCGCAGATATTTGTGAAGTGCAACTAATGTCGCTTGCCAATAAAATACACCATACTGAAGTTAATCATGAAATTGATAAACATTTAACAAGCATCAATGAATTGTTTGCCGATACGGATAAAGATGAATTGATTAAAAAATTCTTTTCAGTTGAATTTACACGTTTTTACAATTATTATCAAAAATCTAAAAACTTAAATGTTGAAGAAGGCTCTAGAGATAGAGAAGGCGGACGCGATGGGGGTAGAGATTTTGGTGGAAAAAATGATTCTACACGTTACTTTATAAACGTGGGTAGTAAAGACGGTTTTGATTGGATGAAATTGAAAGATTTCTTAAAAGAACAATTAACCCTTGGGAGAGATGATGTTTTTAAAGTGGAAGTTAAAGAGAGTTTCTCATTTTTTAATACTGAAAATGAACTTAAGGAAAAGGTTTTAGCCTTTTTTACTGACTTTAAATACGAAGGTAGGTTTGTTAATGTTGAAGTTTCTGAAAATCGTGGTGGCGGAAGAAGACGTGATGATAAACGTGGCGGCGGAAGACGTGAAGGACGACCTGGTGGTGGCGGAAGACGCGATGACAAAAAAGGAGGCTCTGGAAACCGAAGTGAAAGACGTGGTAACGGAGATTCCTACTCTAAATCTAGACGTTCTGGAAGTGACTCAAACTCGAGTTCAGATGGATCAAGACGTTCCGATTCTGGTTCAGGCCCATCTAGACCAAGACGTTCACGAAGATAATTTTAATAAACTCGATGCTTAAGCATCGAGTTTATTTTTAGAACTTGATTTACACTTGATAGATTTAAATAAACTATTCTGTTAATATTTAGTCAAAATAAAAGGCATTAAGCTAAGGTTTTGGCTTTTGTTTAGTACTTTTATATCAAAAATTGATATTGACAAGAATAAACCTTATGAAAAATAACCTACTGCTCTTTACCTTTTTGCTACTTTCCACTTTTTGTTTTTCTCAAGAAGTTGATAAAGTATTGGGCGTTGTAGTAAATTCATCAGATGATAAACCCTTAGAAAGTGTTAATATTGTTAATCTTAACCAGGTTATTGGAACAACCACTAATAAAGACGGTGAGTTTAAAATTGCTGCACAAGTTAATGACACGCTTCACTTTTCATTTTTAGGTTTTAAATCTATAAAAGTTAGAGTTACTAACGATTGGCTTAAATATGGGAGCTCTAAAATAGAATTAACAGAATTGGCCTTAGCACTAGAAGAAGTTGTTGTAAACCAATTAAAACTTACTGGATTTTTAGAGGTTGATATAAAACAGGTTCCTGCAATTAATAATAACTATAGATACAGTATTTCTGGACTACCTAATGCTGGCTACGAAGCAGATTCCCCAGGAACAGTTAGTAAAATTATTGGCTCAATTTTTAACCCCGCCGATTTTCTTCATCGTATGTTTGGTAAAAAGCCAAATGAGCTACGTAAGTTAAAAAAGATGAAAGAAGATGATGAAATTAGAAATTTATTAGCGGCTCGTTTTGATAGAGAAATGCTAACCGTTTTGTTACAAGTTGATCGTGTTGATTTAGATGAAATTGTAAGCCAATGTAATTACTCTAAAGGTTTTATTCAAACGGCAAACGACTTACAGATACTTGATGCTATAAGCGAATGTTATGAAGAATATAAGGTATTGAGCCGAGGTAGAAGCCGGAAAATTTAAGGTTAAAGAACATACATTGTAAAGAGGACATCACATAGATTTCCTCTTTTTTTATGCCATAAAATTAGTTTTTATTTAAAATATAAATCTTGATAAACGTTAATTTTTAATTAAAAAGGTTGTTAAAGTATCTTAATAAGAAAGTATTAATGTTTCATAATGTATTTATTTGAAAATCATTAAGATTATAATGCATAGACTAAAAATAATCATACTTACAATTTTTCCAATTACAATGATTTCTCAAAACATTACTGGAAAAATTTACGATAGTAAAACTACTGTAAAAGGTGCTTCAATTTATAACACTACAAAGGAGCAAATTAATTATACCGATGAAAATGGTGATTTTGAGATGGGTGTGAATATTAATGATACCTTAATTTTTTATTCATTATTTCATAACCAAAAAACACTAATAATTAATAAAACTCATTTCAAAGACGTATTAGTTGTTGAGCTAAAAGAGACCATCAACGAACTGGATGAAATTCTTTTAAGAAGTATGAAATCAAAGTCCTTTGAGGAAAAGGAGCAAAGTGTAGCTTTGAATGAACAAATAAAAAAAGATGTTAAAATCAACCCTCATCTATATAGGGCTGCACCTAAATACGGATTAGACTTTATGCAAATAGCGTCAATGATCGGAAAACTTTTCAAGAAGAAAAAAACACCACCCCCATCTATAATCTCAATAACCTACAAAGAGTTAGATTCTTTATTTTCTAATAGCAATTTTTTTGATAATGAATTACTAGTACATAATTTAAAAATCTCTACAGAATACAAACCGCTTTTTTTTGATTATTGTGGCGCTCAAAATATTGATAATAAATTACTTTTAAAAGACAACCAATTTTTACTATTAGATAATTTAGTTAATCATAGTAGAGAATTCTTAATAGTTATCTCTGAAGACAATGGTAAACAAGTTAAAAATTAACCTAGTTTTTTAATTTATTTTATAATAATATTCAACAATCTCATCGTAACTTTTAATTGTTTTCTTTACCCAATCTAATCGTTTTTCTAGTTTTTCGTCATTAGTTAATTCCCACTTTAAATGAGTTTGCTTTAATTTGGTTGTAACATACTGCAAAATAATAGCTGCAGATACTGATATATTTAAACTTTCGGTAAAACCTGCCATAGGTATTTTTAAATAACAATCAGCAGTATCTAGAACCTCTTGTGAAAGACCTTGAGTTTCTCTTCCAAAGAAAAAACATGACTTTTTAGTAACATCAAATTCATGTAATTCACAATCAATTTTATGTGGTGTGGTGGCTACAATTTGATAGCCTTTACGCTTTAAATCAACCATACACTTGTTTACGTTTTGGTATCTATTTAGATCTACCCATTTTTGTGCGCCCATGGCAATTTCTCTATCTATAGTCTTTGAGTTTCGCTCTTCAACAATATTTACTTCCTGAATTCCGAAAACATCACAACTTCTAATTACAGCGCTGGTATTATGTAATTGATAAACATCTTCTGTGGCTACCGTAAAGTGTTTAGTACGTTGAGATAGTACTTTAATGAATTTTTCTCTTCTGGAATTGGTAAGGTAGGTTTCTAAATATTCTAAAAGTGCCAAGTCTATCATGCCATAAAAATAAGAAAACCTATCCAATTGGATAGGTTTTCTTAATCTTCTTCAAAGCAATTTAATGTGAATGCTTTTTTAGTTTATACCAATATCGCCTTGGGCAACAATGGTACCTGTTTCGTTAGCACTTAAATGCACGTTTATATAACCATTTGCACTTAATATCTCATCATAACCAAAAAAGGCCGTCTGACCATTTAAATTAGCAACATTGGTGTTACTCATTCCCGTATTTCCATCGACCACATTAAAGGTAAATATAACAGCGCCTGGAGCGTTAGCTACACTTCCTGAATGAATATGTGCAGGATGCATTCCATCATCTGGTGTATTCAAAATATTTAATGTAGCAAGTGCTTCACCATTTACACGTTCGTAAAAAGTGGCAGTACCACTAATTCCTGCAACAGCCGATTCATTTAATGGATAAACTGTAGATGCACCTGTTAACTCATTTTGACCAATGTCACCTTGAGCTACTAACGTGGTTATCTCTGCAGCACTTAAATGCACATTGATATAGCCATCAAAATTCAACAATTCTTCATAGGTTATTGCTGTACCACCTTGGTTTGCATTTAAAGCTGATACTACAATAGTACTAAACCCTGTATCTCCATTAACCGTCCCTAAAGAGATAGCAACAGCACCACCTTCGGCAGCTGTATTAAAGTGAATATGAGCGGGGTGCATGCCCCCTGCTGGCGTACCTGTTAATTGAAGCTGAACTGTTGTTGAGCTATCTTCATTTTCAATAAAAGTTGCTGTACCAGAAATATTTGAATTAATCACTGATTTTAATTCGAAGGTCTGACTTGCACCAATAAAGAGTACTGGATCATCATCACTACAGCTGGTTAAAAATAAAACGGGTAAGGCTAATAACATGCTTAAAATTTTCTTTTTCATAATTTTTAAATTTAAGTTCACGACAAAGATATATAGAGTCGTAAATTGTTTTTTGCTTTAATAGTTTAAATATTGATTCATTTGATAGGTCTTAAATAACAGATACATAAATTTTAACTATTTTGGATTAAAATTTATAGTATGAAACACATGGTTGTACTTACTGGAGCAGGTATGAGTGCCGAAAGTGGTATTAAAACATTTAGAGATGCTGATGGATTATGGGAAGGACACGACGTTATGGAAGTTGCCACACCTGAGGGTTTTGCTGCAAATCCAGAATTGGTATTAGATTTTTATAACAAGCGGAGAAAACAACTTTTTGAGGTTGAACCAAATCAGGCGCATTACGATTTAGCCGAGTTAGAAAAAAAATACAAAGTCTCCATCATCACCCAAAATGTTGATGATTTACATGAACGTGCTGGAAGTACTCATGTTATTCACTTACATGGAGAATTATTAAAGGTTAGAAGTACTTTTGATATAAATGATATTCATGATTGGACAACCGATTTAGTTTTGGGTAATACTTGCAAAAAAGGGCATCAATTGCGCCCTCATATTGTTTGGTTTGGAGAAGATGTCCCTATGATTGAAAAAGCGGTTAAAATTTGTGAAACTGCTGATATTTTAATCATCATTGGTACATCTCTGCAAGTATATCCTGCAGCAAGCTTAATGCATTATGTTCCAGAACATACGGCAATGTACTTTATCGATCCCAAACCAAATATTGAAAGCCAAAGCAATCTTATAGTTATTACTGAAACTGCTACAGTTGGTTTAAAAACACTAATAATTGATTATTTAAATTAAAAAACGGGTTATAAATTAATACTTTTGAAGTTTTGTAAAACGCTCTCAACACCTAATAATTTCTAAAAAATTAAAGGATTTTGCTTGTTTGATATAGGTCTACTAAATTCCGTTTTCATTTGAGTTAAAAATAAAACGAATTCTATTAAAATAGCACAATCAGTATTTTTTTTACTAAAAAAATCATCAGTATATTTGGTAAACACATGAGTATATTAAGTATTTATTTAGACACCAGAAAGCAAACTGAATCCATCTGTAAGGATTTAGGCGCTGAAGATTACACACCTCAATCTGCTGTATTTGCCAGTCCTCCTAAATGGCATATAGCACATACTACTTGGTTTTTTGAAGAAATGATTCTTAAAAAATTTGTTTCTGATTATAGAGTTTTCGATGCAGATTTTGGATATTTATTCAATAGTTATTATAACAGTTTTGGCGAACGAATAGAGAGACATCATAGAGGTCTAATAACACGTCCTTCTATTGAAAACATATTTAAATATAGAAAATATATTGATGAGCACATTGCGGTACTTCTGAAAACGAATAATAGTCAAACTGTTAAAGATCTTATCATTTTAGGTGTTAACCATGAGCAACAGCATCAAGAATTACTATTAACCGATTTAAAATATACCTTTTCATGTAACCCGCTATATCCCAAATTTAGCGACAAAAATTTAGTTGAAGATATTAATACTAATTATGGATGGTCGAGTATCGATGAAGGTATTTACCGCATAGGCCATCATGAAAAAACGTTTTGTTTTGATAACGAACTCGGAAATCATCGTGTATTTTTAGAACCATTCAAAATCTCAAAACACTTAGTAACCAATGCCGACTTTATAAAATTTATAAATAACGATGGCTACAAAAACCCCAACTATTGGCTAGATGATGGGTGGAATTGGATCAATAAAAATAATATAAATAAGCCCTTATATTGGAAAAAAATTGAGAATGATTGGCAAAACTATACCTTGTCTGGTTTAAAACCTATAAATAACCAATCTATTTTATCACATATATCATTTTATGAAGCGCATGCTTATGCAAATTGGGCAGGTTACAGGCTACCCACAGAATTTGAATGGGAAGTTGCTTCAAATCAATTTGAATGGAGAAACCGATGGGAATGGACAAATAGTGCCTATCTACCCTATCCAAATTTTAAAACATTTGAAGGTGCAGCGGGCGAATATAATGGTAAGTTTATGATAAACCTTATGGTGCTTCGAGGCGCATCATCCGCTACAAGTAAAAATCACAGCAGGCACACCTACCGTAATTTCTTTTCGCCAGATACGCAGTGGCAATTTTCAGGAATTAGACTTGCTGAATAACTAGTAATAACTAAAAATAAAATTTTGACTGAAAAAGTTCTAACTATAAATGAAAGCTTTAAAACCGATGTAAATAAAGGTTTAAGTGCATCACCCAAGCAATTATCTTCTAAATATTTTTATGATGAAAAAGGGGACGCATTATTTGTAAAAATTATGAATATGCCAGAATATTATCTTACCAATTCTGAATATGATATCTTTAAAAATCAAACCAAAAAATTAGTTGATGCGTTACATATTGATACTAAAATCGAGTTTGATTTAATCGAGTTAGGAGCAGGAAATGGTATGAAAACCAAAGCACTTTTAAAGTATTTGAAAAATAATAATTTTAACTTTAATTTTATTCCGGTTGATATTTCTCAGAACGCATTAGATAACTTAAAAAAAACCATTGAAAAAGAATTGCCTACTATAAATATAACAACTAAACAAGGTGATTATTTTCAGGTCTTGGATGATATTAACTTATCTGAAAAACCGAAAGTGATTTTATTTTTAGGATCGAATATTGGAAATATGAGCGATGATAATGCAGCTTCTTTTTTAAGCAAACTCAGTAGTGTTTTAAATGTGAATGATAACATTATTTTAGGTACAGATTTAACAAAATCTAAAACGATTATATTGCCTGCTTATAATGATGCACAAGGTTTTACCAAGCAATTCAATCTTAATTTATTACACAGAATAAATATTGAATTAGGCGCTGATTTTGATTTAGAATATTTCGAGCATCAACCAGAATATAACGAGAAAGAGGGTGTTGCGCTTAGTTATTTAATAAGCTCAAAACATCAAACTGTATTCGTGAAAGCATTAAAAAAAAGTTTTGAATTTAAAAAAGGTGAACGCATACATACTGAAAGATCTAGAAAATATAATGATGATATTTTAAAAAAAATACTGAAAAATTCTGGACTAGAAATTATTGATAAGTTATTAGATTCTAAAAAATATTTTGCTGACTATATTTTAAACAAAGTATAATTTTGAATATTTACAGTCCCAAAATAGGAATTTTAGGTTTAGGAAGTAGAAGTACATTATTTTATATTGAAAACCTTAATAATATTTACAATAAACGTTTCGGTAGCTACCATTCGTTTCCTTGCCTAATCTATAATGTAGATTTTAATACCATTAATCCACACCTACCAGATAAATTTGATAAACTTATACCAACATTAAAAAATCATCTCACCAACATATTTAATTTAAAAATAAATTACTGTCTCATACCAAACATCACGCTTCATGAAACTTATGATTTAGCTAATCTTAGTTATAACATTTGTCATCCCATTAAGCTTACGGTAGATTATCTGACAGCTCATAAAATAAATAAAGTCGTCTTATTTGGTTCAAAATACACCATGACTTCAAACTATATAAAATCTAATCTCAAAAAAAACCATATTGCAGTTATACTTCCCGATGAACAGGATATGGCTAACATCGATATATTAAGACAAAAGCTGTACAATTACACAGAATCGAAAACAGATATAGAAAACTATAAACTATTAATTAAAAAGTATTCTGGAAACACTCCTATTTTAATTAGTTGTACAGAACTCTCCATTTTAAATGATGACATTGAAAATTTAGGTACCATCATTGATTGTGCTTTTCTTCAAATAGAACATGCTATTAATCTATCTGTTTAAAACATCTATTTTTTATTTTTCTCCTCAATCCATCTGCTCATAAATTTTGTGCTTTGTAAAGTATGATGCTGTAGTATTTGACCAGTAAAGTTTTTTAGTCGATTAATTTGGAGTAAATCAATGGACTCCTCAATTCTAGTAATAAATTTTTTTCGAAAATGGCTTTTATTAAATCGAGTATTAATAATTTGAAATCCGTTATGCTGCTTATTATTCCAGGTTTTTTCATCAGTGTATAATTGGACTGCTTTATCAGCAAAATCTTGTGGGTGGTCTTCTATAAATCCGTTCGCTTCAAAATTCCCAAAAATACCTTCAGCACCAACGCTTGTTGTTACACAAGGTGTTCCGCTTTTCATGGCATCAATAAGTTTCCCTTTTAAGCCTGCCCCAAATTGAATGGGAGTTATACATACTTTAGCCTGCTGCATCACTTTATTTACATCTTCAGCAAAACCTTTTACCAAAAATCCTTCCTTTTCATTAAGTAACTGATTTACTTTTTGAGACACATAAGCACCATAAATATGCAATTCGGCTTTAGGCAGTTGTTTTCTAATGAATGGCCAAATGATTTCTTTTAAATATAAAATAGCGTTGTAATTAGGTTCGTGCAGAAAATTCCCTATCGTTATAAAATGGTTTCTATCTGCAAACCTAGTAAGCTCTTTAATGGTTTTATTTTCGACTTCATCGAGCATAAATGGCAAATATATTAAAAGCGATTCGTCAACCTTGAAATCATTTTTGAGAAGCTCCATTTCAGCTTCTGAAATTATTAAGCTTAAATCACTTCTGTAAATACTTGCTATTTCTCGTTTTGCCGTATTGTTAAACAAATAAGTTTTTTTATCAAAGGGTTTATGATCTTTAAAGGCTTGCTGCCTGCCTCTTCTTAAACTATGTAAATCTTCAGTGTCCAAAATTCGCAAAGCATTCGGGCAGTGTTCAGCAACGCGCCAACCAAATTGCTCTTCAATCATAAAACGATCAAATAAAACAACCTTTGGGTTAAGTTCTTTTATAAAAATATCAAAACTAGAATGGTTTAATTCTATCGAAACTTGATGGACTCTAATGGAAGTTAAATCGAAAGCATTCTCGCTTTTCCCACAAGCGCTAGCAAAGGTTATTTGGTAATTGTTACTCTGGAAAGCTTCAATTAATTGTATCATTCTACTGCCAGCGGCAGAACTTTTAGGTTCAGGCCATACAAAACCGATAATTAAAAGTTTGTTTTTTACCACGAATATACCAATGATTACACCTTTATTACTGAATACTACCTACTGAGGACTTGGTAATAAACCGTATTTAACACGTACTTTTTTAGCCCAATCTATAACAGAATTTATTTGCACGTCATTGAGTTTTGCTTCACGATGTACCCAAGTATAAACATTAAGCGGCATCTCCTTATCTTCAACCATTTCGATAAGCTCTTCAAATTTATGGTCTTTTCGTTTAACTGAATTCCCCTCCCAATTGGAAACATTGAAATGTTTTTTACCATCTTTAATATGTTCATCCAACCAATAATTTATAGGGGTAATTTCATGATACCAAGGGTAACGAGTCACATCGCTATGGCAATCGTAACAGGTTTCTTTCAAAATAACTTTAACATTTTCAGGTGGATTTGTTTCCTGTAAGAAAGCATCAATAGAAGCTATATTGCCCTGATTCTTTTCTGGTTTGAAAAATTGAGCTATTAAAAACAAAGCTAACAAGATAAAGAGTATCTTTTTTACTATTTTCATGGTTTGAAATTTATCTATTGTAATGTCAATACAGAAATTTAAAAATAGTGAAATTATCGGATGAATGTAGAGGATTTCTATAAAGAATTGAGTGCCGTAAATGCATCTCGCGAAAATCGATTAAAATATGCTAAAATAGTTTTAAACGATTTAAGTTTATTCCCAAAATTAGTAGATATTTTATTTATGGTAGATGATAAAGTATCCTATCGTGCGGCTTGGGTTTTCGAGTTTGTTTGTACAGATTATATTTACGCTATTGTTCCCCATTTGGATACATTCACCAATAATCTGAAAAGGCTTAACTTTGATTCTGCAGTGCGTCCGGTAGCAAAAGTATGTGAAATTATTGCTAAAACATACTATTCTAAACAAGCAAATACGCTACAAAAAACATTAAATTCTAAACACATTGAAGATATTGTTGAGGCTTGTTTTGATTGGATGATTAGCAAGCATAAAGTAGCACCCAAAGCATACTCGATGGAAACTCTGTACTTATTTGGTAATGAGCTTAAATGGATTCATAAAGAACTTGTTTTAATAATAGAACAAGATTTCGCATCCCAAAGTGCCGGTTATAAAGCAAGAGCTAAACGGACATTAAACAAAATAAAGGAAAAGAATAGAAAGTAATATTTCTATTCTTTAAATATCGTATTTTTTTAGAGCAGCAATTAAAACTTCTATGTTCTGCCTTCTGTCTTCTGCCTAAAAAAACTATCTTTGCACCTTCTTAAAACAACATCCAAATGTCATTATCAACGCTAAATGCCATCTCTCCAATTGATGGAAGATATAGAAATAAAGTTGACCAATTAGCACCTTTTTTCTCAGAGGAAGCTTTAATAAAATACCGTGTTTTAATTGAAATAGAATATTTTATTGCACTTTGTGAAATCCCGCTACCTCAACTCGCTTCTGTAGATGCGACTATTTTTGATGATTTAAGAAAGATATATAATAATTTTTCTTCTGAAGATGCACTTTCCATTAAAAAAATTGAAAATGTAACAAACCATGATGTAAAAGCGGTTGAATATTTTATAAAAGAAAAATTTGATGCATTAAATTTATCTCAATATAAAGAGTTTATTCATTTCGGTTTAACGTCTCAAGACATTAATAATACAGCAATTCCTTTAAGTATTAAGGACGCTATGAATGATGTTTATGTTCCTGAATATTCACAACTTTTAAAGCGACTAAAAACATTATCTACAGACTGGGCGGCTATACCTATGCTTGCTAGAACGCATGGACAACCTGCCTCTCCTACCCGACTTGGAAAAGAAATTAACGTTTTTGTAGTACGCTTAGAAGAACAATTTAATTTATTAAATGATATACCAAGTGCTGCAAAATTTGGTGGTGCAACAGGTAATTTTAATGCGCACCATGTCGCGTATCCAAATATAGATTGGAAGGCTTTTGGTAGCCGTTTTATTCAAGAAAAATTAGGGTTGCAACACTCGTTCCCCACAACACAAATTGAACATTACGATCACATGGCTGCTTTATTTGATAATTTAAAACGTATTAATACCATACTTATTGATTTAGATCGAGATATATGGACCTATGTTTCGATGGACTATTTTAAGCAAAAAATAAAAGCTGGTGAAGTAGGTAGTTCCGCTATGCCACATAAAGTAAATCCCATCGATTTTGAAAATTCTGAAGGAAACTTAGGAATGGCTAATGCCATTTTTGAACACTTATCTGCTAAACTTCCTATTTCTAGGTTACAGCGAGATTTAACAGATAGTACGGTTTTACGAAATGTTGGTGTGCCTTTTGGACATACGTTAATTGGCTTTAAATCTACTTTAAAGGGATTAAACAAATTATTATTGAATGAAAAGAAATTTGCAGAAGACTTAGAAAACAATTGGGCAGTTGTTGCCGAAGCTATACAAACTATATTACGCCGAGAAGCCTACCCAAATCCTTATGAAGCTTTAAAAGGTTTAACACGAACCAACGAAAAAATAAACCAAACTTCTATTTCAAATTTTATTGATTCATTAGATGTTTCTGATACAATAAAAGCTGAATTAAAGCGTATAACTCCTAGTAATTATACTGGAATATAAATATTGAGTATGATAAGTGACAAACAATCTTTAGTGCTTTGTGGTGTTATGGCTGCTGGTTTGTTTGTTGGTGGTATTCTTGAAATTTTAGATAATTTCATAGTACTCACTATATTAACGCTGGTATTTTCAACAATAATAATAAACTTATTTTTCCTAAAAAGGAATCCGGAAGAAGAGAAAGAGAACGAGAACGAGATTGAAGAATAAAATGATATAATAGAAAAGGTTCACCAAATGGTGAACCTTTTCTATTTAAACTAGAATTTTTTATTTAAAGAAATTCATAATATTTTCAATCTGTTTTTCATCAATATCCGCCTTCTGCATAGCACCCATTAAAGTTACCATTTTATCTGGACTCATATTATCACCCAACACCCTAACAACTGCAAAACCCATATCTTCAGAGCTTCCAAAAACAACAACTTCATCGGCTTCCTCATCATCTCCAATATATTTTACAACTATTTTATTGCCCTTATCATTAAACTCCATTAAGTCTTTATATTTAGCGTCGTTTAAAATAGTTTTTACGGTTTCAATTTCTGCTTGAAGTTCTTCTGCGTTATTTTCATCGGCTTTATAGCCTAAAAAATTAAGTTTACTTACCGAATTATAGGCTTCCTTTTGTTCCTCTGTAAATTCAGTTTGATCAACATTTATCATAGATAATGGTAAATCCTGAGATATAAAATTTTTAGTTTCTTGGTTGTCTACAAAATAGCGTTGTAAACTAACACCGCTGCTGCAGCTTACTAAAAAAGCTGCTGCAACTAAGGTGTATAGTATTTGATTGATGATTTTTTGGTTCATGATTAATCCTTTTTATTTCTTTTTATCTAAATGTTTGCCTCCAGGAATATTCATTTGAGAGGTTAACTTTGAAATTTCATTCAAATCAATGTCACCAGTAAGTGACACTATCACGGTTTCAATTTTTCTGTTTTCGCCATTAATATCAACGCCTTTGCCTTTCATGGCTTTATCAATACCATTTACAAAGATTAAAAGTTCTTTTACATGGTCTGCATCTTTACCCTCTTTGACATAAAATTTCACCTCGGTGCCATCATCTTTAACTTCCATTAATTCCTCTAAAGAGCTTGCTCTAGATGTTACCCACTTAGTTAAATCTGCTGAAATATCAGCCTTATCAGTAATAATGGTTTTAAAGCTTGTGATGCTTTTTACCATATCCATATACGCTTTAGCTTCGGCATCATCTATATCGATACCCATTTTAGCTATCATTTGAAACATTTTAGGCTTAATGGATACATAAGTAACATCAGAATTATCGCTGTATTTCTCAAAAATATCTTTCTGAGCCATGCCAGTTAAAGGCATTAACATGATGGCCATTACGAATACTATTATTTTATTTTTCATCTTATTTTTTTAAAATTTGTGTTAATTAATTATTTCTTGTTTTTAAAAATTATACGTGTTGTGTTTTCAATTTCATTAAGATATCCTAAAGTTGAAGTCCCTTTATTTACTTCATTAAGATAATTAACGGTTGAAGCCCCTTTGTTAAATTTTGTCGAAATCATTTCCATAGATTTTGAAAATTCGTTAAAAGCTAATTGCGGATCTTCATAAGTACCTAAATTATTATTAGTGGTGGCACCAAAGTAAAGCCCTAACATAACAACAGCTATAGCTGCAACAGAAATCCATTTGTAATTAAATTTACGTTTTGTTTTTAATGGAACGTCTTTAGTAAATTGCTCTTGTTTATTTACCAAAAAATACTCAAACATAGGTTTGTACATTTCTAAATGTGGTGCAACGTTGTCGCTAGTAAAATAGTTTTTCAACACGCGCTCTTCTTTAAGTGATGTCTCACCATTTTCGTATTTTTCTAGTAATTTTTCTATATTATTTAATACCATAATTATGCGTATTAGTTAATTTTTCTCTTATTGTTTTTCGTGCTCTCGATAAGTTTACTCTAACCGCTGTATTATTCATATCCAGCATTTTTGCAATCTCATCATAATCGTAATCCTCAATATCTCTAAGTTGAATAATTATTTTTTGCTGTTCGGGTAAAGCTTCAATTATTTTGGCTACCCAATTTACACTATCATTTAATTCAACTTGCTTATGTAACTGTGTATTGCCGTCTTCATAATTACTATGCACAATTTTTAAATTTTGTGCTTGTTTAGATTTTAATTTATCAAAACAAAAATTCTTGGTCATGGTCATAGAAAAGGCTTCAACATTATTATATCCTTCAATTTTTTGTTTATTATTCCATAACTTTAAAAGAACTTCTTGAGTAGCATCTTCAGCCTCTTCTGTTGATACGAGTAATCGTTTCGCTAAACGAAATACTTTATCCTTAAAAGGCATTACAATATTTAAAAACTCCGTCTGAGTCATTTTGGTTTGGTTTGTCCCCATTGTTCTTCGAACATTTAACTCTTAATATTTATTTAAGGTTAAAGAATCCTTGAATCTTTGATTTCCCTAAAAGGAAATTTTAATGGTTCAGTTAAATTTAAACAGCTTAGTTACGGCTATTTGATATTATGACGACCTCGTTTCTGTTTTGTTACATAACTATTAAAAAAATAAACTTTAGGGCGTCACCCTATCGGGTCGGGCTTTCGCAAGTCGCTCTCTCTGAGGAGCTCCAACAATTGCTCAATCCCTTACGCAGGCACACCAGCAAAATTCAGTTTTATTTCACGGCAACAATTAACTTCCGTCTTCCACCTAATAAAATTTTTAAATACACAATATTGTAAGTAAATTTAAGGTTTTATAGACTACTTATATAAAATTGTGAAAATGAAAAATTTAAGAATCCTGTTTTTAATAATTATAGCTTCCCTTTCGACTGTAGGTTGTTTTGAAGATAATGATGATACTGGATTATCTGCAAACGAAATAAATGACTTTGTTTGGAAAGGTATGAATGCCTTCTATCTTTATAAAAACAACATACCAAACTTAGCAAATGATAGATTTACTAGTAATTCAGAATATACTAGTTATTTAAATAGTTATTCAACTCCCGAAACGCTATTTGAAAGTTTGATTTATGAAAGAGAAACTGTTGATAGATTTAGTTGGATTGTTGATGATTATTTTGAATTAGAAAATCAGTTTAACGGCATATCCAATACAAACGGGATGGAATTCGATTTATTTTTTTCACCGAATACAAGTGAAAATGATATTATTGGTGTTGTTAGGCTCGTATTAAAAAATAGCAATGCAGACCAGCAAGGTTTAAAACGTGGCGCTATTTTTTATGGTATTGATGGCACCATATTAACACAAAATAATTTTCGAGCTCTTTTAACTCAGAATGATTATACTCTAAATTTGGGTGTTTTAAATGACCAAGGTACTCCTGAACGTTCCGATGATACCGTTGATACATCAACAGAAAGTATATCACTAAGCAAAGCACAGTATATAGAAAATCCTGTTTACCAAAACAACATTTTTAATATTGGTGGCGAAAATGTTGGCTATTTAGTTTATAATGGATTTAATGCCAGTTTTGAAACTGAACTAAACAGTGCTTTCGCTGAATTTAAATCGAACAACGTCAGGCATTTAATTTTAGATTTGCGTTATAACCCTGGAGGTCGTGTTAGTACTGGCACATATCTAGCAAGTATGATTACTGGGCAGTTTACTGGAGAAGTTTTTAGTAAAGTTATTTATAACGAAAATTTACAAGAGGCAAATAATATCTACAATTTTGATACTAAAATAGAAAATGGTAATACGATTAATAGCTTAAACCTTCAAAAGTTATATGTTTTAACTACCTATAGATCTGCATCTGCAAGTGAAGGTTTAATTAATGGCTTAAATCCTTTTATAGATGTTATTCAAATTGGCACTAATACCACTGGAAAAACACAAGCATCAATCACTATTTATGATTCCGCAGATTTCGGAAGAGAAAATGCAAATCCGAATCATACCTATGCTATGCAACCATTGGTTGCTAATGCTGTAAACAAAAATGATGAATCAGTTCCGGGAACGGGTTTAATACCAAGCTTAGGTTTTGAGTTGGAAGAAGATCCATTTAACTATGGGATTTTAGGCGATGTTAATGAAACTTTACTAGCAGCGGCACTTGCAGATATTGAAAGTTCTACTGGCAAATTAATAGCAATAAAATCTAGAGCAAAAGCACCTTTAAAATACGTAAAAGATAGTAACGACTTTAATCCTTTTGAGGGCGGTATGCTAATTGATTAAATTAAAATATCCAATTAAATTATTGTTCAAATACACTCCAAAATATTGATTGATATAATGTTTAAAAAAACCTACAAGATTCATAAAATCCTGTAGGCTTTTCAATTTATATTATGCTTTAAATAAGCTTAAAACCTATTAGTTAAATTACTTAGTTAAAATATATACCACTAGGAATAATATTTACATTAGTCGTGTTTTTTAATGTATTCGTAGTTAAATCGTATGAGGTTAAAGTACCATTACTTGTAAAATCTCCTGCATCTACACCATAAAGTATTCCATCATTTATAGCCATATTGTAAAAATTAAGCCCTGTGATTTCTGCATTAGTAGGTAATGTAGTTGTTGAACTATTCATTTTATAAACAGAACCACCTAAATAATAATACAAATTACCATTTTCTAATTTTAAAAATTTTGGATGTTCTGTAGCCGCAAAAGCTATTGAAGTTGTAGAATTAGTTGACGTATTTAATTTAAACAATTGGCCTCCTGTTTCACTTCCTGTCCATGATGGTTTTCCACTACAAAGCACCCATAAATCTCCAGAAGAATCAAACAATAAAGAATTTGGAACATCGCTTATAACAATAGTATCAATCACTAAATCAGATGAATTATCTATGACCACAACTTTATTATTTTGACTAAATCCGCCTTGTAATGCTACATAAATAGTAGTATCATTAGCAATAATTTTTTCTGGACCTTCCTCTATCGGAATAGTCGTACTCTCTAAAGTATTGGATACTAAATCTATAATAGCAACGTAATCGTCTGTCGCATCGCTGCCATCACCCCAATTAGTAACATAACCTTTTCCATTAGAAAAAGCAATATATCTAGGATTACTTAAACCAGTATTAATAGTTGCGACAGATTCAAAGGTATAACGATTAACAATTTCTATAGTGTTTGAAACATTTAAAACTATAAACGCTAAATCGTTATTAAACGCCACACTTTGTGCGGTATCACCTAAAAGTCTATTATTTGTAAAATTAAAAATACTGTTTTCGACAGTCATAAAATCGTAGGACACAAAGGAGACAGAAGCATTTCCCTGTCCAAAATTACCTTCATGAGATATTAATATACCGTTCTCATAATTTCCTTTTGGTAACGGTGGGTTTACATCATCGTCATTACTACACGAAGTAAAAATAAAAGTAGTTGTTATTAGTAAAGCGAAGATTCTTTTTAAGTTCATAAGTTTTAAAATTTAATTATTAATTGTAAAGTAAAGTTTCTACTAGGCATTGGCCTAAGTGACACATTTTCATAATATGTATTGTATAAATTGTTGATTTTAAAGTCTAAAACGTACTGTTTATTAGCTTTTGTATTCGTAATGTAGGCGAATCCTAAATTCCCCACATCGAAACCATCTAACTCCCCTCCTATAATAGCGACTTTCCCGTTGTATAAATGTTGATAAAAAACTGTAAAAGCCTTGATATTGTAGGCTATTGATGCATTTGCTTTATGTTCTGGAACATAAAATAAAGGTTGCTCTTTCACCAAATCCCTTGCTATGGTATACGAATAGTTCGAATTGAATTTAAAAATATGGTTATCAAACCGTTTCTCCAATGCTGTCTCTAGCTCTAAGCCATAATTAGCTGCATTAGAAATATTAACTGGATTCCAATAACCAGTAATGGTATTTGGCCGCCATTGTATTAAATCAGAACTCTTGATGTAGAATGTATTCACACCAACTTCAAAATCTTCTAATCTAATTACTTGTCCTAAATCTATCTGAAAGGAAGATTCGGGTTCTAAATCTAGATTCCCACCAGGTTGCCAATATAAATCGTTAAACGTTGGGATTCTAAAATTTTTAGAGGCGTTTAGTTTTAAAGTATATTTTTTGGTTACCGTAAAATTTGCATCTCCAGAGAAGACAATTGGACTTTTAAAATCGGAATTTACATCTTGTCTAGCACTTAAAGCATATTGTAGTTTAGGTGACGGTTTATGACTTAAAATTGCTGTTACAGAAAATGCATTACGTTTAGGATTGTCAAAACTACCGCCCTTTGCACTTAAAATACTATAATCTGTTATGGCATTTAACTCTAATGTTTTTGAAAATCTATAATTAAAATTATACTGTAGCAACCAGGTATTGGCGGTCCCTTCAGAAAAGTTGGCGCTGTTTTTATTTTCAAAAAACTTAAATTTTTCTATTAAATTTACAGCTTTTAACTTGGTGCTAAAATTATCTGATACTCTAGTCCATTCTAATAATGTTCTGTATTCGTCACTTATATATTTACTATCTGAAGGTGCTACTAAAGTAGCAGAGAATTCTCTATCACTCGAAAAGTTTTGATGATATAACTTAATAGCATCTTTTTGAGAAATCATAAAACCGAGGTTGGCATTAATATCTAAATTATTAAAAGCAGCATTTTCGTTTTCTCTATTTGTACCTAAAAATTTATAATTATTTTCAGAATCCTTATAAGCAACGCCTATGCTAGCAGTCCATAAATTATCTCCAAAAGATGTATTTAAAGACGTTTCTTTGGTATCAAAACTCCCGTATGCGACTTTCAATCTGTTTTCAAAATGACGTCCAAATTTCAGATCGTTATTTAAATGTACACTACCTCCTATCGCTCCACTGCCGTATTGAACACTTCCGCCTCCACTACGTATGGCAATAGAATTATAATTTGATGTACTTATGGTATTGAAATCAACCTGTCCTGTTAGCTGAGAATTAATATTTATACCATTCCAAATCACAGCCGTTTGTGATGCGTTTGTGCCTCTAAATGAGGGCGATGATACCATACCATAACCATTCTCCTTAAAATAAATATTAGAATTGTAGCGTAAAACATCTGTTAAAGATGTATTGTTTTTTTTAAGAATTGAATCTGAAAGTACAGTTACCTTGTACCCTTTAGCATAACGTTTCAACTTAACATCACTTAAAACAATTTCGTCTAGTTTTTGAATAGAATCAACAAGAGATTGTGCATGTGTTAACATGCTACAAAGCAAAATAAATAAAAGACAAGCGACAATTTTCATAATACCAAATACTTTTTTCCCGAAAGTTTTTTTTAGTTAAAAAAAATGGCAGGTCTCCTGACTTGTTTTATGTTATTACACCTTCCCAACAAAATGCCAGTGGTAATTGCAGTTAATAACATCCTCCTTGAATGAGGTGCTGAAATACATTCAGCATAAACTTACAGTTGCGGGAACAGTTCTGGACTTGATAATAAAATCTCACCAGATTCCCTTTTAATTTGATCACGTGAAGTGACCAAAACCAAATTTCGATGCGAAAGTAAACATTATGTTTAATGTTTCATTAAAAAGATTAAATAATATTACTTTTGACGTGATAAAAATTCAACATTGAAAAAAACTATTTTCTTTTTAATCAGCCTTTTATTTATTTCTTGTAATGAAGAAACACGTAAACAAACACCTGAAATAACAAAAGACACCTCTCTTGAAATCAAATACGCCAAAGGATTTTCGGTTACAAATTATAAAACTTACAAAGTTTTGGAAATTAAAAACCCTTGGCCAAAATCTGACAAAACTTATAAATACGTTTTAATAACAAAAGAGAATGCTGCTAAAACAAGTTTTATGCAAAATGAATTTGATGGAATCGTTATTTATCCCATCAAAAAAATTGTAGTGACCTCTACAACTCATATTCCAGCTTTAGAATTGTTAGGCGTAGAAAAAACATTGATTGGATTTCCTGGAATAGCATACATTTCATCTGAAAAAATAAGAAAACGTATTGATAATGGTTTAATAAGAGAACTTGGTAAAAACGAAGGCATAAACACCGAAATTTTATTAGAATTAAAACCTGATTTAGTTATTGGTTTTGGTATTGATGGTAATAATCGTTCTTTTGAAACTATTAAAAAATCAAATATTCCCGTTATTTATAATGGCGATTGGGTTGAAAGTTCGCCGTTAGCAAAAGCAGAATGGATTAAGTTTTTTGGAGCACTTTATAATAAAGAAAATGAAGCTGATTCTATTTTTAGTAAAATCGAAAAAGACTATTTAAATGCCAAAGAATTAGCAAAAGATATAGAAAATAAACCCACAGTTTTAAGTGGTGCTATGCATAATGATGTTTGGTATTTACCAAATGGCACAAGTACTGAGGCACAACTTTTAAAAGATGCTAATGTTGATTATTTATGGAAAAACACTAAAGGTACTGGTAGTTTAAAATTGAATTTTGAATCGGTATTTTCCAAAGCAAAAGATGCTGATATTTGGTTAAGTCCTTCCAATTATAATAGTTTGGAAAGTTTAAAAAACGGAAGCTCACAACATAGTATGTTTAAAGCATTTCAAAACAAAAAGGTATATTCGTTTACGAAGACAACTGGAGAAAGTGGTGGGGTTTTATACTATGAATTAGGTATGATGCGCCCCGATTTAGTTTTAAAAGACATCATAAAAATATGTCATCCTGAATTACTAAAAACCCACGAGCTTTACTTTTTTAAACCTTTAGACTAATTGCAATTACAAAGATCATATAACATCCCATTTATAGTTTTGAGCCTTGTGCTACTTGTTTGTTTTTTTACAAATATTAGTTTGGGCTCGGTTTACATTCCTATTAAAAGTGTTTTTAATAGCTTGATTGGTAATGCTACCGAGCAAGAGACTTGGCAACACATTATCCAAAATTACAGATTACCAAAGGCCATTACAGCAATAATCGTGGGTTCTGGTTTAGGTATTTCTGGATTACTCATGCAAACCTTATTCAGAAACCCTTTGGCTGGTCCTTTCGTGTTAGGGATTAGCTCAGGCGCAAGTTTAGGAGTAGCATTGGTTATTATGGGATCTGGTTTTATGGGTGGTGTTTTTGCTACACTGCTTATATCAAAATGGGGTATTGTTTTAGCAGCAAGCTTAGGTAGTTTTTTAGTTTTACTTTCTGTTTTAATGGTGTCTTTAAAAGTTAGAGATACTATGGCTATACTCATTATCGGGCTTATGTTCGCGAGTATAACTGCGGCCATAGTAAGTGTGTTATCGTATTTTAGTTCTGCGCAACAATTACAACAATATATTTTTTGGGGATTTGGCAGTTTAGGGAATCTATCATGGGGTGAAATTTTTATTTTCTTTTTAATTTATTCCGTTGGTATATTGATTAGCATGACATCCATTAAGTCTTTAAATACGCTTCTTTTAGGAGAAAATTACGCTAAAAGCTTAGGCTTAAATATCAAAAAAAGCAGATTAACAATCATCATAGCTACTAGTTTACTAGCTGGTACAATTACTGCGTTTGCTGGCCCCATTGCATTTATTGGATTAGCAATTCCGCATTTAACGCGACAGGTTTTTAATACGTCTAATCATAAAATATTACTGCCTGCCGTATTTTTATTTGGTGCTATTGTAATGCTTATTTGCGATAGTATTGCACAATTACCTAATAGCGATTTAACGTTACCAATTAATACAATAACATCTTTAGTTGGAGCTCCTGTTGTAATTTGGTTGCTAGTTAGAAAACGAAAAATGATATTCTAATGAGTAAAAAAGAAGAACATATCATTTTAAAGACTGAAAATTTATCCGTTGGTTATGTTTCAAAAAAAGTTAAAACGGTTGTAGCTTCAAATATTAATATTGAATTAAAACAAGGGCAACTTGTGGGGTTAATTGGCGCCAATGGTGTTGGTAAATCAACACTATTACGAACACTTACCAATGTTCAAAAGAGTTTAAACGGGACTGTTTTTATTAATGAAAAAAACATAAAAAACTATAATCCTTTAGATTTAGCCAAGGTGATGAGTTTGGTTTTAACTGAACAAATAGCCTCTAAAAATTTATCTGTTTTTGAATTGGTTGCTTTAGGCAGACAACCTTATACCAATTGGGTTGGCAATTTATCTGAAAATGATATTTCCATAATTTATAATGCTTTAAACCAAACCAATATTACAGATTTAAAACACAAAAAATGCTTCGAACTTAGTGATGGACAATTACAAAAAGTGATGATTGCACGTGCTTTGGCACAAGACACAGATTTAATTATTCTGGACGAACCAACAACCCATTTAGATATGTATCATAAAGCATACATATTAAAATTACTTCAAAAATTAGCACAAGAAACCAACAAAACTATTCTGTTTTCTTCTCATGAGATAGATTTAGCAATTCAATTATGTGATAATTTAATTGTGATGACTAAAACAGAGGTGATTTCAGATAGTCCTTGCAACCTAATTTCAAAAGGGACTTTTAATAGGTTATTTCCAAAAGATTTAATTGCTTTTGATGAAAAAACTGGGAGTTTTAGGGTTAAAAAATAGATTTAAAAACTTCGGTCGTCTACCTTCCGTCTTAAAACTAAAAAATTTATCTTTGATTATATTTCTTTTGATAAATGAACGACAACCTTATTCTTATTTTTGCCATATTACTATCTGCTGGAATTGGTGCTTATTTAGGCATGCTTTTTACCAAACTTAAAAGTAAAAGTGAAAAGAGTACACTTGAAGAACGCCAGAGCCAAATGAATATGACGATTGCTGAATTAAAAGATAATTTAAGTAAAGTTGAAAATGAGCGCGAACTCATTCGTAAAGAAAAAGACTTTTTAAATACGGAATTGGCGCGAAAAAATTCGGAATACGAAAACCTTCAGCAACTTAATATAAAACGTGATGCTGAAGTTGAACAACGCCAAGAACAGTTACGGAAAGATTTTGAACTTTTAGCTACTAAAATTCTTGATGAAAAATCTGAAAAATTCACACTTCAGAATAAAGAAAATATAAAAAATATTTTAAATCCGCTTCAAGAAAAAATTAAAACCTTTGAAGAAAAAGTAGATTTAACACAAAAGGAAAGCATCAGTATGCACTCCGCTTTGAAAGAGCAACTTCTAGGTTTAAAAGACTTAAATCAACAAATAACAAAAGAGACCACCAATTTAACTAGAGCCTTAAAAGGTGATAGTAAAATGCAAGGTAATTGGGGCGAATTGGTTCTAGAACGTGTATTAGAAAAATCTGGTTTAGAGAAAGATAGAGAATATTTTGTACAGCAAAGTTTTACATTAGCTGACGGTTCTAGAGTTTTGCCCGATGTGGTTTTGCATCTTCCCGATGGTAAAAAAATGATTATAGATTCTAAGGTGTCATTAACAGATTATGAGCGTTTAGTAAATGCAGATGACGATGACAAAGTCCCATTTTTAAAAGCGCATATAAATTCCATTAAAAAACACGTTGATCAGCTTTCAGAAAAAAACTATCAAGATTTATATGATATTGAATCTCCAGATTTTGTGCTCATGTTTATCCCAATAGAACCCGCTTTTGCCGTGGTTGTTAATGAGGATAATTCTATCTATAATAAGGCCTTTGAAAAGAACATTGTTATTGTAACACCATCAACACTTTTGGCTACATTACGTACTATTGATAGTATGTGGAATAATGAAAAGCAACAGCAAAATGCTATTGAAATTGCAAGACAAGCAGGAGCTCTATACGATAAATTTGAAGGTCTAGTTTCTGATTTAACAGGTGTTGGTAAAAAAATTGATGCGGCAAAAAGTGATTATTCTTCAGCCATGAATAAATTGGTTAAGGGCAGAGGAAACCTAATCACAAGTGTTGAAAAACTTAAAAAAATGGGTGCAAAAGCAAAAAAAGCACTTCCAGAAGCTATTATAAAACGTGCTAAAGAGGACGAAACTTAATTCAAAATAAAACGAATGAAAACTTTATTAAAAATTTTTCTTGGCTTATTATTAATTGGAATTGGATTTTTCAGTTTTGTATACTTCGTGCATTATAGCGAAGGGGTAAGAGCTGGCAAACTTGTGAAATTTAGTAATAAAGGTATTCTGTTTAAAACTTGGGAAGGCGAGATAAGCCAGGGTGTTTCTGATGCTCAAACATTCGTGTTTTCTGTTGAGGATGATGAAGAACAAGCCATTCAAAATCTTAATCGGTTACAGGGGAAATTTGTAAAGCTTTATTATTTTGAACGTTACAAAGCATTATTTTGGCTTGGCGATACAAAATATTTTATCACCAAAGTTGAAGAAAACGAATAAAACAAATATGTTTAAACACGTTCAAGATTCTCAAATAACAATTACCGAACTCATGCTACCTGCTCACTCCAATTTTAGTGGTAAAATACATGGTGGGCACATTTTAAATTTAATGGATCAAATAGCCTTTGCTTGTGCTTCAAGACACTCTAGAAACTATTGTGTTACGGCTTCCGTGAATAAGGTAGATTTTTTAAACTCTATTGATGTTGGTGAATTAGTAACGTTAAAAGCTTCAGTTAATTATACTGGAAGAACATCTATGGTTATTGGTGTTCGTGTGGAATCGGAAAACATTCAAACCGGTAAAATAAAACACTGTAATTCATCTTATTTTACAATGGTTGCTAAAGATGAACTTGGTAAAAACGTAAAAGTTCCTGGTATAATTTTAAAAACTGAAGAAGAAGTTAGGCGTTTTGCAAGGAGCATTGCAAGACAAGAACAATCTAGAAACAGATCGAATAACTTTAAAGCTTCTGAATTTAAAATTGAAGAACACTTAGAGGATTTAAAAAAGCATAATGTCAAAATAATTCTGTGAATTTTTTTTAAAATTTATTTCACCTAATTTTATTAAATATATTATTATATCATGCGAAAATATTTATATCTTATAATATTATTAGTTTTATCCGTAATCATTGGTTACAATTATTTATACAAAAATCACAGAGATATTACAACTGAAAAACCAGAGTTTGCATTATCCTCTACTTTGCTTATGTCTGAATTTTCAAATAACTCGTCTGAAACTGAACTAAAATACTTAAACAAAACTATTGAAGTGTCCGGTATTGTTTCAGAAATAAACCAAGATAATTTAACACTAAACGAACAAATTTTTTGTCAGTTTTCTGAAAATATAAATTCATCTACAAAAGTAGATTCTGAAATTAACGTGAAAGGAAGAATAATTGGGTATGATGATTTACTTGAACAAGTTAAACTAGACCAATGTACTATTTCAAATTAAAAAGTATGAAACATTTATTAACACTACTATTTTTATTGCCAGTTATAAGTTTTGCTCAAAATGACTTACTTGACGAAATAGATACGGATTCTACAGGAACGGAATATGCCATAGCAGCCTTTAAAGGTTTAAAAATTGTAAATTTTGAATCGACTAAGCTTGTAGCAAAGGAAGAACTTGTATTTATTGTATCCCACAGGTTTGGTAGTATTAAGGATGGTATTAATACGTTTTTTGGATTAGATGAAGCAGTAACACGATTAAATTTTGTTTACGGTATTTCTGATGGTTTTAATATAGGTGTTTCTCGAAGTTCATTTCTTAAAATATATGATATATCTGCAAAGTATAGACTTTTAAGACAAGTAAACAATGGTTTTCCTTTTACAATTGTTGGTTACAACTCTATTATAATTAATACCGCATTAGATAAAGCTAATTTACCACTTCTTGAATTTAAGGATAGAATTGGCTACACGACCCAACTACTTATATCCAGAAAAATAAACACTAATTTTTCTGTAGAATTAGCGCCTACCTTTTTTCATGATAATTATGTTGTAGATGATAATCAAGATAATTCCCAATTTGCAATTGGTTTTGGCGGACGCTATAAACTTGCAAAAAGATGGTCTATAAATGCTGATTATGGTTGGCATTTAAATAGAGCTGAAAACTCTCCTTTTAGAAATCCATTATCCATAGGTTTTGATTTAGAAACAGGAGGTCATGTGTTTCAAATGCATTTTTCTAACGCACAGGCAATGAATACTAATGGCTTTTTAGGTCAGGGTACTGGTGATTGGACAGACGGTGATATTTACTTTGGTTTTAACTTAAGTAGAACTTTTTAAACTTTTAAAACACCCATTTCTATAAAAAATAAATAAATATTAAAGCTATGAATTTCAAAAACTTAATTTACATTTTATCAATTTTAGTATTAGTTTACAGTTGCTCTAGTAATAGTAATGATGATTTGACTGAGCAAGAAGCAGAACCAGTGTTAACTACAGAAGTTACATATGACGCGGATATTAAAGCTATTATATCTAATAATTGTATCCAATGCCATGGAAGTCCAACATCAAATGGTGCACCAACTTCCTATGTTACTTATACGCAAGTAAAAAATAGTGTTAATACCATTTTATCACGTATTAATAATGCTACAAATCCTATGCCTCAATCTGGATTAATGCCCATCAAAAATAGGCAATTAATACAACAATGGAAAGATGATGGTTTATTGGAAAACTAAGATCAATAATTATGGTTTAGTTTTTGGTTGATTTTAAAATAATAATAAAAAATTATAATTATGAAATATTTTATATTTCCAATACTTTTTTTTGTTGGATTAATTGCACAAGCACAAACAAAATATATTACTAAAACTGGTCAAGTAACTTTTGAGGCGTCCGTACCTTCTTTTGAAGAAGTAAAAGCAAAAAACAGTTCTGTAACAGCAATATTAAATGCAGATAATGGGGAATTTGCAGCTTTAATTCTAGTAAAGGGTTTCCGTTTTAAAAATGCGTTAATGGAAGAACATTTTAATGAAAATTATGCTGAATCTGATAAATATCCAAAAGCTACTTTAAAAGGACAGATAAAAGACTTTGATGTTGCAAAATTTAAAGCTGAGGAAAACAAATTTTATTTAAGTGGAGAATTAACATTTCATGGTGTAGCCCATAAAGTAAATAATATTCTGATAACTATTGCAGGAAATGATGTAATAACTATGTCGGGTGATTTCAAAACTTCGGCCTCAAATTTTGATATAAAAATTCCGAAAATAGTTAGTAACAAAATCTCGGAAGAGATCGACGTCTTTTTCAATTTTGAACTAAAAAAGAAATAAAAAAGAAGCTGACTTAAAAAGCCTTTTTGAATTTAAATTTTTAATATTGAGCTTATCTAAATAATGATAATTATATTAATTTCGATAAGCCCAATTTGAGTTATATACCTATACTTTTAAGACCAACCCTTTTAGTTTCTAATAAAGCGTTTGGTGATAAAACTATTAGTTTCTGTAGAATAAATTTTGATTAAATAAACACCTTTACTTAAATCAGATACATTTATTTGTGGTACTTCGTTACTTTTAACAACAGATTTAATGCGTTTACCTAAAACATTATAAATTTCAATATTTAAATCTTCCCTCAAGTTTGTTGGAAATTTTAAAGACAAAATATTTTTTACAGGATTAGGATATAAGCTTACATTTTTTAAGCTTTCTTCTACAGAACTTGTGCTCAATGTTCCCTCAGCAACTACAGTTATAGTACCAAACATATCACCTGAATGAGGTTGACAGATAAAATCAGTAGAGCCAACAGTATTAAATGTATAGCTAAAATTCACTCCTGGATTACTAGTAGTAGACCCACTATTAAAAGTTTCTGTACCACCACTACTAGAAACAACATTATGGAAACCTGTTGAATACCAATTCCATTCAACGGTATCTCCTACTTCTATTGTTCGAGCCGTATTAGCATTGCCTGAAGCAGTTGGTGTTGAGTTACGACCCCAGTCTATGGTGATGGTTTCTGTAGCTTGCGAAAATCCATTATACATTCCAAAAATTAAAAATAAAATTAGTAATTTTCCTTTCATATTAAACAGTTTTTTATTACATTTAAAAGTAAATATATCCAAATAAATCGAATAAACGCATTTTTTTAAGGCAAAATACACATCTATTTACTCAAATACATTTTTCGTCTTGAATACAAGTCGTAGAAATCATCGTCTTTTAAGCTATCTATAAACAAGATACTTTCTCCTGTACTTTTCATCTCTGGCCCTAAACGTTTATCTACATTAGGAAACTTATTAAAAGAGAATACAGGCTGTTTAATAGCGTAACCTTCCAGTTGAGGATTAAAATTGAAATCCGTTACTTTTTTAGCACCCAACATCACTTTAGTCGCATAATTAACATAAGGTTCTTTATATGCCTTAGCTATAAAAGGTACCGTTCTCGAGGCTCTCGGGTTGGCTTCAATAATATAGACGATGTCATCTTTTATTGCGAATTGAATATTAATCAACCCTACGGTATTTAAAGCTCTTGCAATAGTATGCGTATGATCTATGATTTGTTGCATCACCAAGTCTCCTAAATTAAAGGCTGGCAATGTAGCGTTAGAATCTCCCGAGTGAACACCACAAGGTTCAATATGCTCCATGATACCGATGATATATACATTACCATCCGCATCACAAATAGCATCCGCTTCTGCTTCAATAGCGCCATCTAAATAATGATCTAGCAACAGTTTATTATTTGGCATTCTTCTTAATAAGCTAACTACGTGCTCAATTAAGTCCTCTTTATTAATCACTATTTTCATGCCTTGTCCACCTAAAACGTAAGATGGTCTCACTAAAATGGGGAAATCTAATTGATCAGCTAAAGCTAAAGCTTCATCTGCATTTTCAGCAATTCCAAACTCAGGATAAGGGATATTGTTTTCTTTCAACAAGGTTGAAAAACTTCCCCTATCTTCAGCTAAATCTAAAGACTCAAAACTAGTTCCTATAATTTTAATACCATATTTGGTTAGTTTTTCTGCTAACTTCAATGCGGTTTGCCCTCCTAATTGAACGATAACACCTTCTGGTTTTTCATGACGAATAATATCATATATATGTTCCCAAAATACAGGTTCAAAATATAATTTATCGGCTGTATCGAAATCCGTAGAAACGGTTTCTGGATTACAATTTATCATAATGGTTTCATAACCACATTCCGCAGCGGCTAAAACCCCATGAACACAACAATAATCAAATTCAATACCTTGCCCAATTCTGTTTGGTCCAGACCCTAAAACCACTATTTTCTTTTTATCGCTTACAATGCTTTCATTGTGTAAGTATTTTTCTCCTGAAGCTGTTTCAACAAAATTTTCGAACGTAGAATAATAATAGGGAGTTTTAGCAGTAAATTCAGCAGCACAAGTATCTACCAACTTAAATACCCGCTGAATGTTTAACTCATCTCTTTTATTGTAAACCTCACTTTCTAAACAACCCAGCATATGAGCTATTTGTCGGTCTCCATAGCCCTTCTGCTTCGCTTCAAGTAATAGGTCTCTTTCTATACTATCAATATTAAATTTAGATATCTCTTTTTGAAGTTGAAATAATTCTTCATATTGTTTTAAATACCACATATCAATTTTAGTGATATCGTAAATTTGGCTTAGGGGGATTCCTATTTCAATAGCATCATAAATGGCAAAAACACGATCCCAACTAGGATTTGTTAATTTATCAATAATTTGATTATAATCTGTGTATCCTTTGCCATCAGCACCTAATCCGTTTCTTTTAATTTCTAAAGATTGAGTGGCTTTATGTAATGCCTCTTGAAATGAGCGCCCAATACCCATAACCTCGCCAACCGCTTTCATTTGAAGACCTAAAGTTCTATCCGATCCTTCAAATTTATCGAAGTTCCAACGTGGTATTTTCACAATCACATAATCCAAAGTAGGCTCAAATAAAGCTGAAGTCGATTTTGTGATTTGATTATCTAATTCATCCAAAGTATAACCAATAGCTAATTTGGTTGCAATTTTAGCAATGGGGTAACCTGTGGCTTTACTAGCTAATGCAGATGAACGAGATACACGTGGATTAATTTCAATAGCTATAATATCTTCCTTTTCATCGGGGCTTACAGCAAACTGCACATTACATCCACCTTCAAAATCACCAATACTTCGCATCATTTTAATAGCCATATCACGCATTTTTTGATACGTTTTATCACTTAATGTCATAGCTGGAGCTACAGTTATAGAATCGCCTGTATGTATTCCCATCGGGTCCATGTTTTCAATGGAACAGATGATAACCACATTATCATTTTTATCTCGAAGTAATTCTAATTCGTACTCCTTCCACCCCATCATCGCTTTATCAATCATGACCTCATGGATTGGAGATATTTCTAATCCTAATCGTAATAATTTATCATAATCTGCTTCATCGTGTACTATTGCTGCGCCCGCGCCGCCTAAGGTATAAGATGCTCTAATACACAAAGGAAAGCCAAACTCTTGCGCTATTTCTTTTCCTTTTAAAAACGAAGTTGCTGTGGCTTGCGGTGCCATATCAACACCTATTCTACCCATCAATTCTCTAAACTGCTCTCTATCTTCGGTAATATTAATCGCATTAATATCTACGCCAATTAATTTAATTCCAAAATCTTCCCAAATCCCTTTATCATCAGCTTCAATACATAAGTTTAATGCCGTTTGGCCACCCATTGTAGGTAATACAGCATCAATTTGAGGATGTTCTTTTAAAATTTTGATTATCGATTTTGTATTCAAAGGCAATAAATAAACATGATCAGCCATTGAAGGATCGGTCATAATTGTTGCTGGATTTGAATTTATCAAAATAGTTTCAATTCCATCCTCTCGAAGCGACCTTAAAGATTGAGAGCCAGCGTAATCAAACTCACATGCTTGCCCTATAACAATAGGTCCAGAACCAATAATTAAAATAGATTTTAGTTTTTCGTTTTTTGGCATTTTCTTTTGGTTATTTGTTGGATTTTAATTTGTTACAAAAATAGTAATCATGAGACATAAAAAAAGGCATTACACTTAAGTAACACCTTTTAATTATGAACAATTGTTAATCATTATTTCTTATGTCTTATTTCAGATGACACAGATATTTTTTTTCTTCCTTTAGCTCTTCTACGTGCTAATACTTTTCTACCATTAGCAGAAGCCATTCTTTCTCTGAAACCATGTTTATTTCTTCTCTTTCTTTTTGATGGCTGAAACGTTCTTTTTGGCATTGTCTTATTTTTTAAATCTGAATTGTAATTTTACAATAGTATGGTCTATTAAAACCGAGGGCAAATATACAAAGCCTTTATTACTTTCCAAATCATTTTCGTAAAAATTTTTTTTATTTCATTTTACAATTAAAAAATCCCAAAAACGCCTTTGTTTATTTGATACTACTGCTATTTTTTGTTGAAATTGTTTAAGTTATTTATCATAAAAATTTAGTTTCTTTGTAGTCTAAATTAAAAGTGGCCTTTTTTAATAGTTAAAAAGACGTCATCTATACTTTCTAAATTATAAAATAATGTTCAATAAAATTATAAAACTAATTATCGCAGCTGGCATATTGGCTTTTGCTGTCTATCAATTTACTGAAGGCTACATAGGTAATGGTATCATGTTTATTTTACTGGCTTCTATATTTATATTCTTGTATTTTAAAAATGAATTAATATTATTGGCTTTTCTAAGATTGAGAAAACAAGATTTTGATGGAGCCAAAAAATGGTTGAATAAAATTAAAAATCCTGAGGCCGCTTTAGTTAAAAAACAACAGGGTTACTATAATTATTTGCATGGTATTATGGTATCACAGAGTAATATGAATGAAGCTGAAAAATACTTTAAAAAAGCTATTGCATTGGGCTTATCTATGAAACATGATTTAGCCATGGCTAAATTGAATTTAGCTGGCATTGCTTTTTCTAAACGTAGAAAACAAGAGGCACAAAAGTTGTTAACTGAAGCTACTAAGCTGGATAAGCAAGGCATGCTAACGGACCAAATAAAAATGATGAAGCAAAATATGAAACGTTCTGCTGGCCCAAACCAACATTATGGTTCTGGTGGATCGTTAAGGGCGCAAAAAAGAGGGCGCTAAATTAAAGGGGTCCAAAGTCTACAATACGATTCTTTTAGCTTTTCCATTTTAGATCTATTTTTCCACTTATCGGGTATAATTTCTTCGCTGTCTTTTAAATCATCAAAAAAATGTTCTTTTAGAATCTTACTATTTTCAATATCATAAATAAAGGCATTTACCTCAAAATTTATATTAAAACTTCTATAGTCCATATTTGATGTTCCAACTGTTGAAAAAATATCATCTATGACTATGGTTTTTGCATGTATAAAACCTTTGGTATAACGATAAATCTTAATATTTGCATCAATTAAAAATTCCAAATACGAATTAGATGCATGTTTTACTACCCATGAATCAGACTTTTTAGGAATAAGTAATCTTACATCTATACCACTTTTTGATGCTATTTGTAGTGCGGTTATAATTTCTTTATTGGGTACAAAATATGGTGTAGTGATATAAATATATTCTTTAGCTGTATTAATAGCTGTTAGCATCGCTTCCATTATATACGGCCAATCTGTATCTGGACCGCTTGCTGCTATTTGTATTGCAACGTCGTTTTTACAGGTTACTTTTGGGAAATAGGTATTGTTTATTTTTAATTTTTCATTTGAAACAAAATCCCATGTCGAAAAAAAATTTATTTGTAATGATTTTACAGCTTCCCCTACAATTCTGAGATGTGTATCTCGCCAAAAAAAAGTACTATCATCATTATTTACATATTCATTTGAAATATTAATACCACCAACAAAGGCTATTTTACCATCTATTAAAGCTATTTTACGATGGTTTCGGTAATTCATTTTTCCAGTAAATTTGGAAAATAAAACGGGCATAAAAGGATAATGTTGTACACCACTTTCAACCAATCTGTGTTTCATTTTTTTAGACAGCTTACTGCCAACATCATCATAAGCTAATCTTACCTCAATACCCTTTTTAGCCTTTTCACATAAAACGTCTAAAACAGGTGTACCAACGTCATCATCTTTAATTATATAATATTCTAAATGAATATGATGCTCTGCCGTTTTTAAATCTCTTAATAAATATTCAAATTTAGTTTTACCATTTCTTATAATATCTATTTCGTTACAAAGTGTTAAAGGTGAGTTTTTATTACTGTACAGTAGCTCTACTAATTTAACTTTCTCATGTAAATAATCATCTACTTTTTTTATTTCTGCTTTATCTAATTCTAATTCTTCGTTAATAGATTGAATTGTTGATTGATTAAGCACGTGCTTTCTACTAAAAATTTTGTTTTTTCTATATTCTTGACCAAATAAATAGTAAACCAAAAGTCCTAAAAAAGGAAAGAAGAAAAGAACGATAATGTAGGATAGCGTTTTGGATGGGTTAATGTTTTTAAGAATAACGGTAATAACAGCAGATATTGCTATAACATAATTTAATACAATTAAGATATTCCAATAATTATCTTTAACGTAATCAATCATTACATTTTATTTATAATACCCGTCCTTCGGAATATCAATATCATATAATTTTCTTGATTTATTATTAAGGTAAGGTTCTCTAAGCCATGGATTGTGAATTTTTAATATTTTATAATTTATACCAAACGATTCAGCAAATGACGTAAAATCTGTTACCGCACTATCAACCTCGACTTTGTAAGTAGGAACGTTAGTATATAAATCTTTTTCTCTAAAATTAAATCCGTATTTAGCTGGATTATTTAAAATTTCTTTAAGAGCCACTATTCTAAATAAATAGCGTCCTGTTTCTTCACCTAATAACAAATCGTAATAGTCATTTACACCTTGTTCTTTTAAACGTCTAGACATTCCAGCATTTCCTGCATTATATCCAGCAGCTGCTAACGTCCATGTCCCTAATTCTTGTTTAGATTTTAGTAGGTATTTACAAGCTACTCCAGTTGCTTTTTCTAAATGGTAGCGTTCATCTACATTATCATTAACTTCTAATCCATTTTCTCTAGCTGTTGCAGGCATAATTTGCCATACACCTCTAGCTCCAGCTGGAGATACTGCATTTGTTAATCCGCTTTCAATAACTGCTAAATATTTAAAATCGTTTGGAATACCGTGCTTTTCTAAAATAGGTTCAATAATTGGAAAATATTTTTTAGCACGTTTAAACATTAATAACCCGTTTGATTGCCAATAGGTGTTTACTAATAATTCTCTATCCATTCGTTCCAAAATATCAGGATTTTTAAGGGGCATAGGTTCGCCCGCAAAATCTAAATTTTCTGGTACTTGTAACGCATAAACGTTATAATCGTTTATAATTTTTGTTTCAAAATTTTCATCAGTTGGTGCATCTTGTAGGGCATAAATAAATAAGGCACATAAACTTAATAATCCCACAAACGCCAGTAATTTTTGTACTATCTTCATTTTTAAAAAGTTTTGTTTAAAATTAAATAAAATATTGGAATAAATTGATTTAACTATTCAAAATAATACGGGGTAAATGTTTATTAAACCACTTATGCTTATTAATAATCATTATGTGGGTTCCGCCTTTTATTTTGATACAGTTTGAGATATTTTTAATTGAAAAAACAGCGTCATTATCGCCATGAATATGAACAATATCTGGATTATAAGTTTCTTGATTCCAACAAACCATATTTTTTATAGCCCAAGTTAAATATTTACTATCATCTACGGATAGGTATTTTTTATATAATTCCAATCTTTTATTAACTTTAGTGCCGTAGGCATATTTTGCTAGAACATCTATATTGCTGGCTAGCTGTGTTGGGACTAACTTATATACTTTAGTTATTTTAGCCAATAATATATGCCTTGGTAATTCGTTTACCGACTTTACACTAGATACAATTATTAATTTCCGCACCTTAATATATTTACTCATTTCCTGCACCAAAACACCACCAAAAGAAACACCTAAAAGCACGATATTCTCATGTTTTATAGGTTTTACTATACGTTGTGCATAGGCTTCAATAGTCTCATTATCAAGAGGAATCATCCATTCTAAGTAATGAATTTTGAACTGATTTTCAGGAAGTCTAATATGTTCGAAAATTTTAGGACTAGCAGCCATTCCAGGCATGAAATAAACATGTATTAACTCTTGATGCATAAGGTATTAACTTGTTTTTTTCTTTAAATTGATGATAATTTTATGTACTTTTGCAAAACAAAGTTAGATAAATAGAACTCACTATTTAAGATTCCTAAGAAATAAAACAATAAATGTTATGGTTGAAGCTGCAGAATTAGTTGATAATGATTTTTTACGTCAATTTGAAATTAAAATAGATGGCCATTTGGCTAAAATTGAATACTCACTACAAGAGCGAAAAATTTTTCTAACTAAAATGATTATTCCAGAAGGTATAAAAGACGAGAATTTTAGAAAGGAATTTTTAGCTGCTGTTTTTGAGCAAATTAATGATAGAAATTTAAGTATAGTTCCAACTAGCCCTGAAATCGCAAAATTTGTAAGAAGTAATAGAAAATACAAGCGCATGCTTCCAGTGGGTTTAAGAATTTAAAATCATTACATAAAACAAAAAAACGAAACTAAAAAGTTTCGTTTTTTTGTTTTATGCCACTAGTTCTTTTACAAATTCAAACCGTACCAAACCATCATCATCAATTTTGGTTAATTCTACTTCATGTAATGTATTCACCAATTCTGGATTCCAAGGCGTCTTTACCTTTATATAGTTTCCTGTAAATCCATGAATGTAACCTTCTTTATTTTCGCTTTCAAATAAAACATGTCTTTTACTTCCTATTTGGCTTTCATAAAACGCTCGTCGCTTTTTAACAGATAAACCGCGTAGCATTTTACTGCGTTTAATTCTAGTTCTTTTTGGCACTACACGATTCATTTTTGCAGCTTCGGTATTATTGCGTTCAGAATACGTGAATACATGTAAATATGAAAT
Organism: uncultured Flavobacteriaceae bacterium; assembly: GCA_963815305.1. Taxonomy (GTDB): domain Bacteria; phylum Bacteroidota; class Bacteroidia; order Flavobacteriales; family Flavobacteriaceae; genus CAXBID01. Next base: position 199,754 of record CAWFFW010000002.1, read on the forward strand.
ATCTAATTCATTTAAAAAATTATAAGTCTCTAAAAAATGATCATTGGTTTCGCCAGGAAACCCAACAATAATATCAACACCAATACAGGCATGAGGCATCACTTCTTTTATTTTTGAAACACGATCTAAATACAACTCTCTCAAATATCGACGCTTCATCATTTTTAGAATAGCATTACTTCCACTTTGTAATGGTACATGAAAATGGGGCACAAAGGATTGTGAATTAGAAACCAAATCGATAGTTTTATTTTTTAATAAATTGGGTTCTATAGATGAAATACGCAAACGCTCAATACCTTCAATTTTATCAAGTTCGCTTACTAAATCTAAAAAGGTGTGTTCGTGTTTTTTATTCCCGAATTCACCCTTTCCATAATCCCCAATATTAACTCCCGTTAAAACAATTTCTTTAATGTTTTTTTTGGAAATTTCTTTTGCATTTTTTAAAACATTCGCCATAGTATCGCTTCGCGAAATACCGCGAGCTAAAGGAATGGTGCAATAGGTGCATTTATAATCACATCCATCTTGCACTTTTAAAAACGCTCTTGTTCTATCGTCTATCGAATAGCTCCCTACATAAAAATCGGCATCTTCAATATCGCAAGAATATATTTCTCCAGAAATTGTATAACGTTTGGTCTGCCTTAATAAATCGTTAATGTAACTGGTAATTTTAAACTTTTCAGTTGCTCCAAGAACCAAATCTACACCGTTTACATCAGCTAATTCCTGTGGTTTTAATTGCGCATAGCATCCAATGGCTATAACAAAAGCTTCAGTGTTTTTCCTTTGAGCTTGTTTTACGATGGTTTTAAAACGTTTATCAGCGTTCTCAGTTACCGAACAGGTGTTAATTACATAAATATCTGCGTTTTCAGAAAAATCGACACGTTCATAGCCTTCCTTCTTAAAACCTCTAGCAATCGTTGATGTTTCTGAAAAATTAAGCTTACAGCCTAAGGTATAAAATGCTACTTTTTTACTCATTTATATTTTGTTATCCTGAACTTGTTTCAAGATCTTTTAAAATTTATCTTTACACTTAAAAGACCACAAATTTACAATTTATAAGTAACATGATAAAACTCAATATGAGAGAAATAATAAACTGCTTATCAGCTATTTGTGTTTTCTTAATGGCATTTTCATGCAGTAATAAAGTCTCTATAAATAAAGAACATCTTGTATTTAGATACAATGAATCTGCCAACTTAAATACTTTAGATCCTGCATTTTCAAGAACACTTCAGGATAATTCAGCATGTAATCAGTTATTTAATGGGCTAGTTCAATTGGATAGTAATTTAAATATTTTGCCCTGTATCGCTAAACATTGGAACGTGTCTGATGATGGTTTTTTTTACAATTTTATATTACGGGATGACATTTATTTTCATAAACATGAATTGTTTGGAGAAGACTCTACAAGAACTGTGGTTGCTAAAGATTTTGAATATAGCCTGAACCGATTAAGAGATAAAAAGATTGCGGCTCCAGGAAGTTGGGTTTTAAATAAAGTTAAAGATTTTAAAGCTATAAACGATTCCGTCTTTCAAGTTGAATTAGAACAACCATTCCCTGCTTTTATTGGTTTATTAACTATGAAATATTGTTCGGTTGTGCCTCAAGAAATTGTTGAGCATTATGGCACCGAATTTAGATCACACCCCATTGGTACAGGACCATTTAAATTTAAACGTTGGGAAGAAAATATTAAATTGGTTTTTAGAAAAAATCAAAATTACTTTGAAACGGATAAACACGGAAAACAGTTACCTTACCTAGAAGCTGTTGCCATTACTTTTTTGCCTGATAAACAAAGTGAGTTTTTACAATTTATTCAGGGGAATCTCGATCTTTTAAAGAGTTTGGATGCTTCCTATAAAGACGAATTACTAACTGCTGATGGACACCTTCGGGAGACTTACTCAGGCTCTGTAAACATGATTCGTGGGCCCTATTTAAACACGGAATATTTAGGCTTTTATTTAGATTCTGAAACCCCAGAAATTCAGTCTCAACTCATCAGAAAAGCCATAAACTATGGTTTTGACAGAAAAAAAATGATGATCTATTTGCGAAACGGTATTGGAAATGCTGCAAATGGCGGTTTCATACCAATGGGTCTTCTCGGACACGATAAATCTATTGGGTTTTCATATCAACCCAAAAAAGCTAAGAAATTAATTGAGCAATTTAAAAAAGAAAGCGGTATTGAAAATCCAGAAATTACACTTACTACCACTAGTAATTATTTAAGTTTTTGTGAATTTATTCAGCGTGAGCTTCAAAAATCGGGCTTAACTATTAATTTAGATGTTATGCCAGAATCTACTTTACGTTCGGCACGATCACATGGCAAAGTGGATATGTTTAGAAGTTCTTGGATTGCTGATTATTTAGACGCCGAAAACTACCTCTCCATATTTTACAGTGAAAATTTTGCCCCTAATGGTTCAAACTATTTCCATTTTAAAAATGACATAGTTGACAGTTTATACAATAAAGCATTTACTATAACAGATATTGAACAACGTAAACATCTTTATACAACTATAGATTCTTTAGCCATGGAAAACGCTATTATGGTACCATTGTATTATGACGAAGTTATCCGGTTTACCAGAAAAAATATAAAAGGCTTAGGTAAAAACCCCATTGATATGTTGGATTTAAGATATGTGAGAAAGGATTAATTTTATTCCTCTATATTTTTACCAATATCTTGGATTTCATCTTTGATAACTAAAACTGATTTTTTCCACCTATTTTCTAAAAACTGATAAAATACCCAAACTGAAAATATCCCTAAGGGAATCATCAATAAGTTCATACCATAAGACTGCTCCCAATCAAATCCCCAATTAAAAAAATAAATATCTAAAACCATAATTAAAGCCAGTAATAATGTTCCTACGCCGTAATACAATGCAATTCCTAAAATGGCAAATAACCATTTATTTTGCTCAAATTCGCCAGCTAAATCATAAAAACGTTTCCCAATAAAATAGATGAATAAAAATACTAACATAATTTCTTAAGTTATTATACCCTTCTAAATTTCTTTGTTTCTTCAAAAACATGTTCTAAAATAGCTTGGTCTTGTTCGGTGAAATCAATTTTACGCCTATCCATAACCATCTTAGAAACCTCAAAAGCCTTTTTGGTTAAATAGGTTGTAAACCCACTGCTACCGCCCCAACTAAAACTTGGCACAAAATTTCTTGGAAAACCACTACCAAAAATATTAACGCTAACCCCAACAACTGTTCCTGTATTAAACATGGTATTAATACCGCATTTACTGTGATCTCCCATCATGAGTCCGCAAAACTGAAGTCCAGTTTTAGCAAAACCTTCAGTTTGGTAATCCCAAAGTCTAACCTCAGCATAATTATTTTTTAAATTAGAGGTATTTGTATCTGCACCTAAGTTGCACCACTCACCTAAAACCGAGTTTCCTAAAAAACCCTCATGTCCTTTGTTTGAATATCCAAAAATAACAGAGTTGTTAACCTCGCCTCCTACTTTACTATATGGCCCCACAGTAGTTGGTCCATATATTTTGGACCCTAATTTCAATATTGATTCTTCGCATAAAGCCAATGGACCTCGAACCAATGAACCCTCCATGATTTCGGCGTTAACTCCTATATAAATGAATCCGTTGCTTGCGTTTAGCGTGGTAAATTCTAATTTTGCGCCTTGTTCAATAAAAATATTTTCTGGTGCTATAACATTATTACTTGGCGGAATAGGTTGTGATTTTCTATTTTTTGTAATTAAGTTAAAATCCTCTTGAATAACTTCTGCGTTTTTTGAAAAAATATCCCAAGTGTTTTCTATTTTTATAAGGTCTTCATTAAATTCTATGGCTTCATAAGTTTCAAAATCAATATCATCTTGTGCTGCTTTAGCAAAAAATGCAATAACATCTTCGTCTTTAAATATAGCTTGGTTTTCTTTGAGGTCCTTTACCATTTCAACCAGTTCCAAATTTGGTAAATAAGATGCATTTATCATCACATTCTCATCCATTTCAACCATAGGATATCTGTCTGACAAATAATCCTCAGTTACTGTTGTAGTTGTTGATTCTAAATAAGCTTCCCATTTTTCGCGAATAGTTATTATACCAATTCTAATTTCAGCTACTGGTCTGGTAAAAGTAAAAGGGAGCAAATTATTGCGAGAAGGTCCATCAAAGAGAATGTAATTCATAAAATGATTAAAAAACTAAAAGTTAAAAGTTAAAAGTTGTGCCCCTTAATTGTAAACCTTTATAATTAGTAAATCAAAAATAACATATTAGAAGGCAAAAAAAAAGCCTTTCAATAAATGAAAGGCTAGATTATAAATATTTATGATGCTAAAATTATTTTTTAAATTTTGCGTATTTGTTTTTAAACTTATCAATACGTCCTGCTGTATCTACTAATTTAGATTTACCAGTATAATAAGGATGAGATGTTCTAGAAATTTCCATTTTTACTAATGGGTATTCAACACCATCAACCTCTAAAGTTTCATTAGTGTTTGCAGTAGATTTTGTTAAGAACACATCTTCGTTTGACATATCTTTAAACGCTACTACTCTATAATTTTCTGGGTGTATACCTTTTCTCATCGCTAAATGCTTTAATTCATTTCAATTTTGGAAGTGCAAATTTAAGTATTTTTTATAAATTCACAATATTTTTTTCAATTTTTATTTTAAAGCACTAACACTCTGTTTTTGGTATATTTGGACTCAACCTTAATTAATAAAAACTAAGCTCAAATATCATGGAAAAAACTTTAAAATCTAATGCTATAAATTATGGTTTATATCTTGGTATCGGCCTATCATTATTTACAATCATTAGTTACTTTATGGATTTAAATTTATTGGTTAATTTCTGGATTATGCTATTGATTATTCCGCTGTGTATTATAATTATTGGTGTTATTTCCACGGCTAAAAACAAATCTGTTTCTAACGGCTATTTATCTTTTAGAGACACATTCTCTTCTTATTTTATTACTGTTGCTATTGGCATTATGATAAGTACGGTAGTAAGCATTTTGATTTTTAATTTTATAGATGTCGATGCTGGAAATGAAGTTAAAAATATATTAATAAACAGTACAGAAGAAAGGATGACTAAACTAGGTGCTAGTTCTGAAAATATCATTAAAAATATAGATAAAATTAAAAATCAGGATACTTATGCCATTGGAACACAATTAAAATCTTTATCGCAAAGTTTAATTGTATTTGCAATAATTGGTCTTTTAGTTGCTGCTGCGCTTAAAAAAAACAAACCAGACACGGAATAATTTCAGTATTTTTGAAACGTTAACCTTATAACCAAGAAAATCATGAATATTTCGGTAGTTATACCACTACTTAACGAACAAGACTCTTTAGTTGAATTACATGATTGGATTGTAAACGTTATGGAGTCTCATGATTTTTCATACGAAATTATTTTTATAGATGATGGCAGTACTGATGAATCTTGGAAAACTATAACTAATCTTGCAGAAAAGAATAAAGATGTTAAGGGTATTCGTTTTTTAAAAAATTTCGGGAAATCACAAGCACTTCATGCTGGTTTTGAAAAAGCCAAAGGCGATGTTGTTATTACAATGGATGCCGATTTACAGGACAATCCAGACGAAATCCCAGCACTTTATAAAATGATTAAAAATGAAGATTTTGATTTGGTTTCAGGTTGGAAAAAGAAGCGTTACGATTCTATAATAGCAAAAAATCTACCATCGAAACTTTTTAATTGGGCAGCACAAAAAACTTCTGGTGTTAAATTACATGATTTTAATTGTGGTCTTAAAGCCTACAAAATAGATGTTGTTAAAAATATTGATGTTAACGGAGAAATGCATCGCTATATTCCTGTTTTATCAAAAAATGCTGGATTTACAAATATTGGTGAAAAAATAGTGCAGCATCAAGCCAGAAAATATGGTGAAACTAAATTTGGAATGGATCGATTTATTCATGGTTTTCTCGATTTAATTACCATTTGGTTCCTCTCGCGTTTTGCTAGACGCCCCATGCATTTATTTGGCGCTTTAGGGTTTATTATGTTTACAATCGGGTTAGGCTTTGCGCTTTATTTAGGTATTGATAAATTATTTTTAAATCCTTCAGGGAGGCTAATTACTCAACGTCCTCAATTTTATATGGCACTTTCTACCATGATTATTGGTACCCAATTTTTTGTTGCAGGTTTCTTAGGTGAAATTATTCTTCGTAACAAAGAAGATAAAAAACGCTATTTAATTAAGGATCAATTAAATTTGAATAAATAAATTATTGAAATAGCTCTGTGAGCTTGAAAACAGCAACTTTTTAAAGTAATTTAAGTTACTATTGTTTACTTTTGAAAACATTTTTATTTAAAACATTATGATACACATTGAACCAAAGATTTTAGACCGAATAAACTCATGGTTAACACCTACTTTTGATGACGAAACTCAGAATATTATAAAAGAGAGTATTGCCAATAATCCAAAAGATATACAGGAAAGTTTTTATAAAGATTTAGAATTTGGTACTGGTGGCATGCGTGGTGTTATGGGCGTGGGTACTAATCGTATAAATAAATACACCCTAGGAAAAAGTACTCAGGGCTTAAGTGATTATTTGCATCAACAATTTCCAAATGAAACGCCAAAAGCAGTTATCGCTTTTGATTGCAGACATAATAGTAAAACGTTAGCAAAAGTTGTTGCTGATGTATTTTCAGCTAACGGCATTGAAGTCTATTTATTTGAAGATTTGCGTGCAACTCCTGAATTATCTTTTGCTGTTAAACATTTAAATTGCCATTGCGGTATTGTTTTAACGGCATCACACAACCCACCAGAATATAATGGTTACAAAGTATATTGGCAAGATGGTGGTCAATTAGTACCACCACACGATGAGGCTGTAATTAGATTAATAAATGCTTTAAATTATTCAAATATAAAATTTGAAGCTAATAATAATTTGATTCATTATATAGGAAAAGATGTTGATGATGTCTTCATTGACGCCTCTGTAAAAAATGGATCTGTTGGCGCAACTCAAACTGCAAAAGATGATTTAACTATTGTATTTACTTCGCTTCACGGTACTTCAATTACTGCAGTTCCTGAAACTTTAAAACGTGCTGGTTTTAAGAATGTACATATTGTTAAAGAACAAGAAAAACCAGACGGCGGTTTTCCTACGGTAAAATCACCAAATCCAGAAGAACCAGCAGCATTGAAAATGGCTTTAGAATTGGCTGAAAAGGTAAATGCCGATATTGTTATTGGTACAGATCCAGATTGTGACCGACTTGGCGTTGCTGTGCGCAATTCTGAAAACAAACTACAACTGTTAAATGGAAATCAAACCATGTTGATGATGGTCGATTTTTTACTTAAACAATGGAAGGTTGAAGGAAAAATTAAAGGAAAAGAATTTATAGCAACAACTATAGTTTCTACGCCAATGCTAAATAAATTAGCAGATGCTTATGGTGTTGATAATAAAATTGTATTAACAGGTTTTAAATGGATTGCTAAATTAATTGAAGATTTCCCTGGATTGGATTTTATTGGTGGTGGCGAAGAAAGTTTTGGTTTTATGGTGGGCGACTTTGTGCGCGACAAAGATGCTGTAACCTCTACCCTTTTAGCCTGTGAAATTGCAGCTATTACAAAATCCAATGGAAGCTCATTTTTTAATGAATTAATAAAACTTTATGTGGAGCATGGTTGCTATAAAGAAAAATTAGTCTCGTTAACTAAAAAAGGTATTGAAGGTGCTGAAGAAATTAAACAAATGATGGTTGATGCTCGCGAAAACCCAATTAAAACCGTTAATGGCTCAAAAGTTGTAAAACTTGAAGATTACGAATTATCCATATCAAAAAACATGATTACTGGTGAAGAAAGCACCATTGATATTCCTAAATCAAATGTAATCATCTATTACCTTGAAGATGGAAGTCAAGTAGCTTTAAGACCAAGTGGAACAGAACCAAAAATAAAATTCTACGTAAGTGTAAACACAGAATTAAACGCATCAGAAAATTTCAAAGACACTGAAGTTTCGTTGGATAATAAAGCTAACGCTATTTTAAAAGATATGAAACTCATTTAATGAATCATTTTTTCAACATTTTAAGGTATGCAAAGCCTTATAAACGTTTTGCCATAGGACACATTATTTCTAATGTGTTTTTTGCTTTATTTGGCACCCTATCGTTTGTTGCTTTGAAGCCCATGTTGGATGTTATTTTTGAGCAAGACAAAACTATACCGTCTGAAAAACCACTCTGGTCTGGAATCATGGACATTGGTGAATATGCTGAAGGATTGCTAGCATTTTATATGAATGAGTTTACTGGTGGAGATAACTCAAGGGCTTTAGTTTTTGTAGTTGCACTAGTAATCATAATGTTTTTATTAAAGAATATAGCTGGTTATTTAGCAAATTATTTTCTCGTTTTTTTAAGAAACGGCGTTATTAGAGACCTCAGAAACAATGTTTACAAAAAAACGGTAGAACTGCCGCTTTCTTATTTTTCAGAACAACGTAAAGGTGATATTTTATCGAGAGTCACTAGTGATGTTTTAGATTTGCAATATTCCTTCTTATCTGTATTAGAACTTGTTGTTAGAGAGCCTTTAACTATTATATTTACTATAGTGGCCATGCTTATTATAAGTCCACAACTAACATTATTTATATTCATTTTTATACCAATAATGAGTATTATAATTTCTAGAATTGGTAAAAGTTTGAAGCGAAAATCAGACCGCGTTCAAAAGGAACAAGGTACATTTTTATCTACTTTAGAAGAAACCTTAACAGGCTTACGTATCATAAAAGGTTTCAACGCTGAAGATAAATTCAATGAAAAATTTCAGGAATCAACAAGTCGATTTTACCATTTTTCAAACAAACTTTTAAACAGACAAAACTTAGCATCTCCCGCCAGTGAATTTTTAGGAATTTGTATGATAGCGGTGATTTTGTGGTATGGGGGTAGTTTAGTACTCAATAAAGATGCAAACCTAGCCCTTGACAGTACAAGCTTTTTAATATATATGGGCTTAGCTTATAATATATTAACACCTGCAAAAGCCATTTCAAGAGGGCTATACAATATTAAAAAAGGTAACGCAGCTGCAGAACGTATTCAAGAAATTATTGACACTCCAAATCCGTTAAAAGACAAAGAAAACGCGATTGAAAAAACAAGTTTTAATGCTGAGATTGAATTTAGAAACATTTCTTTTAAATATGCAAATGAATATGTTTTAAAAAATTTTTCATTAACCATTTCAAAAGGAAAAACGGTAGCTTTAGTTGGACAATCAGGAAGTGGAAAATCTACTATCGCCAATTTGATAACTCGGTTTTACGATGTTAATATAGGGGAAATATTAATAGATGGAATTAATATTAGAGATCTAACAACTAACTCCTTAAGAAATCAATTAGGTATTGTTACTCAGGATGCCATTTTGTTTAATGATAGTATTAAAAATAACCTAAAACTGGGTGACGATAACGCTACTGATGACGCTATTATTGAAGCGTTAAAAGTTGCCAATGCCTGGGAATTTGTTAAAGATTTACCTCAAGACATCAATACTAATATTGGTGATTCTGGCAACAAACTCTCTGGAGGCCAAAAACAACGCTTAAGTATTGCTAGAGCCGTTTTAAAAAGCCCGCCTATTATGGTTTTAGACGAGGCTACTTCAGCACTAGACACGGAAAGTGAACGCTTAGTGCAAATGGCTTTAGAGAATATGATGAAAAATAGAACATCTATTGTGATAGCACACAGGCTTTCTACTATTCAAAATGCAGATCAAATTGTAGTTTTAAACAAAGGCGAAATTGTAGAGCAAGGTAAACACGATGAACTTATTGAAAAAAATGGCGTTTATAAAAAGCTTGTGGATATGCAAAGTTTTGAGTAATACTTGATGCTTATAAAAATAAAAAAGGATAGAGATTTGGGCTTCTATCCTTTTTCGTTTATGTTAGACTTGGGGAAGACTAACAACATAAGTAGGTTTCTGACACAAACATATAACATAAATATATTTCTCACAAGGAAAAAATACATTTAATCGTTATAATTTACACTTTATCGATGTTTTAATTTCTAATAAATTGATTTACAGTATTTTATTTTTTTGAGTAATTTAATGGAATTAAGATTAAACTTTTAGGATATCCAATAGTCTAACACCTAAAGTATTTTTGTGACCGACGAAGCACTTTTAGTAGAACAATTAAAATCAAACACGCATAAAGAACAGGCTTTTAGGGCATTAATAATGCTTTACAAAGAGCGCTTATATTGGCATATTCGAAATATTGTAAAATCTCATGATGATAGTGATGATGTATTGCAAAATACTTTTATAAAAATTTATAAAAATATTCATAACTTTAAAGGAGACAGTAAATTGTTTTCTTGGATGTATCGCATAGCGACTAATGAATCAATAACTTTTATAAATAAAAATGCAAAACGTTTGCAAACCACAAACGAAAAAGCACAACAATTGGCGATAAATAACTTGACTTCTGATGTCTATTTTGAGGGTGATGCTATTCAATTAAAACTACAAAAAGCCATAGCCACTTTACCAGAGAAACAACAGTTAGTTTTTAATATGAAATATTTTCAAGACATTAAATATAAAGACATGTCAGAAATTTTAGAAACTAGTGAAGGCGCTTTAAAAGCATCATATCATATCGCAGTAAAAAAAATTGAGGCATATTTAACTCAAAATTAAACCTTTAATAAAAATATCAGTCTTAATACTATGATGAAATCTGCTAAATAAAAAAATTGCTGAAATGACGTTTTTTGATTAGCGAATTATAAATCACAAAAATAAGAATAAATACAAACCGTTGAAAATAAATAAATTACATAATATAAAAAAAACTGGATTTAAGGTTCCAGAAGATTATTTTGATAATCTTGAAGACACCATTTTACTTCACAAGGCACTTAAAAAATTATCTATTGAATCAGGGTTTAAAACACCCAATGATTATTTTGATAATTTGGAAAATACTATTTTAAATAATATCTCTGATAAAAAAAGTCCTAAAGTTATTTCAATTTTTCGCAGAAGAAATCTTATTTATGTTTCTAGTATTGCCGCTGCGGTAGTACTATTATTTAATCTTTCTCTTTTTGAAAAAGAAACAGGTTGGGAGGCTATAAAAGCAGAAACCGTTGAAAATTACATTATAAATGAAAATATGGGATCTTACGAAATAGCTTCTTTATTAATTGATGACGATTTTAACAAAGTTTCTTTTACGGCCATTGAGTTATCTGAAGAGGCTTTAGAAAACTATTTATTAGAACAGACTACTGTAGAAGATTTAATTATACATTAAGCACATGAAAACAAATATTATAGCCCTTTTTATATGTCTATGCTCACTTTATACATTCTCGCAGAATATAGATAGAGAACGTATAAAAACTCTAAAAATATCTTTTATCACAAGTAAATTAGATTTAACTGTAAAAGAAGCTCAAGCATTTTGGCCTGTTTATAATGCTTACGACGAAGCTACACTAAAAATTAAACATCAAGATATACGCAACATTCGTAGAGAAATTAAACAGAATTTAAATACTTTAAATGATTCAAGAGCAGAAAAGCTATTAGAAGATTTAGTGATTGCGGAGAATAAACTACATGACGAAAATTTAAATCTTATTAAAAATTTAAAAAAAATCATTTCTCCAAAGAAAATAATTCTATTAAAAGTAGCGGAGGAAGATTTTAATAGACAACTTTTCGATCAATACAAAAAGAAACGATTACAAAATAGAAATTAGAAAATGGAGCTGAAAAAGCTCCTTTTTTATTCCCTAAAAGTAAGTTTAGAAACTTTGCCCTGCCCTGCTGCATAAGCTATGCTATCATTTAAAAACCGAATAGTATAAAAACCTTCATCACTTAAATGCTTCCAAGTTTCTCCAGAATTATTACTGTAATCAATACCCTTAAAACCTATAGCGATAAGCTCCTGTCCTGCTCTGCTCGGAAAATATTGCACACAGCTTCTGTACCCTGGTTCTTGATTTTTTGCTACTAATTGCCATGTTTTTCCACCATCACCAGTTCTAATTTTATTAGCCGTATGGTCATCAGGTTTTGTATAGTCGCCACCTATAGCGAAACCCTTTAGTTCGTCATAAAAATCTATTGAGTAAATCCCTTCTGTTTCTTTTTCTTTTATGATTGGCGTGTTAAAAACCTCCCAAGTTTTACCTTTATCGGGCGAATAATATACTCGACCCATGTTAGTGGCAACCCATGTATGGTCTCCAACCATAGCTATATTAGTATCACTCGCAGCAAAAGCACCTTCATTATCCAAAACTTTTGGCAATTCATCACATGTTAGTTTCGTCCAAGTATGGCCTCCATCTCTTGTAATTATAATAGATAAACACCCATTATTACTATCTCCTATTGCAATACCTTCGTTGTCATTCCAAAACGTCATAGAATCATAAAAAATACCGCTCCCTTCTTCTTTATAAACAACCTCCATTTTCCCATCACTTCCTGTTTTAAAAAGTAACGCTGGAGATTCTATACTTAGCATAAAAAAATCACTAATAGTATGTGCTACTGCCCTAAAATGCAAATTCAAACTATCTTGTTTCTGAACTGATGTTTGCCATAATCCTGTTTTAGAATTAAATAACCCAAAAGCACCATCATTTGCAGCAAATGCTAAACTTTTATCATTAAGAATTTCAATGGCTCTAATACTCAATAAAGAATCTTCCAAAAGTGTTTCAATTTCAACTTTAGAGATAGTTCTTGATATAAACGTTTCTTTTTTACCGCAAGAAAAAAACAATAAAATGATTATAATAATTGTTATGAATTGTTTCAACATACTTTTTTTTGAGAAAGATAACTCTATTGATTCTAATAATAAAAACATTCGTGAATTCGTGGCATTTAGTGTAACTTTGCAATCTTAATGATTAAAAATTCAATTTAAGTTTACAGCCTTTAGCTGTTTACTGAAATCTGACACCTTAAAAATGCGACTACACAGAAATTTATGCTTTGCAGTTATTGACGGACTAACCCTAATTTTTAATGAAGGTGCTTATGCCGACAAAGTGATTCAACAATTATTAAAACGTGATAAACGTTGGGGTGCACGCGATAGAGGTTTTGTTGCAGAAACCACTTATGATATTGTACGTTGGAAACGACTTTATGCAGAAATTGCTGAAGTTAAAGAGCCTTTTGATCGTGACAATCTGTGGCGTATGTTTGCTGTATGGGCAACCTTAAAAGGTATCAAATTACCAGATTGGAAATATTTTGAAAATACGCCAACTCGAAAAATTAAAGGACGTTTCGATGAGCTTTCTAAAGTAAGAAAAATTCGTGAATCTATTCCAGATTGGATGGATCATGTAGGCTTACAAGAATTAGGTGAAACGATTTGGACTAAAGAAATAACAAAGCAAAATGAACAGGCAGAGGTTATTTTAAGAACTAATACGCTAAAGACAACTAAAGAAGCACTTCAAAATATATTATCTGAGGAGAATATTGAAACCGATTTTATAGAAGGTTATGATGCTGCACTTAAATTAAAAGAACGTGCTAATGTTTTTGTAACTGATGCTTTTAAAAATGGACTTTTTGAAGTGCAGGACGCATCCTCACAATTGGTAGCTGATTTTCTTGATGTAAAACCAGGTATGAAAGTGGTTGATACTTGTGCTGGTGCAGGCGGAAAAACATTGCATATTGCCTCTTTGATGGAAAACAAAGGGCAGATTATTGCCATGGATATATACGAAAGCAAACTTAAAAAGCTGAAAATAAGAGCCAAACGTAATGGTGTACACAATGTGGAATTAAAAGTGATTGATTCTACAAAACCCATAAAAAAATTATATGATAAAGCAGATCGTGTACTAATTGACGCTCCCTGTTCTGGTTTAGGGGTTTTACGCAGAAATCCTGATGCAAAATGGAAACTTGAACCTGAGTTTTTAGATAAAATTAGATTAACACAACAAGAGGTTCTACAGCAATATTCTAGAATGGTAAAACCAGAGGGTAAATTAGTTTACGCCACCTGTTCCGTTTTACCTTCTGAAAACCAAAATCAAGTAGAAGCCTTTTTAAAATCAGAAGCAGGAGCACATTTTATTTTGTTGAAAGATAAAAAACTGCTCGCCCACCAATCTGGATATGATGGTTTTTATATGGCCTTATTAGAGCGGAAATCTTAAATTAATGACATTATTTTTTTGAATTTGATTGTGCTGAATGGATTTCGCTATGTAAAAACATATTTATTAATATCAATTCACACTTAAATCATATATCAATTTTCATATTTAAGGATACCAAAAAAACACCTTATAATTCGATACAACAAAAACGTACTTCGCGGGTTTCAAATTAATTCTTCCTATAAAGATTGTGACGCTCTATTCGTCTTGTTTTTGCTCCTCAATCGTAACTAATTCCAACGAGTTCTAATTAATATATAAGTACATAATTTAAAAATCTATGCTACAATTACATACGCTCCGGAACCTGAATTCCCAAAACACTAAATGAATTTTTTATGGTTTGAGCAACCGTTTTTGAAAGCTGTACTCTAAATATCTTTTCGTTGAGATTATCAGCACCTAAAATGGATACATTTTGATAAAAGGAATTAAACGCTTTAACCAAATCATAAGTATAATTTGCAATGAGGGCTGGACTATGATTATTCGCAGCATTTTGAATGACTTCAGGAAATAGTTGAAGTTGTTTTAAAAGCTCTTTTTCTTTTTGATGTAAAGATAAATTGATATCAATGGCATTATCAAAATCAAAATCTACTTTTCTTAAAATAGCCTGAATTCTAGCATAAGTATATTGAATAAATGGACCTGTATTTCCCTGAAAATCTACAGATTCTTTGGGATCAAATAAGATTCTCTTTTTGGGGTCAACTTTTAAAATAAAATATTTTAAAGCACCTAAACCAATGGTTTTGTAAAGAACTTGTTTTTCTGCATCAGAATAACCATCAAGCTTTCCTAATTCTTCAGATATTTCTTCGGCAGTAGCTGTCATTTCATCAATTAAATCATCAGCATCAACTACTGTACCTTCTCTACTTTTCATTTTTCCACTGGGTAAATCTACCATCCCATAACTTAGATGATATAGATTATATGCCCACTCAAAACCAAGTTTCTCAAGTATTAAAAATAACACTTGGAAATGATAATCTTGCTCATTACCAACAGTATAAACCATGCCACCAACATCTGGAAAGTCTTTTATACGTTGTATAGCTGTACCAATATCTTGAGTCATATAAACGGCTGTACCGTCTGCACGTTGCACTATTTTTTTATCGAGTCCGTCTTCAGTTAAATCGCACCAAACAGAACCATCTTCTTCCTTTACAAAAACTCCAGATTTTAAGCCCTCTTCAACAAATTCCTTTCCTAATAAATAGGTGTTACTTTCATAATAAAGCGTATCAAAATCTACTCCTAAATTTTTATAAGTTTTCTCAAAACCTTTGTAAACCCAGCCATTCATTTTTTCCCAAAGCGCTATGGTTTCTTCGTCACCTGCCTCCCAATTTTGAAGCATTTCTTGAGCTTCCAAAAGTATAGGGGCATTCTTTTTCGCATCTTCTTCAGTTTTACCTTCAGAAATTAAATTTGAGATCTCTTTTTTATATTCTTTGTCAAACTTCACGTAATAGTTCCCAACTAATTTATCACCTTTTAAACCCGTACTTTCTGGTGTTTCACCATTTCCAAAAAGCTTCCAGGCTAGCATACTTTTGCAAATATGAATACCACGGTCATTTATTATTTGAGTTTTGTAAACTTTTTTCCCTGAAGCCTTTATAATTTCTGCAACACTATATCCTAAAAGATTATTTCTAACATGCCCTAAGTGAAGCGGTTTGTTAGTATTTGGTGAGGAATATTCAATCATAATAGCCTTTTCATCTGCTTTTGGTATCACAAAACCATAGTTCTCAGCATTTTTGATTTCATTGAAAAAATTGATATAATACGAATCACTTATTTCGATATTCAGAAAGCCTTTTACAACATTAAATGTTTTTACCTCAGCTACATTTTTAACTAAATAATCTCCAATAGTTTCTCCTATGAGCACAGGATTTCCTTTTACAAATCTCAGCATAGGAAAAACTACCAGGGTTATATCTCCAGCAAATTCTTTCCGGGTTGCCTGAAATTCAACAGATTCTAATTCAACATTAAAAGATGCTAAAACAGCTTGTTTTACATGGTTTGATAAGATCTCTAGAAGGCTCATTAATCATTACTTTTTTAGGTGACCAAAGATAAAACTTTTATTAAAGCTTCATTGTAAAAAATAATTTTAAAAATTGATCACATAATCTTATAAATGAAATTTAAGAAAATCCTCACTCTATAAAAGTTTAAAAAAAATATGTATTACACCGACAAAAGTGCTTTTTTTCTATGATATTTGCCGTTAATCTATTCGTCGGTTTTTTGTCTTTTTTTGGTACGCCCTTTCATCTAATTTATTGGTAGTAAAACCTAGAAATTAGATTATAATGAGTCTTTTTCCAAATTTTGTTAAGTAAAGCTATTAATCATTCCAAATTATTTGGAAAAAATTAAACAATCTAACGTATTGCAGCTTGATAAAGCGACCTTAATTTCCCTCAAAATAAGGCACATTTAGTTATTGCTTTATTAACCGTTTTAGTTAAAATGTTGTATGAGGAGAATAATTACTTCAATTTTTTGCCTATTTATACTTTTTGGTCACTCTCAAACCAAGGAAATAGATAGTCTTTCCATACAATTGGCTTTTCAAAATCAAGACTCACTAAAAGTTGATACGTCCATAAAATTAATCAAATCATTATATAATACAAACGACTTCGATAGAGCGCTGGAATACATCTTGAAAAGCGAAAAACTATCAACTTCATTAAATTATAAGGAAGCCAATGCCGTAATAACTTACTATAAGGCTTTAATTTATGCTAAAAAAGACGATTACATTAATGCCTTTAGTGGTTACACAAAAGCCAAGGACTTATTTAGAACTTTAAACGATACACTAGGTGTAGCTAAAGTAAATAATAGTATTGGCTTAATAGAAATTGAAAGAGGTAATTATATAAAAGGATTACAACATGTACTTGCTTCAATTGAAGTTTTAGAAGATAAAAATCTCACCAACGAATTGCGTTTAGCATACAGCAATACTGCAGAGGCTTATTACAATATAAATGCTAATGACAAAGCCATTGAGTTTTTTTTAAAAGCACTAAATATCCAAAAGGATTTAAACGACCAACAAGGAGTAAACGAATCTAACATAAAATTAGCAGAGCTTTACTCGAATAATAAAGAATACAGAAAAGCTATAGATTTTTATGAAACGGTTTTAAGAGATGTTGACAATGATTCCATTAGAGGGCAAATTTTCCCTAAACTTGGGGGTGAATATTTAAAGTTTAACGACTACGAAAAAGCAGCAAACTATTTAGTAAGAGGATTGAATTTAAATAGACAATCTAAAAACGATACTAATTTATTAATGTCTTTAAATAATCTTGGAAATTTAAACTTGCAACAAAGCCGTTTAATTTTGGCTGAACAACAATTACTTGAAGCTGGAGCTATTGCAAAAAAAATTGATGATAAAAAAGAGTTATTAAAGCACTATAAATTAATGAAAGCGCTAGATTCTACTAGAAAAAGATTTGATAGAGCTTATGTTTGGCAACGTGAATATTATAACTTACAGAATAGTTTAGACAGGGCAAGCACAAAAACAAATAGCACAATTGAAATTCCAGAAAAAATTGAATTAGACTCTTATTTTGATAAAGAAGATTCGTCAAAAATAAAGCAAACTGATGTAAGTGATTCTGGTTCTGTTAGTAAAATAAAATTTGATAAGTATAAACTCATTTTTTATGCTCTATTGGCTGCTTTAGTTATTGTTTCAACTTTTTTAATACTTATTTATTTAAAACGAAATACCAACATCAAGTATACGCAGGAGTTGGAAGAAAAAAATATTAAAATTGAATTACAAAATGTAGCCTTTCAAGAACAAACGAAGCATCTAGAAAATGTTAACAACGTAAAAGATAAGTTATTCTCTATAGTATCTCATGATTTAAAAGACTCACTGTCCTCTATTAACGGTTTTATAGATTTACTAAAAGATGGTTCTTTATCCAGAGAGGAATTCGATAATCTAATTCCTGAATTAAGTGAAAACGCCAATAATGCATCTTTGTTATTATTTAATTTATTAAACTGGTCCAAGTCTCAAATGCAATCTTTAGAGCCAAAACCAACGCTATTTGATGTTCAAGAGGTTTTCGAAGACAAAGTTAGACTTATTGAACAGCGCATGGAAAATAAAGGTATCGATTTGATTGACCATTCGCTACGTGATTTTGCATATGCAGATAGAAGCATGTTTGAAATTGTTGTACAAAATTTATTAGCAAACGCTCTAAAATTCTGTAAAAATGGTGATACCATAACTATTTCAAACCATATTAGCAATGGAAGTTGTATTGTAAGTATAGCTGATACGGGCATTGGTATTTCTAAAAACAATATTGACAAACTATTTAAAAATAGTTCTTACACTACGGTAGGAACAAATAATGAAAAAGGTACTGGCTTGGGGCTTTCTATTTGTAAAGAATTAGTAGAATTAAACCATGGCAAAATTTGGGTGGAAAGCACTTTAAATGTTGGTAGCACATTTTATGTACAATTACCAAAATCTAAACCTACAGATTCTTAATGTTAAACTTTAGGTAAAAACACTTCTGCCATCATACAACGGGCACTTCC
The DNA here is from genome assembly GCA_963815305.1 of uncultured Flavobacteriaceae bacterium. Classification (GTDB taxonomy): domain Bacteria; phylum Bacteroidota; class Bacteroidia; order Flavobacteriales; family Flavobacteriaceae; genus CAXBID01. Next base: position 218,704 of record CAWFFW010000002.1, read on the forward strand.
TCCACCACAAGCCTCTATGGTGTCTAAAGAACTTGTAACAATCGCATTATGCTTTTTAAGTGTTGCTATCTGAATTGGCGTTAAAGCGCTATGAGCCGCCTGACTCATTATTAAATACTTCTTATCTTGAGCTCCTCTTACCTGCAACATATTGCCAGCAAAATTATTTACTTGTGCTTCTGTAATAGCAACAATCTCTTTACCATCTTGTTTTAAATGATGAATCACATTTTTGCGTTCTTTCTTATCATCAATACAAGCTAAGCAGATAACGGCAAAGGTTTCACCCAAACACATCATGACATTGGTATGATATATGGCTTCACGTTTTCCACCAATTTTTTGGTTAGCAATAAAAATGATTGGTGTGTATTCAAAATCCTCACAGAATTCTATAAATAACGCTTCATCGGCACGAGGAGATAAGGCACAATAGGCCTTTTGGTTCACTCGATCTAAGACAATACTACCTGTACCTTCCAAAAAAACATGTTCTTCTTCTGCACTTGTATAATCTACAATATCGTAAATTTTAAAACCCTGTTGTTCTAAAATAACTAAAATATCTTCTCTTCGTTCCAAACGTCTATTTTCGGCAAACATGGGATATAAGGCAACGGTACCATTTTCATGAAAAGATACCCAATTATTTGGAAAAATAGCATCAGGTGTATCGGTGTCTTTTGTGTCGTTAACAACAATCACATTTACGCCTATATCTCTTAGTTTATTTACATAGTTGTCAAACTCCTTTTGCGCTTTCATATTAACAGTTTCTGGCAACACATTATCCAATACTTTTTGATAATAATTATTTACAGCGGTTTGTTCATTCATCCTAAAATTTATAGGACGAACCATTAAAATGGTATTTGTGGTTTGTTGCATATTAAACGAAATTACTAAACAAAAATAAACTTATATAAACAGGAAACAAAAATCTTTAAAACCAATCCCGAATCAAGGGCGTTTTCGTAAACCGTAATAATACTTCTTACTTCCCAACTTCGCAAAAAGCATTATTTTTTTATGCTAACTTCAAAATAAATTGGCTAAAGTTTAGGTTTTTGACTGACCTTTTTAACCTATGGCTGTTATAATCTCCAATAAATTTAATACAATCAAATTATCTGTGCTATAAATATAGGTTCAAGATTCGAGGGCATTATTGATATCATATACAACTAAACGTCAATATATTATATCTTAAGTACTAAAAACATAATTCAATTAAAAAATAAAAAGAACGTATTAAGGATTACTTTACTAATTATAAATTAACAAATGTTAATTATTTAACAAAATAAAATACCTACATTACATAACCTGAAAAACTTACAAATTGATAAAAGCCCCAATTGATCTAACCGAATCGAAAAGATTACATGCTCTAAAAGAATATTTAATCATAGATTCTTTACCAGATAAAGATTATGATGATATTACATCGTTAGCATCTTATATCTGCCAAACACCCATTTCACTTATTAGCTTAATTGATGAAGACAGACAGTGGTTTAAATCCAACCATGGTCTTAAAGTAAATGAAACGCCTAGAGATTTCGCTTTTTGTGCTCATGCTATAAAAAATAAAAACGAACCTTTAATAATTCCAGACTCTAGAAAAGATAGTCGTTTTAAAGACAACCCTTTAGTAACTAATGATCCTAATATTGTTTTTTATGCAGGCATACCCATTGTTAATCCTGAGGGTTACCCATTGGGCACCCTTTGTGTTATTGACAATAAGCCCAGAGAGCTTAGTGATGAGCAGTTAGAGGCTTTAAAAAGGCTTACCAACCAATTACTTAAATTGCTTGAACTTAGAAAAAGTGCTATTTCTTTAAATGAAACCATTCATTTATTAAATGATAAAAACAAAAAACTAAACGAATTTGTTAGAATAGCCGCACATGACATTAAATCTCCAATGGTAAGTATTATCATGTCTACAGATTTAGTTTTAGATGAGTATAGCGACACTTTAGATACTGAAGGAAAAAAGCTCATAGGATATATACAGAAATCGGCTAATCACTTATCAGAGCTAGTAGAAGGTATATTGAAAAATAGTAAAAGCTCTAGCATTGCCAGTACCGAAAAAGAAGAATTAAATATAAGAACAACCATTGATACTATTGTTTCTTTACTAGATAGTATGGGAAACGTTAAATTCAAGATCTCAGTTCCAAATGGCTTACATATATCTTGCAATAAAACAGCCTTACACCAAATTCTTGTCAACTTAATTTCTAACAGTATAAAGTATAACGATAAAGCACAAACAGACATTACTATTACCGTAAAAGATGACGTAGAATTTGTTGTCATAAACATTATTGATAATGGGTTAGGAATAAAAGATATAGATAAAGAAAAGATATTCAATTTATTTACCACAACATCAAACCAAGATAAAGAAGGCTTTCACGGCACTGGCATCGGATTAGCAACCGTAAAATCGCTTGTAGAACGTTTAGGTGGTATTATTAAATTAGAATCCACTTATGGTAAAGGATCAAATTTTGAATTTAGCATAAAAAAGTAGATATTGTAAATTCTAGATGGAATGATATGAGGGACATAAATAAATTTTTTAGAAATAAATATAGATTAGAATCGCTGTTAGAATATGATATACTAGACACAGCTCCTGAAAAGGAATTTGATGAACTCGCTAAATTAGCAGCCATCATTTGTGATGTTCCTATTGCCTTAATCACCTTTATGGATGATAAGAATCAATACTTTAAGTCACGTTATGGCACTGATTTATCAGAAAACCAAATTGAAAATTCATTTTGCAAACATCTTGTAGACAACCATATTGAGCTTTTAGAAATTCCGGATCTTAGTGCTGATAGCAGGACTGCTAAAAATCCTTTTGTGATAAACAGCCCACATTTATTATTTTATGCTGCCTACCCCCTGAATAATGTAGAGGGTCATTTATTAGGAAGCATTTGTGTACATGACTTTCAAGAAAAAAACCTTAGCAAAAACCAAAAAGATGCATTAAAAATAATAGGGCAACAAATCATTAAATTACTAGAAACGAGGAAAAACAAAATACAACTTGAGAAAGAAAATAAAAAATTAATATCTCATACTAAAAATCTTCAAAATGCTATTGAAATTAGAGACCTGGGTACTTGGGAGTGGAATATAGAAACCAACGAAACCAAGTTTAACAATAAATGGGCGGAAATTTTAGGGTACAAGCTCTCTGAGTTCAAAACCACTAGTTTCCAAACATGGGTTGATTTAATGCATCCAGACGATCTTTCTAATGCTTCTGATAAAGTACATAAAGCTTTTATAAAAGATGGCGAAATTCTAAATAACGAATTTAGAATGAGAAAAAAAGACGGCACCTATGTATGGATAGAATCTAAGGGTAAAATAATTAAAAGGGACACTAACGGAAAGCCACTAATTATTGCTGGTACCCACTTGGATATTACTAACCAAAAAATAACTGAATTACATTTAACAAAAATACACGAAAACATTCCTGCTGCTGTTTTTAGGTATATAGCAAAAAATGACGGCACAAACCAATTGTTATATTACAACAAAAAATTAAATATGCTATATGATATACCCGAAGATCTTAATTTAGAGGGAGAGAATATTAATCTTGTTTGGAATAAAATACACCCTGAAGATATTCCAATTATTCAAAATGCCATAGAAAAATCTAAAAAAGAATTAATTGATTATAAAGCAGAATATCGCATTTTAGGTAAAAATAACTCTATCAAATGGCTAAAGGCTCAAGGTTCATTATGCTTTACTAATGATACAGAAACAGTTTGGGACACTGTTGTATTTGATATTACTCAAGAAAAATTAGCTAAAAACAGATTAAATGAGATTAATAAACAATTAAAAAAGGCTCAAAAAATTGCTAAACTAGGTTATTGGAAACATAATTTAGATAATGATTCCTTAACATGGTCTAACGAGATTTATAACATATTAGAATTAGACAAAAACAACACTACTGCTTCATCTGATTTATTTTTTGAAATGGTACATCCCGATGATAAACAACAATTTTTAGAAAAAAGCAATAAAGCAAAAGCAGAAAATTGTATTGCTAATATAGAGCATAGAATTTTACTTCCAGATGGAAGAATTAAGTGGATTGAGATAACCACAGGAACCCAATACGTTAATTTAAAAAACGAAAGGGTTAGAGAATGCGTAGTGCAGGACATTACTAACAAAAAACAACAATCTTTTTTAGTTAAAGAAAGTAATGACAGGTTTAAGCTTGCCACCAAAGCAACCTCTGATATTATTTGGGACTGGGACATGGTCAAAAACAGGGTTCTCTTTGGAGAAAATTTTAAAGAGTTGATTAATGGTGATTTTGATGATGAAAAAATTAAAAGTGAAGATTTCATGAACACATACATTAACCCAAACGATAGGAAGAGGGTTAATAAAAGCTTAATGAACGTAATTCGTGGTAATCGTAGTCAATGGGACGTTAAATACAGACTGAAATTAAAAGATGGGCAATACATCAATGTAGAGAATAAGGCCTTAATAATAAGAGATAACCAAGGAAAACCTCTTAGAATGGTTGGTGCTATGAATAATATTACTGAGCAGATAAATCAAAATAAAAAGCTCTCACAATTAAATAATGTATTAACTACAAAATCTGAAGAGTTAGTTTTAAGTAACAATGATTTAGAACAATTTGCCTATGTGGCATCTCATGACCTACAAGAACCTCTAAGAATGATTACTAGCTTTTTAACACTTTTAGAAAAAAAGTATGATAATAAGTTAGATGATAAAGCCAAAACCTATATCCATTTTGCTGTAGATGGTGCTAAAAGAATGCGGAAAATTATTCTTGATTTGTTAGATTATTCTAGAGTTGGTAGATTAGAAACGCAAGCAACTGATATAGATATTGCTGAATTAATAAATGATATTATAAATTTCAATCATCGTAAAATAGGTAAATTAAATGCCTCCATAAAATTAAAAGAGTTTCCGACTATAAAATCCCATTCATCAGAGCTTTCTCAGGTGTTTTCAAATCTAATTAGCAATGCTTTAAAATATCAAAAACCAAACAAAAAACCCATAATAACCATTTCCTGCAAGGATATTAAAACACATTGGGAGTTTTCAATTGAAGATAATGGCATCGGGATCGATGAAAAATACTTCAACCAAATATTTATTATTTTTAAAAGATTGCACAGAAAAGAAGAATACTCTGGTACAGGCATTGGCTTAGCAGTTACCAAAAAAATAGTGAATTCTTTGGGTGGGAAAATCTGGATTGAAAAAGCAAAACGACAAGGCAGTATATTTAAATTTACAATTAAAAAAGTATAAACATGGCTATGGACAGTGTACACATTCTTTTAGTTGAAGATAACGAAGGCGATATTTTATTAACGAAAGAAGCTTTAGAGGAAGTGAAACTTACAAATACAGTAAGTATTATGAGAGATGGTGAGGCCGCCATCAAATTTTTAAATAAAGAAACGCCTTATCAAAAAGAAAAAGAGCCAGATTTAATTTTGTTAGATATAAACCTCCCAAAAATAGGCGGACAAGAAGTTTTAAAATATATAAAAACGAGTAGTCATCTAAGGCATATTCCTGTTATAGTGCTTACAACCTCATCATCTTATGAAGATGTTTCTAGTTCTTACAGAAATTACGCCAATTGCTATATAGTAAAACCCGTAGAAATAGATGATTTTATAAAAGCAGTAGCACAAATAGAAGATTTTTGGATTAAAATAGTAAAGCTTCCCATAAAAAAATAATATGTCTCTAGAAAGAAAAATATATAACATTTTATTTATTGAAGATAATCCTGGGGATATTCTTTTAATTCAAGATTATTTAGACGAGTATTTAAAAGGTTCAATTATAAATATTGCAAATACATTAAAAGAAGCCAAAGAGCTGATTTTGAGAACAAAGGAAAAATATGATGTTATTTTATTAGATTTAAACCTTCCAGATGCAAGCGGTGATAGGCTTTTAAGAAGTGTATTAAAAATATCGAAAAAGGCTCCTATTATTGTTTTAACTGGTTATTCAGACCTCCCTTATATAGTATCTATCATCAGGAAAGGAGCTTATGATTATTTGTTAAAAGACGAGCTTACGGGCTTTGCTTTGTATAAAAGTATTCTTCACAACATTGATAGACATCAATTTGTTAAAGAAATAGAACACTCATCTACCAGATATTCAAATCTTTTTCAGTTAAGTCCTCAGCCTATATTAATATTTAATAAAAAAACTCATACTATAGAGGAGATTAATGATGCTGCCATAGCAACATATGGTTATACTAAAAAAGAGTTTTTGAGCTTAAGTAAAAAAGATCTTTATCATAAAGATGACCGTAATGTTTTATTTGAAGTTCCTGAAGATGAAATTGAATTTCATAAGTTTAAACGAAATGGTTTTAAAGGGGTTTTCAGGCATTTAAAAAAAAACGGAGATGTTATGCATGTTGAGATTTTTACCAATGATTTGAGTATTAACAATCAAAAAATATCTGTGATTTATGATATAACTGATAAAGTACAACGTGTAAATGCTATTCAACAGCAAAATGAAAATTTAAGAGAAATAGCCTGGATTCAATCTCATGTGGTAAGAGCTCCGCTGGCAAGAATGATGGGTCTCATTGATTTAATAAGCTCCAATCAAGACGAGGTTTCTGAAGAAGTTTCTTATTGTTTAGAAGAAATTGTAAAGTCTTCTATTGAGCTGGATTCTATTATAAAAGAAATATCAAATAAAACATTAATGATTAATCTCTCGACAAAACATGAATCTGTATGAATTTACAACCTTTAGTTATTGATGATGATAATGTTATTTGTTTTTTAATCAAAAAGCTTTTAAAACTTTCTGTCTATCCAGAACCCAAAAGTTTTCTTTCAGCTGTTGATGCTTTAGAGTACGTAAAGAATGAACAAAATATTAAAAAAACCTATGTTATTTTTCTAGACATTAATATGCCCAACATGAATGGCTGGGAGTTTATAGAAGCGCTAGAATCTCATGCTATAAAATCAAATTATTTTATCTACATCATTACATCTTCTATTGATGAAAATGATAAACATAAATCAACAACTTATAGCAGTGTTAAAAAATTTATTTCAAAACCTTTAAAAACAATTGATTTAGAATTACTTAAAGAAAGTAAAGATTTAAAACCTTTTTTCTAAGGCTACTAGTTATTTTAATCTCTAACTAATGGCATCGTAGTACAACGCAATAAACCGCCTTGTTTGCCAATTTCTTTATAACACACTTCTTCAACTAAAAATCCTTGTTTTCGCAACCAAGAATTCAGTCTTATAAAGTTCCTCTCAGAAACAACAACTGTCTCTGAAATTGAAAATATATTGCTATTCATTTCATACATTTCGTCTTTCGTGATTTCAAAAACATTTTCTTTTCCGAAGAAATTAAGCAACCAATCATATTCTTTTTCTATTAAAAATCCATTTTTATGAATAATGGCTTTATCCTTTCCTATGGGTTGAAAACAACAGTCTAAATGCAATGCATTTTCCTTGGCGTTGGTGTTAGATTTTCTAAGCTCAAAAGACTTTATTTTTTTATTTGGAAAGAGTTCTTGAATGGCAATGACTGCATCCATATTAGTACGAGCGGTAATTAAATTAACATAGTCGTCACCTGAATAAGTTCCGATAAACACATAATCATTCCACGGCATAACATCACCGCCTTCAACATGACATTCTTCAGGTAATATGATACGATTTTTTTTATCTATTTGATTCCATAAATAACGTATAGCCTCAACTTCTTCTTCCCTATTAGGTAAAATATTGGCACGCATTACTTTATCTTCAATAACAAAAGCGATATCTCTAGAAAAAATTTGATTACAATTCTCAATAACTTCAGGCCTATAAACCTTTATGTAATATTTTTCAAAAACTGTCGCCAAAGCGTCCATTTCAGCAATCATATTCTCTTCCTTAGGGTATGTTCCGGCCAATACATGCTCAATACTTTTGGGGTCGTAGCATTCTTCTATTTTTGGTGTTGGACCATTACTTTTTGCTGTACCTAAAATAACGGATCTGAGCCTTGAGGTTTCATTTTGAATATTTAATTTAAGCATATTTTAAGCCTGAAAAATTTTCATTTATAGAAAGTCAAAACTAATGATAATTAAAGACTTTTTGAATTATTCTTAAAAATATTACTTTAAAAAAGAAAAGCTTCATAGAAAAACCATGAAGCTTGATAATAGTATAAAAAAAATTGATTTATCTTTTATTAATAGGAACAAATTTTCTTTCAGTTTCGCCTATATACATTTGTCTTGGTCTGCCAATTGGTTCTTTACGCAAACGCATCTCTCTCCACTGTGCAATCCATCCAGGTAAACGGCCTAAGGCAAACATAACGGTAAACATATCTGTTGGAATACCCATACCTCTGTAAATAATCCCAGAATAAAAATCGACATTAGGATATAATTTACGTTGCACAAAATACGCATCGATTAAAGCTTCTTTTTCAAGACCTTTAGCGATATCTAAAATAGGATCTTCAACACCTAATTGACCTAATACGTCATCGGCTGCTTTTTTAATAATTTTAGCTCGAGGATCGAAATTTTTATAAACACGATGACCAAAACCCATTAAACGGAAAGGATCTTCTTTATCCTTAGCTTTTGCCATGTATTTTTTAGTATCGCCGCCATCAGTCTTTATAGCTTCAAGCATTTCTAAAACGGCTTGGTTTGCACCGCCATGAAGTGGTCCCCAAAGCGCAGAAATACCAGCTGAGATAGATGCAAATAAACCTGCATGCGAAGAACCAACTATTCTAACTGTTGATGTTGAACAATTTTGTTCATGATCCGCATGTAATATTAATAGTTTATCTAAGGCATCCACTAAAACTTTACTTTGTACATAGCAGGCGTTTGGTTGCCTAAACATCATTTTTAAAATATTTTCAACATATCCTAGTTCATTATCTCCATAATCAAGTGGTAAACCTTGTTTTTTACGTAAGGTCCAGGCTACTAAAACAGGAAATTTACCTAAAATTCTAACCACAGATTTATACATCTCTTCCTCAGAATCAACGTTTACTGAAGAAGGATTAAACGCAGTCAAAGCACTCGTAAGAGATGAAATAACACCCATTGGATGTGCAGATTTTGGAAAAGCGTCTAAAATCTTCTTGATATCTTCATCTACAATTGATTGTGCTTTAATATCGGCATGAAATTTTTCATTTTGTTCTTTTGTAGGTAACTCTCCAAATATCAATAAAAATGCGACTTCTAAAAAATCAGCTTTTTCAGCTAATTCTTCAATAGAATAGCCTCTATATCTTAAAATACCTTTTTCTCCATCTAAAAATGTTATAGCACTTTCGCAAGAACCTGTATTTTTATAACCTGGATCTAAAGTAATTATACCTCCGGTAGCTGACCTAAGATTTTTTATATCTATTGCGACCTCGTCTTCGGTTCCTTTAACTAAAGGAAATTCGTGTTTTTTACCATCTATTTCTATAGTAGCAGTGTTTGCCATATTTTCGAATAATTTTGTTTTATTTAGCGGAAAGCTAATTTACGAAATAAGTGCCAATTTAAGAAACCTATTAACAAAGGTTTTGTTAATTAAAATTAATGCATAAAAAAAAGCGATTACTTTTTAAATAATCGCTTTTAAAATATAAATAGATATTATCCTATTTTGAATGCTTTTTCTTGTGGGAAGTAAGCAACATCACCTAATTCTTCTTCAATACGAAGTAGTTGATTGTATTTTGCCATTCGATCACTACGAGAAGCAGATCCTGTTTTTATTTGGCCACAGTTTAAAGCTACCGCTAAATCTGCAATCGTATTATCTTCAGTTTCACCTGAACGATGGGACATTACAGAAGTGTAACCTGCATTTTTTGCCATATTAACAGCCGCAATAGTCTCGGTTAAAGAGCCTATTTGGTTTACTTTAATTAAGATTGAATTTGCAATACCGTTTTCAATGCCTCTTGACAAACGTTCCACGTTAGTCACAAATAAATCATCACCTACAAGTTGAACCTTGTCACCAATTTTTTCAGTTAGTAATTTCCAACCATCCCAGTCATTTTCATCCATACCATCTTCAATAGATATAATTGGATATTTTGAAGATAACTCAGCCAAATATTCAGCTTGTTCAGCAGATGTTCTAATAACACCTGTATCACCTTCAAACTTTTTATAATCATATTTTCCATTAACGAAAAATTCAGCAGCAGCACAATCTAAGGCTATCATGATATCACCACCAAACGTATAACCTGCTTTTTCTACAGCTAATTTAATTGAATCTAAAGCATCCTCTGTTCCACCTGCTAAATTTGGTGCAAAACCTCCTTCATCACCAACAGCAGTACTTAAGCCTCTATCATGTAATACCTTTTTAAGATTGTGAAAAATTTCAGTTCCCATTTGCATAGCATGAGTAAACGTTTTAGCTTTCACTGGCATAATCATAAACTCTTGAAAAGCGATTGGTGCATCACTATGAGAACCACCATTAATGATATTCATCATTGGTACTGGAAGTGTATTTGCAGAAACACCACCTACATAACGATATAATGGTAAGCCTAGCTCTCCTGCTGCTGCTTTAGCAACTGCTAAAGAAACACCTAAAATAGCATTGGCTCCTAATTTTGATTTATTTTTCGTGCCATCTAAATCAATCATAATTTGATCGATTAAATTTTGTTCGAAAACTGAAACACCTAATAATTCTTGAGCAATAATAGAGTTGACATTATCAACAGCTTTCAAAACACCTTTTCCCATGTAAGCAGATCCTCCGTCTCGCAATTCTACAGCTTCATGCTCTCCTGTTGAAGCACCTGATGGTACCGCAGCTCTTCCTAAAACATCATTTTCTGTTACAACATCTACTTCTACTGTAGGATTCCCTCTCGAATCTAAAATTTGTCTTGCATGCACATTAATTATTATACTCATAATTGGTTTGTTTTTAATCTTATTATTATATCAAATTTACGGCTAATTCCTATTTAATTTCAGATGTTTTTAAAGAAATATTCAAAATAACACCTATAACGTTTTAGTTCAATTTATGTTTAATAAAAAAATATTTTTGTACGTTACCCAAGGATTGGACTTTTCGTTGCAAGTCCTCAATGCTTCGTCACTGTAGGCTTTTCACTGCAATCCCTAAGGCGGCCAACAGACAAGTTTTAGTATACTTTTTTAAATCCTAAAATGCTTATTAAACTAACACCTCACAGGTTTTTATAAACCTGTGAGGTTAAAAATTATTAATTTCTCTTTATATTTTCAATAAACTGATCGAAAAGATATTCAGAATCATGAGGTCCTGGACTAGCTTCTGGATGATACTGAACAGAAAAGCAGTTTTTATTTTTAATACTAATACCCGCAACGGTATGGTCATTTAAATGGACGTGTGTAATTTCCAAATTATCATTAGCTTCAGTTTCTTCTCTATTTATAGCAAATCCATGATTTTGGGATGTAATTTCACCCTTTCCTGTTATTAAATTTTTAACAGGATGATTTATACCCCTATGTCCATTATGCATTTTATAAGTAGAAACGCCATTTGCTAGTGCAATTATTTGATGCCCCAAACAAATACCAAATAGTGGTAAATCCCTTTTTATTATTTCTTTAGCTAAGTCTATTGCTTCAATTAATGGTTCTGGATCTCCTGGTCCGTTTGATAAAAAATAGCCATCTGGTTTAAAAGCTTCTAAATCCTCAAACTTAGAGTTATATGGAAATACTTTTATATAAGCATCTCTTTTTGCCATATTCCTTAAAATATTCTTTTTAATACCAATATCTAAAGCCGCTACTTTATAAGTGGCATTTTCGTTCCCAAAATAATAAGGTTCTTTAGTTGACACTTTTGATGCTAACTCAAGTCCATTCATATTTGGTACTTCAGCCAATTGTTTCTTTAGACCTCCAATATTATCAACCTCTGTAGAAATTACGGCATTCATGGCGCCATTATCTCTAATATAACTTACTAAAGCACGTGTATCCACATCAGATATAGCGAAAAGATTGTTTTTATCTAAAAAGGTTTGCAGAGAACCTTCTGAATCTACGCGAGAATATTCGTAACTAAAATTTTTGACTACGAGTCCAGCAATTTTTATAGAATCAGATTCTACTTCATCAGCATTAGTTCCATAATTACCAATATGAGCATTGGTCGTTACCATAATTTGTCCAAAATAAGAAGGATCTGTAAAAATTTCTTGATAACCAGTCATTCCAGTGTTAAAACAGACTTCACCAAACGAAGTTCCTTGTTTATTACCAACTGCTTTACCGTGAAAAATAGTACCATCTGCTAGCAGAATGATGGCTTTTTGTCTTTTTTGATATTTCATGTGTTCGTTTAAATTCTAATAATATTATCTCACGTAGCATCCATATAGTGTTCAATTTTATAAAGAGTTATTGCTTATGGATGTTTCATATTTTTTAAAAAGTTTAACAAAATTGCACAAAAAAAAGGATAAACTAAAATAGTTTATCCTTTATATTTCAAATGCTTATTAACATTTATTCTTCTTCGTTTGATGCTTTAGTTTCTTCAACTGGAGCAGCAGCGGCTGGTTTAGAACCACCTCTTCTACTTCTTCTGGTTGTTTTCTTTTCTGGTTTGCCAGCATTGTAAAGCTCATTAAAATCCACAAGCTCGATCATTGCCATATCAGCATTATCACCTAAACGATTTCCTAATTTTATAATTCTCGTATAACCACCTGGTCTATCAGCTATTTTAGCAGCAACATCTCTAAACAATTCAGCAACAGCCTCTTTTTGTCTTAGCTTCGCCATAACAATGCGTCGATTGTGTGTTGTATCTTCTTTAGATTTTGTAATCATGGGCTCCACAAATTGCTTTAAAGCTTTTGCTTTTGCCACTGTAGTATTAATACGCTTATGCTCTATTAACGAACAGGCCATATTAGCCAACATTGATTTTCTGTGAGCTGTTTTTCTACTTAAGTGATTTATTTTTTTTCCGTGTCTCATGACATTTTTTTTATCATCTTGCTACCAAACCCGAATTCCGAGGAGCAAAATATGATTAATTAATCTTTATCTAATTTATATTTACTTAAATCCATTCCAAAGTTTAAACCCTTAACGTTTACTAGCTCTTCAAGCTCTGTTAAAGATTTTTTACCGAAGTTACGGAACTTCATTAAATCATTTTTATTGAAAGATACTAAGTCGCCCAAAGTATCTACCTCTGCTGCCTTTAAACAGTTTAATGCACGAACAGATAAATCCATATCAATTAACTTAGTTTTAAGTAACTGACGCATGTGAAGAGATTCTTCATCATAAGTTTCAGTTTGTGCGATTTCATCCGCTTCCAAAGTGATACGCTCATCAGAGAATAACATGAAATGGTGAATTAAAGTTTTAGCAGCTTCAGTTAAAGCATCTTGTGGTGTAATAGAACCATCTGTGATAATTTCGAAAACTAATTTTTCGTAATCTGTTTTTTGCTCAACACGATAGTTTTCAATACTGTACTTTACATTTTTTATCGGTGTATAAATTGAATCCGTAAAGATAGTTCCAATGGGTGCAGAAGCTTTTTTATTTTCTTCAGCAGGAACATATCCTCTACCTTTTTCAATAGTAATTTCCATGTTGTAATTTACTTTTGGATCTAAGTTACAGATTACTAATTCTGTATTCAATACTTGGAAACCTGAAATAAATTTTTGAAAATCACCAGCAGTAATACGTTCTTGACCAGATATTGAAATAGAAATAGATTCATTATCTATGTCTTCAATTTGCCTTTTAAAACGAACTTGCTTTAAGTTTAATATAATTTCTGTAACATCTTCAACAACTCCTGTAATCGCTGAAAACTCATGATCTACGCCTTCAATTCTAACCGATGTAATAGCAAATCCTTCTAAAGAAGACAATAAAACTCTTCTTAGTGCATTGCCAACGGTTAAACCATAACCAGGTTCTAAAGGTCTGAATTCGAATTTACCTTCGAAATCAGTAGAATCAATCATGATTACCTTGTCTGGTTTTTGAAAATTAAATACTGCCATTTTTTCTTCGCTTTAATTGTTATTTAGTTGCGCGATTTAAAAGTATGAAGAAGACTTATAAATCCTTTGGCTAAACACCAATATGATTAATTTATTATTTAGAATATAATTCTACTATGAATTGTTCGTTTATGTTTTCTGGAATTTGAATTCTAGCTGGAACAGACACATAAGTTCCTTTCTTTGTATCATCATTCCAAGTAATCCACTCATAAACAGTGCTTGAATTTGAAAGTGATCTTTCAATAGCTTCAAGTGATTTTGACTTTTCTCTTACAGCAACAACATCACCTGCTTTCAAAGAGTAAGAAGGAATATTTACTAATTCCCCATTTACAGTGATATGTCTGTGAGATACCAATTGTCTTGCGCCACTTCTAGTAGGAGCAATTCCCATCCTAAAAACCACATTATCTAATCTAGATTCACAAAGTTGTAATAAAACTTCACCTGTGATCCCTTGAGCAGCTCTTGCTTTTTTAAATAATCCTCTAAATTGTCTTTCTAAAATACCATACGTATATTTAGCTTTTTGCTTCTCCATTAATTGGATTGCATATTCAGATTTTTTCCCACGACGTCGTGCGTTTCCGTGTTGACCTGGAGGATAATTTCTTTTTTCAAAAGATTTATCTTCTCCAAAAATAGCCTCGCCAAATTTACGAGCTATTTTAGTTTTAGGACCAGTATATCTTGCCATTTTAAATTGTTTAGTGAGAGTGATTATGAATTAAGGTCTTAATCTTATCCTTCGATAGTCGTTGATCTCTCGTTGATACTTGTTAATTTTTTTTAGTTTGCAAATTTATGCAAAAAATTAACATCATCTAATAATTAGATGATATTAATTTTAATATTTAAAAACGTTTTAAAACGCGATTAAACTCTTCTTCTTTTAGGCGGACGACAACCGTTGTGTGGTAATGGTGTAACATCAATAATTTCAGTTACTTCAATACCTGCATTGTGAATAGAACGAATAGCAGATTCTCTACCATTTCCAGGTCCCTTAACATAAACCTTTACTTTCTTTAAGCCAGCTTCAGTCGCTACTCCAGCAGCATCTTCAGCAGCTAATTGAGCAGCATAAGGTGTGTTTTTCTTTGATCCTCTAAATCCCATTTTACCAGCTGAAGACCAAGAAATAACGTCTCCTTTTTTGTTAGTAAGTGAAATAATGATGTTATTAAATGAAGCTGTAACGTGTGCCTCACCAACTGCATCTACAATAACTTTACGTTTTTTTGTGCTTGTTTTTGCCATATTTTCTAGTGCTTAGTTGTTAGTTGATAGTCGCTAGAATCCTAAACCGTAATTAATTTCAAACAGATTCCTTCCAACGTCTAAATACTAAAGACTAAATATTTCTAAATTATTATTTAGTTGCTTTTTTCTTGTTAGCAACCGTTTTTCTTCTACCTTTTCTGGTTCTAGAGTTATTCTTAGTACGTTGTCCTCTTAACGGAAGACCTGATCTATGACGAATACCTCTATAACATCCAATATCCATTAATCGCTTAATGTTTAATTGGGTTTCAGAACGTAATTCACCTTCAATTTTAAACGTTCCAACAGCTTCACGAATACCACTAATTTGGTCATCGGTCCAGTCTTGAACTTTAGTACTTTCATCAACTTTAGCTTCCGCTAAAATTTCTTTTGCTCTACTTTTACCTATTCCATAGATATAAGTTAAAGAGATTACTCCTCTCTTGTTTTTTGGTATGTCTACACCTGCAATTCTTGCCATAATTACCCTTGTCTTTGTTTGAATCTAGGATTCTTTTTGTTTATCACGTAAAGTCTACCTTTTCTACGCACGATTTTGCAATCGGCACTTCTTTTTTTAACTGATGCTCTTACTTTCATCTGTATTCGTTATTGTTTTAGATGTCCGATGTAATCTTACGATTTCATCTTGTTAGTATCTATAAGTTATTCGAGCCTTAGTTAAATCATAAGGACTCATTTCTAATTTTACTTTGTCTCCTGGTAATAACTTAATATAATGCATTCGCATTTTACCAGAAATATGTGCAGTCACAATGTGACCATTCTCTAATTCAACACGGAACATAGCATTTGATAATGCCTCTATAATGGTTCCGTCTTGTTCTATTGCTGCTTGTTTTGCCATAAATTCTTTTTTAGTAATCTACCCTCAATTAACAAATACCTTGCCTAAATTTTTGATGATTGATTTCTAAATTATTTTCAAATTAAGCTACTGCTTTTCTATTTTTACCTGTCTTCATCAGACCATCATAGTGTCTATTCAGCAAATAAGAATTAATTTGCTGCATAGTATCAATGGCAACTCCAACCATAATTAATAATGATGTTCCTCCGAAAAACAATGCCCAACCTTGTTGTACGCCCATAAGTTTAACTATAAATGCTGGAAATATCGCAATAAGTGCTAAAAATATAGAGCCTGGTAAAGTAATTTGAGACATTATTTTATCTAAATATTCAGATGTTTCAGAACCTGGACGAATACCTGGAATAAAACCCCCACTTCGCTTTAAATCATCAGCCATTTTGTTTGTTGGTACCGTTATGGCGGTATAAAAGTATGTAAATACTATGATTAGTAAACCAAATGTTAAGTTGTACCAAAATCCAAACATGTCTGAATAATTTGTTTGCATCCATGATCCAGCTGATGTTTCTTTTAAGAAAGACGAACCACCAATTAAACTTGGAACAAACATAATAGCCTGAGCAAATATAATTGGCATTACCCCTGAAGCGTTAAGTTTTAATGGTATATATTGCCTAGAACCAGCCATAGCACTTTTTTCATAACCGCCAGAAGCCGTTCTTCGTGCATACTGTACTGCTATTTTTCTAACAGCCATTACTAACATAATTGATGCTAAAATGATCACAAACCAAATAACCAGTTCAAAAAGAATGAGCATAACGTTGTTACCTTCTAATCTTGTAGCTGCATTTTGTATAAAAGCTTGTGGTAAGGTTGCAATAATACCAACCATGATTAATAATGAAATCCCGTTACCAATACCTTTATCGGTAATTTTTTCTCCTAACCACATGGCGAAAATACACCCCGTTACCAATATCGTCACTGAAGAGAAATAAAACAAAGGACCTGTTCCTAATAAAAAGGCACTTTGAGGTATACCTAAAGCTGGTAAGCTTGCTAGATAACCTGGTGCTTGTAATAAACAGATAGCTATAGTTAACCAACGTGTAATTTGAGTAATCCTCTTTTGACCACTGGCGCCTTCTTTTTGAAGCTTTTGTAAATAAGGAATAGCGATACCCATTAATTGCACAACAATAGAAGCAGAAATGTAAGGCATAATACCCAAAGCAAATACCGAAGCATTTGCAAATGCACCACCAGTAAAGGCATTTAGTAAACCTAATATACCTCCATCGGTTTTATCAGCTAAACCACCTAATTGGGCCGCATCAATACCTGGTAAAACAACTTGAGCACCAAAACGATAAACTAACAACAAACCTAATGTAACTACGATTCTATTTCTTAGTTCCTCAATTTTCCAAACATTCTTTATGGATTCTATAAATTTCATACTTAAAATAAATCTTATAAAGTTACAGCTTCTCCTCCAGCAGCTTCAATAGCAGCTTTTGCTGATGCCGTAAATTTGTGTGCAGAAACTTTTAATTTTGCTTTTAACTCACCTCTACCTAAAATTTTAACTAAATCATTTTTTCCAGCTAAACGGTTTATGAACAATGTTTCAAAATCTACTGTATCTTTTGTTTTCTTATCATCAACCAACTGTTGTAAGGTATCTAAATTGATGCCTTGGTACTCAACACGGTTAATATTTGTAAAACCAAATTTAGGAACACGTCTTTGAAGTGGCATTTGCCCACCTTCAAAACCTAATTTTTTAGAATAACCAGAACGAGACTTTGCCCCTTTGTGACCACGAGTAGCAGTACCACCTTTTCCAGAACCTTGTCCTCTACCTATTCTTTTACCTTGGTTTTTTACTGAACCTTCTGCAGGTTTTAAATTACTTAAATCCATTTCTCAGTTTATATTTTTAAGCTTCTTCAACAGAAACTAAATGTGAAACTTTAGCAACCATACCAAGAATATTTGGTGTAGCGTCATGCTCTTTTACTTGACCAATTTTATTAAGACCAAGAGCTTCTAAAGTTCTTTTTTGTCTTTGCGTACGGTTGATTGCGCTTTTAACCTTTGTTACTTTAATCTTTGCCATTTCTGTACTTTATTTTAAGCGTTAAAAACTTGTTCAAGTGAAATACCTCTATCTTTCGCAATTGCTCTAGCGTCCCTTAACTGTAGTAAAGCGTCAAAAGTTGCTTTTACAACATTATGAGGGTTAGAAGAACCTTGAGATTTTGATAACACATCGTGTACCCCAACGGCCTCAAGTACTGTTCTTACAGCACCACCAGCAATAACACCGGTACCAGGTGCTGCAGGTATAATATTTACTCTTGCTCCACCGTATTTACCTTTTTGTTCGTGTGGTAACGTTCCTTTTATGATAGGAATACGAACTAGGTTTTTCTTAGCATCTTCAACAGCTTTTGCTATGGCACTAGCTACATCTTTAGATTTTCCTAAACCTTGTCCTACAACACCTGCTTCATCACCAACCACAACGATTGCTGAAAAGCCAAATGCTCTACCACCTTTAGTCACTTTCGTAACTCTTTGTACACCAACTAAACGATCTTTAAGATCTAATCCGCCTGGTTTTACTAATTCTGCACTTTTATATTTTTTAAACATAATATCTTAGAATTTAAGTCCTGCTTCTCTAGCGCCTTCTGCTAATGATTTTACTCTACCGTGATATAAATATCCACCTCTATCAAAAGCTATAGTTTCAACGCCTGCTTTTAAAGCTTTTTCACCAAGTGCTTTACCTACTAACTTAGCTAATTCTGATTTAGTTGCTTTCGCAGAACCGATACCTTTATCTCTTGAAGATGCTGCACTGATAGTTTTACCAGTAACATCATCAACTATTTGAGCATAAATTTCTTTATTACTTCTATAAACAGCTAATCTAGGTCTTGCTTCTGTACCAGAAACAACCTTACGTATCCTGTTTTTTATTCTTAATCTTCTTTCGTTCTTTGTCAATGCCATAACTTAATTATTAAGCGGATTTACCTGCTTTTCTTCTTAATACCTCACCAACAAACTTAATTCCTTTTCCTTTATAAGGTTCTGGCGGTCTAAAACCACGGATTTTTGCCGCAACTTGACCAACGAGTTGTTTATCGAATGATGTTAATTTTACAACTGGATTTTTTCCTTTTTCTGATATTGTTTCAACTACTACTTCTGGAGCAATATCTAAAATAATATTATGAGAAAACCCTAAGGCTAAATCTAATTTTTGTCCTTGATTTGATGCTCTGTAACCTACACCAACTAATTCCAACTGCTTAGTCCATCCTTTAGAGACACCTGACACCATGTTGTTCATTAAAGATCTATATAAACCATGTTTAGCTTTTTGATCTTTAGTATCGGAAGAACGAGTAACCCAAACGCTACCGTCTTCAACTTTTATTTCTATAGAATCGTAATTTTGTTTTAACTCTCCTAATTTTCCTTTTACAGTTACAATGCTATCTTTAACATCGACTGTTACACCTTCTGGAATGGCTACTGGATTATTTCCTATTCTTGACATTTCTTTAAGGTTTTAAATTAGTAAACGTAACATAAAACTTCACCGCCTACATTATCTCTTTTAGCTTGTTTACCTGTCATAACTCCATGGGAAGTTGAAACAATAGAAACACCAAGACCGTTTAAGATTCTAGGTAAATCATTAGCACCTGCATACTTACGTAAACCTGGTTTACTAATTCTTTGAAGTTTTTTAATGACTGATTCTTTAGTGTCTTTATTATACTTAAGCGCTATTTTAATAGAACCTTGCACAGAGGAATCATCAAATTTGTAACTTAAAATATATCCTTGTTCGAATAATATTTTAGTGATGTCTTTTTTTAAATTAGAAGCAGGAATTTCCACCACCCTGTGGTTAGCACGCACTGCGTTTCTAATTCTTGTCAAATAATCCGCAATTGGATCTGAGTACATAATGAATTGATTTTGTGATCTTGGTTTTCGAACTATTCCGAACCTGAAATCTGATTATTTAAATAATATTACCAACTTGCTTTTCTAACTCCAGGGATAAGACCTTGATTAGCCATTTCTCTGAACATAACACGAGAAATTCCAAAAGTTCTCATGTAACCTTTAGGTCTTCCAGTTAGTTTACATCTATTATGTTGACGAACAGGAGACGCATTTTTAGGTAGCTTTTGTAATGCTTCATAATCTCCAGCTTCTTTTAAAGCCTTTCGTTTTTCAGCATACTTAGCTACAGTTTTTGCTCTTTTCACCTCACGGGCTTTCATTGATTCTTTAGCCATATCTTAGTTCTTTTGAAAAGGTAATCCTAATTCGGTTAATAATGATTTTGCTTCTTTATCAGTTTCAGCAGAAGTTACAAATGTAATATCCATACCAGAAATTTTATTCACTTTATCAATGTTTATTTCTGGAAATATAATTTGTTCAGTAATTCCTAAATTGTAATTACCTCTACCATCAAATCCTGTAGCTTTAATACCGTTAAAATCTCTTACACGTGGAAGTGCAGAGGTTACTAAACGATCTAAAAACTCATACATTCTCTCACCACGTAAGGTTACTTTAACGCCAATTGGCATACCTTTACGTAATTTAAATGATGCAACATCTTTTTTAGATAATGTAGCTACTGCTTTCTGTCCAGATATAGTTGTTACCTCTTCTAACGCGTAGTCGATTAACTTTTTGTCTGCAACCGCTGCTCCAACACCTTTAGATATTACTATCTTAGTTAGTTTTGGAACTTGCATAACATTTTTATATCCAAATTCGTCTGTAAGAGCTGCTATTACTCTGCTTTTATACTCTTCTTTAAGTCTAGGTGAATATGCCATAACTATATTACTTCATTAGATTTTGTTGAAAATCTTACTTTTTTATCGCCCTCTACTCTAAATCCAATTCTTGTTGTTTCTCCTTTTGAAGTTAACAATGATAAATTAGAAATATGAATAGCAGCTTCTTTTTCTACGATTCCTCCTTGAGGATTTTGTGCACTTGGCTTAGTGTGTTTCTTCACCATGTTAACACCCTCAACAATCGCTTTCTTCTTGTCTATTAACACTTTTTGCACTTTACCTTCAGATCCTTTGTGATCTCCAGCAATTACTTTTACAGTGTCTCCAGTTTTTATTTTAAGCTTTGTCATTTTTACATTAATGTATTAAAGCACCTCTGGTGCTAATGATACAATCTTCATGAATTGTTTATCACGAAGCTCTCTAGCAACGGGACCAAATACACGTGTTCCTCTCATTTCACCCGTTGGGTTTAATAAAACACAGGCATTATCATCAAATCTTATATAAGATCCGTCTGGTCTTCTTACTTCTTTCTTGGTACGCACAACAACTGCTGTAGAAACTGCTTTTTTCTTAATGTTTCCATTAGGAGTTGCATCCTTAACAGAAACAACTATTTTGTCTCCTACAGAAGCATATCTTCTTTTAGTACCTCCTAAAACACGGATTACTAAAACCTCTTTTGCTCCAGTATTGTCTGCTACTTTTATTCTTGATTCTTGCTGTAACATAATTATTTAGCTCTTTCTAGGATTTCTACTAATCTCCAACACTTAGATTTACTTAAAGGTCTTGTTTCCATGATCTTTACAGTATCTCCAATGTTACAATCGTTTGTTTCGTCGTGTGCAACGTATTTTTTAGTTTTTAACACGAACTTACCATACATAGGGTGTTTTACTTTTTTAACTTCTGCAACAACAATTGATTTTTGCATTTTGTTACTAGTAACTACTCCTATACGTTCTTTTCTTAAATTTCTTGTTTCCATCTTTCAGCAGAATTATTGTAATTCTCTTTTAGTTAATTCAGTCGCAATTCTAGCTACAGTTCTTCTTATAGAACGTAGTTGGATAGGATTTTCTAAAGGAGATATTGCGTGGGCCAATTTTAGGTCTGAATAACTCTTTTTTGTTTCACCAAGTTTCTCTTGTAACTCAGTTACAGATAATTCCTTAATTTCTGATTGTTTCATAATATCAAATAAATTATGCTTCGTAATCTCTAGCGATTAAAAACTTGGTTTTAACGGGTAGTTTTTGTGCCGCCAAACGAAGTGCTTCCTGAGCTACTTCCAATGGTACACCTCCTACTTCGAATAAAATACGACCTGGTCTACAAACAGCTACCCAATATTCTACGGCACCTTTACCTTTACCCATACGTACTTCAAGAGGTTTCTTTGTAATAGGCTTGTCTGGAAATATTTTAATCCATAACTGACCTTCTCTTTTCATGTAACGTGTAGCGGCAATACGGGCTGCTTCAATTTGACGAGATGTTATAAACGTTGAATCTAATGCTTTTATTCCAAAAGTACCGCTTGAAAGTTGATGCCCTCTTCCAGAGAGACCTTTCATACGTCCTTTTTGTTGTTTACGAAATTTTGTTCTTTTAGGCTGTAACATTTTTCTTTACTTTATAAAAAATTACTTTCTACGACGAGGTCCTTTATTACCACCACGTCCTGCTGCTCCACCTTTTCCTTGCTTCTTAGATAATCCAACAAGAGGAGAAAGTTCTCTTTTACCATATACTTCACCTTTCATGATCCATACTTTAACACCTAATCTACCATAAGTAGTATGTGCCTCAACTAAAGCATAATCAATATCAGCTCTAAAGGTTGATAAAGGAATACGTCCTTCTTTATAGTGTTCAGAACGTGCCATTTCAGCACCGTTCAAACGCCCACTAATTTGAATTTTAATTCCTTCAGCATTCATTCGCATAGTAGCGGCAATAGCCATCTTAATTGCTCGTCTGTAAGAAATTCTGTTTTCAATTTGACGGGCGATACTTGATGCTACTAAAAATGCGTCCAGTTCAGGTCTTTTAATTTCAAAGATATTAATCTGAACTTCTTTTCCAGTAATTTTCTTAAGCTCTTCTTTTAACTTGTCTACCTCTTGACCGCCTTTACCAATGATGATACCAGGACGAGCCGTTGTGATAGTAACGGTTACAAGTTTTAAAGTTCTTTCGATAATTACTCTACTTACACTAGCCTTAGATAAACGCGCGTGAACGTATTTTCTAATCTTATCGTCTTCGGCAAGTTTATCACCATAATCGTTTCCTCCATACCAGTTAGATTCCCATCCTCTGATAATTCCTAAGCGATTTCCGATTGGATTTGTTTTTTGTCCCATACTTTTATTAAGCTTGTGTGTTATTATTAGCTCCAACCACTAATGTAACATGGTTTGAACGTTTTCTAATTCTGTGTGCACGACCTTGAGGTGCAGGTCGTAATCTTTTTAACATAGATCCGCCATCAACTCTAATTTCTTTTACTATCAATTCAGCTTCTTCAATACTAGCCTCTTCATTTTTAGATTGCCAATTTGCGATTGCAGACAGTAACAACTTCTCCAAACGTCCAGATGCTTCTTTTTGATTGAATTTCAAAATATTAAGTGCGTGCTCTACCTTTTCGCCTCTTACTAAATCGGCTACTAAACGCATTTTTCTAGGTGATGTAGGACAGTTATTAAGTTTAGCAAAAGCCACGTGTTTTTTTGCTTCCTTAATAGCGTCTGCCATTTGTTTTTTACGAGTTCCCATAGCTTACTACTTTTTACCTTTATTTTTAGCACCTGCATGTCCACGGAATGAACGTGTTGGTGAAAATTCTCCTAATTTATGACCTACCATGTTTTCAGTAACATATACTGGTACAAATTGACGGCCATTATGCACTGCAATTGTTTGTCCAACAAAATCAGGAGTAATCATACTGGCCCTTGACCACGTTTTGATTACTGTTTTTTTATTGTTTTCAACGTTAACAGCTACTTTTTTCTCTAATTTATAATGAACGTAAGGTCCTTTTTTTAATGATCTTGCCATGTCTTATTTCTTTCTACGTTCTACAATATATTTATTACTTGCTTTTGATTTAGAACGTGTTCTATATCCTTTAGCTGGTATACCGTTTCTAGAACGCGGATGCCCTCCTGAAGATTTACCTTCACCACCACCCATTGGGTGATCAACTGGATTCATTACTACTGGTCTAGTACGCGGTCTTCTACCTAACCATCTTGTTCTGCCCGCTTTACCACCAACTAATAATTGATGATCCGAGTTAGAAACAACACCGATAGTTGCCATACAGTTAGCAAGAATTAATCTCGTTTCGCCTGAAGGTAATTTTATAGTAGCAAACTTGCCATCTCTTGCCATTAATTGGGCAAAAGCACCAGCGCTACGCGCCATGATAGCTCCTTGTCCTGGACGTAACTCTACACATGAAATGATAGATCCTAATGGAATTTCACTTAACGGCATCGCATTTCCAATTTCTGGAGCAACTCCTTCTTTTCCAGATACTACATTTTGCCCAACCTGAAGTCCATTCTGTGCAATAATGTAACGCTTTTCGCCATCTTGATAATTCAATAATGCAATAAAAGCGGTTCTGTTTGGATCGTATTGTATTGAAGCAACTTCCGCAGGAATTCCCACTTTATCCCTTTTAAAATCTATAATACGATACTTCTTTTTATGACCTCCACCTATATAGCGCATGGTCATTTTTCCTTGACTGTTTCTACCACCAGACCTTTTATTCGGAACGAGTAAACTCTTTTCCGGCTTATCAGTAGTTATGGCGTCATACCCATTTACTACTCTAAATCGCTGTCCTGGTGTGATTGGTTTTAATTTTCTTACTGACATTAGTCTTTAATTACATGTTACTGTATAAATCAATCATCTCACCTTCCGCCAGTTGTACAATTGCTTTTTTAACAGCATTTGTTTTACCATGTTGAATACCAGTTTTAGTAAACTTAGTATTACGATCTGGACGGACATTTATAGTACGAACTTTTTCAACAGAAACACCATAAACAGCTTCTACTGCTTTTTTGATTTCTACCTTGTTCGCCTTCGTATTCACTGCGAAAGTATAGCAATTTCTCAACTCGCTATCTGCTGTCGCTTTTTCTGTGATTATAGGTTTAATTAAGATACTCATGGTTTCTATTTACTTAAATTTGTTTGAATTCCTTCTAAAGCGCCTTCTAATAATACAACTTGATTTGCATTTAAAATTTTATAAGTGCTTAATTCTGAAGAAGTTATAACTTCAGAAGCCTTTTAAATTGCGCGATGACAAATATACATTATTATTTGACCCACCCAACACAAACAAAGATTTTTTATTTTCTAAATCTAAAGCCTTTAAAACTGCTGTAAAATTCTTTGTTTTTACCGAGTCGAAATTGAAGTCTTCTAAAACTAGAATAGACTTTTCTCCCGCTTTGATACTTAAGGCAGATTTACGTGCTAGACGCTTAAGATTTTTATTAAGTTTGAAGCTGTAATTTCTTGGTCTAGGTCCGAACATACGGCCTCCCCCTTTAAATACACCAGACTTAATACTACCTGCTCTTGCTGTACCAGTTCCTTTTTGCTTTTTAATCTTACGTGTAGATCCAGAAATCTCAGCTCTTTCTTTCGACTTGTGAGTTCCTTGACGTTGGTTTGCTAAATATTGTTTAACATCCAAATATACAGCGTGATTATTAGGCTCAATAGCAAACACATCTTTAGAAAGGTCTGCCTTTCTACCTGTGTCTTTTCCGTTTATATCTAAAACTGCTACTTTCATTATTTTCTAATAATTACATAAGAATTTTTATGACCAGGAATACATCCTTTAACCACAAGTAGATTCTTTTCAGCCACTACTTTTAAAACTCTTAAATTTTCAACTTTAACTGAGTCTGTACCCATTCTTCCTGCCATTTTCATTCCTTTAAAAACTCGTGCAGGATATGACGCCGCTCCAATAGAACCAGGTGCTCTTAAACGGTTATGTTGACCGTGAGTAGCTTGACCTACACCACCGAAACCATGACGTTTTACAACCCCTTGGAAACCTTTTCCTTTTGATATACCAGATACATCAACAAACTCACCTTCTAAAAAGTGCTCCACAGTGATAGCATCTCCTAATTTGTACTCCTCATCAAAACCTTTAAATTCTACGATTTTGCGTTTTACAGAAGTTCCTGCTTTCTTAGCGTGACCTAGATCAGCTTTAGTAGCACTTTTTTCTGTCGCGTCATCGAAACCTAATTGAACAGCTTTATAGCCGTCAACTTCTTCAGTTCTGACTTGGGTAACGATACATGGTCCAGCTTCGATAACAGTACAAGGAATATTTTTCCCATTTTCGTCGAAGATGCTGGTCATACCGATTTTTTTTCCAATTAACCCAGACATATTTAATTATTTATTAATTATTAATATTCGTTGATATTGATATCAACATTTATATTCAAAAAAATTCAGGATCGAAATACGTTCAACCCTGAATGTATTTTTACCGTTTTTCCCTCGCTCGCAGCTTAGGACATGTAAAGTTCATTACTAAACTTTTATTTCTACTTCAACACCACTTGGTAATTCAAGCTTCATTAACGCATCAATGGTTTTTGATGACGAAGAGTAGATATCCAATAATCTTTTATAAGATGATAATTGAAATTGTTCTCTTGATTTTTTGTTTACGTGTGGAGAACGTAATACAGTGAAAATTTTCTTATGTGTTGGTAATGGAATTGGTCCAGTTACAACAGCACCTGTACTTTTTACTGTTTTTACAATCTTATCAGCAGATTTATCTACTAAGTTAAAATCGTAAGACTTTAATTTTATTCTAATTTTTTGACTCATTTTCTTAAGATTTACGATTCAACGCCTTTAGCAGCTTTTATTACCTCTTCTGATATATTTGAAGGAGTTTCAGCATAATGTGAAAATTCCATAGTTGATGTTGCACGACCAGATGATAATGTTCTTAATGTAGTAACATATCCGAACATCTCTGATAATGGTACAGTAGCTTTTACTGTTTTTGCACCAGCTCTATCACCCATATCACTCATTTGCCCACGACGGCGATTTAAATCTCCAACGATATCACCCATATTTTCTTCAGGTGTAATAACCTCGAGCTTCATAATAGGCTCCATGATGACTGCTTTCGCAGCTCTGGCGCAATTTTTAAATCCAATCTTGGCAGCTAACTCAAAAGATAATTGATCAGAATCCACATCGTGGTAAGACCCATCTTTTAAAGTAACTTTCATAGAATCAATTTCGTAACCAGCCAAAGGCCCATTAACCATTGCCATTTTAAATCCTTTTTCAATTGAAGGAATAAATTCTTTTGGGACGTTACCACCCTTAATTATAGATTCAAACTGAAGTCCAGTTACACCTTCATCTGCTGGTTCAACCGTAAATACAATATCAGCGAATTTACCACGACCACCAGATTGTTTCTTATAAACTTCTCTATGATCTGCAGCTGCTGTTATAGCCTCTTTATACTCTACCTGTGGTTGCCCTTGATTTACTTCAACTTTAAATTCGCGACGTAAACGGTCAACAATAACATCCAAGTGAAGTTCGCCCATTCCAGAAATAATAGTCTGTCCTGAAGCTTCATCTGAACGTACTGTAAACGTAGGATCTTCCTCAGCTAACTTCGCTAAACCAATACCTAATTTATCAACATCAGCTTTGGTTTTAGGTTCAACCGCAATACCAATTACTGGATCAGGAAAGTCCATAGATTCTAAAACAATAGGATGTTTTTCATCAGTAAGTGTATCTCCTGTTTTGATAGATTTAAATCCAACAGCAGCTCCAATATCCCCAGCTTCTATAAAATCAATGGCATTTTGCTTATTAGCATGCATTTGATAAATACGTGAGATACGTTCTTTTTTTCCTGAACGATTATTTAATACATAAGAACCCGCGTCTAAACGACCAGAATATGCTCTAAAGAAAGCTAAGCGACCTACAAAAGGATCGGTAGCAATTTTAAACGCTAATGCTGCAAAAGGTTCACTTACAGATGGCTTACG
Organism: uncultured Flavobacteriaceae bacterium; assembly: GCA_963815305.1. Lineage (GTDB taxonomy): Bacteria > Bacteroidota > Bacteroidia > Flavobacteriales > Flavobacteriaceae > CAXBID01. The sequence goes on from CAWFFW010000002.1 coordinate 246,951, forward strand.
TATTTCTTCTTTTTCAGTATCTGGATTCATACCCTTAATACCTTCCTTATCCATTGGTGAAGGTAAATAACGACATACAGCATCTAATAAAAATTGTACGCCTTTATTTTTGAAAGCAGAACCACAAATCATTGGAATAATGGCCATATCCATTACAGCAGCCCTAAGCGCAGCATGCACTTCGTCTTCTGTAATAGAATCTTCATCCTCCATGAACTTCTCTAGTAAGTCCTCATCATAACTTGCTACTTCTTCAATAAGTAATGCTCTATATTTTTTGGCTTCAGCTTTTAACTCTTCTGGAATTTCGATAACATCAAATGTTGCTCCCATTCCTTCTTCATGCCAAACTATAGCACGGTTCTTAACCAAATCTACAATACCTTTAAAATCTTCTTCATCACCAATGTTTAAAACAATGGGCACAGCGTTAGACTTTAACATATCTTTTACTTGTTGACAAACACCTAAAAAATCTGAGCCCTGACGGTCCATTTTGTTAACGAAACCAATTCTTGGCACTTTATAGTTATCCGCTAGTCTCCAGTTAGTTTCAGATTGAGGCTCAACACCATCAACAGCACTAAATAAAAATACTAAACCATCTAAAACACGCAAAGAACGGTTTACTTCAACCGTAAAATCAACGTGACCCGGTGTGTCAATGATATTAAAATGGTATTCTTTAGAATCTTCTGTAGGCTCGCCATTTAATCTTGGAAATACCCACTCACAAGTTGTAGCTGCAGACGTAATTGTAATACCTCTTTCTTGCTCTTGCTCCATCCAATCCATGGTTGCAGCACCATCATGTACTTCACCAATTTTATGAGAAACTCCTGTATAATAAAGGATACGCTCTGTCGTTGTGGTTTTTCCTGCATCAATATGTGCAGCAATACCTATATTTCTTGTCAATTTTAAATCTCTTGCCATGTCTTAAAATCTAAAGTGAGAGAATGCTTTATTTGCTTCTGCCATTTTATGAGTATCTACTCTTTTCTTAACGGCTGCACCTTCTTCTTTAGCTGCTGCTATAACTTCTGAAGCCAAACGTAACGCCATAGACTTCTCGTTTCTTTTACGTGAATAGCTAATTAACCATTTCATAGCTGTTGAAACTTTCCGGTCAGGACGTATTTGCATCGGAATTTGGAATGTTGCACCACCAACACGACGACTACGCACTTCTACGTGAGGCATCACATTTGATAAAGCATCTTTCCAGATTTCTAAAGCTGTTTTTTCTTCGTCAGTTTTTTTTGAGTCTACAATATCAATAGCATCGTAGAATACCTTAAAAGCTACCGATTTTTTTCCATCCCACATCATCATGTTAACGAAACGAGTTACTAACTGGTCGTTAAAACGTGGATCTGGCAAAAGTGGTCTCTTTTTTGCTGCTCTTTTTCTCATGTCTTCTTCTTAAAGTTTTAAATTACTTCTTAGGGCGTTTTGCACCATACTTAGATCTCCGTTGTGTTCTACCTGCAACACCTGCTGTGTCTAAAGCACCACGAACGATGTGATATCTAACTCCTGGCAAATCTTTTACCCTTCCACCTCTAACCAATACTATCGAGTGCTCTTGTAGATTATGTCCCTCTCCACCAATGTATGCATTAACCTCGTTACCGTTTGTTAAACGAACCCTTGCTACCTTACGCATTGCTGAGTTTGGTTTTTTTGGCGTTGTTGTATAAACACGAGTACATACACCACGTCTTTGCGGACACGAATCTAAAGCAGCCGATTTACTCTTCTTGGTTATTTTGGCTCTTCCTTTTCGTACTAATTGTGAAATTGTTGGCATATATATTATATATAAATTTTAAAGTCCTCTTTTAAGAGGGCTGCAAAGGTAGAAATTAAAATTAATAATTCAAACCCTAAATGATTAATTTTCAACAGAATTTAAAAATAATTACAACCTCCATATTATAAGTGTTGTTTTTCCGTTAGATTTACATAATCTTAGAGTTGACATAACGTGCAGAAAATAGTCTATTTACACCTTATTATATACATACTTTTGCCTTGGAAGCTATTTTGCCAAAATTTACACTTAGAAATTAATGGAAACTCAGATTACCAAACTCAAATCATTGATTCAACAAATTATTTAAATGTTCATAAAAATTTTGCTTCTATAAAAACCGAAGTAGACTCTATTCAAAAACTACTCTACAAAAAGGGTTATATTGAAAATGAATTTAAAAGCATCATTAAAAAAAACGACTCTACATTTAATGTTCAATTCTTTTTAAAAAATAAATTCAAGACCATATATATAAACCACGCAAATTCTATAATTGATACATCAATTTTAAAATTAATTTCAAAAAACGTTTTTGATGATTATTTTATTTTGAATTTTGAGGAGGTTGAAACTGCCTTGAACTTCATTAATAAAAAAAACACAGAACAAGGTTTGCCTTTTTCGAAATTAAGCTTATCAAATATTCGCGTGAAAAGAAATAATAATTTGGAGGCTGATTTAGTTATTGTTTCTAATGAGAAAAAACGGGTTATAAATGCAATTGAAATAAAAGGTTATAAAAAATTCCCACGATCCTATTTAAAATATTATCTAAAAATAAAACCCAATCAAACTTTTAATTTAAATGCCATAAAGAGAAAAACGGAACGACTTAACGATTTGAAGTTTGCAAATCAAATTAAATCTCCAGAAGTTTTATTTTCTAAAGATTCAACTACATTATATCTGTATCTAGAAAAAGCGAAAAGCAACTCCTTTGATGGCTTTTTAGGTTTTGGAACAAATGAAGAAACTAACAATATAGAATTTGATGGGTATTTAAACTTAAATCTCACCAACAACTTAAACTTTGGTGAATCATTTAGATTACTATACAAGAGTGATGAAATTGATCAGCAAACATTTAAAGCAGATTTTACGCTACCCTATTTATTTAAATCTCCCATTGGAGTTGATTTACAATTACAAATTTTCAGAAAAGACTCCACTTTTACAACGGTAAATCAATTTGCAAAATTACATTATCAAATAAACTCAAAACATAAAATTTATACCGGTATATTAAATTCTGAGTCAAGCAACTTACTTAATGAAAATACAAACCTGAATCTAGTAGACTATAATAGCAGTTATTATTCTTTTGCATACGAATACCAAAATCCTCAAAATTTCAACTCATTATTTCCAATTAATTCTAAGTTTTATATCGAAACAAACTTTGGACGACGTAAATTACTAAATAATTCTCAAAATCAGTCTCAATTCATGGTTGATGCCTTTAAAATTTTCAACCTTAATATAAAAAATAGTATTTACTCAAGAATAAATGGTTCAACATTGATTTCTGACACTTATCTAGAAAATGAGTTATTCAGATTTGGTGGTATTAACTCTATTAGGGGTTTTGAAGAAAATAGTTTATATGCCTCACTGTATGGCTTAATTAATACAGAATATCGATATAAACTAAACAATCTTATCTACATCCATACCATTACGGATATTGCTTATTTTGAAAATAAAATTCTTAACAGTAGAGAAAAAGTCTTCGGTTACGGGTTTGGATTAGGAATTTCAACGAAAGCTGGTTTATTTAAATTAAACTATGCAAATGGAAAATTACAGAATCAAAAATTTAAGCTATCAAATTCTAAAGTTCACTTAAGTTTGACTACAGATTTTTAGTTTTTTTTTAATTTTTCTTAAAATTTGTATGCTAAAAGCAAATTTTAACCATTATTTATTGTTTTATTAACTTTTTATTGTGATTTTTGGCATTGACTAATTCAAATAATTATAAAATGAAAACAAAGTTTAGTGGAATTCTAACGCTATTACTAGCGTTTGTCGTGCAACTAACGTTTGCACAAGGAAAGACAATTTCAGGTACGGTTTCAGACAATTCTGGTTTACCGCTTCCTGGAGCAACTGTCTTAGTTAAAGGTACAGCAACAGGTACATCTACAGATTTCGATGGTAGATATTCAATTCAAGCAAATCAAGGGTCCACCCTTGTTTTTAGTTTTGTAGGCTATAGTACTAATGAAATTAAAATTGGAGCCTCCAACAGTATTAATGTAGTAATGAAGGAGGATGCAACCTCTTTGCAGGAAGTTGTTGTAACTGCTTTAGGTATTAAGAGGGAAAAAGCTTCAATAGGTTCAGCAGTAACTACTGTTGATTCTGAAAAGCTTAATGAGGGCTCTCAGACTAACATAGCTGATGCACTTAAAGGTAAAATTGCTGGTGTTGTTATTTCTAATGCTTCAACAGATCCTGGAGCTTCTTCTGGTGTAATCATTAGAGGGATTAGTACTGTTGGAGGAAGTAATCAACCATTATACATCGTGGATGGTGTTCCTATCAATAATGGCTCTAATTTTTCTGACAGTTTAAATGGCGGTTACGATTTTGGTCGTGGTTCACAAGATATTAATCCAGATAATGTAGAGTCTATTTCTATACTAAAAGGTGCTTCTAGTACAGCATTATACGGTTCTAGAGCTGCAAATGGTGTTATTATAATCACTACAAAAAAAGGAAGTGCGGAAAAATTAAGTGTTGATTTCTCAACATCTGTGTTTTTTTCAGATTTATTACGAGCACCTAAATATCAAGATCAATTTGGTCAAGGTTGGGATGGTCAGCACTTTTTAGGAGAAAATGGTTCTTGGGGGCCTCGCTTTGATAATACCACGAGAGTTTGGGGTAATATAGTTAACAATTCACAAAAGCTTAAGCGTTTCGCGTTCCAAGAAGATCAGTTAAGAAACTTTTTTGATATTGGTGAGACTTATATTAATAATATTGCCGTTTCTGGAGGATCTGGTAATACTACTGGTAGAATTTCATTTAATAACACAAGTTCTGATGGTATTTTCCCAACTTCGGCAGATAGTTATGAAAGAAATACATTTACGGTTGCGTTTCAATCTAAAATGGATTTTTTAACTTTTGGCGGAACATTAAATTATGTTAATACTTCTGGTAGTGCCGTTGCAACAGGACAAGACCTTACTGTATATAATAATTTAATGCAAATTCCTAATGATTTAGATATAACAGAATTTAAAGATTATAAAAATGATCCATTTAACAATGTTGACAATTATTATACGCCTTATGGAATCACAAATCCATATTTTACGTTAAATGAAGATGGTAGTGGTTATCTAAAAGAGCGTGTGTATGGTGCTTTTGATCTTTCTGCACAAATTAATACTTGGTCTAGTATAGGCTATAGATTTGGTATTGATCAATATTCTGATAATACTAGAATATGGCAGGCCATTGTAGATGCTGCTCCTGGAAGTCCTAATGATGATACAACAACCGAGCAACCTGGATCATATGCAGAAGGAACCAATATTGTAAAACAATTTAATCATGATTTTTTCTATAACTTAGACTTAAATATTTCTGAAAAATTTAATATCGCTTCTACATTTGGTTTTAACTATAATGACAGATTTTCATCTAATATTTCATCTTCAGTGAGCTCACAAGATATTCCAGATTTTTATTCTTTGGCGAACTCAGCTGCTACGCCCTTAACATCTTCTACAATCAATAAAAGGAGGTTATATGGTGTATTTAACTCAACAACATTCTCAATTAATGATATGTTGTATATTACTGGAAACATAAGAAATGATTGGTACTCTACACTTCCAGTAGAAAATAGATCTGTATTATATGGTGGTGTAAATGGATCTTGGATAGTTACAAATACATTTCCTGAAATAAAAAATATAGTAAGTTATGGTAAATTAAGAGTTGGCTATGGTGAGACTGGTGTTGATACTGGTGCTTACCAAGTGGAGTCTGTTTTTATTCCTGGGTCTATAGACAACCAAGGTTTTAGAAACCTTGCATTTCCCGCAGGAGGACTTAATGCTTTTGAAGTTGGTAATAGACTTGAAAGTCCAAACTTAAAACCCGAAAGAAGGAAAGAGTTTGAAATTGGTGGTGAAGTTTCATTTTTAAAGAATCGTATTTCTTTAGACTTTACTTATTACGATGCTAAAGTGGAAGATCAAATTTTGAGCTTACCGTTGGCAGCCACCTCAGGGTATACAAGCCAGACAGCTAATGTTGGTACCATATCTAATAAAGGTATTGAAGCTTTACTTAATTTTAGTCTTTTTAGAAATTCAGATGGTTTTAATTGGGATACTTCTATAAATTACACCAAAAATGAATCAATTCTTGAAGAATTAGATGATAGACTTGATCAAATAGACCTAGGAGGACTGAGCACTATTGGGCTAGTCGCAAGAGAAGGTCAACCTTTAGCTTTGTTAGAAGGTAGCGTACCGCAACGTGATCCTAACGGAAATATTGTGGTAGACGCTAATGGTGTACCAATTGCTTCTCCATTAAAAGAAGTTTATGGAGATACTCAGTATGATTATACGCTAGGTATTTCAAATAATTTCTCATATAAAGGATTATCTTTCGGATTTAGTTTAGATATAAGACAAGGTGGACTAATGTTTTCTAGAACCGCTTCTATTACAAGATTTACTGGTAATTCAATTACTACAACATTAAATGACAGAAATCCATATATAGTGCCTGGTTCTGTTCAAGAAGTATTACCTGGAACTTTTATACCTAATACCATTGCAATAGATAATGAGCATTGGGATGATTATTATCGTGCTACTGCAAACGAAAGAGGTGATGTGATTGATAAGTCTTTCGTTAAATTAAGAGAGATTACTCTTGGCTATAAATTTTCAGACAAGGTAGTAGGAAAAACACCTTTCGATCATTTATCTATAACTATAGTTGGTAGAAACCTCTTAATTTTCACGCCAGAGTCTAACCAATATATCGATCCAGAGGTTTCTACTTTCGGTACCGATTTAAATAGTCAATTTGGTGAATTTAGTGCTAACCCCTCTACAAGAAGTGTTGGTGTAACATTGAAAGCTAAATTTTAATTAATTTTAAAAATAAAGAAATGAAAAATATAATAAAAATTCTTTTTCTTACAATCATGATTACTTCATGTGAAGAAGATTTAAATATAAATACAAATCCGAACACTCCAATTGGTGTAGATAAAAGTTTTGTATTAACTGCTGCGGAAGGATCAATAGCTACAGTTATTGGTGGAGACTTAACAAATTTAGGTGGGTTCTTAGCTCAATATCATACCCAATCACCAGGTGCAAGTCAGTATGAAAATATTGACACCTATAATATGAATACAGACTATGCAAACAGATTATGGTCTGAACTTTATGCTGGTGCCTTAAATGACTTAGAATATGTGAAAGCGGAGTCAAAATCTGAAGGTGAGACAGGAAGTAATTTAATCGCAGTATTACTACAATCTTATACATTTCAGGTCCTGACAGATCTTTTTGGAGATATACCTTATTCTGAAGCACTTCAAGGAAATGGTAATATTAGTCCTGCTCCTGATGCTGGCGCAGATATCTATTTGGGGATTATTGAGGATATAGATGAAGCTTTAGCACAATATAATGCGAACCCTGTAGCATCTACTGTAGGCTCTCAAGATAATATATATGACGCTAATATGGATGACTGGGTTAAATTTGCAAATACTTTAAAATTAAAATTATTTTTAAGAATGGCGTATACCAGTCAAGCTAATGCTAATGCAGTTACCGCACTTTTAGCCGAAGATAATTTTATTACTAGTGATGCGGCCTTCACTTTATACGCTGAGGAACAAGAAGAAAACAAGAACAATCCGTTTTATGATGTACAACTTGATAGAATAGGTGATGTAAATAATATAGCTAGCAACTCGCTCTTGATGTTTTATACAGACAATACCGATCCTAGAATAGATGCTGTATACAGGCCAACTTCGGCTGGTATCCAAAGAGGCTTAGACCAAGGAAATAGAGGTAGCGTGCCAAATGAAACTGCCTCAGCTTTTGCTAGACCAAACGTATTACCGAATACACCTGTATATTTTATGACTGTTGCCGAGAGCAATTTTCTGCAAGCTGAAGCGCTTATTCGCTATTCTAGTGGAACAGGAGCGCAAGATAAATACGAGCAAGGTGTTATAAATTCTTTTCTTACTTATGGTTTAACTGAAGCTGGTGCCACTCCCTTAATTTCTTCTGGAGGTGCTTACGCATATATAGCTACAGGGATTGTTGAAGACGATCTAAGACAAGTTATGGTTCAAAAATGGGCATCTTTAGCTTATGTGAATAACATTGAAGCCTTTTTTGAAATTAACAGAACAGATTATCCAGAAATTGTGGCTTTCGGATCTCAAAATTACTCTATTGGTAATTTAATAGTGTCTATAAATTCTGTTCTTCCAGGCGGTCAAACACCAAAAACACTTTTTTATGCGGATAACGAAGTGGATAGAAACACTAATTTAACTCAGAAAGTGTCGCTTACTGTACCTATTTGGTGGGATCAAAAATAATATTAGACAATGCTTAATTTAAAAAATTTAAAAAATGAAAAATAAAATATTAAATAAATTATCCTTCTTGTTTGCTATATTTTTTATAGTTGCTTGTAGTGAGGAAAGACCTATAACTTCTGAGATTACGTTTTATCCTACTTTTGAAGTTTCTGGTGACCAATATATGACTGTAGAACAGGGCAGTAGTTTTACGGATCCTGGAGTTATAGCACTTGCTGGAGATGGTACGCTTCCTGTTACCACATCTGGAACTGTAGACACAAATACTCTTGGCGTTTACAAATTAGACTACACAGCTACTAATGTTGATGGTTTTGAAGGTTCTTCATTTAGATACGTTGCTGTTGTAGACGATTTAGCTGCTATAACCAGTAATGATTTAAGTGGTAGTTACACAAGAGATTCAAACAGCGGTCATGTTATGACACTAACCAAATTAGGTGGTGCATTTTACGATGCTGATGACGTGCTTCCAACCAACAAAATTAATATTTTTATTGCTCAAGTTTCTAGCACTGAATTAATTGCACCTAGACAGTCGAGTCGATTTGGAGATATTGTAATTGACCCAAGTGTTGAATCTGGAAGTAGTGGTATAATATTAGCTACTGGTGATATTACGCTTCGTACTTACATAGGATGTTGTGGTGTTTTTACTCGTCGTTTTCTTAAAAATCAATAAAAAAAAATATTATGAATACAATTAAAAAATATATAGTTATAATGTTAATTGGTATAACAGCCTTTACATCTTGCGAAATTGAAGAAGGTTATGAAGACTATACCGTAGAAAAAACTAACGTATCAGATATGTCTGGAGATTGGTATGTAAAAGTTTTTAAAGATGGTGAATTAGATTCAGATTATATACGTATAACTACGTCAAACTCTGCTTCTGATGAGAATAGTTTACAAATTTTTGATCACTTCAATTACTGGTATATGAATTTTGCTGTACCAGTTGATATTTCAGCTTTAACGTTTTCTGGCACTGATTTATTAAGTAGCGTTGAAGATGATGATACAGACACGACTGACGTATTTGAAACATACGACGTTAACGTAACCGTTACAAATGGATTTGTTATAAAAGATGGAACTGTTACTTCTGGCACAGAAAATGTAGCCGATTTAATATCTTTTGATATTGAGTTCGCTGATGACGCTGGAACTATTTATCATTTTGAAGGTTACAAGAGAAGCGGCTTCTTAGAAGATGAGCACTAAGTGATTAACGTAAATTATTTTAATAATTTTAAAACACAACCACCTCAATCGGGGTGGTTTTTTTATACCTTTAACACAATGGAAAAACAAACACAAATATTCGGGATAAGAGCTATTATGGAGGCTATAAATTCTAATGAAACTATTGATAAGGTTTTTTTACAAAAGGGGCTTAAAGGTGAACTTTTTTCAGAATTTGAAACCGTATTAAGAAAACATTCTATTAATTCCTCATATGTACCTATTGAAAAACTAAACCGTTTAACAAAAGGAAATCATCAAGGTGCAGTAGCACAAATATCGCCTATTTTTTTCCATGATATTGAAGATTTAGTAGTACGTGTAGTTGAATCTGGTAAGACACCCCTGTTTTTATTATTAGATCAATTAAGTGATGTTAGAAATTTTGGTGCCATTATTAGAACTGCAGAATGTACTGGTGTTGATGGTATCATTATTCAGAAAAAAGGTGGTGCTCCGGTTAACGGTGACACCATAAAAACGAGTGCTGGTGCTGTTTTTAAAATTCCAATTTGTAAAGTAGATCATATTAAAGATGCTGTATTTTACATGCAAGCTTCTGGCATAAAAGTAATTGCTGCAACTGAAAAAACAGATCATTTATTATATGACGTCTCTTTTATCGAACCTTGTGCTATTATCATGGGTTCTGAAGGCCGAGGTATAAATCCATCGATTTTAAAAGTAGTTGATGATAAAGCAAAACTGCCATTACTTGGCGATATTGAATCATTAAATGTTTCTGTGGCTTGTGGCGCTTTTTTATATGAAGTTGTTAGACAGAGACGAAAATAGACTTTAGACTGTAAAAATACTAATCAATCTCCAGTATTTTCTTTTTTAATATGGTAATTTATATGGATTTCCTCCTGCTCTATTCTAGGTTCTATTGATTCTATAAAGTTTCCATTTTCATCAAAGTGTTTTAAAAACGGATCATCCTCTTCATTATAATTTTCTTGTTCCCAAACATACTTTTTTGGTTTTGCTACTTGTTTTCTAAAAAACAATGCAAATACCAAACCGGTTATTAAACCAGCCATATGGCCTTCCCAAGAAATACCTTCTTCAATGGGTAGTGTATACCAAATCATACTTCCATAAAGGAAAACGACTAATAGTGACAAGGCAATTAAGCGGTAATGTTTTGCAAAAACCCCTTTAAAAAACGTAAAACTTACCAAAACATAAATAAGTCCGCTTGCTCCTATATGATACGAAGAACGACCAATAATCCAAGTTAGCAATCCTGATAATACGATTCCGAAAATAATGACTTTCCATGCTATAGGACGATAAAAATAAAACAACGCCATGGACAACACGAATAATGGTATGGTGTTATGGTAGATGTGTTTAATATCGCCATGAATAAAAGGACTAAAAATAATACCTTTTAATCCCTTTACCGCTTGGGGATAAATACCATATTTACTAAAATTAAAACCAAAACGAACTTCGAACCAAAAAATCAACCAAATTATCAGTACAAAAAATACGGGATAAGCTACTACCCCAGTTGAAAATTTGAAATGCTCCTGATGTTTCATATTACTATACATATAACAAATAGTTATCCAACTTTATTTTTGATGTTAAATTGGCAGATAAACCCGCGTTAGGGATTGAGCGGTATGTTTGAAATCCTTTTTGTTTTCTAAAAAAACAAAAAAATTGAGTAGCGAAAGCGCGACCCCCTTTTTGGGGTAACGCCCAGAAAATTAAATAATTTACTTTATTTTTACAGCATGAATGCAAATGTTCCTTTAGCTGAACGCTTACGACCAAAAACTTTAAAGGACTATGTAAGTCAATCACACTTAGTTGGTGAAAAAGGTACGTTAATACAACATATAAAACATGGTTTAATACCCTCCATGATTTTTTGGGGTCCACCAGGTACCGGAAAAACTACACTCGCTAATATTATTGCAAGTGAATCTGGACGACCTTTTTACACATTAAGTGCCATAAATTCTGGAGTTAAGGATATTCGTGAGGTTATTGAAAAAGCAAAACAAAGTGGTGGATTGTTTACTACTAAAAACCCTATTTTATTTATTGACGAAATACATAGGTTTAGTAAATCTCAGCAAGATTCATTGTTGCAAGCTGTTGAAAAAGGGTGGATCACCCTAATTGGGGCAACTACTGAAAATCCAAGTTTTGAGGTTATTTCTGCACTTTTGTCGCGTTGTCAGGTTTATATTTTAAACGCTTTTAGTAAAAATGAGTTAGAGATACTTTTAAAACGTGCCATTGAAAGCGATATTTATATCTCTAAAAAAAAAATAAAACTAAAGGAAACGAATGCACTTTTAAAACTTTCTGGTGGAGATGCTAGAAAATTGCTCAATATATTTGAACTTATTGTAAATACTTTTGATTCTGGTTGTATTGAAATTACCGATAAAGTTGTTTTAGAAAACGTACAAAATAACACGGTACATTATGACAAAACAGGCGAACAACATTATGATATTATTTCGGCGTTCATAAAATCTATTAGAGGGAGCGATCCTAACGGCGCCGTGTATTGGCTTGCCAGAATGATTGAAGGTGGTGAGGATGTCAAGTTTATTGCACGCCGTTTACTTATTTCGGCCAGCGAAGATATTGGCAATGCAAACCCAACTGCTTTGGTTATTGCCAACAACGCATTTCAGGCGGTGAGTATTATCGGATTTCCAGAATCTAGAATTATATTAAGCCAGTGCGCTACATATTTAGCGTGTTCGCCAAAAAGCAATGCCGCTTATAAAGCTATAGGAAATGCACAACAATTAGTTAGAGAAACAGGAAATTTACCTGTGCCTTTAGAAATTAGAAACGCCCCGACTAAGCTTATGAAAGAATTGGGTTATGGCGATAATTATAAATACGCCCATAACTACGAGAACAACTTTGCTAACCAGGAATTTTTGCCAGACGATATAAAAAACACTAAATTATATGATCCTGGAAATAATGCTAGAGAAAATGGGCATCGCGAATTTTTAAAGCAACGTTGGAAAGATAAATATGATTATTAAATTTTCTAGGGCGTTACCACAAGGGTCGGGCTTTACGCTGCAATCTTTTGCAAAAGTAAAAGGATTTACGCTGCAATCCCTAACGCAGTCTCCGTTTCAAATATAAATCAGAATTTAATATGTAACGTATTTTGTTTAACTCCGCTCACGGTATTATACTCATAAATCCAAGCATCACCCTTTTTATAAATAACTGCATATTTACCATCAACTAAAAACACATTATCCAGTCCTGTCTTCTTTATTATATAAACCACTTTTGGTGAGCTATCAACCAATTGAAAGCCACTATCAATTTCCTGTGCATATAACATATCTGAAAACCCTTCAATATCAACTTCATGTAATATTACATCTTCAGTCGCAGGAATTAATTCCGATTTTATAACTGGGGTTTCAACAGCAGTTTTTTCAACCTCAACAAGTGCAGCCTTTTTTTCTTTTTTAAAATTTTGAATTTCTTCTCTTAGCTTTTGGATTTCTTCATTCACTTCATTATTGGTAGTTATAACTGGTATTGAAACTACCTCTGTTTTTTCTTTTGGCGCGTAGTTGTAATCAACAGATTTAAAAGATTTAAAAGCGTCTCTCAAAGCAGCGGTATATGCTTTTGCATATTCTTTTTCCCTACTTTCCCCAAATTCAGAAGTATATAATACTTGATCGTTACAGCCCTTAAGTTCTACACTAAGTTTCGTTTTAAACATTCCAGAGTCCTTTATAACGTCTGAATTTAAGGCCAAACATCTATTTTTCATCAAATCCTGTGGGTATTCACTTCCTTCCAGAACAGCTTGGAATCCATATTTGTTAAATAGAAATTTTGTTAAGGAATTTAGTTGGTATTGGTCTTTTTTTGATAAAAAATCAAATTTATTAGGGACAATAACATATTTATAATCGTTAAGTGACGTTTGAGAAAATACATTTACGACTACAAAACAGGCGATAAGCGTTGAAAATAAATTGGTTTTCATTTTTATTATATATATAGTTAAACCCTAATTGTAAAGATACGCTTTGTGCATTATATACGTTTTAATATTGTAAAAAATATGTGTTATTATATAAAAACTCAGTATTTGAAAATGTACAAAGTGTTCAAAAACAGTGCCATCAAACATGTTAAAAAAGCTATGCAATAGCTAGTTTTCAAAACTGCTATGTTAAGAAATCATATACTTTTAAAAACCTTGATTTATTACGCTACAAGTAGTTTTTCAAATCTAAAAGCTTATCAATCTGTTTTACATTATCATTTAATGAGGTATTATACATATTAAAAAAAATAACATCCATTCCAACATTTATAGCACCCAGTATATCAGCTTCATACCCGTCGCCTATCATCATACTTCTATTTGCTGTGGTATTGGCACTTTTCAGAGCATAATTAAAAATTTCTGGATGAGGCTTTTTTACACCAATACTTTCCCCGTTTGTAACCGTTTCAAAATAATGAAGAATATTAGATTTTTTTAATTTTTTATACTGCACTTCTTCAAAACCATTTGATAAAATATGAAGTTTATAATTGTTTTTCAAATAATCCAGAATAGTGATTGTATTTTCAAACAAGAAATTATTATCTGTTATATAAGTCATATAATCTTCAGATAATTTAATAATAATATCTGGATGTATCTTATAATTTACAGCCAAAAATGTGTCTTCCAATCTACCAAATCGCAATAAATTTTTATCAATTTTTTCATCTCTATAAAGCTTCCAGTATTTTAAGTTAATCGCTTGATAATGATTTAAAAATGTATCAACATTAACTGTTACATTATTTATTTTAAATATTTTATTGAATGTTAATGCTGAATTTTTATCAAAATCCCATAAGGTATGATCTAAATCAAAAAAAATATCAGTTATCTTATCCGTCTTCATTTACGGAACTCAAAATTAAATTAAACAATTCTTTAAAACCATCCCATCGGTTACTATTTGAAAATGTATAATTATGAAAAACAGGAATAAATTCACCGTCAACCTGTTTTATTTCATTTATGGTTTCAATCAAAATTTTCTTTTTATCTAATAACGATTGCTTATTTAATAGCGCATAATCCATCATATGGTACGAATATATCTTGAGTGGTGTTTGAATCTCGTAATCTAAATCGTAAAATAAAAAAGGAGTACAAGATCCTGCTCTAAAACCAACTTGGTTTACATAACCCATGGTATAATCTTCATTAATTTCTAGCTCAATTAAATGCCTATAAGATTCAGGAATATTGAGTCTAGAAAAAGATTGTCTGGAAGCTATTAACGGCTTATTAATAATTTCTTCCATTTTAATCTTTTCTTTCTTTAAAATAGATGCGTCGTCAATTGCAAAAAAAGATGTTTTCAAACCAACATCGGAATAATCAGCTACATGTTTTATCAGGGATACAAATTTTTTTTTATTGGGGTTTATTCCTTTATCATAGGTGGAATAATCGCCAATGAGAAAAAAAAACAAAAACTTAAATTTAGATTGTTTTTGCCTGTTGATAATATATTTGAATGTATCATAAGGGTCGTGCTTAAAATCTAAGATGACGGTAAATCTATAATATAAACCTTTAAATCTAAGTTTAAACAGGTCTTTCATGATCCCGCCCAATGTGCGCATAATACCTTTTAGTTTATAATTATAAGCTGAAGGCACATCTATTATAGGTTTTATACGGTATTCCTTTTTTGGAAACTGAAAATCTAAAAATTGCTTTTGTAATGCAGCCTTAAATTTATAGGCCCAAATATCTACAACGGGTTGGTGAAGAAAACCGTGTTTATAAGCTAAACTTTCTGATGCTGTAAAACGTCCAAATTCATCTTTTACATGAGGTAAGTATTCTTCATACCTTGATAATAAATAAAAGGATGCTGCAAAAATATCAAAAGGAATGGCGCTTTTATCCCCATTGTAAAAAAAGCATTTGGTTTGCTCCCAATCTTGAATTTGGATTTCAATATCATCCAAACCCTGCTCAAACAAAATATCATGGCTTTTTACAAAAAATTCATTACCAAGTTGTTGTTTGGTGTACGACATTTTTAAATTATCGTGTGCAATAAATTCTTCAATTTTAGTTGTAAAGCTTACTTTTGTGCCCAATATTCTTGTGCAAATATGTCTGAAAACATATTTTAAACGGGGCGATATTTTATGTGTATAAACTAATAACATAATCCCTCTTTGTCCTTCGAACATCTCTTCCCATACGAGAGAATGTCATTAATAAATTTATAATATTCCATCATCAGCAAAACTAAAGTATGATTTTTCAGTGATAATAAGGTGATCTAAAACTTTAATATCTAAACTTTCGGCTGCAGTTTTTAATTTTAAAGTTATTTGTTTATCAGCATCACTGGGTTTTAAAGTACCCGAAGGATGATTATGCGCCAATATTAATCCTGTTGCACCAACTTCTAAAGCATTTTTAAGTACCAAACGCACATCAACCAAAGTGCCTGTTATACCGCCTTTGCTCAATTGATTTTTTTTAATCACTTTATTAGAATTGTTTAAATAAATAATCCAAAATTCTTCGTGCTGCAGTTCTCCAATAATAGGTTGCATCAATTCAAAAACCGAGTTGCTAGACGTTATTTTCTTTTTCTCCAAAGCCTCCTCACCCCTTCTACGTCTTCCCAGTTCTAAAGCTGCAACTATGGTAATGGCTTTAGCTTCTCCAATACCTTTAAAAGTCATGAGTTGATTAATGGATAGTTTTCCTAAAGCACTTAAATTATTATCAACACTTGCTAAAATACGCTTACAGAGTGCTACTGCACTTTCATCTCTATTTCCAGAACCTATTAAAATAGCGACTAGTTCCGCATCACTTAGCGCATCTTTTCCTTTATAAAGTAATTTTTCGCGAGGTTGATCGCCTTGACTCCAATTTTTTATAGAAAACGATGATGGCTTTTCTTGCATTCGCTAAAGATAAATATTGTAAATTTCAGAAGCAATAAAAACACTCATTATGAAAGCATTAAAAAAAGAAGACATAAATCAAAACGTTTTTGATTTGTATGATGACTATGCCCATAATAAAATTGACAGACGTAATTTTATTGAAAAATTATCACTTTATGCCATTGGTGGTATTACTGTTTCTTCATTATTAAGTTTTATTACACCAAATTATATAGAAAGTATTTTAGTTAAACCCGATGATAACCGCCTAGATTCTGAATATATAAATTACGAATCGCCAAAAGGTGGAGGCACCATAAAAGGCTTATTGTCAAAACCTGATGACTCTAAAGGAAAATTACCCGGAATCGTAATAGTGCATGAAAATAGAGGGTTAAACCCTTATATTGAAGATGTTGGAAGGCGTGCTGCTCTTGAGGGATTCATAACATTAGCACCAGATGCTTTATCGCCTTTAGGTGGTTACCCTGGAAATGACGATGACGGCCGTGATTTACAACGCCAACGTGATAAAAATGACATGTTAGAAGATTTTATTGCTGCTTTTCAATTTTTAAGTAGTCATAACCATTGTAATGGAAAAGTAGGTGTGGTTGGATTTTGTTTTGGGGGTTGGATATCGAATATGATGGCTGTTAACATACCAGAGCTTGGTGCCGCAGTACCCTTTTATGGTGGACAACCATCAGCGGAAGAAACGGCTAAAATAAAAGCCCCACTATTATTACAATATGCAGGTTTAGACACGCGTGTTAATGCGGGTTGGCCGAATTACGAATCAGCTTTAAAAGAAAACCATATAGAACACACCGCTCATTTTTATCCTGATGTCAATCATGGGTTTCATAATAATACGACACCCCGTTATGATGAAAAAGCGGCTACTTTAGCTTGGGATAAAACTATTGCTTTTTTAAAAGACAAACTAAAGTAGTGGTTTTAAGCGTTTCAAATAAAAAGTAATTTTATAAATGCATAGAAAATCATTCTGCTTTTCCTTTTTTATTTTTGTAAACATTTTTGTTATTGCTCAAACACCTTAAGAACAGTTGTTGCTGTAAAAGGTGACGGTGTTTATTCTATACTTCGCAAAAATGGTATTAAGCCAACAAAGTACTTTAAAGAATTCATTAAACTAAATAAACAAAACTTAAAACCAAACAATGGTTTGCTTATTGGTAAAACTTATACTCTTCCAAGAATTGAAAAAGACACCATAATTAGCACAAAAATACCTATTGAAGTAGATAGTATTCCTGAAAAAATTACACAAAAACCTATTGATATTATTGTACCCATAGAGAAAATTAATAATCCTCTTTTTGGTAAAAACTACAATCCGGTTCTTATAGAAAACAAAAAATTAGATGGAGCAATTTATTATTTAATTTCTGGTCACGGCGGTCCTGATCCTGGTGCCGTAGAAACCTATAATGGTAAACTGATTTCTGAAGACGAATATGCCTATGATGTAACTTTGCGACTTGCTCGAAAACTTATGTCAAATGGGGCAAAAGTTTATATTATTATTAAAGACAAAAATGATGGCATTCGTGATGATAAAATATTGGAAGTAGATTATGACGAATTTAGCTACCAAGAAAACCCAATTCCTAGAAGTCAAAAATTAAGATTAAGACAACGAACAAAAGCAGTAAACAGCTTATATTTAAAACATAAAGGTACTTATCAAAGATTAATTGTAACACATGTTGACAGCCGAAGTAAAAGCAAAAACATTGATGTGTTTTTCTATCATCATAGTAGCAGTAAAAGCGGAAAACGGTTAGGGGAAAACATTCATAATTCTTTTAAGGAAAAATATACGGAACATCAACCTAATAGAATATACTCTGGCTCTGTAGGGTCCAGAAGTTTGTAATTAATAAAAAACACGTTACCACCTATGGTATATATTGAACTAGGCAATATAAAAAACAAAAAAGACCAAAAACGGATTCTTAACTATGAAAACAGAGATGCTTTATCGAATTGGATTCATCATGGCCTTTTGGTTGATTTTGATGAAAATAAAAAGTATTAATTTACTAACTCTAATCAAAAATTTCAATTAATCGCATTGGGAATTGTTGTTTGAGTTTATTTTGCTCATCACGATAAGCTTTATTATGGTTATCCCATCTGTGTTCTTTAAAAATTGTTTGATTTTGTTTACGCAACTCAAACGTAGCTTTACAATGAGACGATAACACATTAATATAATCTTGATATGTTGCCCCCTTTTGATAAAAATATTCAAAAAGTATATCTTCTTTAATATAATTTTTAAATTCTTCTGACAGCTTTTCTTCTGAAATTCTTGAATTATTTATTTTCACAATACTTCCTATACTAACTTTCAAAGTATCCATTGGTAACTGGTTTTCAGCAAAATCTGGCAAGTTATAATAAAATGGTATTTGGATATCAGTGGTGTCTTTTAAACTCAAAACACCTTTTGAAATTCTGAACTTGATTGCTCTTATGTTATAGCTTTTAGTTAATGTATCTTCAGAAACAACATACAGAACTCTTCTTTGGTCTATACTTATTAGTTCTGCCTCTATTTTTTTAATATGTCTTATATCTAAATTTTTGTCAGCCGAAATTTGAACTAACATATAATTGATTAATTCTTCCCTCAAATGTTTCCTTTCATTTATAATAATACTTGGTATTTCATTCAAATATATTCTTTCTCTTCTTTCAGTATATATTGCCAAATCTCCTTTGATATCCAATTCTACTTTAAAAGAAATTCTTGGATCCCTCCAATCAAGCGGTTCATCATGAAATTTTGAATTAGGTAAATTTATTATGGGGTTATTTTCAAGTAAACCTATATCTATGGATTTATAATCAACAACATCTACCCTACTTAAGCCAAATGATAAGGTAAAAAGAATTACTAAATGAAGTAATTGTGTTTTTATACGGTGCTTTGGAATAATCCTAGATAAGGCTTTCCAAGATTCTAAATACAACACAAAAAGTAAAAGATAAGCATACAATTTAAAAGAAGGTAAAAAGTTTATATCAAGACAACACATTGTTATAACTCCAAAAACAAATCCAATTTTTACAAACCAATAACTGAAAGAAAAATTAAGAAATATTTGATCATTTAGAATCCTTTTTCTTATTGGATTTAATCTATAAATAGCTCTTGAAGGTCTACTAAGAAGTAAAAGTATGATTATCGAATTTCCAAACACCACCGACAATCCTGCAAAAAATAAATTATAAAAATTTCTTTCTGAACTGTTGAAGACATATGGTGTATCATTATAACCAAAAGAGAATAACCTAAATATCTCATTTAAAGTATAAAGAAAACTATAAATAGTTAAAACTGATAATAACCCAATTATAATAGAAATTACAACCCAATTTATGGGAATACGTTTAACTTTTACACGTGAATCATAAAAAAGTCTACTGAATTTCATATGGTAGATATCTATACTAAATTAGTATAAATTATCCTCAAATAGTTACAGAAGATGACAATAATTTACATTTTAAAATTCGAAAGAAATTGTTCTCTTAAACTTTTAACTTCATCAAAATCCAAACCCTTTGTCATTCCACACTTGATGCGGAATCCATTATAAATTAGAACTAAAAAAGTGGATCCCTGCCTTCGCAGGAATGACAAAACTACCCAATCAAGCACTTAACAGCATCAAAATCCAACCCACCATAATTACCAGAACTCATTAAAAGCAAAGCTTTATTTTCAAAGTTTTGTGAGAATATAAATTTTTTAAAATCGTCTGGATTGGTATAAATAATTAAATCGTCTCGCTCAAAAGCATTAGCGATTTGCTCGTGGGTGACTTCTTCAAGCTTTTTAATTTCAACGGCATGTGGCGAATAGAATACCACAGCAACATCAGCAGTATCAAGTGTTCCCTTATATTCTTTTAAAAACTCAGCGTTTAAACTACTATAGGTATGCAACTCTAAACAAGCAACTACTGTTCTATTACTATATTGTTCTTTAACGGCATTTGTTGTAGCTTCTACTTTGCTTGGCGAATGTGCAAAATCTTTATAAGCCACACTAGTTTTGCTTTCAGCAATTTTTTCTAAACGTTTACTTGCGCCTTTGAAGGTAGAAATGGCTTCATAAAAGTCATCTTCATCAATACCCATGTGCTGACATATCCATTTAGCACCAGCCAAATTATTTAGGTTATGCTTCCCAAAAACTTCAATAGGTAAAGGACCTTCGGGTGTTTCTAAAAGTGTTTGTCCGTTTTCAACATTGTATTCCGGTGTTTTGTATGCTATTTTCCGTATTGTGTTTTGTGATGCTTCTACAACGCGCTTTACCTTCTGGGTCTTCCTCATTATAATTAATGTTTCCGCCACTAACAATAGAATCTACAAAAATGCTAAACTGCTCAACATAATTTTCGTAAGTTGGAAATACATTAATATGATCCCAAGCAATACCGCTCAACAAAGCGATGTTTGGTTTATATAAATGAAATTTTGGACGTCTGTCAATTGGTGAACTTAAATACTCATCACCCTCTAAAATCATGAAATCATTAGCTTCAGTGAGCTTTACCATCACATCAAAACCTTCCAATTGGGCACCAACCATATAATCTACATCTTTATCGTGATAATGCATGACATGTAATATCATGGAGGTGATGGTTGTTTTTCCATGACTTCCACCAATAACTACTCGGGTTTTATGTTTGGCTTGTTCGTATAAAAACTCTGGGTAGCTATAAATTTTAAGTCCTAATTCCTGAGCTTTTAATAGCTCAGGATTATCTTCTTTGGCATGCATACCCAAAACAATAGCGTCTAAATTTGATGTAATTTTTTCTGGATACCAACCAAAAGTTTCTGGTAATAATTCTTTGGCTTGTAGTCTGGATTTTGAAGGATCGAAAATAGTGTCATCGCTTCCTGTTACTTTGTATGCTTTATTGTGCAATGCTAAGGCTAGATTGTGCATTGCAGCACCACCTATAGCTATAAAATGTACATTCATTTTTTGGTTTTGAATAATTCAAATATACTTTTTTTACCATGAATTATAGCATGATTTATTCTCGATTTCTTGTAGAAATTAACATGGTTAAAATTTAACAGTAAATATGGCAAACTAGCCTGCGTTAGGTATTGAAACGGCATCCTTTTTATTGTGGATTCCTGCCTTCGCAGGAATGACAGAATAAAAAGATATAATGAAAAGCCCGACCCGATAGGGTAACGCCCGAATTTTATAAATTAAGAATCTTCTCTTTTTGAGCTTTAAACGGTTTTACTTTGGGTAATTCGGCAATAGCCAAATTGATGTATTTTAAAGCTTCATTTTTATTGTTTTTATGCATGTGTATTTGCGCCAAACGATAGTGCGCCCAAGCCTTTGGGACGCCATCTTCGGGAGAATAATTTTTAAGATAGATGTTTAAACACTGCTCACCTTTATGCAATTGTATATTGTATTCTGCAGCCACTTTTCCTATTTGATAATGCAACGCATTGCGATTGTGCTTTTTCTGGGCTTCCTCTATATTTGCCATGGCTTTTTCTGGCTGATTTTTACTTTCATAAAGCGCTGTAAGTTTATCGAAACAAGTAAGCGATCCCCCTTCGTTTATTGCCATTTTATAATATTTTTCGGCTAGTTCGGGTTCGTCATCATATTCATAAATATAACCTTTAGCTAAATACCCATCTACTTTTGAAAGATTTTCTAACTGCTCTGCAAAGTGTAGCGATTTACTTTTACTGCCTCCAAAAATACCAGGAAGTTGCATATACAATTCCACCAAAGCCCAACGCGCTTCAATATGTTTTGGGTTTAGTTCGGCAGCTTTTTCAAAAGACGATTTTATATCGCCTATAAAACCTACAGCTTTAAATTTGTTTTCTAGCGCTTTCATTCCCAAAACACCACCATATTTGTAATGGTAATTGGCAATATTTTCATCAGCTTCAATCAATTTTTTATATTCATCAATGGCTTCATTCCATTTTTTTTGATGTCCGTAACTATCACCCAATAACTCAATGGCGTGTAAATTATTTGGGTTTTCTTCTAGAAATTTATTGATTAGGTTTTCTGCTTTTGTAAATTGCTTTTTTTGAAAAAGAAATTCCACATCATTAAGACTTGATTGACTAAAAGCCAAAACAGGACATAAAAGCAGATAAAAAAAATTGTTCATATTATTTGGGTGCAAAAAGCAAAGTTAATCTTTATACTTGACTTAAAAAATGGCTAACTTCACTCAATCAACGAAACCATTCACGCATTTATTGTTTTTTGGAATGGCTTTTGACAGTAATTTAGAGACGAACTTAGGTACATGAAACATCCATTATTAAATCTCAATACCCAAAGTAATTAACTAAAGGATGTCGCTTTGACTATTAAAAACAATAGATATAACTACATGAAAAACGCTTTAACTTTATTAATTATTATATGTTTTGCAAACTTTAACCAAGCCCAAAACCCAAATTATGAGGATTTATGGACTAAAGTGGAGCAATTTGAAATAGAAGGCTTACCTAAATCGGCTTTAAAAATTGTTAATGATATTGCGAAACAAGCCAGAAAAGCTAACAACGCACCGCAACACATAAAAACCATGCTTTTTAAAAGCAAGTTTGCTCTAGTTTTAGAGGAAGATGCGCAATTAAATATAATTAATGATTTTAATAAACAGATTGAAGAAAGTGCGTTTCCAACAAAAAATATTTTAGAAAGTTTATTGGCTAATTTGTACTGGCAATATTTTAATCATAACAGGTGGCAGTTTTATAACCGTACAAAAACTTCTGAAAAAGTAGATACGGTAGATTTTAGATCATGGGATTTACAGACTTTATTTAATGAAATACATGGGCATTATCAAAATTCGTTACAAAGTGGTTTAATGCTTCAGCAAGAGCCATTAAGCAATTATGATGTGCTTTTAAATCTTCACAAAGATTCTAAAATTTACAGACCAACATTGTTTGATTTTTTGAATTATCAAGCTTTAGTGTTTTACAAAACAAATGAAACCAACATTATTAAACCTGCTTATAAATTTGAAATTGATAATCCGAAATTTTTACATGATGCAGAAACATTCTCAACACTGAAAATTGAATCCAAAGATTCTACTTCATTACAATTAAACGCACTTAAAATTTATCAAGATTTAATCCAATTTCATTTAAAAGATGAAACTCCTTTTGCGTTGGCCGATGTAAATATTGAACGTTTAAAGTTTGTTAATCAGCATGCGATTTTTAGTGATAAAGAATCTATTTTACTGAATGCTTTGAAATCAGAACGTGAAAAACTAAAAGCTCATGAAGTTTCTGGTTTGTACGAATTTGAAATTGCTTCTGTTTACTATCAACAAAGTAATCAATACCAACCTAAAACAAAAGAAGAATATCGATGGAAAGCGAAAGAAGCCATTGCTGTTTGTAACACTGTTATTTCTAAATTTCCCAAAAGTAAAGGGGCAGAAAAGTGCGCCGTTTTAAAATCTCAAATTGAGCAACAAACTCTTCAAATTACTGCCGAAAGTTTTCTGCCTATTCAAAAAAATGCAAGGTTACTTGTAAGTTATAAAAACTTAGACTCACTACGATTTAGCATTTATGAGATGCAGCGACATCAGGTAGAAAAATTAAATAAAATTTACAGAAAGGATGAGCAACTAGCATTTATTAAAAAATTAGATAATGATAAAAACTGGGAAAGTTCATTGAGAAATGAAAACGACTACCAAATACATACTACTGAAATTTTAGTTCCGAAACTAACTAATGGTGCATATCTAATTTTTGCATCGGTTGAAAATGATGAAGACACTTTTGCTTTCAGTACCATTCAAGTGACTGATTTGGCTTTAGTTGAAAGTGATACTGAAGACTATAAAATATTTCAAGTTATTGATAGGAATAATGGAAAACCTATTAGTAATGCGAGTGTTGAATTAAGCTACTTTCAAAATAACAACAGAAATACAAAAAGAGAAGATTTTACAACCAACGCCTATGGTGAAATAAAAATTAAAAAATATAATGACCGATATAGAAACGTTTTAGCCAAAGT
Organism: uncultured Flavobacteriaceae bacterium; assembly: GCA_963815305.1. Taxonomy (GTDB): domain Bacteria; phylum Bacteroidota; class Bacteroidia; order Flavobacteriales; family Flavobacteriaceae; genus CAXBID01. The sequence goes on from CAWFFW010000002.1 coordinate 271,704, forward strand.
TAAATATGGAAATGACACCGCTTATTTTGGTGATTATTATGTGAATCAATTTTACAAACGTGAAAAGGAAAAAGACGCTTATAAAGGATTTTTATTTACAGATAGAAGTATTTACAGACCTGGGCAAACCGTTTATTTTAAAGGCATTGCGATAAAAACTAAAAAAAGTATTTCTTCTGTTTTGCCCGATATGAAACTAAATGTCATGTTACGAGACGTAAATGGGCAAGAAATAAACACCATTGATTTTGTAACAAATGAGTTTGGTTCATTTCATGGCGAATTTATACTTCCTGATAATGGACTAAACGGAAATTATAATTTAAACATTTCTTGTAAAAAAGTTTGGTTAGATGGTAATGCAAATATTTCTGTTGAAGAATATAAACGCCCGAAATTCGAAACCAAGTTTAATCCTGTAATCGCAACTTTTAAAGTTAATGATTCTGTAACTGTAAAAGGACATGCTTTAGCCTATGCAGGTAGTAATATTACGGATGCCAACGTAGTGTATCGTGTGCACAGAAAAATTAAATATCCGCGATGGTATTTTTGGTATCGTCCAAATTTTTATAGCGAACCCCAAGAAATCGCCCACGGAGAAACTATAACAAATGACAAAGGTGAGTTTGAAATTACATTTAAAGCCTTGCCTGATACAAGCTTAGATAAAATGAGTTTGCCTATTTTTAAATATGAAATGACTGCCGATGTTACCGATTTAAATGGCGAAACCAGAAGCGCAACAACTATTGTAAATGTTGGATATCATGCTTTAGTAGCAAATATGCATATTGATGATGTTTTAGATAAAACTAAAAAAGATTATAAAGTTACGATTGATACCAAAAACCTTAATGGCGAGTTTGTAACGGCAAAAGGAAAAATTAAAATATATAAGTTAATAGCTCCCAGTTCAGTTTTAAGAAACAGACCATGGCAAGCACCAGATTATCAGAATTTCTCTAAAGAAACATTTAAAGCGTTATTTCCATATGAAGCGTATAATGATGAACACAATACTAATAATTGGGAAAAAGGTGAAATGGTTTTTGAAAAGAATTTTGATACTGAAAAATCAAAAGAGTTAGAATTAGGTAAAATTAAAAAGTGGGAATCGGGGCAATACCTCATCACTTTAGAAAGTAAAGATAAATTTGGGCAATTGGTGAAGGATGAAGCCAAAACAACTTTGTATAATGATGACGATAAAACACTAGCCGATAACCAACTGTTCAGTATTACTACAAATAAAGGAATTCACAATCCAAACGAATCGGTTATTTTAAAGTTAGCTTCGGCAGCAAATCCCATTACAGTGAGTATTCATGTAGAGAAAAAAAATCAAGTGGTGCAAACACATATTGTCGAATTAAATGCGAATAAAAAAACAATTTTAATTCCTGTTACTAAAGATGATGTTGGTGGTTTTTCAGTGCAATATAGTTTTGCAGCTTTTAATAGTTTTCAATCAGGAAGTTTAAATATTCACGTGCCTTATCCAAAAACAGAACTTGAAATTGAAACGACTACTTTTAGAGATAAATTACAACCAGGTACCGACGAAACATGGCGTTTTAAAATAAAAGGTCCACAAGGTGAAAAAGTATCAGCCGAATTATTAGCGAGCATGTACGATGCCTCTTTAGATCAGTTTAAAGATCATGAATGGAGTTTTTATCCCATAAATAAACGCACCTATTATTCGTATAATCGAATTAGAGCGGATCAAAGTTTTGGCACGAAAAGCTTTAGAGTTTATAATACTATAAATAGTCTTAATTATGAACAACACTATTATGACCAGTTAAACTGGTTTGGGTTTAGTTTCAATTTCAATAAATGGCAATATGATAATTATTTAAAATCATTAAGGTTAAAAACAGAATCAAAATATGATGATTCAGTTAAAAAAGGATTTGTATCAGGAACAATATTCGACAAACAAGGAAATCCTTTACCTGGAGTAAGCGTTATTGTAAAGGGAACTACTAGAGGAACATCTACGGATTTTGATGGTCATTTTACTATAGAAGTTAATAAAGGTCAAAAACTGACTTTCAGTTATGTTGGATTTAGTAATTTGGAAATCAATATCAAAAAAGAAAATTTATTAAATATCACCATGGGAGACGATAGCGCTTCTCTTGATGAAGTTGTTGTGGTTGGTTATGGAACGCAAAAAAGAGAAAGTGTTGTTGGGTCTATTACTCAGGTAGAAAGTGAGGAACTAAAAGGTAACCTATCTGGTGTTAGTGCTATACAGGGTAGTGGTGTTTCTAGTAATAACGATATTCAAATTTTCATCCGTGGTCAGGCCAACTGGAATGGTTCCGGAAAGCCATTGGTACTTGTAGATGGTGTACCTGGAGATATTGATAATCTTGATTTTAATGATATTGAAAACATTTCCGTACTAAAAGATACATCAGCAACCGCAATTTATGGTGCAAAAGGTATTAATGGAGTTATCCTCGTTACAACAAAATCGAGTTTAAAAAAGTTAACCCAAGTTAAAATTCGTAAAAACTTAAATGAAACAGCCTTTTTCTTTCCTCAACTACAAACCGACACCGAAGGTAATATAAGTTTTAGTTTTACAACACCCGAAGCTTTAACCCAGTGGAAACTACAATTGTTAGCACATACCAAAACATTAGAAAGTGCGACCAAAACGTTAACCACAGTAACTCAAAAAGAATTGATGGTCATTCCAAACGCACCTCGTTTTTTACGAGAAGGTGATAATATTACGATCAGTACAAAAATTGCAAACCTAACAGACAAAGAACTTTCAGGGCAAGCTGTTTTAATTTTAACAGATGTTATTTCAGGAAAAGACATTACTAACAAACTTATCCGTAAACAAGCTAGTTTTTCCCCTTCGGAAGATCTACAGGGGGCTTCCTTTACTGTTGGAGCTAACGGAAATACACAAGCTTCATGGAAGCTAACCATTCCTGATGATGTGCAAGCCATTCAATATAAAGTGATTGCCAAATCTGAAACGTTTAGTGATGGCGAACAAAATGTACTTCCTGTATTAAGCAACCGTATGTTGGTTACCGAAACTTTGCCTATGTGGATAAAAAGTAATGAAACCAGAACATTTACTTTGGGTAAGTTGAAAACTAATACGTCAAACACGTTAAAACACCACAAATTGACTTTAGAAATAACTTCCAATCCAGCGTGGTACGCGGTGCAAGCACTCCCCTATTTAATGGAATATCCGTACGATTGTAACGAGCAAACATTTAGCAGATATTACGCGAATGCCTTGGCTAGCCATATTGCAAATTCTAACCCAAGAATTCAAGAGGTTTTTAATCAATGGGCATCTCAAGACGCTTTAATAAGCAATCTTGAAAAGAATGAAGAACTCAAGTCGATTTTAATTCAAGAAACACCTTGGCTTCGAGATGCACAAAGTGAAATCGAACAGAAAAAACGTGTTGGCTTATTATTCGATTTAAACAAAATGAATAACGAATTGCAATCGTCAATCAATAAACTTAAAGCAAATCAAATGGATTCTGGTGCTTGGGCTTGGTTTAATGGCGGACGTGAAAACAGATACATCACACAACATATTATTTCTGGTTTTGGTCATTTAAAACAACTCGATGTGAAATCTGACGAGAACTCTAGAATGATAGAAAAAGCAATTAATTATCTAGATGACCAATTCATAAAAGAGTATAAAGACATTCGAAAATATGACGCCAAAGTAGATTTAAATAAAGATCATTTAAGCTATACGCAATTACATTATTTATATATGCGAAGCTTCTTCCCAGAAATAAAAAAATCAAAACAAGTTGAAACTATTATTGACTATTATCAAACTCAAATTCAGAAATATTGGTTATCTCGTTCGTTATATTCTAAAGGTTTAATGGCACTAATCTGCCATAGAAACAATGATTTAAAAACATCTTCTAAAATTTTAAAATCATTAAAAGAAACAAGCATTACTAATGAAGAATTGGGCATGTATTGGAAATCAAATACCAACTCATGGTATTGGTATCAAGCACCTATTGAAACACATGCGCTTTTAATTGAGGCTTTTGCTGAAATTGAAAACGATATTGAAACCATCGATAATTTAAAAATCTGGTTACTAAAAAACAAACAGACTAATAGATGGAAAACAACCAAAGCAACTACCAAAGCTGTTTATGCACTTTTACTTCAAGGTAGCAATTGGTTATCTGTTACCGACATGGTTGATGTGGTTTTAGGTGGACAACAAATAGAACCTTCTAAATTGGAAAATATAAAGGTTGAAGCTGGAACTGGTTATTACAAAACGTCTTGGAATGCATCAGAAATTAAACCAGAAATGGGAGAAGTTAAATTGACTAAAAAAGGTGATGGTATAGCTTGGGGAAGTTTATACTGGCAGTATTTTGAAGATTTGGATAACATAACTTCAGCAGAAACTCCGCTTAAATTAAAGAAGAAATTATTTCTAAAAAAGAATACTAATACTGGGGAAGAAATTTCAGAAATCAACGAAAATACTAATTTAAAAGTAGGAGATATGGTTAGAGTTAGAATTGAATTACGCAACGATAGAAACATGGAGTTTATTCATATGAAAGATATGCGTGCCTCTGGATTAGAACCTGTAAACGTCATTTCAAAATACAAATGGCAAGACGGTTTGGGGTATTATGAAAGCACGAAAGATGCCTCCACCAATTTCTTTTTCGATTATTTACCAAAAGGTGTTTATGTATTTGAATACGATTTACGCGTGAATAATGCAGGTAATATGAGTAATGGAATTACCACAATACAAAGCATGTATGCACCTGAGTTTAGTAGTCATAGTGAAGGTGTTCGGATTGATGTAAACTAAAAACTCAATTGATCTTTAAAAATGTATGATTGTCGTCTAGAAATCTCAATTTCATCACCAGAATTCATTTCGATTTTCAGTTTTCCATTAAACCATGAAACTACTTTGTTAACATGATTTATATTGATTATTTGTTGGCGATTTGCTCGAAAAAATATATCAGGAGGCAACTTATCCTCTATTTGGGATAAAGATTTGTAAATAAGTGGTTTGTTACCTTCAAAGAATACTCTGGTATAATTACCAATTATTTCGAACAACGAAATATCTTGAACCTTAACAAGCCAGCATTTCTCGCCATCTTTTATAAAGATTTGTTTCTCTAAACTTATGGGGTTAGCGATATCTATTTTCTTAATATTTGAAGCTATTTTTTCTAAGACTTTGCCTATGGTATTCGAAAATCTTTTTTGGCTTATGGGTTTTAGTAGGTAATCAAAGGCATTATACTCAAAAGACTTTACAGCATATTCATCAAAGGCTGTAGTGAATATAACCACAGGTACTTCATCCAACATTTCAAGCAATTCAAAACCATCTTTATCTGGCATATTAATATCTAAAAATAGTAAATCTGGATTCATTTTATTAATGAGCTCAAAACCTTCATCTACATTTCCTGCTTCACCTAAAATATTTATTTCTTCATATTCTTTAATTAACTCTTTTAACTCATTTCGAGCTAATCGAGAATCCTCAACTATTACCGCAGATAACTTAATCATAATAATGGAATTTTTATAGATGCTTGTACTTCATTATTTTTTTCTAATATAGTAAAAGTAGCCTCTGCTCCATATAATAATTGTAACCGCTGTTTAATATTTTTTAATCCTAATTGTGTTGAATTATCTCTTGATTTTAACTGCCCTGAATTTTTAACTACAATTATTAAGTTTTGATTTTCAATTTTTGTGGTTAAAATCACTTTTCCTCCATTTTTCAAACTGCTAATACCATGCTTTATGGCATTTTCAATTAACATCTGAATAATCATTGGTGGAATTTGCTTATTCAAAGTATTTTTATCAATGTCACTAACAAACTCAAGACGCTCTTCAAATTGAATTTTCGAAATGGCTACATAATTTTCAATCATTTCTAATTCGTCCTCAAGAGAAATAGAATTCAAACTATTTTTAGTTAATGAATAGCGTAAAGTTTCTGACAAACGTGTTAGCATGTCACGCGATTTGGAAACATCCTCCAACATCAAACCACGAATATTATTTAAACTATTAAACATAAAATGCGGATTAATTTGCCCTTTCAATGTATTTAGTTGGGATTCTTTTAAATTACTTTCTAGTTGTATTTGCTTCAGCTGAACTGTTTTTAATTGATGATATATTTTAATTGTTAAAAACACAAAAAACCATACAAAAAACAAAGTCATAAAATAAAATAAATTATATATTTTACCCTTGGATGTTATAGTAGTGTTTGTACCTCTAATCTGTAAAGCGGCTATATCTAAAATCGGCCATATTATTAAAGAATACAATAGCTGTACTGTAATAAAAACAACTATTACTTTCCAAATATTCTGTTTTAAATTTGCAATATTTAGCTTATAATCAATAAATAATGACATAATATAACTACACAAAAAAGCAAATATGCCACACAAAATACTTTCAGCCCAGAAATATAATTTCATTTCATAAACCAACTCCTCTGATCTTATAAATATTTTAGGTATTGCTAGTGTTGTAGTAAACAGCAGAACCCAACCAACAATACCGAATATAATGTAATATTTATTTAATGATAGTTTCATGTATTTCTGCTTATCTCAAATAGGTATTTATAATAAATATTCTAAATAGTTAATATTTATATCTCATTTTATTTTAATCTTGTTCTTGTGATTCTTTTTACTTTTGATTTAAACAATTTTACCTAAAATAGTAATCTTTATTTTTTGAGAGCATCCCATATACCCCACATGACTTCACTAGAATTTTCTTTTTTAGAATCTGTATTAGTAATAAAGATCCTTCCCTTTCTATCTTTTGTATTAAAAAACATCATGGTATTTGTCCCTGGATCTCCTCCTGTATGTCCTATTACATCGTATCCAATTTCTTTATCTATAAACAGACCCACGTTAAAATTTTCTTTTCCTCCTAGGGCGTTTTCTTCTAATTGAGATTTAAAAAACTCTTCATAACTATCAGCTTTTAAAATAGTACCATTTCCTGAATATCCATTGATTAATTCTATTAAAAACTTACTCAAGTCAGTACTCGAGGTTATGAGACCTCCATCTGGATATGAGAGAATTTTATAATATGGTAATTCTTCATCATCGTAATACAATTTTGAATAATTTGTACTATCAGCCTCTTCAAAAAACCAAGTTGTTGAAGCCATATTTAAAGGTTTAAATATATATTCTTCGGTAAATTTATCAAACGGTTTATCCGCGGCATATTCAACAACCAAGGCACATAATGCTGCTCCAACATTACTATACTCTCTTAATGCTCCAGGTTTTCTGTTGGAAAACGTAGAAATATTATAAAATGCTTCATCTTTTTGTAAAATCTTCCTCATGTATTCTGCCAAAGGCGTCCAATTTTTTGATTGGTTTTGATAATACAATTCATAACGTTTAAGACTTTCTCCAATAGGAATATCATCTTTATTTACATAACAGGTTTGCATATAAATTTCAGTATCTACAATAGAACTTGTATGAGTCGCTAATTGTCTAATGGTAATTAATTCATTAGGATAATTGGGATTTGTGACTTCAAAAGGCAAATAGTTATTTATTGGATCATCTAAAGCAATAAAATTCATTTCTTCAGCTTTTAAAAGTGCTGCTGCAATAAACACTTTAGAAATAGATGCGATATTAATTACGGTATTCTCAGTATATTTTTTCTTTTTTTCTACATCGGCATATCCAAAACCTTTGTTATAAATTATTCCTGTAGAATCTACGATAGATACAGCAAAACCATTAAAAATATTTGTTTTATATAACTTTTCCACCTCATAGTTCACACTGTCTAAAGCTATTTTTGATTCAATTTTTTTAATGTTTTCAATATGCTTTGTATGCTCTTTGCAAGAATTGATTACTAATAGTAAAACTAGAAATATGATTTTGTTACTTGTGTTTTTTATTACTTGCATATTAATTACTTAAAATATTAAATGGATTAACAATTCGATTACATTGATTACAATACTAATTAAAAATTCAACTAAATTAACCATAACATTATTCGTTTTTTGATTGATGATTGATTGATGGTGTAAAGATATCTTGTAAGTAAACCAAATAAAGTCAATTTATGATAAGTGGTAAATGCACAATTTAAATGGCAGTGCGATACGTTGTTTATTTAATTCACCCCTAACTTTAATAATTTTAAGTAAAAATAAATACCATTTATTCTATTTTCAAGTTCAACATAAACTACCTATTATAAGGATATTCGCTTATCCAATGAAACCCTCTGTTTGTTAATAAAAAATCTTTAGTTGTTTTACGGAAAGCTTTGCAGTAGATAGTATCCTTTTCAATAATTGTATTAAATTCAAAGGCCGTAGAGTCAATTTTCTTATACGTCATTTTAGAAATTTTCGTACTATCTCGATACGCATAAAGATCTATATTTTTATTAATACTATCATATTTTGGCTTGTAATATACACCTGATTTATCCATTTTCTTAATTTGCAAAAGCCCCTCTCTTTCTATTTGAATATACTCCCATCTTTCAGTATGGTTTTTTATTGCTGGAATAGTGTCATTATTTAAAGTGAATGTAGCTACTTCATACAAACCATAAAGTGCAGGTTTAGGCGCTTTACTCCCATACGCTTTTTGTGCACCAAGAGTGCCATATATACTATAAAATATATGAATGAAAATTAAAATTTTAAATACTAAAATAACTTTACTAATCCAAGGGTTATTAAAATTGGGTCTTTGAATTTTAGTCAAACTAACTGATTCACCTTTAAAAAATAGTTTATAGAGTTTTTTGATATCTCTTGATAGAAGAAACAAGGTCAATAATACCAAATGCGTTGATACAATTTTCACAGGAATATCATAAAAATAATTTACAGCCATAACATTAGCTGTAGTCATTAATGTTATGATGGCCCCAACGGTAACTGTACGCCGAAATAACAATAGAACAGCCGATACTTCTGCAATTCCCATGAATAGATTATAACCTTTTGAGAACCCTAAAAACGTCCATGCTAATCCCATTGGCGAGGAATCTCCGTAAGATTCAATTAAACGATAAAATCCAGGTGATGAAAACTGAAGCTGGATTACTTTTACCATGCCATAACTTACTAGCATTAAGGCTACATAAAATCTTACAGCAGTAGTTAACCAATAATATAACGTTTTATAATGGTCTCTTTTTTTATCTAATAAAGACCACACTGCAGTTACAAAAAGAGTGATTATTACAATACAAACGAGTATAACATAATCATAAGTAGTATCGCCACTTCCATTAGTAAAAACTGAAATATCATATGGTAAATTTAGAATGTTTTTTCCAACCCAAGGAATAGCACTCTGAAGCCATTCGGTCGGCTTTTTCATTAATACATACCAGAACGGATATGCGCCATTATTCACAAAAACAACAAACAAGGAAATATAAATGAATACAAACCTAAAACCGATTTTTTTTAGGTTTGACCATTTGAACAGAACTTCTTCTAAATCGCTCATAGTTATAGTTTTATTAATTTAAGTGACTAGTTCAAATTAAAACTGCCCGTGATTTGATTGATGAAAGCTAACTAAAAATCTTAATTCAAATAACAATTTGAATTATAAAAAATACAATCTCTTTTATAATAACGATCATAACGGTTTTGTTTTAGTTTAGACTCCAAAAATAGTTAGGTAAACTAAGTTTAAAAAGACTTTTATGATGAGTGGTTATTATATAATGATGAGCGGAGAAGTATGGCAGAATTTATTATATAAAATTCTTAACTTTACTTTAATTTTAATAACATTCAATTTGAAAAATGTACTGCCCCAAAATACTACTTCAATAGTTATGTCTTGCTTGATGGTAATTATTCTATGTTCATGCGGTACTATAAAAAATAGTATTCAAGAAACTAAATTAACTCAAAACAATCCAAAACTTATTTTTTTAAACTACACCATTTCTAAAAATGAAAATGGAGAAAAGCACATGGTATTTTTGAATAAAATCATCACCGATGGGAAATTAAAAAATAATAAGTTTTCAAATACTGGGAGTATTGGCGATTTGAAATGTTCACAATTAGACGAGAATACTCATCTAATTGAAAGTGTCATAATTAAAAACCCACTATCTCAGGTTATCGAATTTGTTAATGATTCGCTCGCCTTTGAAAAAAAACAATTACATTTAAATAGTAATGAACTTTCTTTGAGGTTACAATTAAACAATAGAACCAAATATATACTGATAAGTGAAATTATTGATAGTTTACAAAACAGTAAAGAACTTATAAAGACAGAGTTAAATTAATATGAAATCCTACTTATACATTTTAATACTCCTTTTAAATGTTCAATTAGTCTCAGCACAGACTTTTGACGTTGAAGCAATTAAAGTTTCTGGCAATAACGATAAACGTATCAATTTAGTTATTTTAAGTGAGGGCTACCAAGCTACTGAATTTAATAAATTTATAGTTGATGCCACTAGCTTTACCGATGCTATGTTTATTCAAAGTCCATTTAAAGAATATGCCAATTATTTTAATGTTTATGCCATAAAAGTACCATCAAATGAAAGTGGTACAGATCATCCAGGAACGGCCACTGATGTTACTGAACCAAAATCACCTATTTTAGATATTGACACCTATTTTAATACGTCTTTTGATACTTCTAATACGCATAGATTACTTTACACTTATAACTCTTCTATAGTTTATAACGTATTGGCTAATAATTTTCCTTTATATGATGAACCTATTATTTTAGTGAATTCTTCAGAATATGGCGGTGCAGGTGGCGCTTATGCTGTATTCTCCAATGGATCAAACGCAAATGAGGTAGCCATACATGAATTAGGACACTCGCTTTTTAATTTGAGTGATGAATATTATGCCGGAGATATTTACGCCAAAGAGACTATTAATATGACTCAAGAAACAAGTCCTACTTTGGTCAAATGGAGAAACTGGATTGAAACAAATGCTGTAGGTGTTTATCCTCATGGAACTACAGGAACTTCAGCCTCTTGGTACAGACCACATCAAAATTGTAAAATGCGAGTTTTAGGAGCTCCATTTTGTTCAGTTTGTAAAGAAGGAATTATTGAAAAAATTCATGAGCTGGTGTCTCCTATTGATTCTTTTACTCCTGTTTCAAATACCGTGGATTCTCCTAGTTTTCCATTAGATTTTCAATTGAATTTAATTAACCCAATCCCCGATACGATAGAAAACGAGTGGACCTTAAATTCAGTTTCTTTTGCTTTAAATATGGATGCTATTTCTGTTGAAGAAACCGATTTAGTTATAGGTAATAATACGTTGAGTGTTGTAGTTAATGATAGTTCTTCATTCCTTAAAGTTGACAACCATGAGACTATTCATGTTTATGCGGTTACTTGGACAATTAACAAAACGACTTTAGGTATTGAAGGCATTGAAAGTGAAGTAAATAGCTTAAGTGTTTCCATGTATCCAAATCCTGTTAATAAGATTTTAAATTTAGACGTTGAAAGTAAAATAGATACCCATTTAAAAGCAGAAATGGTATCTATTGATGGTAAAAAAATAAAAACGATACTGCTTTCAAATTTTCAAACAAATTCCATTAATATCAATGATTTAACCTCCGGAATTTACATCATCAATGTCTATTCAAATCGAGTGCTTATTTCTAGTAAAAAACTTGTGAAAAATTAAATTATTTACTCGGTGGCATTGTTGGTCTCACTTCAATTTTACTCGGTAAGGTTCTTGGGTTCATTTTAAGTAAATCAAGAACTAATTCGCCAATATCTTCACCTTGTATTTTCCATGAATCGCTACTATCGGGTGTATTTCCATTGAAATGTGTGGCTACTGATCCTGGCATTATGGTACTCACTTTTACATTATGTTTTCGTAAATCTAACATGACCGCTTGGGTAAAGCCAGTTACACCAAATTTACTAGCATTATAAGCTGAACCTCCGGCAAAAAAATTAGTTCCTGCTAAACTTGAAATAGTAATAAAATAGCCTTCTGATTTTTTTAAAGCTTCAACACTCGCTTTTATGGAATAGAATACACCCGACAGATTAGTGTCTATAGTGTCTTGCCATTGTTCTATTGTTAAATCCTCTATGCTAGCAAAATGCCCAAGTCCCGCATTAGCAATCACGATATCTAGTTTATTAAAATGTGCTAAAACCTTAGCAACCGCGTTTTGCTGGCTTTCAAACTCCTTAACATCTGCTTTAATTCCAATTATTCGCGCCTGAGTTTTTTTTGCTGACTCGAGTTGCTTTGCAGCATCATCAGCTGCTGATTCAGATCTGCTAGTAATAGCCACATCAATACCTTCATTAAGTAATGAGAGCGCTATGGCAAAACCAATTCCTTTAGTTCCTCCTGTTATAAGTGCTGTTTTATTTTTTAATGTATTCATGGTTTTATTGCTTTTAAGCTAAACTACAAAATCAAAAAATAATACTATAATTTAAAGTGTTATGATATATATAAAATTTGAAGTTTATTTTTTTGGTGGATACTTAGTCAATACTTTATCAACTAAAGCTGCTAGTTTAGTTTCACGTTTTTCAGGAGTTGCTTTTGGGTTAAATGTAGATTCACTAACCGCTTGCCAAAAAAGTTGTTTTTTATCTTCATCAACAAAATCAATAGTTATTTGTCGGTTTATATTAGCTTGACCTATTGGCAGACCAATGGAAATACCACCTCCAACATTACCACCTCCACCACCAACACCAACGCCAACGGTTTCCCTTTGGGTAGCCTGAAATTCATTACTTTTTATATCAATAAAAAAATCAGGCGTATTTGATAAAACAAAACCTTTTGCTTTCATTTTCAAATCTAATGCATCCAGTAACCTTTTAGTATCTAATTCAGATAAACCAGTTTTCATATCACTGTAATAATTATAGGTTTTATACTGAGAAAAGTCTGTCCCTTTTTCGTAATCGTAGTTCACATATATAGGTGCACAAGATGTTATCATTAATGCTAAAACAGCTATTTTTATAAATTTCATATCAATTTATTTTGAATAAAGTTAGTCAAAAATTATGCTATAAAAATAAACTATATTCAAAATTATTTGCAAAATTAAAATAGTATTTAGATATTTGTCTAAATAACTAAATTAATGAATTACCTATTTAAAGCTTTAAATGACGAAACTAGACGCCAGATTTTAGAGTTGCTTAAAGAAAAGGATCTAACCGCAGGTGAGATTGCTGATGCTTTTAATATTTCAAAACCTAGTATTTCTCATCATTTGGATATTTTAAAAAGAGCTGATTTGGTTTCTAGCGAAAAGAAAGGTCAGTTTATTACCTACTCTATAAATACCACCATTTTAGAAGATGTACTACAATGGATTATAACTTTAAAAAAATAAATGATGACACTTAAAAAAGAATTACCGTTGTTAATTATTGTGCTATTACCATGTATTTATCTCGCTTATATATGGAATGAATTACCCGAAATAGTACCAACACATTGGAACTGGAAAGGTGAGATTGATAATTGGGGTCATAAAAACGCATTGATATTTATTACTTTTTTACTGCCCGGACTTACTTATATTATTTTCTCATTAGTACCTTTAATTGACCCGAAAAAGAAAATACAATTTATGGGGAACAAATTCTATAATTTAAAATTCTTGTTAGTTCTTTTTATGTCGGTTTTAGCTGTTTTTATTATGTATTCTGTAAAAGAACAATCCATAGGTAATATGGCATTTATTATTTCAGCCATGGGTTTATTATTTATGCTTTTAGGAAATTATATGAAAACCTTAAAAGTCAATTACTTTATTGGTATTAGAACGCCTTGGACTTTAGAAAATGAAGATGTTTGGAAAAGCACCCATATTTTAGCTGGAAAACTTTGGTTTGTGGGTGGTCTTATAATCATTATTTCTAGTTTAACTATGAGTAAGGCATTTAACAGTGTATTTTTTATTGCTATTACGCTTATTATTACACTAATTCCATTCGTTTACTCGTACTTAAAATATAAAAAACTTAAAAAATAATTATGAAATCTATGCTTACTTTACTCAGCATTGTTCTTCTCTTTAGTTTTAGTTTTTCACAAAACGAAAGACCACAAGAGCCTAAAGGGCCTTACCATTACACATCTGAAAATGTGTATTTCACTAACTTTTTAGCTGATAGCATAAAACTTGCAGGTACACTGACGCTACCCAAAAATACGGAGAAACCCGTTGTGGTCATTTTGATTTCTGGATCTGGCCCTCAAAACAGAAATAGTGAATTAAAGCCATTCAATCACAGTCCTTTTTTGGTATTATCTGATTATTTAAGCAATAATGGTATGGCTGTTTTACGCTATGATGATAGAGGTATTGCCGAATCTGAAGGTGATTTTTCAACAGCGACATCTTTTGATTTTGCAACAGATGTTGAAGCTGCTATAGCTTATCTTAAAACAAGAACGGATATTGATACCGATAAAATTGGATTGATTGGGCATAGTGAAGGCGGACTTATTGCCCCCATTGTAGCTTCTAGAAATGAAGATCTCGCTTTTGCAGTATTATTAGCGGGTACGGGTGTAGATGGTGCCACAGTTTTACAAACACAAGCCAGAAGAGCTGCAGAACTAGCAGGTGTTTCTAAACTACAGTTAGATGAAAATGAAAAATTAACACATATAGTTTATAACATCATACAATCTGAAAGGGATAAAGACACCATTAAATCTAAAATTAAAAATTCGCTATATGATTTTAAGACTAACAACCCAAACTCTCCATTAGCCCCTTATATAACAGATGCTATGATTGAGCAACAATTAGGTTTATTAAAATCTGAATGGCTTCTTAATTTTATTAGAACGGATCCTAAAGATTTTTTAGAAAAAACAAAGTGTCCAGTTTTAGTGCTAAACGGCAGTAAAGATTTTCAAGTGTTACCAAAAATTAATTTGGACGCTATTAAAAATGGACTAGAAAAAGCTGGAAATAAAGATGTAACTATTATGGAATTAGAAGGTTTGAATCATTTATTTCAAACCGCTGAAACTGGAAGTTTACAAGAATACAGTAAAATTAAAGAAACCTTTTCACCTGTGGCATTAAATATAATAAAAAATTGGATTTTAGAACGTTTTTAGTAAGTAAGTGCGTTAAGGATTGGAATAGAAATCCTTTCTTGTGGCTAACTAAGCATTTTAATAAACACTAAGCTTATAAATTTTAGAAAACACTTGATGATATTTTCCTTTTACGATAAATCCAACAATCAGATATAGAAAGTAAATAACAATCATTCCTTTTAATATTGACCAAATTAAATGTATCATAGTTTTTCGTTTTTCAGCTTATTTATGACGCTGATGTATATGGTTTGTTGTGTGTTAAAGTAACAAATTTAGCAAGTACAAACTAAATAGAAAATCTGTAAGGATTTTAGTGAGTAGGCTAAAACTAGCAATAAATTATACTTTGTTACAAAACATTTTTATTCCGTTGTTACTTTAAAACCTATAACCTAAATGAAATCCAAATTTCGCAACAATGGTATGGTCAGTCTTATTTGCATTAAATAATAGTTTTCCATAACCTGCATTGACTTCAAAGATAAATCCACTTTTTGAAACCCATTTTCCACCTAAACCTAATCCCATAGAAAAATCAATAACATCAGAACCTTCGGTGAATATTGAATTATCATTCGTGTCATATATTTTTTTTCCGTCGATTGAACTTAACATTCCAAATCCTTCTGCAAAGAATCCAGAAGCAAATTTCTTTCCAAAGTATCTTCTATAATATGATGAAATAGAATAATTTAAATCAGCGTGTGATTTTTCGTTATTGAATACTGTAAAAGCAGAAACGCCTAATGATGATTTTTCATTTAAGATTCTTTCATAAGTAACTTCCAAAGCTCCAGTCAGAGGTAATAATACGTTGGTTTTTAATTCATTCCATTTTTCATTTTCCCTTTTTTTATTTTGTGCATTAACAACGAAAATGGAAAAAAGCATTGCAATTATTAAAAAATATTTTTTCATAAAATAAGATTGACTGTTCAGGTCAAACATATAATAATATGATTTTAAAAATGTTAATGCTATCTATAATTCAAGTTAAATTAAACACAAAATAATTCAATTTAAATTTCTTGAGTTGGTTAGTTTTCCAAATGTTTTACAACGGTTACGCCTAATAATAGTATGGGTTTGCATACAAAAATTTTGCGCAGGAAAATCAGACGTAGTAAACTTGCAACGACCTTTTCTTAAGGCAAAAATTGAGTATTTATTTTTATACTTTGTTGTATGCAGTATTTATTTAATCAGTATATATTTCGTTTCCATTTTAAAATCCCGAACCTTTAATTCAAAATATAAAGTATCGTTTTTCACATCAATTATTTTAGAATTTAGTATTTCTCCAATTGGAAAATTAAATTTTGGCCAAATAAATTCCGTTACAGTAGCGTTATACTCACAGTCATTAATCCATTCCAATTTTGACTTAATGTAATATTTTCCATCTTCTACATATTCGGTGTGTATAGAGTCATTTATTATTAGATATCCACCATTTGGAATAGAAATATTAAGCATTTTAGAATTTTTTAAAAAAGAACAATCCGTTTTATTTTCTGATTGAGCATAAAGAAAGAAATGGGTAAAAAAGAGTAACAATAATAAAGTTAATCTAATCGTTTTTTTCATGGAGTTCAGTTTTCTTATATTGCACAAAACGGTCTAGGCAATGCGCAGTTGCATGAGTAAGTATTTGTTTTACAAGTCCAAACCCAGTTGGAAATTCCTGAGGAATTTCCAAAGTAGCAGAGAAAAAGCAATTACTTATAGCCATTGTTAGCAGCCTTATTTTAGTTTTTTACATCTAATACGTCTGGCCAAATGTTAGGCAATTCTCCACTAAATTCCATTTCCGGAAGTTCATTTATTTGCTTCATCTCCCCATCTGATAATTTAAAATCAAAAATGTTAATATTTTCTTCAATTCTTTTTAGTGTATTTGATTTGGGGATTACGATGGTTTCGTGTTGAATAATCCATCGTAAACAGATTTGAGCTGTTGATTTATTATGCTTTTTAGCTATAGATTGTAATACTTCATTTCCAAAGACTTTTCCTCTTGCCAAAGGTGACCAAGATTCAACCTTAATGTCATACTTTTTGCAAAATTGAGTCAATTTTGGTTGCCAATAACCAGGGTGAAATTCAATTTGATTGACTGCAGGAATTACGTTTGCGGTTTGAAAAAGCACCTCTAAATGTTCTTGCCAAAAATTGCTTACGCCAATGGATTTTATTTTTCCGTCAGCTTGTAATTCCTCCATAGCACGCCAACTGTCTGAATTTGCTTTTTGCCAATTTGAATAATTTTTTGCATTGGCAGGCCAATGAATTAAATACAAGTCAATATAATTCAAGCCAAGTTTTTTGAGTGATTTGTCGAATGCTTTTTTAGCTTCTTCATACCCTAAATTTTCACGCCATAATTTTGTGGTTACTATAATTTCTTTTCTATTGATTCCACTTTCATTTATTGATTTCCCAACTTCTTTTTCATTATCATATTTGGCGGCTGTATCAAACATTCTGTATCCTATTTTCAAAGCATTTCTCATGGATTGAATACCTTCTTGCTCTGTAGATTTATATGTTCCAAAACCTATGATCGGTATTTTATTTCCGTCATTTAATACTATTTCTTTCATTCTGTTTCTTACTTTTTGTTTTTTATGGCTACAACATTTAGTATATACGTAATGCAACCGTTTAGAGAACATTATCGAATATACATTGTTGTAGCACGTTTCTAATCTGTTTTTTTAAATTCATAAGGTGTAAACTCGATGAAATCTGCAACTTTAAGCGTTACCCCAGAAACTTTATCTTTTTCAACTTTGAAAGGGATTTCAGTGGTTCCAAAAATTGGAATTGAGTATGTACACAAAAAAGTGTCATTTTGTAAATGTTCTAGTTTTCCAACTAAATTGGGATGATTTGAGAAATATATGTTTAACCTGTTGTTTTCCAATTTAAGCGAGATAGTACCATATAAATCATTGCTATAATTACCTGCATATTTTTTTAGCGAAAGACTAGGTTTATTTTTTAGCCTTATCACATTTTTTAAAGAATCTAATAACCTCACTTCTGCAAACTTATCCTCTTTAAAGCGTTTATGTGATTTTCCACTATAATTTTGATAAGGTAATCTCAAAAAAGCGTCTCGGATTTCGTCAGTCAGATTTTGATAAAAGTTGTTTTGGTCAGTATTGGTTAATACTACAATTCCAAGTTTTTCTTCTGGCATAAAAAGTACTGAAGAAAGAAAACCATCAACTCCTCCAGTATGAGAATATACGAGTTTACCATCTCGGTCATTTATCACGAGCCCCATTCCATAAAGATAGAAGTGGGTTTCTTGCTTATTTCTTGAATCAACGCCTAAAATGGACGAAGGATTTCTAATTGTTTGAATACCTTTAGCTGAAATTACTTGTTCTCCATTGATTTTTCCATTATTAAGTTGTGCAAATAACCATTGAGTCATATCTTTCGCTGAAGAGCTCATACTCCCAGCTGGCGCTAAATTATTAAGCTTTGCAACTGGTATTTCAACAAGATCATTGTCTATTAAAGTATGAGGTTTTGCAGTATTAGAAGCGTTTTCCAATTCTTCCGCTAGCATTAAAGTTCTATTCATCCTTAAGGGTAAAAGAATACTATCTTTTACTGTTACTTCCCAACTCCTATTGATTATTCTTGGAATTAATTCTCCCGCAGCAACATACGCTGCATTGCAATAACCCCACCTTGTTCGAAAACTATATGGCGCTTCTATTAAACTCATTTTTTGAATCACTTCAGCTCTGGAGAGAGCAGAAGCCCAGTAAGTGAAATCGCCTTGAAAAGTTTCAAAACCAATTCTGTGAGAAAGTAAATCGACAATATTTACTGCCGTATTCGCCAATGAATCTTTTAGATGAAATTCTGGCATCCACTTTTGTACTTTATCGGTTAGTTTGAATTCACTTGATTCTCCGAGAATAGAAAGTGCAGTTGCTGTAAAAGCTTTTGTGTTTGAACCAATCATAAAGAGGGTATTCTCGTTAACAGGTTCATTGCTTTCCATATTAGTAACTCCAAATCCTTTTAGATATACCACACTATCTCCTTTTACAATTGCCACCGATAAGCCGGGAATTTTCCAATCTTTCATCCCCCTTTCAATGTATGTATCGAGACTGTCTGTGATAAAGGTTGGTAATGAGCTCTCTTGAGCGCTTACACACAAACACTTCAAGAAAATGACAAGAAATAATAGATATTTATTCATAATTTTTGATTTAATGTGAGATAACGTTTGGTATATCTGGGAAAGTGGCGTGTTTTGTGCGAGGATTTTCCCAAGGAAAATCAGAAGCTAGCAAACAAGCAACTAACTTTGGTTTAGCTAAAACTAGCAATTTTTTTTATACGTTGTTAGAAAACGTTTTTTTAATCAGGATAATATCCCCATTTTCCACTTTTATGATAGTAGGAATGAGTCGTGCCCTTAGTTCCTATATAATATTGGAGTACGAAGTCTTTCGAATCTATATAATAAGAAAAATTATCTGTTAATTGGTGATTTTCAAAATCGTAATCAGAAATACTCTCAGGAAATTCTCCGTTTTCTTTTTGGTAACGATAAATATATTCAACTAACATTGAAGATTCTTTTTTTAATTCAACCCATTTAGCAACTAAGAAAATCTGATAAGGAATTAATATTAAACCAATTATTAATCCAATCACGAAAGAGATAGTTTTAATTCTAAATAGATATAATATCAACGGTATAATATTTAGAGATAGAATTAAAATACAAACGAATTGTTTGACTTCTCCTAAAGTATAGCAAGCATAGCAGCAAGCTACTATTTATAAAAGGAATAGAGTTAATAGAATTAGTTTGAAATTCAAGTCATTTTTTTTCTTTAGTTCCGATTTCATATTAATGTTTGCTAACAAAGATATAACTATTACGGAATTAGAGGGTTTGAATCATTTATTTCAAACGGCTGAAACTGGAAGTTTATAAGAGTACGATGAGATTGAAGAAACCTTTTCACCCACTGCTTTAGAAACTATAAAAAATTGGATTTTAGAACGTTTTTTGCTAGTAAGCGCGTTAAGGATTGGAATGGAAATCCTTTTTTGTGCCTAACTAAGCATTTTAATAATCACTAAGCTTATATATATTAAAAAACACTTGATGACTTACTAAAATAAGTTCAGCACAAAAAAGATTAAAATGGAAAGCCTGACCCGAAAGGGTAACGCCCAAAATATTTTAATTAAGCATTTTCCACAAACTATCTTTAAGTTGTGTAATCCCTTGTTGTGCCACTGAAGAAATAAATAAATAAGGAATGGGCAGCTCGTTATCTAATTCCATTTTAAGTTCTGCTTTTAACTCATCATCAAGTAAATCGCATTTTGATATAGCTATCAAACGGTCTTTATCAAGCATTTCTGGGTTGTAACGACGTAATTCATCCAGCAAAATATCGTATTGTTTTTTAATATCATCCGCATCTGCTGGAATTAAAAATAACAGGATAGAGTTACGTTCTATATGACGTAAAAAATAGTATCCCAAGCCTTTACCTTCTGCTGCACCTTCAATAATTCCAGGAATATCGGCCATAACAAAGGTTTGAAAATCGCGATATTCAACAATGCCTAAATTAGGTTTTAATGTTGTAAACTCGTAATCGGCTATTTTAGGTTTTGCAGATGTAATAACAGAAAGTAAGGTTGATTTTCCTGCGTTTGGAAATCCTACTAAACCTACGTCGGCAAGCAACTTTAACTCTAAAGTAATATATTTTTCCTCCAAAGGTAAACCGGGTTGTGCATAACGTGGGGTTTGATTTGTTGAGGTTTTAAAATGCCAGTTTCCTAAACCGCCTTTTCCGCCTTCGGCAACAATTTTTTCTTCACCTTCGGTGGTAATTTCAAAAAGAATGTCGTTAGATTCGCTGTCTCTAACTACCGTTCCTAAAGGTACATCAACGTAAACATCTTCCCCATCGGCACCTGTGCTTCTACTTTTACTTCCGTGCTCGCCATGGCCAGCACGTGCGTGTTTTTTAAATTTTAAGTGAAAAAGCGTCCAAAGATTGGGGTTGCCTCGAAGAATAACATGACCTCCACGCCCTCCGTCTCCTCCATCAGGACCACCTTTTGTTATATATTTTTCACGGTGTAAATGCACAGAGCCTTTACCGCCATTTCCAGAAGATACATACATTTTTACGTAGTCAACAAAGTTTCCCTCAGTCATCTTTTTGTTTATTTGTTTTTTGTTGAGTTATTTAGTTGAATTGTATTTTAAACCACTAAACGAATAAACGCATCAACTTTGAAATTTTATAGATTATCAATCACCCCACTTAATCGCAACGTAATATCTTCAATACTACCTACACCATCAACACCAAAATATTTATCTTGAGCCGAGTAGTAATCTTTTAGAATAGCTGTTTTACTGTAGTATTCTTCTATTCGGTTTCTTATAATAGATTCATCGGCATCATCTGCTCTACCACTGGTTTTTCCTCTTTGAAGCAAACGTTCTACTAAAATCTCATCATCAACTTCTAATGCAATCATAGCATTTATTTGCGAATCTTTTTCATCCATTAGTGTATCTAAAGCATCAGCTTGCGCATGAGTTCGTGGGAAGCCATCAAAAATAAATCCTTTGGCATCCGCATTTTTTTCAACTTCAGCATTTAACATATCAATGGTCACTTGGTCTGGAACCAAATCGCCTTTATCCATATAAGATTTTGCCAGCATGCCCAAAGCGGTTTCGTTTTTAATGTTATATCTAAAAACATCGCCCGTAGAAATATGTACTAAATTATATTTTTCTTTTAAGAAATTTGCTTGCGTTCCTTTTCCTGCTCCTGGAGGGCCAAATAGCACTAAGTTTGTCATATGTTGCGTTTGTTTTATTTGATATACCTCTGGAATGTCTCGTCCTAATCCATTATAATCTAAGCCGTAGCCCACAATAAATTTATTAGGAATTTCAATTCCAACGTAATGCAATTTAAAGTCTTTTTTATAAGCTTCAGGTTTGTAAAAAAGGGTTGCTATTTTAAGCGTTTTTACATTTTCGTTTTTAAAAATGCGGTGTACCTCATGTAGTGTGTTGCCAGTGTCTATGATATCCTCTAAGATAATTACGGTACGTTCTGTTAAATCCTGTGTTAATCCAATTAAACGTTGAATATCTTCTGTAGATTTTACGCCTTCATAGGAAGCTAACTTAATAAATGTTACTTCACAAGGCTTTGGATATTTTTTTACAAAATCGCTCACCACCATAAATGAGCCATTTAAGATGCCTACAAATACAGGAATTTCATCGCCAACATCAGTTGCAATGTCGTTCACCATTTTGGTTAAAGCATCATCAATTTCTTTAGCAGAAATAAATGGTTTAAAATATTTATCGTGAAGCTTTATCACTGTTACTGATTTTTAAGGATGCAAAGATAATCAATAGAATACCGAATAACGATTTTTGATTTAGGAATTCGGGAGTAATTTAAGATTTAAGTGTATTTTTGCGTATCAATATCTCGTTTCAGATAAAAATAGTTACATGAATTACTTTTCTTCAAATTTTAAACTCGGTATTTTAGGTGGTGGCCAACTAGGTAAAATGCTCCTTTATAATACCAGAAAATTTGATATTTACACTTGTATTCTAGAAGCTACTGATGATGCCCCTTGCAAAATTGCTTGTAATGAATTTCATTTAGGGAGTTTGATGGACTATAATGCGGTTTATAACTTTGGAAAACAGGTTGATGTTTTAACTTTTGAAATTGAAAACGTAAATGTTGATGCGCTTGAAACTCTTGAAAAAGAAGGCGTAAAGGTTTATCCAGCTTCAAAAACATTGCGCATTATACAGAATAAAGCAAAACAAAAACTGTTTTATGTTGATAATAATTTACCGACGGCACCTTTTTCGCGTTTTGCATACCTTTCAGAAATTGAAGATGCTATTAATAATGGTGGTTTGGAGTTTCCTTTTGTTTGGAAAGCAGCACAATTTGGTTATGACGGTAATGGCGTAAAAATAGTTAAACAACTTTCAGATTTACAAGGCTTGCCAAAAGGTGAATGTATCGCTGAAGACTTAGTGCCTTTTAAAAATGAATTAGCGGTTATTGTTGCCAGAAGTCCTTCGGGGGAAACAAAAACATATCCTGTTGTTGAAATGGAATTTCATCCTGAAGCCAACCAAGTGGAGTATGTTATTTGTCCAGCTAGAATCTCAGATGAGGTTGCAAAAAAGGCTGAATCTGTTGCGTTAAAAGCCTCACAAGCTTTTAACCATGTTGGCCTTTTAGCTGTTGAGATGTTTCAAACTAATGATGATAAAATTTTAATAAATGAAGTGGCACCACGCCCGCACAATTCTGGTCACCAAACGATTGAAGCCAGCTACACCTCGCAATTTGAGCAGCATATTAGAGCTATTTTAAATTTACCTTTGGGAAGAACCGATAGTAAAGTTGGTGGCGTTATGGTTAATTTGGTTGGTGCTGAAGGATATACAGGAAATGTAGTTTATAAAAACATTGAAAACATTATGAATATGGATGGTGTTACACCCCATATTTACGGTAAAAAACAAACGCGCCCTTTTAGAAAAATGGGACATGTTACCATTGTTAATAAAAATTTAGATAAAGCTAGACGAATAGCCGAAGACGTGAAAAAATCTATTAAAGTAATAAGCGAATAATTATGAGTAAAGTAGGAATAATTATGGGAAGTATAAGCGACCTTCCTGTTATGCAAGACGCTATAGACATCTTAAAAGGTTTTGATATTGAAGTTGAAGTTGATATTGTTTCGGCACACCGTACACCAGAAAAGTTATTCGATTATGGTAAAAACGCCCATACCCGAGGATTTTCTGTTATTGTAGCTGGTGCTGGTGGTGCTGCACATTTACCTGGTATGGTTGCTTCACTTTCCCCCTTACCTGTTATTGGCGTTCCTGTAAAAAGCAGTAACTCTATGGATGGTTGGGATTCTATACTATCAATTCTTCAAATGCCCGGAGGTGTACCTGTAGCTACCGTAGCACTTAATGGTGCAAAAAACGCTGGAATTCTAGCAGCTCAAATTATCGGCACTAACGACCAATGTGTTTTAGACAAAATTTTAGCATATAAAGAAGGTTTAAAAATAAAAGTAAACGAATCAGCCAAAGATTTAAAATAAAAAACCTCGAATTTTATCGAGGTTTTTCATAGCTATCAACAATAATTCTAATGAGTTAGTCACTCTTTAAATTGTCGGTGCCAAATGTATAAAAAATTTATTATGTATGCATAGTAAATTATAAAAAATAACATATTTAAAAAATAAATGATAAAAGAATCATTAAAAGTACCGTTCAACACACTATACAACACATCGCCTTTTTCTAATATAGAAAATGAGGATTATTTACCTACTTTCCATAAAGCTATTGAAAAGGCTAAAAATGAAATAGATACTATAGTAAATAATGTAGAAGCTCCAACTTTTGAGAATACGATTGAAGCTTTGGAATTTTCTGGAGAACAATTAGATAGAATATCCAGTATTTTTTTTAATTTAAATTCTGCAGAAACTAATGAGACTATTCAAAAAATAGCTCAAGAGGTTTCACCTTTATTATCAGATTTTAGTAATGATATTACACTTAATCAAGATTTATTTAAACGCATTAAAACCATTTATAATTCTAAAGATAAATTAGATTTAACTACAGAGCAGCAAACATTACTTGATAAAAAATACAAGAGTTTTTCAAGAAATGGAGCTAATCTTTCTGATGATAAAAAAGAAAAGCTACGAGATATTGATAAAAATTTAAGTCAGTTAAAATTAAAGTTCGGAGAAAACGTATTAGCAGAAACCAATAAATTCGAAATGCTAATTACAGATGAAAACAATTTATCTGGCTTACCCGATGGTACAATAGAGGCCGCTAAACAATTAGCAGAATCTAAAGAAAAAGAAGGTTGGATGTTTACTTTAGATTATCCAAGTTACATTCCATTTATTACCTATGCAGATAATAGAACTCTTAGAAAAAAAATGACGCTTGCTGCGGGAAGCAAAGGGTTTAAAAATGATGCGTTAGATAATCAAAAACATGTTTTGCACATAGTAAAACTAAGGCATGAACGTGCTAATCTTTTAGGTTACCAAACCCATGCCCATTTTGTTTTAGAAGAGCGTATGGCAAAAACACCTCAAAATGTTTTAGAATTTTCGAATGAACTACTCAAAAAAGCAAAACCTGCTGCAGAACATGAATTCAAAAATCTTGAAAAATTTGCCAAAAAATTAGATGATATAGATCATCTTGAAAAATGGGATGGACCATATTATTCTGAAAAACTAAAACAAGAATTATTTAATATAGATGATGAGAAATTAAAGCCTTACTTTAAATTAGAAAACGTTATTGACGGTGCATTTACCATAGCAAATAAATTATTTGATTTAAATTTTGAAGTTATTCATACCATAGATAAATATCATGAGGATGTTCTAACGTATAAGGTTACCGATAGTAAAGGCGATTTGATATCTATTTTTTATGCTGATTTTTTCCCTAGAGCTGGAAAACGTAATGGGGCGTGGATGACGTCTTACAAACCACAATATATTAAGGATGGCGAAAATAGCAGACCACATGTTTCTATTGTATGCAATTTTACAAAGCCAACAAAAACGAAACCGTCGCTTTTAACTTTTAACGAAGTCACCACTTTATTTCATGAATTTGGACATGCCTTACATGGTATGCTCGCCAACACCACATATCCAAGTTTATCGGGAACCAGCGTTTTTTGGGATTTTGTTGAATTACCAAGTCAAATTATGGAAAACTGGTGTTACGAAAAAGAAGCTTTAGAACTTTTTGCAAAACATTATAAAACAGGAAAAACCATCCCTATGGATTTAGTTGAAAAAATAAAAGAATCCTCTACATTTCATGAAGGCATGCAAACCCTACGTCAATTAAGTTTTGGCTTATTAGATATGAGTTGGCATGGACAAAATCCAACACATATAAAAAACGTAAAAGATTTTGAATCTGAAATGTTTAAAGACACAACCTTGTATCCTGAAACGAAAGAAACGTGCATGAGTACGGCATTTTCTCATATTTTTCAGGGGGGCTATTCTTCGGGCTACTACAGCTATAAATGGGCCGAGGTTTTAGATGCTGATGCTTTCGAATTTTTTAAAGAACAAGGCATTTTTAGTAGCACAGTTGCTAATAAATTTAAAGATAACATATTATCAAAAGGCGGAACTGAAGACCCTATGACTTTATACAAACGCTTCCGCGGAAAAGAACCTCAACCTGAAGCATTGTTGAAACGTGCTGGGTTGTTGAAATAAATAGAAAATCCATTTTTTTACTCTATTTTTGGTACTCAAAAAATTATTAATTAATGCCCAATCATCAAATTAATCCTAATAAGTGGATCGATTTATATTCTGATTATCTTTTCAACTACACTATTTCTCGTGTTAGCGATAGAGATATCGCGCAAGATTTGGTGCAAGACACTTTTTTTGCCGGTTTAAAATCTATGAAAAACTTTAAAGGAGAAGCCAGTGAACGTACTTGGCTTATTTCTATTTTAAAGCGAAAAATTATTGACCACTACCGTAAAATTAATTCGAACAAAGGTAAAGCTGAAGTACGTATGAGTTACAATAGCGATATTGAAAGTGAAGGTGATTGGTTGGAAGAACGTGTTGCAGATCCATTTGATAAAACAGCTGAAGACACTATACAAAATGATGAACTGGGTGAGGCTATTTACAATTGCTTGGGCAAACTACCTAAAAAACAAGCGGAGGTTTTTAAAATGAAAACTATTCAAGGTTTTGAAACTGAAGTTATTTGTAATGAACTAAATATTACAGCGTCTAACCTTTGGGTGATTATACATAGAGCGCGTACTGCTCTAGCAGATTGCCTAAAAGAAAATTGGTTTTAATATGAGTAGATTTAAGTTTTTAATGCCATGTGAGGAAGCAAACCATACATGCGATAAAACTCAATACAAAGAGGCATCTCTATGGGAAAAGGTAAAACTTAACTTTCATTTGATTTATTGCAGAGCTTGTAGAGAATATACAAGTACTAATAGCAAATTAACTAAAATAGTTTCAAAATCTAAATTAGAATGTCTTGATAGCGACTGCAAAGAAAAAATGAAAAAAGATTTGGAAATCGCAATAAAAGAAACTCATTTTTAAAATAACAATAAGAGTATAAGCCATAATATTGGCAATGCTTCCACCCCTAATGCACTATAATATTTTCCCTGTTCCTTTTTAGAAAAAACTAAAAATAATAGCGTAATCATTGAAATAATCAATAAAACGAAAACTTGATTCATTTGAGTTTTGTCTTTAAAAAATTCTAGAAATAAAAATATTATTAGAAGTAACCCTCCCATTATCTTAGTTTGCCTTATTCCTATTTTTTGTGGCACTGTTGAAAGTTTCAAACTATCATAACGCATATCTCTTATTTCAAACGGAAGCATTAAAACAATTACAAAAATAAACCTTTGAGCACTGGTAATAATAACATTGAAATCAACAGAATGCCCATCATTGATCAATGGAAGAAAAACAGTAACACCGCACCAAACCGAGGCTATTACATATATTTTTAGACCGCCTATATTTCTTAAATTATGATGCTTATCTAAAAATACACGTCTCGGTAAAAATGGAATAGCATAAAAAAAAGTAATAGTACCAAAACATAAAATATAAAATAGGATTTTAGTACTTAATTGAAACGCATAATAACACATGCCTAAGAAGCAAACAAAGGAAAATATTTGAATAGCTTTTAACCAAATTGTTAAGTTTCTATGGTGAAATTTAGCCACCCCAAAATACTTTACGAAATTATAGCCTGTAATGGAAGCGTAAAATATAAAATAAAGGATGGTTTCGTCATAGGGAATATGATATTCTAACAAGGTAATCCAAGTGAGCGAATACACTGCCAAAGCCACGTGAATACTACTATTTACATAGAAATTTAAAAATCGCATTGATGACTTCATTCTGTAAAAATAAGGAAACTGTTAATAACGTTTTTAAATGGTTAAAAACTTTCTATTTTAAGCCTTAAATCGCGTGAATTATTACTTATTTTTGCAAATTATATAACAAATTGTAACTTCATGAATACAAACGCTTTTGCATTGCGGCATATTGGGCCTAGAGAAGATGACCAAAACCTTATGTTAAAAACCATAGGAGTTAATTCTTTAGATCAATTAATTAATGAAACAATACCTGACGATATTCGCTTAAAAAATGGATTAGATTTAGAAGATCCCATGACAGAATACGAATATTTACTTCATATTCATGAGCTTTCAAAAAAGAACAAAGTTTACAAAACGTATATTGGTTTAGGATATCACCCAACCATAATGCCTGCGGTTATACAACGAAATATTTTAGAAAATCCAGGTTGGTACACTGCTTATACGCCATACCAAGCTGAAATTGCTCAAGGAAGACTTGAAGCACTTTTAAATTTTCAAACTATGGTTATTGAACTTACAGGTATGGAAATCGCTAATGCATCTTTATTGGATGAAAGTACTTCAGCTGCTGAAGCAATGAGTTTGTTATTTGCTGTTCGTGAACGTGAACAGAAAAAAGCAGAAATCAATAAATTTTTTGTTTCAGAAAATATCTTACCTCAAACCTTATCCTTACTAAAAACTAGAGCAAATCCAATTGGAATTGAACTTGTTGTTGGAAACGAAGAAACCTTTGATTTTTCAACAGAATTCTTTGGAGCCATTTTACAGTACCCAGGTAAAGATGGACAAATTACTGACATCAAGACTTTCATTACAAAAGCTAATACTGCACAAATTAAAGTTGCAGTTGCTGCTGATGTTTTAAGTTTAATAAAACTTGAAGCTCCTGGTAAATTTGGAGCTGATGTTGTAGTAGGCACCACCCAACGTTTTGGTATACCCATGGGATTTGGCGGACCTCACGCCGCATTTTTTGCCACCAAGGAAGCCTATAAGAGAGATTTACCAGGTCGTATCATCGGCGTTACAAAAGACGCTAATGACAATCGTGCATTGCGCATGGCGCTACAAACTAGAGAGCAACACATTAAACGCGACAAAGCCACATCTAATATTTGCACGGCTCAAGTGCTTTTAGCAGTCATGGCAAGTATGTATGCCGTTTATCATGGCCCTAATGGCTTAAAATTTATTGCGAATAAAGTTCATAATAAAACAGCAACTTTAGCCAAGACCTTAACAAAACTTGGTTACGATCAAATAAACTCATCTTATTTTGATACGCTTCAAATTAAAACAAAAGCAAAACAAATTAAAAGAGTTGCGACTGAGAAAAAAGTAAATTTACGCTATCCTGATAGCGAAACGGTTACCATTGCAGTAAATGAAACGACTTCGCTTAGAGATATTAATTATTTAATTTCTGTTTTTGCTGAAGCTGCCAATAAGGAAACTATTATAATTTCTGAATTAGTAAAAGCTAATAATATAGATAGTAATTTACAAAGAACTTCTGATTTCTTGACAGCAGAAGTGTTTAATACCTATCACTCAGAAACAGAGTTGATGCGCTATATAAAATCTTTAGAACGGAAAGATTTAGCATTAAATCATTCGATGATTTCTTTAGGATCTTGTACCATGAAACTTAATGCCGCATCAGAAATGTTACCGTTAAGTATTTTTAAGTGGGCTAACATTCACCCTTTTGTACCTAAAAAGCAAGCTAAAGGTTATTTAACTGTTTTAAAAGCATTAGAAGATCAACTAACAGAAATCACAGGGTTTGCAGCCACGTCTTTACAACCCAATTCTGGAGCACAGGGTGAATTTGCGGGTCTTATGGTTATAAGAGCCTATCATGAATCTCGTAACGATCATCACAGAAATATTTGTTTAATACCTTCCTCAGCTCATGGAACAAATCCTGCAAGTGCGGTTATGGCGGGTATGAAAGTGGTGGTTACAAAATCTACTGAAGAAGGCAATATTGATGTTGATGATTTACGCGAAAAGGCAGAATTACACAAAGAAAATCTTTCTGCACTTATGGTTACATATCCATCTACCCATGGTGTTTATGAATCGGCTATAAAAGAAATTACCAAAATTATTCATGATAATGGCGGGCAGGTTTATATGGATGGCGCTAATATGAACGCCCAAGTAGGATTAACAAACCCAGGAAGCATTGGTGCTGATGTTTGTCATTTAAATTTACACAAAACCTTTGCTATTCCACATGGTGGTGGTGGTCCTGGAGTTGGCCCCATATGTGTAGCAAAGCAACTCGCACCATTTTTGCCAGGAAATCCAATTATAAAAACGGGTGGCGATAATGCCATTACCGCTATATCTGCAGCTCCTTTTGGTTCTGCTTTGGCTTGTTTAATTTCATATGGTTACATAAAAATGTTAGGTGCTAGAGGATTAACAGAATCAACCAAGATTGCTATTTTAAATGCTAATTATATTAAAAAACGTTTGGAAGGCAGTTTTGAAACTTTGTATTCTGGTGAAAGAGGACGTGCAGCTCATGAAATGATTATTGATTGCAGGCCTTTTAAAGATTATGGTATAGAAGTAACCGACATCGCGAAACGTTTAATGGATTATGGATTTCACGCACCAACAGTATCTTTCCCAGTTGCTGGGACTATGATGATTGAACCAACAGAAAGCGAAAGTAAAGCTGAGATGGATCGTTTTTGTGATGCTATGATTTCAATTAAAAAAGAAATTGATTCTGTTTCAAAAGATAAGACTAATAATATGCTTAAAAATGCACCCCATACTTTGGAAATGATTACTGCCAATGAATGGAATCTACCATACACGCGCGAAGAAGCAGCTTTTCCTTTAGATTTTGTAAGACATAACAAATTTTGGCCAAGTGTTAGACGCGTTGACGATGCCTATGGAGACAGGAATTTAATTTGTTCTTGTGCCCCAATAGAAGCTTACGCTGAGGCATAAAATATGTTCTTGAACATCGTAAATTTTAACTAAGCTAAATTTCATTTTTAGAAAAAGCAATTAACTTGCTAATAACTGAAATTATTAAGACAAAAAATTATTTATGAATATTAAAATCACTGGAACTGGCAGTTATATTCCTGCTAAGATTGAGACAAATGAAAATTTTCAAAATCATGAGTTTTTAAATAGTGATGGTTCTGCTATAAACGCTACAAGCGAAATAATAATAAAAAAATTTAAAGCCATTACGGGCATTGATGAAAGACGTTACGCGGAAAATCATTTAAACAGCTCTGATCTTGCCTCTTTTGCTGCAGAAAAAGCTATTGAGTCTGCTAAAATTAATCGTGAAGATTTAGATTATATTATTGTAGCACACAACTACGGCGATGTTAGGCATGATAGTCAACAAAGTGATACGGTACCAAGTATGGCGGCCAGAGTAAAGCATCTTCTAAGGATAAAAAATCCTAAATGTATTGCTTATGATGTTCTTTTTGGGTGCCCAGGTTGGATCGAAGGGGTTATACAAGCCAATGCCTTTATAAAATCTGGAATTGCCAAAAAGTGTTTAATTATAGGTACCGAAACACTATCCAGAGTTATTGATCCTTACGATAGAGATTCTATGATATATAGTGATGGCGCTGGCGCGGTGGTTTTGGAATCTACAAATAATGAAGGTGGTATTATATCCCATGAATCAGCTACTTTTGCTCTTAATGAAGTAGATTTTATATACTTTGGGGGAACCAATAATCAAGACATAAGCGATAAACGCCGATACATAAAAATGTATGGTAGAAAAATTTATGAATTTGCTTTAACAAATGTTCCTAAAGCAATGAAAACATGTCTTGAAAAAAGTGGCATTGATATTAAAGAAGTAAAAAAAATACTCATTCATCAAGCCAACGAAAAAATGGATGAAGCTATAGTTAAACGTTTTTACGAACTGTATAATATGGAAATGCCTGAAGGTATTATGCCTATGACCATTGGTAAATTAGGTAATTCTAGTGTAGCCACCGTACCCACCTTGTATGACTCCATTTTAAATGGCTCATTAAAAAATCAAGAAATAAATAAAGGAGATGTTATCATTTTTGCTAGTGTTGGCGCTGGTATGAATATTAATGCCATTGTTTACAAACAATAATAATGTACGATAAAACTTACCCTAATAAGCGTTTTAATAATACTATTGAATTTCTAAAAAAACACATTCCCCAATCTCATAAGGTTTTAGATTTGGGCGTTATAAATCCATTTACCGAAATTATGACGGAACACGGATATTCAGTTGAAAATACTAAAGGCGAAGATTTAGATATTGATGTAACTAATATTATAAATTCTAAGGCTGATGTTGTGACAGCTTTTGAAATTTTCGAACATTTATTATCCCCATTTACGGTTTTAAAATCCATTAAAGCCGATAAACTTGTTGCGAGTATTCCACTTAAATTGTGGTTTTCATCGGCCTATAGAAGTAAAACAGACATGTTAGACAGACATTACCATGAGTTTGAAGATTGGCAGTTTGATTGGTTACTTGAAAAAGCTGGTTGGAAAATTATAGATAGAAAAAAATGGACAAATCCTACTAAAAAAATAGGTATTCGTCCCATATTACGTTGGTTTACACCACGCTATTATATTATTTATGCTGAAAGGGAAACACAATGAGGTTTTACATCATCATCCCTGCACATAATGAAGAAAGTTCCATAGGCCTTACGATAGACTCTTTAGCAAATCAAACATTACGACCAAAAGAATTGGTTATAGTTAATGATAATTCTACAGATAAAACAGAAGATATTATTGAAGCTTATGCTGAGAATTACTCTTGGATTTCTTTAATAAATTCTAAATCTTCAAATCAACATTTACCAGGTTCGAAAATTATAAACGCCTTTTATAAAGGTTATGAAACCCTTGATAAGAATTTTGATATCATTTGTAAATTTGATGCCGACTTAATATTCCCAAATAACTATTTAGAACAACTTTCAAATCACTTTAATAAAAACAAAAAATTGGGTATGGCAGCTGGTTTTTGTTATATCGTAAAAAATGATGATTGGGTTTTAGAAAACTTAACCCGAAAAGACCATATTAGAGGTGCTTTAAAAGCATATAGAAAAGAATGTTTTTTAGAAATAGGACAATTAAAACCATCCATGGGTTGGGACACTGTTGATGAGTTATTGGCTAAATATTATGGTTGGGAGATAGTTACAGATGAATCGCTTCACGTGAAACATTTAAAACCAACAGGAATAAGCTACAATAAAGCCTCAAAATATTTGCAAGGAGAAGCAATGTACAAAATGCGATATGGTTTTGTAATTACTTTTATTTCTGCATTAAAATTAGCTTATAAAAAGCGGAGTGTTTCTTTATTTAAGGATTATCTGGCTGGTTATTTTAAAGCAAAAAAAGAAAAGATTGATTTTTTAGTTTCCAAAAAAGAAGGCGAATTTATTAGAGATTTACGTTGGAAAGGTATGTTGAGAACGTTTAAAAGATGAGATGCTTCTACTCCGCTCGGCATGACATTTTATGTAAGAGGTTATTTAAAACTCGAAATTTTAAAATATGAAAAAAATATTAAGTTTCATTTTTAACCCAATAATCTCTACGTTAATAATATATGGGTTATTAATATTATGTTTTTTTATTCCTCACTGGATTTCATCATTAAGGTTTAGTGATTACAAATGGATTTGGAGCTATGGCAATAAAATGATTAAAGCTTTAATTTACTTTTTATTTTCATGTTCTTTAATACTACCTATGATAATATGGTTAAAAAATAGAAACATTTTTAAAAAGAAATTATTGTGGGTTGTTGCAGGTTTTCTTCCTGCAGTTTACTTTCTTACCCCATTTATATTATCGAAACAAAGATAATTAATTGAAATTCCAATTTTTATAATTACTAGATCCTTCTAATTTATTTTCAATAGCATCATCCAACTCGGGAAAAAAATCAATGCCAGTTAGTGTTTCAATAGTATCGACAGCAACTACAAATTCATATAAAGGTTTGTTTGAATTTTCATGTGGCATTAAAAAACCAATCATTTTTATTTTTCCAGAATTAGTATCTATCAACACTTTATAAAATTGATTAGGCACAGAAACAAATTCATCTCCTATCGTATTCATATTACCCTTTAGAACCCCACCAGTGACTACAAATACACCATCATATTTACTTGCCCAATAACGTACTTTTTGTTCTAAAGTATTCCAGATTCCAGAATTGAATCCATGCTCTTGGGGGCTGATATTACTAGTTAAAAACGTTTCATCATGTGCTTTTTGACTATAACGTTTATCACCAGCGGGACATAAATGTCCGCGATCAAAACCTGAGTTTTTATAATTTCGCCAATGTGCAGCCCCTGTTTTAACTGCTTCGTCAATTTCAAAATATGGTCGCTTATAATTAGTACTTTGTAGATGAGATCTCTTTAATTCATAAGCCACCCACTCGGCTTGTTCATGTTCTTCACTGTAAGATAATGAGTAGCCTTCATGATGTATAACTTGACCCGTAGTGCTTGTTGGTAAAAAATTTTCATTTGTGTCGCTTTTTACAGCTTCACCCTCTAAAACTATATTAGCTTTTTCTTCTTCTGCTAAAAAAAATTCATAGCCATAAACTCCTAAAACAAGTAGGATGATTATAACAGAATATAATATGCGTTTTTTCAATTAATCTAAAACAAATTCAAGAGGTGTACCAATAGTAGCATTAGGAAAACTAATACCCAAAAGCGCAGATACTGTTGGTGCTATATCGGTAATCTCAGTTTTTTGAAATGTCTGTCCGTGTTTAATCCCTTTTCCAAAAAATATTAATGGTACATGAGTATCATAAGTTAAACCACTACCATGCGTTGATCCTTTTTTTCCATACACAACGTAAGCTGTATCATCAACCAAAAGAACGTCGCCAGAATATTTCTGATTAAATCCTTTTTGTAATAACATTTCAATACCATTGTTAAACTGAGCTGTACTCATAGTTGTAGCGGTATAAGCCTTAGAAATATTTGGATATGTAATTTGCTCATTTACCATAGCTGTTTGTACAGATTGTAGATTCAGGCCTAATTCTTTAATTTTTTCCTTATTTATAAAAATTTGATTATTGCTTATATTTTCAACAATATCTTCTGTACCGTAAGTGTTTTTAAGAAATGTTTGAAACATTTTTTTTCTTTCATCATTATCCACATATCCGGCTGGTATTTTAAAATTTTGTAAATAAGATGGAACATCTATAGCACCGTGATCTGCTGTTAAAAAAACCGTGTACTTCCCTTTTCCAACTTCTGTATCTAAAAATTTGAAAAAACGTTCTAAATCTTTATCTAATCGTATGTAGGTATCTTCAATTTCTTTGGAATTAACTCCAAAATTATGACCAATATAGTCGGTACTTGAAAAACTAACTGTTAAAACATCAGTAATAGTGTCTTTCCCAAGCGCTTCTGCTTTAATAGCTTCAATGGCAAAATCTGCAACCAAACTATTGCCATAGGGACTCACTTTTAAAATATCAAATCCAGAATTATATTTTTTTAAAAGATCTAAGTTATAAGGAAATGTTGCTGTTTCTTTACCGTTAAAACCATTTTCAAAATCATTTAAATCATCGCCGCTTTCAGTATAAGTTGAAATATCATAAAGTGTATTCCATTCTTTTAAATAAGATTTAACAACCCTAGAACTATTAAAATCATCTACCCATTTAGGTAATTCTAACATATAATACGTACTAGAAACAAAGTTTCCTTCTTCTTTACCCCTAAACCAATACGCGGCATTAGCAGAATGACCAACAGGTAAAATGGCACCTCTATCTTTAATAGAAATCCCTATGCTTTTCCCTCTCATTTGAGTGAATAACCTATTTTCATCGGCAAATGTGGTTGTTTTCATTCTGTGGGGTGACATTTGCTCATCCTTAGATTCGGTACCAACTGCTTTAACCGAATCGTCTCCTGCACAATACACAACTTGTTTAGTTTCTTTATCATACCAGTTATTCGATATAATACCGTGATATTTGGGCGTTGTACCAGTAAAAACAGATGCATGTCCTGGACCCGTGTAAGTTGGCACGTAATTATAATGATTATTTTTACAATTAAAACCTTCATTCATCATACGTTTAAAACCACCCTCACCATATTTGCTATTAAAACGGGTTAAGTAATCATATCGCATTTGATCTATAATAATACCAACGACTAAGTTTGGTACTTCAACATCCGTATTCTTGTTTTCTATTAAAACATTATCTTGTGATTTACAGGATAAACTTAAAACTAAAAGAAATAAAAGTAAAATTGTTTTTTTTATCATGACATTTAAATAAATATTATCAAAAATACTGATTTTAAAATATCATAATTCAAAATTAAGACTAAATACCGTTATCTTTTTTTACTTTAGCAGTTCATAAAATATATATGACATACTTAAATAATATTGGAGCTTATTTTTTAATGATAGCTGAGATGTTTCGAAAGCCAACAAAATGGAATGTTATGAAACAACTTATCTTGAAAGATATTGATGATTTAATTATTGGATCGCTTGGTATTATAGCATTTATCTCATTTTTTGTTGGTGGCGTTATTACCATACAAACGGCATTAAATATTGATAATCCGTTAATTCCCAAATACTTGGTAGGCTATGCTACAAGGCAATCCGTAATTTTGGAGTTTGCACCTACGTTTACTTCAATAATTATGGCTGGTAAAGTAGGTTCGTTTATAACCTCAAGCATAGGTACAATGCGTGTCACGGAACAAATTGATGCTTTAGAAGTCATGGGAATAAATTCTTTAAACTATTTAGTTTTTCCAAAACTTATTGCATTAATGCTATATCCTTTTGCTATTGCTATTGGTATGTTTTTGGGAATTTTAGGAGGTATGGCGGCTTGTGTGTTTGGAGGCTATTCTACTTTATCAGATTACATAGTAGGAATACAAACCGATTTTGAGATATTTCATATTATATATGCTTTTATAAAAACTTTTGTATTTGCATTGGTTCTAGCTACTATACCATCGTTTCATGGTTTTTATATGAAGGGCGGAGCGCTTGAAGTAGGTAAGGCCAGTACAACATCTTTTGTTTGGACTTCAGTAGCTATTATTTTATTGAATTATATATTAACTGATATGATGTTAGGCTAATGATAGAAGTTAAAAATCTTAATAAATCTTTTGGTGATGTTCACGTTTTAAAAGGCATAAGTACCGTATTTGAACAAGGAAAAACCAACCTTATCATTGGGCAAAGTGGCTCTGGTAAAACAGTATTTTTAAAATGCTTATTAGGCTTATTTGAATATGAAGAAGGAAGTATTGCTTACGACGGTAAAATATTTTCAAAATTAACTGAAGATGAAAAACGAAATATGCGCGCTCAAATAGGCATGGTATTTCAGGGGAGTGCCTTATTTGATTCTATGACTATTGAACAAAACGTGATGTTTCCTTTACGGATGTTTACTAAAATGAGTAAAAGTGAGATGAAGGATCGAGCAGATTTTGTTTTAAAGCGTGTGAAACTTGATGATGCACATAATAAAATGCCTAGTGAGGCTTCCGGGGGTATGCAAAAACGGGTTGCCATTGCACG
Source organism: uncultured Flavobacteriaceae bacterium (assembly GCA_963815305.1). Lineage (GTDB taxonomy): Bacteria > Bacteroidota > Bacteroidia > Flavobacteriales > Flavobacteriaceae > CAXBID01. Next base: position 309,657 of record CAWFFW010000002.1, read on the forward strand.
TGCTATAGTAAACAAACCTAAATATTTGTTCTGTGATGAACCTAATTCAGGATTAGATCCTAAAACGGCAATAATTATTGATAATTTAATTCAAGAAATTACTGAAGAATATCAAATTACTACAGTAATCAATTCCCATGATATGAACTCAGTAATGGAAATTGGCAAAAAAATCGTGTTTTTGAAAGACGGTTTAAAAGCTTGGGAGGGTTCAAATGAAACAATTTTTAAAACCGATAATAAAGTAGTTACTGATTTTGTTTACTCATCTGAACTGATGAAAAAAGTGCGCCAGATGTATGTAGATGAAAACCATTAATTTACTCTTTTTACAACCAAAGTGTCTAACTTCAATTTAAGCTTAAGCCACTTTTCAAGCTTGATTTTATCATTTTTTTTAATCTTTTCATTAGCCAAAGAATCTACCCATTTTACTGAAAACACAGACACTGTATCCATTTTGGTAAAGTTTGAACGAATAACATTGGCATAAGAAATCTGCTCAATGGTCTCGTAATTAATTTTTATTTCTTTTAGAAGTTCATCTAAAGGGACATAATTCTTTTCTAATTTTGAAAGTTGAGATACTTTACTTTCCAAATACGTAATTTTTTGAGTTTGTGTTAATAAGTCTAAAGAGTCTCGTGTTCGTAGCTCTTCCATATACTTTAAATTATCTAAGTTTTTAGATTTATTTTGATTAATTACTAACCTAACATCAGATAAGGCATTATAGTCTTGCATTCTGTTCTGCAATAAGTTAATAGTTTCGTCAGAGATTTCATCTAAACCAAATGTACTTACCTCAATCACAGATTTACCATTATCAAAATAATTAAAAACAGCATTATTCTTCAAATATTCGTAGTGTGGTAAAGTTTTTAGCTCTTCCTTAACAAAATTAACAGCATCTCTTTTAAAATTACTTTCTTCCAATACATTTAAAAAAGTCCAAACAGCAGGAACCATTACTATTACAGCCAATAAAGTAGCCATACGAGAAATAAAAAGACGCTTTTTAGAATTGGCATATTTAAGCATTGGAAAACGCAATAACTTTAAAACTATAAAGGTTGCCAAAGCAATAAAAATGGTATTTATAGTAAATAAATACATAGCCCCACCAAAATAAACCCAATTTCCCTTAGCTAAACCATAACCTGCCGTACATAATGGTGGCATTAATGCTGTGGCTATAGCTACACCAAAAATAACCGATGCAATTGTACCACGCTTTGTTCGGGCTATAATTAATGCCAAACCGCCAAAAAAGGCTATCAAAACATCACGAATATCTGGTTTAACTCGACCTAAAAGCTCTGAGGTATCTTCGCTTAGAGGAAACAACCAAAAGAATAAAAAAGCCGTAAGTAAACTTAAAACAATCATAATTGCTAAGTTTATTAAAGAACGCTTTAGTGTATCAATATCATTTATTGCAATAGATAAACCAACTCCTAAAATTGGTCCCATTAGCGGCGAAATTAACATGGCACCAATAACTACCGCTGTAGAGTTCGCATTTAAACCAATAGAAGCTACAAATATGGAACATATTAAAATCCAAGCTGTAGCGCCTTTAAAAGAAATATCGCCTTGTATTGCTTTTATAGTAGAATCTCTGTCTGTATCTTCTCTAAAATCAAGTAATTCTTTGAGAAAAAGCTTGATGCTTTTAAACAATCCTTTGGCATCTTTTTTAACCGCTTCTTTTGATTGGGCTACATCACCACCTCCAGATGGTGTTATTTTTTCCGAAAAACTAAACTTAGATTCTTCACTCATAATTAACCATATTGCTCCCCAAATTTATCTTTTACTTGCTGGAGTGTTTTTTTAATATCTTGTTCTTTTGCTTTAGGAAAGATAAGTAAAACTTCATCTTTATCAACAATTATGTAATCATTCAATCCATCAACGACAACTATTTTATCATTTTTCGTACGTATCATGTTACCTGAAGCGTCTTCAACTAAAGTTCTTGAATTCACAACGGCATTATTATTAACATCTTTATCAAGTTTATCGTAAAGACTTCCCCAAGTACCCAGATCGTTCCAGTCAAACTCAGCTGAAATTACAAATACATGACTTGATTTTTCCATAATAGCGTAATCAACAGAAATATTTTCTGCTTTTGGATAATTTTCTTTTATAAAATCATGTTCTTCCGAGGTGTTATATACCGAAATACCTGTTTCAAAAAGATGATACAGTTTAGGCTGATTACTTTTAAAAGCTTCAATAACACTTTTTACGCTCCACATAAAAATACCTGCATTCCACAGAAAATTACCTTGTGCTATAAACTCTTTTGCAGTTTCATAATCAGGTTTTTCTCTAAACTGATTTACTGATTTTATGGCGTCTGATGACGTTTTATCAAACTCAATATAACCATAACCTGTATTAGGGAAAGTAGGTTGAATACCAAGTGTCATTAAAGCATCATTATCTGAACAGAAATCAAAAGCTTGTTTTACGTTTTCAGAAAAGGTTTTTTCATCTTCGATCCAATGATCGCTTGGTGCCACTATCATTACGGCGTCTGGATTTTCTTTTTGAATTTTTAATGACGCATATAAAATACATGGTGCAGTATTTCGCATGGCGGGTTCTAAAACTACCTGTTTTTGAGTAACTTCTGGCAGTTGCTCTAAAACCAAATCATTATAACGTTCATTAGTTAAAATGTATATATTTTCTTTTGGTATTACATGTGCTAAACGTTGAAAGGTTTTCTGAATTAAGGTATCGCCCGTTCCTAACATATCGTGAAACTGCTTTGGGAAATCTTGCGTGCTCACTGGCCAAAATCTAGATCCTACTCCTCCTGCCATTAAAATGGCGTAATAATTTTTATTCATTCTTTTAATTTAATAATTCTACTTCTGCATTGGGGTTGAACAAATATAGTCTTCCTGTTTTAACCTCAATACACTCATAACGTTTTACTCGTTTTTTACCTCGTTTAAAAACCTTTCCATTATATAATTTAAAGTCACTCCCTAAAGGTACTTCAAAAATAAAAGTTTTACTATTTGGTTCGTCGAACTGTTTTAAAGCTAAGGCTAATTGCACATCAGTATCACTGGATGCTTTTGGGTTTTTAAAATGTTTTGCTAAAAGAGGTAATAATTTATTTGGAAATATTTCTGGATTCAAAAAAGGCAACATTAAATGCTGAAAAGTATGTTTCCATTCTACACCATGTGGTTTTATGAGTTTTCCAAAGATTTTATAAGCTTCAAAATGAGCTATTTCGTGAATTAATGTGATTAAAAAACGGTGTTTATTTAAGTTAGAATTTATGGTTATTTGATGCTTTCCATTGGGTAAAGACATGTAATCACCATGACGTGTTTTACGTTCGTTTTTAATTTTAACTAATAAATCATCATGTTCTAAAAGTTTTAGCATTTGAGGTAAAGCTTCTTTTGAAATATGGTTTTGAAGTTGGTTTTGCATTTAATACATCTAAAATTATATCATATTTATAAGCTGCAACATACTATTAAACGTTTTTGTAGCCTCACCCTCTAATTGATTATTATAATCGTGTGCTGTATAACCAAACACATCAAAACCCCCATTTTGTGCTGCTTTTACTCCCAATAAACTATCTTCAATAATCAAGCATTCACTAATTTTAAAACCCATAGTTTTTGCCGCTAATAAAAATATACTCGGGTCTGGTTTCCATTTTTGAATGGTATAGCAACTAAAAATTTTACCTTCAAAGTAAGGGAATAATCCCGTTATAGTTAGATTAAGTTTAATCTTTTCAAAGGGTCCGCTAGAAGCTACACAAAATGGCATATTCAAGTTTTCTAAAACTGTTTTTATACCTTCTACAGATTTGATTGTGTTCTTTAAAACCTCATAACTTCTGGTTCTGTAATCTTCAATAAAATTATATGGAAGTGATTGTTCTAAGAGTTTCTCAATTTTATCGTAACAATTTTGCATAGACCCTCCTTTAAAATGAGTTAATGCGTATTGTAAATCTATATGACCACCCAATTCATTGGTCATATCCACTAAAACCTGGTTTGTAATAGGTTCGCTGTCTACTAAAACACCGTCGCAATCAAAAATAATGCATTTGTATTTGGACATTTCTTAAGGCGTAGAATTTGAAACCTGCAACAATTTGCCGTTATAAAATTTATTCCCATTCAAAGAGAAATCAAAAATATATTCTGCCATTTCTAAAGCTGTAGTTGGTGCTTGATAACCTGGAAAAGCTTCTTCAAGCATTTCGGTTTGTACAGCGCCTAAAGCTAAAACGTTAAATGAGATTTTTGAATCTTTATATTCTTCGGCCAATAATTCAGTTAAAGTAATTACTGCGGCTTTACTGGAACTGTATGCCGCTAAACCTGGGAATTTCATACTACCTTGTACACCACCCATAGAACTGATGGTAACAACATGACTATTAGCTTTCATGAACGGTAAAACAATTCGGGTTAATTCTGAAGCTCCAAAAACGTTGGTTTTATAAACTGCTTCAAAATCTTGCATAGTTGTTTCCGCAAATGGTTTATTCATTAAAGCTCCTGCATTATTAATTAAAATATCAACGTGTTGCCAACTAGTTTTTATGAAATCTTCAACTTTTTTATATGCTTCAGGATCTCCTAAATCAAAAGGAAAGAAGGTCACATTATTTAGTTTTAAATTTTGAACAGGTTTTTCATTCCGCGAAAGCGCCAAAACATGGTGTCCTGCTTTTGCAAATAATTTTACCAATTCAAAACCAATGCCTCTACTGGTCCCCGTTATTATTATATTTTTACTCATTATTCATTTGTATTTCTTTTGTTGGAGTATTGACAATACCTTGTAAAGCTGGAGTCATTTTATTTATAAAACTCGTCATATGTTCAAAATTCATTTTATCTGCTTCATCATCTACATGATGGTAATAATCAAAATTTGTGAAATCGAATGTAGAAATAGCATGAGCGGGAATTTTAAACTCATTATAAAACGGATAATTATCAGATCGCTTAAATAAATTATATGCTTTTGCTTGTGGCAAAAAACCAACTATTTCTTCCCCGCCATATCTATTTATTTTTTCTGCCATATTAGACAATTCAAATCCTGTGATGTATGCCATGGTTTCGCCTTCTGCTCTTGGTACACCAATCATTTCAAAATTAATCATGGTATATAACTCTAAATTAGCTTTCTTTAATTTATGTGCTAAATGCTCGGAGCCCTTTAAACCCATTTCTTCAGCAGCATATAAATTGAATAAAATACTTCTCTTATTATTCTTAGTTTTTGAAAAATATTTTGCCCATTCTAAAACGGCTACAGTTCCTGAAGCATCATCATTAGCGCCATTAGCAATAACATCACCATTTACCCCTTTTGCTGTTCCTAAATGATCGTAATGAGCACCAAGAATAACGAACTCATTTTTCAAGATGGCGTCGTTTCCTTCTATGTAACCAACTATATTATAACCAACTATATCTTTAAGATTAAAGCTATCTCTGTAGGATTTAAAATAAGGCTTAATTTTATTTTCTTTAAAAATATTTTCAATATAAACCGCTGCTCTTTCAATGCCTAGAGAGCCTGTTTTCCTGCCCCCTAATTCATCTGAAGCTAAATAATTTAAAGAGGATTCAACGCTTTTTAAAGTGGCATAATTATCAACATTTGGTTTAGTATATAATGGAATTGAAACATCACTTTCAGATGGTTTTAGTATTTCATTTTGGCTCGAGTTTTTATTATTGACAAAAACCTCTGATGATTTACAAGTAGAAAAAAATATAGTTATGTATATTAAAACTAAAAGCTTTTTCATTTATTATTTTTTAAGTTTTAAAGATAAAAAAAACCTGCTTCAAATTAATGAAACAGGTTTTTAGTTTTATTTATGAGATTCATCGCTTTGCTTTGAATAACAATTTATACTAACATAGTTACTGGATTTTCAATATATCCTTTTAAAGTTTGAAGGAACTGAGCGCCTGTGGCACCATCAACCGTTCTGTGGTCGCAAGCTAATGATAATTTCATAGTGTTTCCAACTACAATCTGTCCGTTTTTAACCACTGGTTTTTCAACAATATTTCCAACAGAAAGAATTGCTGAGTTTGGTTGGTTAATGATAGATGTAAATGTATCTATGCCAAACATACCCAAATTAGAAACTGTAAACGTGCTGCCTTCCATGTCGCCAGGTGTCAACTTTTTATTTCTGGCTTTACCAGCTAAATCTTTTACCGAAACTCCAATTTGTTGTAAGCTTTGCTCATTGGCAAATTTTACAACTGGCACTACCAATCCGTCTGGAACAGCAACGGCAACTCCTACATGCACATGGTTATTTAATCGCATTTTATCTGCAAACCATTGTGAATTTACTTGTGGGTGCTGTTTTAATGCTAAAGCACAGGCTTTAACAATCATATCATTATAAGATATTTTCGTATCAGGAACGGTATTAAATTGTGTACGGAAAGCTATCGCATTTTCCATATCAAACTCAACACTTAAATAATAATGCGGAGCCGAAAATTTAGAATTCGTTAATGCTTTAGCTATGGCTTTTCGCATCTGTGAGTTTGGTACATCTTCAAAATCTTCTTGACCAGCTGGTACAAATTTGCCAACCGATGCTCCAGATGTTGCTGGTGTATAATTTTCTATATCCCTCTTTACTATACGCCCATTATCTCCCGAACCTTTTACTTGCGTAAGATTAACTCCTTTTTCTTCAGCTAATTTTTTTGCTAATGGTGATACATATAATCGACCATTTGATGTTACTGGAGTTGGTGTTGAATTACTGGGTTTTGAAGGTGAAGGTTTTACTTCTTTAGGTTCAGTTTTTTGTGTTTCTCTTTTAGATTCTTCTTCTTTTGGTGCTTCTTCTTTTTTTGCAGGAGTGGATTTAGTGGAGAAATTTGAAGCAACTCCTGAAACGTCCGTTCCTGAAGGACCAATTATTGCTAATAAAGCATCTACTTTAGCTGATTCACCTTCTTTCAATCCAATTTCTAACAATGTGCCAGATTGAAATGATTCAAATTCCATAGTCGCTTTATCAGTTTCAATCTCAGCTAAAATGTCACCTTCTTCAACTTTGTCTCCTACTTTTTTCAACCATGTTGCAACGGTACCTTCTTCCATCGTATCGCTTAAGCGTGGCATAGTAACTACGATAACACCCTCTGGCAAATCAGAAGATTCCTTTGTGGCATTACTTTCAGCTTCACCTGAAGACCCATCTGACTTAGGATTTTCATCAGTTTTTGATTCTTCTTTTTCTTCCTCTTCTTTTTCTTCTTTTGATTCTTCTTTTGAAGTACTTCCGTTTAATAGATCTGAAATATCTTCTCCTTCATCACCAATAATGGCTAGAAGTTCATCTACTTTGGTAGTTTCTCCTTCTTGAACCCCTATATGGAGTAAGGTTCCTTCATTAAAAGACTCGAACTCCATAGTTGCTTTATCGGTTTCAATTTCGGCTAAAATATCGCCTTCTTCTACCTTATCACCAACTTTTTTTAACCAAGTCGCAACGGTTCCTTCTTCCATAGTGTCGCTTAAACGCGGCATATTTACTACTATCGCCATAGCTTATAATTTATGTTGAATGAATGGATAATCTTCTTGTTCGTACACCATATCATAAAGTTGCTGAACCTCTGGATATGGTGATTCATCTGCAAATTTTTCGCATTCTGAGACTTTATCTTTTACGCGCTTATCAATGATTTTAATATCATCTTCAGTAGCATATTTCTTTTCAAGAATAACATCTTTAACCTGAGTAATTGGATCTATTTTCTTGTATTCTTTTACCTCGTCTTTTGTTCTGTAGTGCTGCGCATCAGACATTGAATGTCCTCTATATCGGTATGTTTTCAATTCTAAAAAGGTTGGTCCTCCACCGTTCCGTGCACGTTGAATAGCTTCATCAAAAGCTTCAGCTACTTTTACAGGATTCATACCATCAACTGGTCCGCAAGGCATTTCATAACCTTTTCCTAATTTCCAAATATCTGTATGATTTGCGGTTCGTGCTACGGATGTTCCCATAGCGTAACCATTGTTTTCACAAACAAAAACTACTGGTAAATTCCAAAGCATCGCTAAGTTAAAAGTCTCGTGTAAAGACCCTTGTCTTGCAGCACCATCACCAAAACAGCATAAAGTTACAGCATCACTGCCGTGGTATTTATCTCCAAAAGCAATACCTGCCCCTAAAGGAATTTGACCCCCAACAATACCATGGCCACCATAAAAACGGTGTTCTTTAGAAAATATATGCATAGAACCTCCCATACCTTGAGACGTTCCAGTAACTTTTCCATACAATTCAGCCATAACACGTTTAGGATCTACACCCATACCAATGGGCTGAACGTGGTTTCTGTAAGCTGTAATCATTTTATCTTTAGTCAAATCCATAGCATGCAAAGCACCAGCTAAAACAGCTTCTTGACCGTTGTATAAGTGAAGAAATCCCCTCACTTTTTGTTGTATATATACGGCAGCAAGCTTGTCTTCAAACTTTCTCCAAAACAACATATCTTCATACCACTTTAGGTATATTTCTTTAGTGATTTTTTGCATCAACTAATAATTAGATTTTAATTAAGCGAAATACAAAAGTAATACATTGATTGGTATTGCAAAAATGGAAATAGATTTAAAGTACAAAAAATATCAAAAAATAAGCTCTTATTATACAACATTGCTTATTTAACAATTTTTTATAATGAATGCTATTGTATTGAAAACTAAAGTACCGATTTATCAAAAACTAAGGGTAATAAATTTGATAAAGAGTCTGATTTGATAATCTTACCTGTTTGTCCCATAAAATAAATCTCTATAGCTTCGTTTTGCTTTATTTCATATTCAGCAATAGCCTGCCTGCAAGCACCACAAGGTGGTATGGGGGTGGTGGTTGTTTTATTTTTTGAACTTGCCGTAATAGCCATTCTTAAAACTTTGGCCTTTGGGTATTGTGCTCCTGCGTAATAAATAGCTGTGCGTTCTGCACATAAACCAGATGGATATGATGCATTTTCTTGATTATTCCCAGTAATTATTTCACCATTATCTAAAAGTAAGGCTGCTCCGACATAAAAATTTGAATATGGCGCATAAGCATTTTCTCTAGCTTTAAAAGCTTTTTCCATAAGGAGTAAGACTTCTTTAGGAAGTTCTTTTAAGGTTTCAAACACGTATAATTTAGACTCTATTTTAATTTCCTTCATGAAAACTACTTTTTAATTGGTTCTAATTTAAACAAAAAACTATTGCCCAATAAATGAACAATAGTTTTTAAATAATCTTATTGAAGTATATATTAGTATTCTAGATACTCTCCTGCACCAATATTAAATGTTAAAGAGAAGCGTAATGTATTTTCAAGAGGGCTCTGAACTTTTGAAGCAGAGAATAAATACGATAAATCGATATTGACTACATTAGCTTTAAAACCTGCTCCTAAAGCTAAAAATTTTCTAGCTCCTTTATCTTCACTTTCATTAAAATAGCCCGCTCTAAAGGCAAAAGAATCTTGGTACACATATTCAGCACCTAAGGCCCAAGTAAATTCTTTAAGTTCTTCGCTGAAACCATCTGGAGCATCTCCAAAGGATTGAAACATTCCTGACAAGAAACTCACATTTGGATCTTTTCCTTCTACAATAATTGTAGGTTCATCAGCATCTTGGTTTTCATCACCATCGCTATTAACATAGCCGTAAACGGGTGGTGTTGGTACTAATAATTTAGCAACCTCAGCAGTAACGGCTATTTTATTATAATCATCAAATATAAAATCGAAGCCTGCTCCTAAACGTAAATTAGTCGGTTGAAAATTTTCCACTCCGCCTTCATCATAACTAAATTTAGGACCGATGTTTTGAATGGCGAATCCTAACCTCCATCGTCCATTAAAATCTGAGTAAGCTTGTTCTTCACCTTGATAATATCCTGAGATATCAACCCCAAAAGTACTTGCAGGTGTGGCATCTCCATCTACGCCATCTAATCTTAAGTCAGATCGCAAATAACGCATGGCTACCGACATAGCAAATTGATCTGTAAGCCTTAAAGCATAAGAGGCATCTAGGGTAAATTCATTGGGCCTTTGTATTAATGCTTCTGAAAATTCGTCCTGAACAAATTCAATATCTCCTAATGAGAAATACTTTAAACTTAAAGCAAAAGCACTACGTTCATCTAAGCGGTTAAAATAGGTTACGTTTCCTAAAAATATATCGTTTACCAATTTACTTAAATATGGTGTGTAGCTTACCCCAACACCTGATTTTGTTTCTGAAAATGCATATTTTGATGAGTTCCATTGTTGTGAAAACGCATCAACCGATGTGGCCACACCCATATCACCCATAGCTGCAGCACGTGCATCTGGTGCAATTAATAAAAATGGCACACCTGTGGTTATAACTCTTCTATCTTGATCTGGGAAAATAACGGTTTCTTGCGCACCTGCTTTAAACATAAACGTAAATGCTATTAATACCAATAGTTGATTCTTCATGTGATAATTTTATTTAACAAATATAATTTTTTCTTAGAGGATTACAAGTTTCTCTATCTTTTCAACTTTTTTATTTAAAAGGCTTGAATACACTTTTAACTTGTAAATATAAACACCCTTTCCTATTTTATCTCCAAAATCATCTCTTCCATTCCAAACAATATCTCTGGATAATGAACTTGTTGATTTAAATCCTCCGGTTGTTTGCCCGTTAAGTGTTCTTACCAATTTACCAGAAACAGTAAATATCTGTATAGAAACGTCTAAAGGTTCCGAACTATTGTGATTAAACCAAAATTCTGTGTAATTAACAAAGGGATTTGGGTAATTAAGCACGTTATTTATAACCAATTCTTGGTCTTTATCAAACACGATAAATTGAATTTCAGATACTGCTGAATTGTTATACACATCCCAAGCTTTAAGGGTTAGTGTATGCAAACCAGGTTCTAAATCTCTAAAAGGAAAACTCAAAACACCTTTTTTATAATCGTCAACTTCAGTTTGATAATAATCATTTAAGACCACTGGATTAGTTTCATCGCCATCAAGAATAGCTACAATATCATGCCCAATACCACTAGCTGTATTGATACCATTTTCATCTTCCATCTTAGCCAACAGGGTTGGAGATTCGTTGGTTATTCCTCCAGAAACAAAGTTTTCATCATTCATGTACAAAGTGATTACTGGACCCACATTATCTTCTGCTGCATTTTCATTTATACCGCCTATTCTAACGGTATTCAAACTTGCTCCAGCAAAATCTTGAAGCAATTGCTCATTTTTTGCATAAAAACTAACTTTACCAAAGCCCACTGGAATACCAATATCTTTTGGTACTACAAAATCAAATTCAAACTTACCATTGGTAACTGATGCTTGTCCTCTAAAAATAATTGCTCCTAAGGTTTTAAAATCTAGTTTTATAAGTTCCCCGTTTAAACTTATTCCATCATTTGCTAAGGTTTGCCTATCTATAGATTTGTCGTAAATTGTGGTAGAAAGCGTACCATTAAAATTGCTTAAAACATTTCCATTAACATCTGTAATTTCTCCACCTAATTTAATATAACTTAATGCTTTTAATGTATCTGTAGATTGTGCTAAAGGAACATCATTAATCGTGTTTAACTTAACATTTGGTTTTGCAAAGGCTAATTTCATAGCTGGGTCTCCAATAAAAAAGGCCAAACGCCTTTGACTGGCTGTAGATATGGATGGGTCTATTTTAGTTAACCGCAATGCCTCTGCCATTGATGGGTATTCATAATCTTCATAATCATCATTATCGCTATAAGAAAATAAATATTTCCCCAACGTGTTATTAAATGATGTTCCGAAACTTACAAACACCTGTCTAGTGGTTGTGATTAAACCTATAGCACCTGCTTGTTTATTCCAATACGTAAGCTCACCAGCTGTTTCCCTAAACGGATTATCAAATTTTGTAAATTCACAAGTTACCGTTATAAAACAATTCAACTTGCAGAAATTACGAAGCCCTGTAACATCTGGTTTTACAAAAATACGCTCAACTGCTAATCCATCTTCACCACCATGTCCAAAATAATTCACCACCAATGCGCCATTATCTATTGCACTTACCATTTCATTATTTACCTGTGGATACGTATTACCTCCTGCTGAAGATTCTTGTTGAAATGCGTCCGTATGAATTTTAACGACGTTCATAAATGGTTTTGAATTTGTTACCAAGTTACCTACATTATCAGTGGTGCCTTGAATAATACCTTCCCAATCTTGATCAACATCATCTGAGACTACCACATATTTATTTCGCCAACTTCCTAACGCTTCTTTCACATAATATGATTCAATTTTATCTACCATTTCTTTGGCACGCTGTGGTGTATCAGCTAGAATTCTACCTACAGCAATATCTAATTTATCACTGTTCGCCATAGTGCCTTCATTACCATCCATCATACCGTAAAAATCATCGGAAATAAACGAACTAGTTAGGTTGAAGCTATTATACGAGTACCATGACGGTACTATATTGGTATTATTTCGTATTCTATCTTTATAATCAAATGAGCCATCACCAAACAAACAGACATACTTAATTCTTTTTTCAGGAGAAGAAGCATTGTCATAAACATATTTAATTAAATTTCTAATCGCTCCAATGTCTTGATTTCCTGTGCTAAATTCATTATAAATGTCATTTAAACTGTAAACTTTTACATTTAAGTTGTATTGATTTTTATTTATTTGAGCTAATCTATTCGCCTCATTAATCATATTTGCTGGGGCAATAATAATATAATCTATATCTTGGAATTCCCCTTGACTATCAGAAAAAACAGTGCCTTTAATATTTTGATTGGCAACAGTAGTTGTTTGATCAAATTTAGGCTCAAAATAATCAGAGGGTGTTAACGCCACAAAAGTTTTTAAAGTACCTGATAGCGATGTAAAGCTAAAACTGGAAGATGATTCTGAATTAACAACATTTGAGACGTTGTATATATCGCTAATATCCCAAATTTCAGAAATTTGAGAAGCATTAGTTATAATGTATTGTCCAATGCCAGATACCGATGCTACTGCGCTATTTTTAAATTGAAATTGATTACCCTGAAAATTTAAAGAGCGTATGGCCTCAATAGAAATATAATCTAAATACCCTAAAGCACTTGGATTGCCTTGATTATCAAAATTAAGCTCTACAGTAACAGTTGAAGAATTTACGTTAACAGGACCTGTATAAGAAGTTTCACTTGCTAAGCTTGGCGAATTGGCTCCAGACATTGTTCTTGTAGCCACTAAGTTTCCATTAACCGAAACACCCATAGAAGTAGACGTGTTTGAAGCTGAAGCAAAAAAAGCCTTCAGGTTTATGGGTTCAGAAGTTAATAAATCAGGAAAATCAAATTTAAATGTTTTGTTATTATCAACATCAAATTTATTACCAAACCAACGTCTTCCTAAAAAGGCAATATTGTAGTCATCTACTTCGTAAAACTTATAATCTTCAAACGTATCAATCACCAAATCTATGGTTCCACTTGGTTGGCTAAAAGGTTGAATACGCTTACCTAAACCAGAGCTAATATTTATAAAATAATAGGTTTTGTCTGTGTAGCAATTAATATTAGTATTGCTTTCTTCATTAAATTCCTTTGGTCCTTGAGCATAAAATAATATATGGTCTTCATTATTAAAAACACCATCGTCTTCACCTACAAACTTTATAGCATTCTCTTGAATATCAATAGGATAATCCTCAGAATTTAAATATGGAATCATCCTACCTCCGTTTCCAAACAATTTTATACTTCTAGGATCTACACTATTTACGTTTACACCTAAACGCTGTAAAAAACTTTTAGAAAGTTTAAAAACACCCGTAGTATCAACATAAAACTTGTACCATTCTCCAGAGCGCAAGACTGAATTACTAATCGTTTTTGAGCCGCTAACTTTTTGTAAAAAAGATATATTACCAAGCGATCTATTATAACTAATTTGGAATGAAGTGATCTTTTTGTAATTATTATTTAAATCCTTGATGATGGGAGATAATTGTAAAAGTGCAAAAAGTTTATCTCTAGAATTAGAATTTTTTAAGGTGATCTTTAATTCAGTTGGTATGTTACTAATTTCTAAATCTTTTAGTTCAGTTTTAGAAACTGATACATAAGAAATATTGCTAATTTCTACCGAAGCTTCATTTATAGGACTATTAAGTTCCCACTGATCTACAAACTGTAAACCAGCATCAAAATCATATGTAAAATTTTCTTTATTAAAAGAAGGTATTTCAATGGTGTAGTTACCACCAGAAATAGTTTGAGACACCTCCCAATCAATCACATATTTTTTCTGTTGACCAAACAAAAAAGTGGTACTAATAAATAATAATAGTAATAATTTTTCTTTCATCGCTTAAATAACGTCGTTAAAAGGCTCTTATTATTAATAATAACAACATTTTTAGAAACTGCTTCAAAAATACAATAATAAATTAGTAAAATAGCCGTTAATTAAAGACAAAAGGTTGTGCAAAAACACCTAAAACATCGTTATAATGCATCAAAAATAGGGTGAAACGCTCTTTTTTTTGGTTAAAATGCAAAAAATAGCTTGTGTTATTAGGTTTAATTATTATATTGCACCACCAAAAATATTATTAGCTTACTTAAAATATGGATATGAAAAAAGTTGTAGCATGCAAGGTTTTGTTAGTTTTGGCTTTAACAATAGTCTCAACTAGTTGTAAAAAATCTTCGAGTTCGAAGAATAGTTCTAGAGCTACCGGTTGGCAAATCAACTCCAGAGAGGGCGGTTTCCAATATAATACAGACTTTAAAGAACAGGAGACTTCTCCTGGTTTAGTGTTTGTAGAAGGTGGTACTTTCACAAAAGGTAGAGTACAAGATGATGTGATGCATGATTGGAATAATACTCCAAACCAGCAACACGTACAATCATTCTACATGGATGAAACGGAAGTTACCAATGCGATGTACATGGAGTACTTAGATTGGATTAAGCGTGTTTACCCACCATCTGATGAAAATTTTAGAGCCATCTATCAAGGTGCTTTACCAGATACATTGGTTTGGAGAAACCGGTTAGGTTTTAATGAAGTTATGACCGAAAATTATTTAAGACACCCAGGCTATGGAGAATATCCTGTGGTAGGTGTAAGCTGGATTCAAGCCGTGGAGTTTGCTAATTGGCGTTCAGATCGTGTTAATGAATACAATCTAGAACAAGCTGGGTACTTAAAGCGTGATGCCAAAATAACAGATGTTAATGCTGATTCTAATTTTAGCACAGATACTTATATTAATGCTCCTAGTTTAACCTATGGTGGTAACGAAGAAATCATCAACGCCGATGGTAGAGGCAGAAGAAATGCACAAGTAGATGCTGATGGTAATGAAACTAATATATATGCTACTCGCCAAACCGGAATTATTACTCCAAAATATAGGCTACCAACTGAAACAGAGTGGGAATATGCTGCGTTAGGGTTAAGTGAGATAAGAAGCTATAATTTATACAGAGGACGTAAAAAATATCCATGGGACGGACAATACACCCGTTCTGGCGCTCGTAAGACTCGTGGTGATCAAAAAGCCAATTTTAAACAAGGTAAAGGCGACTATGGCGGAATTGCAGGATGGTCTGATGATGGTGCCGACATTACAAATGCCGTAAAATCTTATGAGCCTAACGATTTTGGCTTATATGATATGGCAGGAAATGTTGCCGAATGGGTTGCAGATGTATACAGACCAATTATTGATGATGAGTTTAATGATTTTAATTACTACCGTGGAAATGTATATACAAAAAATGCTATAAATGATGATGGTACAGTAAAAGTCGTTACTGCTGATGATATTGTTTACGATACACTATCAAATGGTAAAGTTGTAGCAAGAAACTTGCCTGGTGAAATTTTACAAGTTCCTATTGATGATAACGAAACTTACCTAAGAACTAATTTTGATAGAAGTAACGAAATAAACTTCAGAAGATGGAGACAAACGTTCTTCTCGTAACTTTGAAAGTTTTGGTGATGAGGAAGGTGAAGAAAATGCAGATTCGCAAACAAGAAAAATGTATAATTCTCCTAAACACAGTATCAGTAGAGATTCTCTAGGAAATATAATTAGAGAATACGATAAAGGTAATAACAGAACATCTTTAATTAACGATGAAGTTAGAGTTTATAAAGGTGGCTCTTGGAAAGATAGAGAATATTGGTTAGATCCAGCTCAAAGACGTTACTTCCCACAAGATATGGCGACAGACTATATTGGATTTAGATGTGCAATGTCTCGTGTAGGATCAAAATCTAAAGATAAAAATAAGACTAAAAATTAATCTTTAGTTTTCTATAATAAAAATAAAAAGTCCTGACGTTTTGTTAGGACTTTTTTAATACATTTATTTTTACAAACAAAATCCTTATCCGAAATTTGGAAATAGAATCACTACATAAAATTTTTTTAACATGTAATTCAGCATGTACTGACACCAGGAAAATCCAATCTAACAGTATGTTTTTTGCCTTAAAAGGCGAAAATTTCAATGGTAACACCTATGCTAAAGATGCCTTAAAAAGTGGATCAAAATATGCTATAATTGATGAAGAAGAATTCGTAACCTCTAAAAAAACTATACTCGTTAAAAATGTTCTTGAAATCCTTCAAAAACTATCCACATACCACAGAATTTTTTTAAATACACCGGTTATAGCACTTACTGGTAGCAACGGCAAAACAACTACCAAAGAGCTTATCAATATTGTGTTATCTAAAAAATATAAAACTACAGCAACTGTTGGTAATTTGAACAACCATATAGGTGTTCCATTAACGCTGCTCTCTATGACAAATGATACTGAAATTGGTATTGTTGAAATGGGCGCAAACCATCAAAAGGAAATTGAGTTTTTGTGCAACATTGCAAAACCAGATTACGGACTAATTACAAACTACGGTAAGGCACACTTAGAAGGTTTTGGAGGTATAGAAGGTATTATAAAAGGCAAAAGCGAAATGTATAATTATTTAATTGAAAATAATAAAACGGCTTTCATTAATGCTAAAGACCCTATTCAAGTTGAAAAAACTTATAGCTTAAATAAAATAACTTTTGGGGACTCAAAACAAGATGTAAATATAAAATTTATTGATGCGAACCCCTTCGTGAAATTGATTTTTGAGGATATAAACATACAAACTCAGCTTATTGGTGATTACAATTTTATAAATATAGCCATAGCGATAGCCATTGGTAATTATTTTAAAGTTGAAAATAATGATATAAAAATAGCTATTGAAAGCTACATACCATCAAATAATCGTTCACAAATTATTCAAAAAGGCTCTAACAAAATTATTTTAGATGCTTATAACGCTAATCCAACCAGTATGCAAGCCGCTCTAAATAATTTCAACAAACAAGCGGGAAACAAAATAGCTATATTAGGTGATATGTTTGAGCTTGGGAATGAGGCCAAACAAGAACATCAAAATATTGCTGATTTAGCAATTTCATTAAATATCGATCAAATTGTTTTTGTTGGAGAAAATTTTTATAAATCCAAAACAGATTCAAAAAAAACAAAAACATTTAAATCTTTCGATGATTTTAAAAATAATTTTGATTTATATCACATTAAAAATTCAACACTTCTTATAAAAGGATCTAGAGGTATGGCTTTAGAACGTTGTCTTGAAATATTATAAATAGAAAAATCCTAAAGAAAACTTTAGGATTTTTTGTGGGCAATGAGGGATTCGAACCCCCGACCCTTTGGGTGTAAACCAAATGCTCTGAACCAACTGAGCTAATTGCCCTCTAAATTGGATTGCAAATATAATTTAGTTTTTAATACTGCAAAAACTTTTTTGCTAAAATTTTAAATTATTTCTGCTACTACAAATGTACTTCCTCCAACAAAAATTAAATCGTTTTTATTAGCTTTATGTAAAGCTGATTTATAAGCCTCATTTACAGAATCATAAACCTCACCTTTTAATCCATATTTATTAAAAAACTCTTTTAATTTTTTTTCATCTAAGCCTCTTGGTATATTGGGTTTGCAAAAGTAATATGTGGCTTTTTTAGGTAACAAGTCAATTATTGTAGTTAAATCTTTATCATTTACAACACCGAAAACGATATGCAACGTTTGAAAAACTTCTTTTTTTAATTGTTCCATTACATATATTAACCCCTCTCTATTATGTCCCGTATCGCAAACAACCTTAGGGCTTTCATTTAAAACTTGCCAACGTCCCAACAAACTTGTATTACTAATAACGTTAAGAAGTCCATGTTCTAAATATTGTTGAGATATCTTGTAGCCTTTTTCTTGAAGTATTTTTACAGTTTGAATAACCGTTTTTATATTTTTAGCTTGATAAATCCCAACCAAATCAGACTTATAAACTTCACTAATATTTTTATCTGCAAAAATAATATCAGCATCGTTCGTTTTAGCCAATGCCTTAAAAACAGATTTTGTTTCTTTTTGAGTTTCTCCTATTACTACGGGTATATTTGGTTTTATAATGCCTCCTTTTTCAAAAGCAATAGCTTTTAAAGTATGACCTAAAAACTGGGTATGATCTAAACCAATATTAGTAATAACTGAAACTTCAGGTATTATAATATTTGTTGAATCTAGTCTTCCTCCCATACCTACCTCAACAATTGCAATATCTACTTTATGTTTTGAAAAATAATCAAAAGCCATACCCACCGTCATTTCAAAAAATGACAACTGATTTTCATCAAAAAATGATTTATTACGTGTTATGAATTCAATTACAAAATGTTTACTGATAACTTTACCATTGATTCTAATACGCTCTTTAAAATCTTTTAAATGAGGAGAAGTATATAAACCTACTTTATAACCAGCTTCTTGTAAAATAGATGCCAACATATGGCTTGTTGAACCTTTTCCATTAGTTCCTGCAACGTGAACTGATTTGAATTTATGTTCTGGATGATTTAAATGTTTAGCTAATTTTAAGGTGTTCGATAAATCCTTTTTAAAAGCAATTTTGCCCTGATTTTGATACATTGGGAGTTGCGCAAACATCCAATTAAGAGTATCTTGATACGTCATTACTATTGCCCCAATTTGAAGTTTACTTTAACAAAACCTATTTGTTTTGCTGGAGCATTAGAGTCTGCTGGCCATTTGTGAGATAAAGCAATTTTTTTAGCAGGTTCTAATAAGCATTGTGCTGTGTTTGTAGTGCCTTTAACTCCAGAAACAGCTTCAACAACATGACCACTTTGATTCACTATAATTTTAACAATCACCATTCCAGATTCGTTGCAGTCTTGCTTCAGCGTTTTATAAGTGGCTCTACCCCTTCCATTCAATCCATAACCAACACCACCGCTACCTGTGCCTTGTCCACCAAAATAGCTAGGTGCATAAGGATCACCATCTAATTGTCCTTTATCGCCTGCTTTGTTGTCATTACCTTCACCACCTGTTTCAGTACCTTCAGATTTGCTAACGCCACCAATTAAAGCATCCAATTTCTTCTTCTTCTCTTCCTGTTCTCGTTTTTCTTTCGCTATTCTATCTGCCTCAGCTTTTACTTTAGCATCAGCAATCGCTTTTGCTTTTGCCTCAATATCTTTTTGGTTTTTAATCGCTATTTCTTCTGCATTGTCGGCAGTTAAAACTTCCTCTTTTGCTTCTGTAGTTTTTGTAGGTTCTGTTTTTGAAACTTCAGGTTGCGGTGGCTCTTCTATTTTTTGAGGTTCAGATTTTACTGGTGCTTTAGGTTGCACCGTGCCTTTGCCAAAATCAATATTTCCAAAATTAACGGCTACACCGTATTCTTCTGGAGGGTCCATATAGGTTGTGCCAACCACAAACAATAGTAGCAAAATTATGATAGCTATCAAAGCCGTTAATTTTGCAGAATTTTTCTCGTGTTTGGTTTCTAAATATTTCATTAATTGGGCTGAACCGCTAATATTACTTTAAATTTATTTCTATTGGCAATATCCATGACTTTCACAACGTTTTCAACAGGCACTGATTTTTCGGCTCTTAAAACAATGGTTGGTTTTTCTTGAGATGACAATGCAGCCATTAATTCATTTTCTAAAACACTTTCACCAACTCGTTTTTGATCTATGTAATACGTTAAGTCCTTTTTAATACTTACTGCTACTGATTTTTTATTCTCAGTTTTACCACTAGCTTTTGGCAATAAAATATCAATCGCATTGGTAGTAACTAATGTAGAAGCGATCATAAAAAAGATAAGTAATAAAAACACAATATCCGTCATGGACGACATATTAAATTCTGGTGTTACTTTATTTCTTCCTCTAAAATTCATATTAAGTAGGTTCGTTTAAATGATCTAAAAATTCTAATGAATTTGCTTCCATTTGATAGACTACCTTATCTGTTTTTACAACTAGATGATTGTAAGCTATGTAAGCTACAATACCAACTATTAAACCAGCAACCGTAGTTGTCATAGCGGTATATAATCCTCCTGCCAAAACATCCATTTGTATAGTTCCGCCTGCATTTGCTAATTCAAATATTGCTAATATCATTCCAACAACAGTTCCAAGGAATCCAATCATTGGTGCTGCTCCAGATATGGTGGCTAAAACGCTCACGTTTTTCTCTAATCCATAAATTTCTAAACGGCCCGCATTTTCTATAGCCGTATTTATATCTGCAAGTGGTTTACCAATTCTAGAAATACCCTTGCCTATTAATCTAGATACAGGAGAATTTACTTGTGCACATAACATTTGAGCTGAATCAATCTTACCATGACTAACATGGTCTTTAATCTGATTCATAAAATTACCATCAACTTTTGACGCCGCTTTTATAGCGAATATGCGCTCAAAATAAATATAAATGGCTACAATAAGAAGTAAAAATAAAATAGCGATTATAACTTGTCCTGCAGCGCCACCGCTACTTATTAATTCTATTATTGAAAGTGTTTTCTCAACAGATTCACCATCTGTGAGCAATTCTGCTCCTTCTTGTTGATTTTGTATTAGTGTAATTAGCATATATTTTTTATTTATTGCAACTGTATAACGTATCTTTTGAATTTAAATTATATTAAAACCATGTTCTTGTTACCATAAAAGCAGCTGCACCTACTAGGAAACCAGCCAAGGCTAACCAAGAAATTTTTTTCAAATACCAGAAAAAATCTATTTTTTCCATACCCATAGCCACTACTCCAGCCGCTGAACCTATAATAAGCATACTACCACCTGTTCCAGCAGAATAGGCTATAAAGTGCCAAAGTTCATCATCAATAGGTTGAGAAAACATACCTAAACTAGCAGCAACTAAAGGAACGTTGTCTATTACAGCAGATCCAACCCCTAACAATAAAACAACTAAATCAGAAACACCAGCTTGATGCAATTCTGTACCTAACATAGGCATGGTTTCTTGAAGCGAATCAGCAAAACCGAATAAAATTCCTAAAGATTCTAAAGCGGCAACCGCCATTAAAATTCCCAAGAAAAATAAAATACTGGGTAGCTCTATTTTAGATAATGATTGATGTACGGGGCTATGTTGTGCATGCAACTCACTTTCTTCAGAGTTAAATTCTGTCATGCTAAATTTAGAACTGCTATATATTTCAGCAAATGTTGCTACGACTCCTAAAGAAAGCATCATTCCAACGTAAGGAGGTAAATGTGTGATGGTTTTAAAAATGGGTACAAACACAATAGCTCCTAGCCCTAAATAAAGCATTGTTCCGCTGTAACGCGATTTACTTTTCTCTTCGATGGTCTCCTCGATATCCAAATTACCCTTAAACGCAGGTAAAAATGAAGCTATTAAAGATGGTACTGCCATACATAAAAATGATGGTAAAAGCAAATAACCTATTAAGTGACCCGTTGTAACTTTTTTACCAATCCATAACATCGTTGTTGTGACATCTCCAATTGGCGACCATGCACCACCTGCATTTGCAGCAATAATAATTAAACCTGCAAACCAAATACGTGCACCTCTGTCTTTCACTATTTTTTGAAGAATTGAAATTAATACAATCGTAGCCGTAAGGTTATCGATAATAGCAGATAGTATGAACGCTAATATTGAAAATATCCATAAAATTTTTGTTTTATTCTTTGTTTTTATAAATTCCTTAATGGTTGAAAATCCATCAAAATAATCTATAATTTCAACAATAGTCATCGCTCCTAAAAGAAAAACCAATATCTCTGAAGTTTTACCTAAATGATGTAGTAGAGTTTCTTCCATCAAATGCATCTTTTCTTCATGTCCTAGCAATCCAAAATTCTCTAAAAGCAAATGTTTACTGGAATCAAACCATTGCGGGAAGCTGTCTATACCTAAGGCTATCAAAGCCCAACAAATAGCCATCATAACTAATGCTGGAATAAGTTTATCTATTTTTATACTATGCTCTAATGTGATCGCTAAATAGCCTATTATAAATACCAAAATAATTGTTGCTTCCATAAATTCTTTTTGTTAAATTAGTTGGTTTAGTGCTATTTCAAACGCCGTAGCACTAATGCCTGTTTTTGATTTGTTTTTGTTATATACGTTTTGTATTGCTTCTTTTATTCTATTTGATGTATCATTAAATATAGCTTCATCCGTCATTTGAACACGACGCTCCATAAAATACGCAAAAACCCGAGCCATTCCACAATTGGAAATAAAATCAGGGATTAAACTTACCCGATAATCTGTGTGCTCCATTATCGGACCAAAGAAAATTTCTTTATCAGCAAATGGCACATTAGCTCCACATGTAATTACTTCTAAACCACTATCAATCATCTCATTAATTTGATGGATAGTAATTAATCTGGATGCTGCACAGGGTGCAAAAATCTCAGTTTTTAATGCCCAAATACTGTCATTAATTTCATTAAACGGAATTAAATTCTCCGCTTCTAAGGTATTTCCCCTTTTAGCTAAAAACAGATTTGTTATCTCTTCAAATGTAAAACCTTCCTCATTTATTAATCCTCCAGCAATATCAATAATCCCAACAACTTTAGCACCCATTTGTAATAAATAATATGCTGCTGCAGCACCTACATTTCCAAAACCTTGAATCACAGCTCTTTTGCCTTTTATGTCTCCACCATAAATATTATAATAATGCTTCGCAGCTTCTGCAACCCCAAAACCAGTAATCATATCGGCTACTGTGTATTTTCTAGAAACATCAGGAGAATAGTCAATATTTTCAATCACTTTGATAACACCTTGGCGTAATTGTCCAATTCTATTTATTTTATCAGCTTCTGTGGGTTTAAAATGTCCATTAAACACGCCTTCTTGAGGATGCCATACGCCACTTTCTTCTGTTATTGGTATAACTTCATGTATTTCATCTACATTTAAATCGCCACCTGTTCCATAATAACTTTTAAGTAATGGGGAAACTACGCGATACCATCGCTCCAGTACGCCTTTTTTACGCGAGTCTTTTGGATCGAAGTTGATACCAGATTTTGCACCACCAATGGCTGGACCTGAAACTGTGAATTTAATTTCCATAGTTTTTGCTAATGATAAAACTTCGTTCATATCAAGCCCTTTTCGCATTCTAGTGCCACCCCCCGCTGCTCCACCACGTAATGAATTTATCACTACCCAACCTTCTGCTTCGGTTTCAGAATCTTTCCAGTTAAACACAATTTCTGGTTCTCTTTTTTCGTATTTATTTAATAATTCTTTCATTTCTAATGACTTACTAATTCGTTTTTAGCTTTAATAGTTTTTATAAAATATAGATGCGTATACCTAAAGCTGATTCATCAGAAAAAATTTAAATTATCAATGTAACAAATATAAAAAACTAAAATCCCTTTAGGTTAATTTTGTAATATTTTTATGGAAGATAAATTTCACCAGAACTATGGTTTTTTAAAGCTCCGGTAACGCTTTTTAAACAATTATTTTCGTTTCTCAATTTTAAAACCCCCAAAAAACCAAAAATTACCGCTTCTTTAAATTCAATTAAATTAGTATCGGGAATGATGATATTATGGTCTGTTTTATCTTTAAGTCTTTCTATTAAATATGTATTATAAACGCCACCACCTGTAATCAGAACCGAAGCGTTGTTTTTTTTATTAATTTCTGAAGCTAGCTGAATAGCTATGTGTTCTACAAAAGTTTTTAGAATATCCTTAATTTTTATTTGAAACGAATCAATTAAGGGAAAAATAGTTTTATCCACCCATTCCAATCCCAATGATTTTGGATATCCTTTTTTGTAAAAAGGTAAAGCATTCAATGTATTTAGTAATTCTCTATTTATAATTCCTTTTGATGCTATTTTACCGTTATCATCATAATTAAATCCGAGTTTTTTAACGTAATGATTTAACACAATATTTGCTGGACAAATATCATAAGCAATTCGCTTGTTATTAAGGGCTCTTGAAACATTTGCAAACCCACCTAAATTTAAACAAAAATCATATTCTTTAAATAATAATTCATCTCCAATAGGTACCAACGGTGCTCCTTGTCCGCCTAATTCAACATCTTGCACTCTAAAATCACAAACTATTTTTTGATTTAGAAGTTTAGCTAAAACAGGTTTGTTGCCAATTTGATAGGTAATTCCCTTTTCAGGTTGGTGTAATGCTGTATGCCCGTGGGAACATATAGCATCTAAATTTTTAATGCTAAATTTTTTTATAAAATTAGATATTATTTCAGCTAGATACGTCGTGTAATCTTGATCTATTTCCTGTAATTCTTTTGAATTAAAAGACACTAAATGTTTTAATAAATCTTCCCATTTTCTTTCATAAGGGATGGTTACTGAATGAAAAATCTTAAAGCTCCAATTCAAATTATGGGTAAACTCAACTAAAACCAAATCTATCCCATCTAACGAGGTTCCAGACATGACTCCTATAACACGGTATATTTTATCTTCCATTTGACGTAAAAATAATAATCCAATTGAAATATTCACACTAAAACGCTATATTTGTGAACTTTTTTTATCAAAACAAGAATTTAATTACGAATTATGAATTTTAGCCTTTCAGAAGAACATATAATGATACGCGACGCCGCTCGTGATTTTGCTCAAACCGAATTACTATCTGGTGTTATAGAACGTGATAACAAACAAGAATTTCCAGATGCACTGGTTAAAAAAATGGGTGCGCTTGGTTTTATGGGTATTATGGTAGATCCAAAATATGGGGGAAGTGGTATGGACGCCATTTCTTATGTGCTTATTATGGAAGAATTATCTAAAATTGATGCTTCGGCTTCTGTAATTGTTTCTGTTAATAACTCGTTAGTATGTTACGGTATTGAAGCTTACGGTTCTGAAGAACAAAAACAAAAATACCTAACTAAACTTGCCACGGGCGAGTATGTGGGTGCTTTTTGTTTAAGTGAACCTGAAGCTGGAAGTGATGCGACATCACAACGTACTACAGCTATTGA
This sequence comes from uncultured Flavobacteriaceae bacterium, assembly GCA_963815305.1. Classification (GTDB taxonomy): domain Bacteria; phylum Bacteroidota; class Bacteroidia; order Flavobacteriales; family Flavobacteriaceae; genus CAXBID01. The sequence goes on from CAWFFW010000002.1 coordinate 335,210, forward strand.
TAAAGGTGACCATTATCTTATTAATGGCACAAAAAACTGGATAACAAATGGTGGACGATCTGATGTTTATATTGTTATTGCACAAACAGATAGAGATAAAGGCTCTCATGGAATTAATGCTTTTATTGTTGAAAAAGGTACGGAAGGATTTTATATTGGCCCTAAAGAAGATAAATTAGGAATTCGCGGAAGTGATACGCATACTCTTCAGTTTAATGATGTTAAAGTTCCCAAAGAAAATAGAATAGGTGTAAATGGATCAGGTTTTAGATTTGCTATGAAAACTTTATCTGGTGGACGTATTGGTATTGCAGCTCAAGCTTTAGGAATTGCATCTGGCGCATACGAATTGGCGTTAAAATATTCTAAAGAGCGTAAAGCATTCGGAACCGAGATATGCAACCATCAAGCTATCGCTTTCAAATTAGCTGATATGTATACTGACATTAAAGCTGCTAGAATGATGGTTATGAAAGCTGCATGGGATAAAGATCAAGGTCATAATTACGATAAATCTAGTGCTATGGCCAAACTTTATGCTTCATCTGTAGCTATGGAACATACGGTTGAAGCGGTACAAATTCATGGTGGAAACGGTTTTGTGAAAGATTATCACGTAGAGCGTTTAATGCGTGATGCTAAAATTACTCAGATTTATGAGGGCACATCAGAAATTCAAAAAATTGTTATTTCAAGAAGTATTTTGAGAGATTAAAATCTTTTTGATAATTTCAAAAGCCTTAAAAAAAATAACTTTCTATTCTATTTGTTCAAAACGTTTCACTAATTTCCCAACAGTAAGCCCTTGAACTAAAATAGAAAATACTACAACTACATAGGTAATTACTAAAAATAAATCGCGTTGCATAGCCTCGGTTAATCCCAAGGCTAGTGCAATGGAAATACCACCTCGTAAACCTCCCCAAGTCATTATTAAATTAGTTTTTGGAACAAAATTTAGTTTCTTTTTAAAAATATTTATTGGCAATAAAAGTGATAAATAACGACATATTAAAACGACAGGAACCACTATCAACCCAGCTAAAACGTATTCTGTTTCAAAAGTAAGCACTAAAATCTCCATACCGATTAAAACAAATAAAATGGTATTTAAAAGAATATCGATAAGTTCCCAAAATTTATCAACATAAGTTTCAGTAATCTCACTCATTGATGCCACTCTAACGGTATCATTACCTACAAATAAACCAGCCGTAACCATGGCTAATGGCGCAGATAAATGTAATTTATGTGCAATAACAGTTCCACCCATAACAGCAGCTAGTGTGATGATAACTTCAATATCATAATCATTTATAGACTTTAATAAACGGTAGGTGATCCAACCGAGAATACCTCCTAATAAAATACCTCCAAAAACTTCTTTTCCAAATAGTTTAAAAATGTCCATTACTTCAATATCTCCTGTTCCAAGAGATGCAATTTGAAATATGGTTAAAAATATAACAACCCCAACACCATCATTAAATAATGATTCTCCAACAATTTTAGCTTCTAATTTTTTTGGTACACCGGCCTTTTTTAAAATTCCTAAAACTGCAATAGGATCGGTAGGCGATATGAGTGCTCCAAATAAGAGGCAATAAATAAAGTCTACACCTAAACCAAATAATTTCAAAATAAAAAAAACAGAAACTCCCACTAAAAAAGTAGATACCAATACACCAAAAGTTGAAAACGCTAAAACGGGCCATCGCTGTACCTTTAACTGCTCAAAATTAGTGTGTAAAGCGCCTGCAAACAATAAAAAACTAAGCATCACATCCAATAACACAGATTTAAAATCTATTTGCCTAATTATAAAACGTTCAGCTTCTAATAATGTAGAATCAAAATAGCTTATAGCAAAAACGCCAAAAGTAAAAACAATGGTTATAAGCATTAAACCAATGGTGTTTGGGAGTTTTAAAAATCGCACGTTTATATAGCCAAAAACAGCCGATAGCACTACTAAAACGGTAATAATAAAAAAATAGTCAGTCATAGTTTAATCTTTGTGTGGCTAAAATAAAGCATCTTGAGGTGTTTTTTTAAACTAACACAAATAAAAGTGCGCTTAAATCAAAAAACTTGTTAAGTATTAATAATTTTTTCGACAAAAGTTCAATAGATTTTTATCTTTAGGAAAAATATTTTTATGCAAAAGACATACTACGATCCAGCTGATTTAAAAAAGTTTGGAAAAATAAGCGAATGGAATCAAGAATTGGGAGAAAAATTTTTCGAATACTACGGGAAAGTTTTTGAAGAGGGTGCGCTCACAGCCAGAGAAAAATCATTAATAGCATTAGCGGTTTCGCATACTGTACAATGTCCATATTGCATTGACGCCTATTCTAGCGATGGTTTACAACGTGGAATTACTAAGGAAGAAATGATGGAAGCATTACATGTAGCCGCTGCAATACGAGGTGGGGCCACTTTGGTACATGGTGTACAAATGATGAATAAAGTAAATAAACTAGATGGATAATATTTGGGCGTTACCACAAGGGTCGGGCTTTCACTACTCGCTCCCTCCTATGTCGGGGAGCTCAAACATACCGTTCAATCCCTAACGCATAACCAGAACTCTAATTTTACCGTAAGAACTATATATTAGTAAAAAATAATTAATGGCAACAAAGTCCCTTCACAAACGCGATAGCAATTTAGCACAAAGTAATAGGCAGTTAGAAATTCTATCCAATGGTATTTTTAAAAATGGCGAATTACCAACATTTAAAGCGAAAATCTCTGAAACCAATCAATTTCCTCTTAAAGCAAAAAAACTAGAAATTCTACAAATTAACGTAGGTTACATGTGTAATCAAGTTTGCGATCATTGCCATGTAGATGCAGGCCCAGACCGTAAAGAAATCATGACGCGAGATACTATGCGTCAATGTTTAGAGGTTATAAAAAATACAGGTGCGCATACTTTAGACTTAACAGGTGGTGCACCCGAAATGAATCCAGATTTTAGATGGTTTGTTGAAGAAGCTGCAAAAGCTGGGATTAAAGATTTTATTGTGCGTTCCAATTTAACCATCATCAGAGCCAATAAAAAATATCACGACTTACCATACTTTTTTAAAAAACACAATGTACATGTAGTCAGCTCCATGCCACACTGGACACGTGGGAAAACTGACAAACAAAGAGGTGACGGTGTTTTTGATAAATCAATTAAAGCCTTGCAAGATTTAAATGCCATTGGTTACGGGTTACCTGATAGCAATCTCAAACTAGATTTGGTTTATAATCCATCAGGCGCATTCCTGCCAGGAGATCAAGCATCGATGGAAAAAGATTTTAAAAAGGCTTTAAAAGAAGATTTTGATATACAGTTTCATAACCTTTTTGCTATAACCAATTTACCAATTAGCCGTTTTCTGGATTATTTAATAGCTTCAGAAAACTATGAAGATTATATGTATTCTTTGGTTGAAGCATATAATCCTGCTGCTGTGTCAAATGTTATGTGCACCAATACACTCTCAGTGAGTTGGGATGGTTATTTATTCGATTGTGATTTTAACCAAATGCTAGAATTGCCTGTAAACAGTAAAGTAAAACATATTTCGGAATACAATGAAGAGCTCTTAGAAGGTCGAGATATTGTTATTTCACAGCATTGCTATGGTTGTACTGCTGGCGCAGGAAGTAGTTGCCAAGGCTCTGTAGCTTAAAAGCCCCATTGTCCTTCGGACATTTCCCCGAAGGAGAAAAAGAAAAATTAACTTGTAAAGTGTCTTTTAAAAATGAGAACTATTTGCATATTTATAAAATAACAATTGGATCATTTCAGGTTTTAAAAATAAAATTATTAGTGAATTCGTGGCATAAAAAAATTCAAGTGAGAAATATTATTTTCTTTGTAACAATAGGAATTTCAGTTTCTGGGTTTTCGCAGAAGAATATTTCAAAATTATTAAAACAACATAACACTGAAAGTATACCATATATTTCTATTGAAGAATTAAAAAATGAAGAGGAAGATATTATTCTATTAGATTCAAGAGAAGAAAAAGAATATCAAACCAGCCATATAAAAAATGCTATTCATGTTGGTTACGATTTTTTTAATATAGATTCTGTTAAACAAAAACTACCGAGTAAAGATTCGAAAATCGTGGCGTATTGTTCAATAGGCATTCGGTCTGAATATATCGCAGAAAAACTAAAAAAAGCTGGATACCACAATATTCGTAATCTATATGGCGGTATTTTTGAATGGAAAAATAATAATTTAGAAGTATTTAATTATAAAGAAAAAGTAACCGATAGCATTCATACGTTTTCAAAAGCATGGAGTACTTGGTTAAAAAAAGGCATTAAAGTTTATGACTAAAGATCTCGTCATCGTTTTCGTGAAAAACATCAAGTTGGGTAAAGTGAAAACCCGTTTAGCAAAAACCATTGGTAATCAATGTGCGTTTGACGTATATAGTAAACTTGTTGAAGTTACCGAAATAGCTATTAAAAATATAGCGGTTGATAAACATATTTATTTTTCAGATGCCGTTATATACACAAAATGGAAAGACGATTTTAAAACAGTTCAGCAAGGTAGAGATTTGGGTGAGCGCATGAAAAATGCATTTATTGATGGATTTAAAGCAGGCTATAATCGTATTGTTTTAATAGGTTCAGATTTACCAGATATTAAATCGGAACATTTAAAAACCGGATTGCAAGCATTAGATGAAAATGACGTAGTTTTTGGTCCTGCAGAAGACGGAGGTTACTATTTAATAGGATTAAGTAAAATGCACGATTTCATTTTTGAAAACAAACCTTGGAGCGAATCATATTTATTAGAAAAAACAATTCATGAACTTAAAGAAAAACATGTAAAATTCAGTACTTTAGTAACTCTTAATGATATTGATACTTTTGAAGATTTGGTAGCTTCAGAATTCTATAAAAACAACTCAGCATTACAAGCTAGAATTCAACAATTAAATGATTAAATACATAGAAGAAACTGTACAGTATTTGCAAAATAAAGGTTTTGAAAACCCTGAAATAGGGATTATTTTAGGCACAGGGTTGGGTCAATTAATAGACGAAATAACTATTCTAAAAGAAGTTAGCTATAATCAAATCCCTAACTTCCCAACAGCCACTGTAGAATTTCATACAGGAAAACTTATTTATGGCGAATTAGAAGGGAAAAAAGTTGTTGTCATGCAGGGGCGTTTTCATATTTATGAAGGCTATACGCTGCAGGATGTTACGTTCCCCGTTCGTATTATGGAAAAATTGGGTATAAAAATCTTATTGGTTTCAAACGCTGCTGGTGCCATTAATTTAAATTTTAAAAAGGCAGAATTAATGATTATTGAAGATCATATAAATCTTCAAGGAAGTTCACCTTTAGCTTTTAAAGGTGTTGAAAAACTAGGTGAGCGTTTTACTGATATGAGCGCGCCTTATGATACTGATATAAATGCTAAGTTTAAAAATATTGCAAAAAAAAATAACATGAAGCTACACGAAGGTGTTTATGCCAGTGTTGTTGGCCCGCAATTAGAAACTAAAGCAGAATACCGCATGCTAAAAATATTGGGAGCAGATGCTGTTGGTATGAGTACAGTACCCGAAATTATAGTAGCAAATCATTTAAATTTAAGAGTAGCTGCTGTTTCTGTTTTAACAGATGAATGTGATCCTGATAATCTAAAACCTGTTGACATAGCTGATATTATTGCAAATGCTGCAAAAGCAGAACCCCATTTGATTACCCTTTTTAAAGAATTAATAAAAACATTATAGAGGATGGCGTTACCACAAGGGTCAGGCTTTCGGCAGTCGCTTCACAATTTTCAAAAAAATTGCAAGAGCTTCAATAATGCCTCAATCCTTAACGCAAAAAAAAAGACCTCATAGGCTTTCAAAATTTGTGAGGTCTAAAATAACAAACAAAGTTAACCATAACGCTTTATCGTGTCATATTTGTTACATTCAATTAGAAGCAAAGGGCTTACCTTTATTCCATAAAATACTATATAAAAACTTTTAAAATGAGCTATTTAGAAACCACTCACGACGTATATAAAGAAGCAGCCTTAACACCAGATGTTGGCTTATGTTGTACCACAAATCCTATTTGGGAATTACCAGGTTTAAAAATCCCTAAAATCATGCAAGAAATGAATTATGGTTGTGGTAGTACCGTACATGCTCGCGACTTAACAAATAACCCAAAAATGCTTTATGTTGGCGTTGGCGGCGGCATGGAATTGTTACAATTCGCTTATTTTAATCGACAAAAAAATGGCGTTGTAGGTATTGATGTGGTTGATGAAATGCTGGAGGCTTCTCGCAAAAATTTTATTGAAGCCGAGGCTCAAAATGATTGGTTTAAAAGTGAATTTGTAGATCTCAAAAAAGGAGATGCCATGAATTTACCAGTTGAAGATAATAGTATTGATGTAGCTGCGCAAAATTGCCTGTTTAACATTTTTAAAGCAGATGATTTAAAGAAAGCCATAGCTGAAATGTACCGCGTTTTAAAACCACACGGAAAATTAGTAATGAGCGACCCTACTTGTGAGCAACCCATAAATGACACCCTACGTAATGATGAGCGTTTACGTGCATTGTGTTTAAGCGGTAGTTTAACCATTCAAGATTATGTAAAGGCATTAACTGATGCTGGTTTTGGAACCATAGAAATTCGTGCTAGAAAACCGTATAGAATTCTTAATCCAAAACATTACCCTACCGACGAATTAATTTATATAGAATCTATAGAAGTAGCCGCTATAAAAGACCCAATGCCAAAAGATGGACCATGTGTTTTTACTGGTAAAGCTGCTATTTATTATGGTGAAGAACCTTATTTTGATGATAAAAAAGGACATATGCTGCTTAGAAATCAACCCTTAGCCATTTGTGATAAAACGGCTGGAGCTTTAGCTTCATTAAATAGAGATGATATTTTTATAAGCGAATCTACCTATCATTATGATGGTGGTGGATGTTGTTAGTTTGCAGACTCTTCAGGTTTTAAAAACCTGAAGAGTATCTTTACAACAAATCATGCAGAAATATATTGACATCATAAAAAATGAAATCCCTACAACTCCTTTTTATTTTAACTTTAATAACTGCCTGTTCTGGAACAAAGCGCGTTGTTGAACGTCCACAAAAAGAAATAGCTCAAACCCAAAAAGCTACAGACAGTATTATGGATGTGATAAAAGAATATGCGTCTGTTAATACTACGAATCAAGTTGAGCATGACTCACTAAGTGAAAATTTTAATCAAACACTTACAACACATTTTATTTCTATTCATCAGTTATGGGATGAATTATTAAAAAAATATGTTTCCGATAATGGAAACGTGAATTATAAATCGTTTAAATCTGAACATAAAAAACTTCTAGATTATATTTACGTTTTAAATTTAGCTAAATCAAATGATGCTTTTCAATCATTTTCAAAAGAAGAAAAAATAGTCTATTGGATAAATGCCTATAATGCCATGACCATAGATTTAATTCTTAGAAATTATCCCATAAAGAGTATAAAAACCATTAAAGACCCTTGGGACCAACGTTTATGGAAATTGGGAGAAAAATGGTACAATTTAAATGATATTGAGCATCAAATTTTACGAAAAATGGATGAACCTCGTATTCATTTCGCCATTGTTTGTGCGTCGTATTCTTGTCCTAAATTACAAAATGACGCTTTTACAGCTTCAAATTTGAATACGCAACTCACTAAAGCTACTAAAGAATTTCTTCATGATTTTGAGAGAAATAATATATCAGAAAACAACTTAGAACTTTCAAAAATATTCCAATGGTTTGCTAAAGATTTTAAACAGAATGGCAGTTTAATCGATTTTTTAAATCAGTATTCAATTATTGAAATTTCTGAGAATGCAAAAAAAAGTTTTAAGGATTATAATTGGGATTTAAATGAATAAAATATCAATTGTTATTCCAATACTAAATGAAGCAGAAAATATTACTAATCTGCTAAATCATCTAATTAAAAATTCAACTAAAAAAAACATCTCAGAAATTATAATTGTTGACGGTGCAAGTGTTGATGGCTCTCAACACATAGTAGAAGACTATATTATAAAAAATAATTTTAAAATTCTACTTTCTCATTCACATAAAGGACGTGCAAAACAAATGAATTTAGGAGTAAATTATGCCACTGGAAACATTTTATATTTTTTACATGCCGATTCTTTTCCACCAGTAAATTTTGATAAACACATTTTAAATGAAATAGAAAAAGAGAATGCTGCAGGTTGTTTTAGGATGAAGTTTAACAGCAGTCATTTATGGTTAAAATTAGCAGGATGGCTAACCCAATTACCATTTAAATGTTGCCGTGGGGGCGACCAAAGTCTGTTTGTTACCAAATCGATATTTAATAAAATTGGAGGTTTTGATGAAAATTTTGTTATTTATGAAGACAACGATTTTATTTCGAAACTCTATAAGCTAAATCAATTTGTGGTTATCCAAAAATGGCTTGTTACTTCACCAAGATGTTATAGCAAAAACGGCATTTGGAAATTACAGTGGCACTATTGGACCATTCATTTAAAAAAGTTTTTTGGCGCTTCTTCACAGGAACTAAATCAGTACTATAAAAAATACATTTGTTAAATTCCTGTTATTTATTCCTTCCCGTTTCGTTTGGATATAACGATGGTAAATCATCACTTTGAAACACCTCTTTAGTATCCACATCGATAGCAGATAATTTTCCTTTAAATGCAGCACCTGTATCCACATTCCAAATATTTATGGCTTGCATGGGCACGAATGAATCAAAGCGTGTGGTTGGGGTGTGACCAATATATATTTCTTTATAATGTTTTAATCTATTTGGATATACATTGGAGTATTCGCGAATATTTTTATCTAAAGTTAAGGCCATTTCCCATAGCGTTCTGTCAAAATAAAACGTTTTTTGGTAAACCTCTTTTTCCACTCCGTGCATAGATGTAAAACCTGCATGAATAAACAAACGGTTGGATTCATCAATGTGATACATAGGCATACTTTTAAAAAACTTTAAGTGTTTATCTTTATCTTCTTCTGAAACACCCTCATAACTCTCTAAAGTTTCTTTACCACCATGCATAAACCAAGTTGGATCTACTTTACCTTTTTTCAACCATTTTTGACACCAAGCATCATGATTTCCTTTTATGAAAATACAGCTAATTTTTTCTGACAATTCTATTAAAAATTGAACAACTTGAGCAGATTCACTCCAACCATCTACATAGTCGCCCAAAAAAATGAGCGTATCATCATCTTTAATTTCTAATTTATTTAAAACTTGTATTAAGGCTTTCAACCCTCCGTGTATATCGCCAATGGCTATAATTCGCATATTTTTTTTTAATTGGTAAATTTAATAGATTCTTATTGAAATACGGAATTGAAACATTAAATTAAGATTAAAAACATCAACTATTTTTTACGTATTTGTATATTTTGAAAAGCATTTCATAAAAACACTTTTTTAATAAACAAATGTTAGTAACTTTAAATTCGAATTATTCAAACACTTAAAAGCAACAATATTGAAAATCAAAAAGGTTCTTGTAGCCAATCGAGGAGAAATCGCCATCAGAATTTTTAGAGCGTGTACAGAAATAAGTATTAAAACTATTGGTATTTATACGTTTGAGGATCGCTATTCATTACATCGATACAAAGCAGATGAATCGTATCAAATAGGAGAAGATAATGAACCTTTAAAACCTTATTTAAATATAGATGCCATTGTAAAAATAGCTCTTGAAAATGGTGCAGATGCTATACATCCTGGATATGGATTTTTATCTGAAAATGCTGCTTTTGCTCAAGCATGCGAGGATAACGGTATTATTTTCGTTGGTCCAAAAGTATCCGTTTTAAAGTCTTTGGGCGATAAAATTACCGCTAAAAAAGTAGCTTTAGATAACCATGTTCCAATTATAAGAAGTAATATAAAACCTTTAACAGGCATTGATGTTGCCATTTCTGAGGCTAAAAAAATTGGTTACCCTATTATGCTTAAAGCCGCTTCTGGAGGTGGCGGACGTGGTATGCGCGTTATTAGAGAGGTCGATGAATTAAAAAAGGCTTTTAACGAAAGTAAGCGTGAAGCATTGAACGCTTTTGGTGATGATACGGTTTTTTTAGAAAAATTTGTAGAAAACCCTAAGCATATTGAAATTCAAATTGTAGCAGATAGCTACGGCAACATCGTTCATTTGTTTGAAAGAGATTGCTCGGTACAAAGGCGTTACCAAAAGGTAATAGAGTTTGCGCCTTCGTATGGTTTGAAAGAGAAAACCAAACAAGATTTATACGAGTACGCTATTAAAATATGTAAAGCTGTAAATTATAATAATATTGGTACCGTTGAGTTTTTAGTTGACGATGATGACTCTATTTATTTTATAGAAGTAAACCCAAGAGTTCAAGTTGAGCATACGGTTACCGAAGTAATTACCAATATAGATTTAATAAAAACACAACTATTTATTGCTGGCGGCTATAAACTGTCGGATGAACAAATTAAAATTGAAAGCCAAGATGCTGTAAAAATAAACGGTTATGCTTTGCAATGTAGAATTACAACAGAAGATCCTCAAAATGACTTTAAACCAGACTATGGAACAGTTTCAGCATACAGAAGTGCTTCTGGTTTTGGCATTCGTTTAGATGCAGGTAGCATCTATCAAGGCGCTAAGATTTCACCGTTTTTCGATTCTATGTTAGTGAAAGTAACTGCAAATAGTAGAACACTTGACGGTGCTAGTAGAAAAATACGTCGTGCATTAGCAGAATTTAGAATTAGAGGTGTAAAAACGAATATGCCCTTTCTTGATAATATTTTAAACCATGAAACTTTCAGACAAGGAAAAGTGACTGTAAATTTCATAAAAGCTAATCCAGAGCTTTTCATTTTTAAAGCACCAAGAAACAGGGCTACAAAACTAATTACCTATTTGGGTGATGTTATAGTAAATGGAAATCCTGATATAAAAAAAATAGACCATTCAAAAATATTTGTCAAGCCTAAAGTACCTAAATTTGATAAAAGTGCAACATATACAAAAGGCACTAAAGACTTACTAACCGAATTAGGTCCTGAAAAATTTTCGAAGTGGTTAATGAATGAAAAGAAAATTCATTTTACAGATACGACCATGCGAGATGCTCACCAAAGCTTGCTTGCCACACGTATGCGTACTTATGATATGCTAAAAGTTGCTGAAGGCTATGCTAAAAATCATCCTGATATTTTTAGTATGGAAGTATGGGGTGGTGCCACTTTTGATGTCTGTTTGCGTTTTCTTCAAGAAAACCCTTGGGAAAGACTTCGCTTGCTTCGTAAAGCCATGCCTAATTTATTACTACAAATGCTTATTAGAGGTTCTAACGGCGTGGGTTACAAAGCTTATTCAGATAATTTAATAGGTGAATTTGTTGAACAATCTTGGGAAACCGGCGTGGATGTCTTCAGAATTTTCGATTCACTAAACTGGATGCAATCTCTAGGACCTTGTATAGAACACGTAAGAACACGAACCAAAGGTTTAGCAGAAGGATCCATATGTTATACAAACGATATTTTAAATCCAGAAAACACCAAGTACAATTTAAAATACTATATCAATCTTGCTAAAGAAATTGAAGGTGCTGGTGCGCATATATTAGGTGTAAAAGACATGGCTGGTTTATTAAAACCTTATGCTGCTTTTGAACTTATTACAGCATTAAAATCTGAACTAAATATTCCTATTCATTTACACACACATGACACGTCTTCAATACAATCAGCAACCTATTTAAAGGCTATTGAAGCAGGTGTTGATGTGGTTGATGTTGCCCTTGGAGGCGTGTCGGGTTTAACTTCTCAACCTAATTTTAATTCGGTTGTAGAAATGATGAGATTTCAAGAAAGAGCGAGTACTATTAATATTGATTCTCTAAATGAATATTCAAATTACTGGGAAGCCGTTAGGGAATATTATTATCCTTTTGAATCGGGCTTAAAATCAGGATCTGGAGAGGTTTTCAAACATGAAATTCCTGGTGGGCAATATTCAAACTTAAAACCTCAAGCTCGTGGACTTGGCTTAGAGGAACGGTTTCATGAAATCACCAAAATGTATGGCGATGTAAACACCCTTTTTGGAGATATTGTTAAAGTGACACCAAGTTCTAAAGTGGTTGGAGATATGGCGCAATACTTAGTGAGCAATAATTTAACAATACAAGATGTTCTCGAAAAAGGAGAAACGATGTCGTTTCCGCAGTCTGTGGTGGATTTATTTAGAGGTGATTTAGGACAACCCGTTGGCGGATTCCCTAGAGATTTACAAAAAATTATTTTAAAAGGCCAAAAGCCCTTTACAAACAGGCCTAATGCACATATTCCTGCAATAGATATTGATAAAGAATACAAGGCTTTCAGAAAAATATTTGAACATGACTTAAGTCGAACCATTGATTACACAGACTTTTTATCCTATCAACTCTATCCTAAAGTTTTCACAGATGCTTTTAACCAACATTTAAAATATGATAATTTAATGAATTTACCGACCAAGAATTTCTTTTATGGAATGGCGATTGGTGAAGAGATTATTGTAGAATTGGATAAGGGAAAAACGCTTTTAATTACTTTAGATTCCATTGGAAAAGCCAATGAAGATGGCATTGTAACGGTTTACTTTAAGCTCAATGGCCAAGGCAGAAGTGTTGATATTAAAGATTCTTCGATTAAGGTAGATAAAGTTGAAAACATAAAAGCTGATAAAGCGGACACGAAAGAGATTGGTGCACCGTTGCAAGGTATGTTATCTACTATTTTAGTTAAAAAAGGCGAAAAAGTAGTAAAAAACCAACCTTTGTTTATTATTGAAGCTATGAAAATGGAAACAACCATTACTGCTGCTACTGATGCTACAGTTAAGAAAATTATTTTAAAAACGGGATTTATGGTAAATTCTGAAGATTTAGTTATTGTACTAGAATAAAGACGTTTAAAAATACTGCCCAATACCAAACACAAAACCCTTGCTAGAGTTTTCGGTAATGCCGTAGCCATAATCAATTCTGAAAATAGCATTATATATTTTTTTATGAATAAAACGTAAGCCTAAACCTGGATAAATTTTGATGTTTTCGTTTTTACTAAAATCACTTAATTCACCTCCAGGATTTCGCCATGATCCAGCATCAATAAAGGCATTACCTTGCAAAACAAACCAGCCTTTTTCAATGAGCGTTTGCCTGTACTCAGAATTTAACACAATCGCACCTGTACCTCTATCAATGGTATTTCCAACACCTCTTATATTCAAATTATTATCAACTGAAAAAGGTGCAAAAGGGGTGTCAGCATTTGTAGAAAGCCCCAAACGTAATCTATTAGCCCAATTTCCTTTTTTGCCAACGCGCTTAAAAAGAAAAAAATCATTCCAACCGATAAAAAAATCGGGTAGCATATCATTTGTGGAGGTAACATATTGAAAGTTAAACTGACTTCTAAATCCAGAAACATAGTGATAAAAATAATCTAAGCTATTATATTCGTATATCCCTTTAAGTAACCACTTATGCACATTTAACGCTTGTGGAACATTCGGATTGGTAGCCCCAAATTTATACTGATAATCTTCAACAAAATAATTTAAGCCCAGTTCAAATCTATTTTCAAAATTTAATTCATACAATCCTAAAACCTCAAAAGACTTGTTGTTATATTTATAATTAGATGATGTGTTATCGAAAAAAACAGGCTCTTGTGTAGTTAAGTCTTGATGATTAACAGCTAATCCTAGTTTATTAGAAAACAAATAGGGTGCTCTAAAATTTATTGCATAACTACTATAAATATCCTTTTGATAAAATCCTCCTAAAGTAATATGTCTTCCAAATAGATTGAACTCATACAAACCTAATCGGTATGCAAATTCATCATTATCGGTTGTATAAACATTCACTGAGGGAATAAGAGTAAAATTTTCCTCAATGTTATAAATTACATCGTATTCATGTTCTTTTGAATGAAATACTTGATAGGATGCATGAGAAACAGAGGGCAATCGTTTTAATCGAATAATATCTTGCTCAATAACTGCGGAATCCAAAGTAATACCAGACTTAATTGAAGACACACTTTTTATAAAAGAGGTTTTTATTCTTTTATTTCCTTGAATTTTTAAGTCAGCAACATTATAATCCTGAGAATATGACCATGAAGTCACAAAACACAAAATAAATAAAACCTTAAGTTTATTTGTTAGATTCATAATGCGATTTTATCAAAGCTTCCACAGGCTTATTTTGGGGCGTAAATTGATGGTTTTCTTCACCACCAGCCGCATCATGATCTATAAACCATTTCCAAATAAAACCTCCAGCAAACCAACTTTCTTTCCAAAAAGTTTTAAATAAGGCTTGAGTGGTATTTGTTTGTGCGTCAAGGTTTACTTGATTCATACTTCTATCGCTCACCCAAGGTTTTCTTCCAGAAAAATCTACACTTCTATAGCCGAATTCTGTAAATAAAATAGGCCTATCATAATTTTCAGACGTTTCTTTTATTTTAGCCTTATGGGATTCCCAACCCGCCAAACTTTCAACTAAAGTGGGCGTTTTACTAGTGCTTACTGGAAAATAGGCATCAATACCTATATAATCTAACTCACTCCAAAAAGGCGTTCGTTTATACTCGTCCCAATTAGCAGCATAGGTTAGTTTCCCGTTATAAACCGACTTAATTTTTTTAATCAATGCGCTCCAATATGTTGGTCTGTTTTCAATAAATTTTTCAAGTTCAGTACCGATACAAAAAATTTCAGCTTTTAGCTCTTGGGCAAGTGTTGCATATTCTAAAATAAAATCAGAGTAAGATTTCTCTAAAGTATTCCAATCGCTTTCATTTTCCATTTCAATAAGCCCTGTAAATTCGCCACGCCAAACCCAAATTTGTGGCTTTATCATTATTTTTATGTTATCTTTTTGAAGTTCCAAAATATATTGTTTGGCACCTTTTCTAGTTTCTCCAAACCATTGTCTATCTGTGTTATGTACTATTTCTGGATGTTCTAGGTTTTTTATAAACCCAAAAGGCATGATTGCTGCATAGTTTGCATGTATATTAATAACGGGTTGTATATGGTTTCTATTTACAACTTCTCTTGATGCTACAAAACTAATACCATTTATCTTTTCTGATTGGCTAACACACGATTGAATAAGTAGTATACCTAAAACAATTAAGAACTTATTCTTCATTAAAAGCAATTTTTAAACTTCTAATTTATTATTAATTATTAAAATAACGCTCTTAAACCTATATTAAATGTTTTTCCTAAACCAGTATCGTTTCCACGAACAAAACTTGTATAAAGAGTTTCTATATTTAAAACATTGGTTAATTGGTATTTTGCTCCACCACCCAAAGCCGTAAAATCTTGAGAAAAATTATTGCCAGCATCAATTAATTGTGAATGCTGTACCAACCCCAAAATAGTAAATTTAGAACTTGGGAAATAACTTAAAAAAACACCAGGGGTTAACCGAAAACTGTTGTTTGCGAAACTCCCTGCAATCTGAATACCATTTGTATCTCTTTCTAGTTTTTTTCCAAAATTATACTCCGTATTTAACTCTGAAAATAATTGCCATTTGCCACCTAAAAAACTATAATCATAAAAAAATCGGTTTTGAAAAATAAAGCCTTTTTGATCTAAAAACACACCGTCCTCCACTTCATTATCAACCAAAGGAATATGAAATGCGGTTTGTATGGTAAAATTACCAACGCCTTTTAAAGGGTTAAATTTTATTGCTGGTGCAAATGAGGTAAAACCCGAGCGTGCACTTCCTGTTTCACCATCAAATTTAAAAACATCTAAAGCATCTCGTCCGCCAATAACGTTAGAACGAAACTCAAGCAAAAGCCCAAGATTGAATTTGCTATCTGGTGAAACCCCAGTAAATATATCTACTGTTGAAGTAAAAAATGTATTTCTTGATATGTTTTGTTTATTACCGTTTGTTCCAAATAAATCTTTAGTTTCAGTGTATAAATTATTGAACCATTTAATATCCCATTGCCCTAGTTTTAATAATTTTGAAGGTGTATAAGTCTGAATGACACTGCCTTGATTTTTATCATCATCTTCTTGAGTAAAAGCGTCAAAACTGAATGTTAATAAGACAACTATTAATGCTATTTTTTTCATGTTTGGTGGTTTTTGATTTGTTAGCGTTTATTGGGCGTTAATAGTCCAATTATAAGGAAAGTAACTTAGTTTAAAATTATTAGGAATTTGTTCTGTTCTGTATTGGTTTATAAAGTCAATTTCTGATTTACCATCCATTGTGAAATCGCCTTTATACCACTCCATAATTTGAGAAGCCTCTACGCGTTTCTTTTTGGTATTTACTCTTAAAAACGAACCATTTATTGCTATTTTAATTTGTTTTTCCAATTGTGCATTTAATGTGTTTGGCAAATACGCTTCATTAATTAATGGCGGACAACCCAATGCGCCACAAACAAGTACAAAATGAAAACGGGCATCGTTAAACTGTGCTCTTAAAAGTTTGTGCTCAATATCATTTAAAGTGATTTTATTTCCTCCTAAGCTATAAGTCGTTTTATCAAAAAAACCGTTATTATCCAGTGGAGATTTGGTTGGGTAATTATCTATGATGCCTTTTATAACGGCTATATTATAAGCGTTAATCCAAAAGGCTTGATACGTTTTAGTATCATTTTTAGAAACTGAAACTTTTTCAGCCATATTTAAAAGATTGTTGAGTGATTCTGGATTAGAATAAATATTGGAATATGCTACTCTTCCATGTGAAACATGAGCTTTCAAAAATAAATCGGTTTCATTAAAGAAGGCTTCCAAATGTTGGCAAAAACCATTAAAACTTATTAGTGTAATGATTGTAATAATGATATATTTTTTCATTCTTTATAATTATATAATGCAAAGCAATTACAACTCTGTCGCTTTACAGGTTAGCTTACTTACAAAAAACAAAAGATATTCGACCGTTTACAAAAAATACTTTACTTACATTCAAAATTCAATTTATAGCAATTCTAAATGACTACTTTGAGTTAAGTTCTTATCTTTAACTTCGACCTAATACAACATAACAACCAAAACATGGAACATATAGTCATTATTGGAAACGGTATTTCAGGGATAACAGCAGCTCGCCATATTAGAAAGCTTTCCGATAAAAAAATAACCATCATTTCTGCGGAATCAGAATATTTTTTCTCAAGAACTGCACTCATGTACATCTATATGGGGCATATGAAATTTGAACATACACAACCATATGAAGATTGGTTTTGGGATAAAAATAGAATAGACCTAAAAAAAGGTTTTGTAAAATCTGTTGAAACCAAAAGTAAAACACTTTTTTTTGCTGATGAAGATTCATTAAAATATGATAAACTCATTATAGCAACTGGCAGTAAGCCTAACAAATTCGGTTGGCCTGGGCAAGATTTAGAAGGTGTTATGGGCATGTACCATAAACAAGATTTAGAAAATTTAGAAAAATATGCCCCTAATAATAAAGTATGTAAACGCGCTGTAATAGTTGGTGGCGGACTTATAGGTATTGAATTAGCTGAAATGCTTAACAGCAGAAGTATTCCTGTTACTTTTCTAGTAAGAGAGCATAGTTTTTGGAATGGTGTTTTACCAGAAGGTGAAAGCGAAATGATAAACCGACACATAAAAAATCATCATATAGACCTAAGACTTTCAACTAATTTAAAAGAAATAATTTCTGATGAAAATGGAAAAGTAAAATCTATAATAATTGAAGAAACAAGCGAAGAAATTGAATGTGACGTTGTTGGATTAACTGCTGGTGTAACTCCCAATATTGATTTTTTAAAAAATTCTGATATTGAAATTGGTCGAGGTGTAAAGGTGAATCGATTTTTAGAAACCAATATACCCGATGTGTATGCTCTTGGTGATTGTGCAGAGCAACATGAGGCCATTGGCCAACGCCGAACTATTGAAGCTGTTTGGTATACAGGACGCATGATGGGTGAAACTTTAGCTCAAACCATTTGTGGAAACAAAATGCAATACAAACCCGGACATTGGTTTAACTCCGCTAAGTTTTTAGATATTGAATATCAAACCTACGGTTGGGTTCATGGAAGTAAAGGAAAACCAGATTTTGAGAAGCATTTCCATTGGAAGCATGATGATGATACCAAATGCATCACCGTTGCATATCATAAAGATTCTAATTTATTTTTAGGTATCAATACGTTTGGCATTAGAATGCGCCATGAAACATTTGACAAATGGTTAACAGAAAAGCGGGATATAAATTATGTTATTGAGCATTTAGAAAAGGCGAATTTTGATCCAGAATTTTACACCCATTTTGAAAAAGATATTTTAAAAGCCTATAACCACCAATTTCAAACAGCATCATTATGAGTATCAAAATAAACAAAAGCATGTCTTTAGCAAAACCCGATGCTCAAGATCTTTCAAAAAAACAAAAGTTATCAGTTGGCTTAGGTATTACAGGGCTATTTATTTTAGTACTTGCGTTAGTAAACGTTAACTTTCCAAATAAAGCCTTGTTCTTAACAGGTTCTTTACTCTTAATTACTCTTGGTACAATCATTTTTGCAAATGAGGCTTATTTAACCCAATTAAAAGGCATAAAAAATGACGGTATTTGGTTTAAATCTATATCGTCTCGTGGCACTTTAGGATGGATAACAGGGGTTGTTTTAACCCTTTTTTATATCGTTCTATATTTTTACGAAGACCTTTTAGGAGCTCCTACTAATGGTGGCGAAAATACAGGTTTAATTGCTTTATTTGATCCATTAAGTCAACTTCTAAGCGGAAGGCCAGCAAGTCAATGGTTTGTTTATGGCACACTTTATACGGTTGCTATTTTAGCGTTTGGTTATAAATTTATTTTAAAATACAGACATAATCGTTATGAACAAATAAGAACCATTTCGGTGATGTTTTTTCAATTAGCGTTTGCGTTTTTAATTCCAGAATTTATGTATGTGATGAATTCTGATTTACCTTATTACGATTTAAAAAATGTATGGCCTCTTAACTATTATAATTTCGAGCAATACCGCGTTAATTCATTTATAAATGCTGGAACCATTGGTATGGCTATGTTGGTTTTTGGTATACTATCCGTTTTTGTAATTACGCCCATTTTAACCTTTAAGTTTGGTAAACGTTGGTATTGCTCATGGGTTTGCGGTTGTGGTGGTTTAGCAGAAACTGCGGGAGATTCTTTCAGACACTTAAGCGATAAAAGTCAGTTTGCATGGAAAGTTGAGCGCTGGGTAATACACAGTGTGCTAGTATTTGTTGTCCTTATGACGACTGCCGTTATTTACACCTATTTAGGCTATGATGCTAATAAATATTGGTTAACACGCTCGGTTTTTCTAGCCACTGTTGCTGGTATATTAACCTTAGTTTTTACGCTAGTGATGCTATTTAAACGAAAAGAATTAGCGAAAGATGCCAAATATGGTGCTATCGGTTATTTTATTATTATAGCCGTATTAATTGGTATACATGTTTTTAGTTCACAAACCAAACTATTCATTTTTAAAGCGGAAACGTTAAGAACAACCTATGGATTTTTAATTGGTGCGATATTCTCAGGCGTTATAGGTACGGGCTTCTATCCTATTTTTGGAAATCGGGTTTGGTGCCGATTTGGTTGTCCAATGGCAGCCATTTTAGGTTTTCAACAGCGATTATTTTCAAAATTTAGAATTACAACCAATGGCGGACAATGTATTTCCTGTGGAAATTGTTCTACATACTGCGAAATGGGAATTGATGTTCGTGCTTATGCTCAAAAGGGTGAAAATATCGTACGCTCTAGCTGCGTAGGTTGCGGTATCTGTAGTGCGGTTTGTCCAAGAGGTGTTTTAAAATTAGAGAATGATAGTATGGATGGACGTATCAACGCCAATGAAATTTTATTAGGAAATGATGTAAATTTAATGGATTTGGTGAATAAAAAGTAGTTTACAGTATGCCGTTATCAGCGTTCTAAAGAAAGTATTTGTGAATTCTGTGGCAAAAAAATGTAAAATGAAAGATAAATCAGTTATCCTATTAGTTTTTATCGCACTAAACACTTTCGCGGAAAATGAATATTTAAATGAGTCTTCTATGAAAGTAGAAAAATAAAAGCAAATCTCAGGCTTCAAAAAAAATAAATAAACCTATTGGAAGTTCTAATCGAAAAACAAAACCATTGAAAAAGAAGAGCATCTTTCAAACCATATACCTGTAAATTATTGGTATTTTTGTACCATAAAAGAGGTGAAGATCATTTTATAAACGGACAAAAAACAAATTGGTAATTATTTTATGATACTACGGAAAAAGTAAATCATGAAGGTTAAGTAAATAACAATTCAAAAAAAACTATGATCTCATGTATAAAAATGAAAAAATAGTATCTGTAACTCAATATAGATCAATGAAAAACCTTAAATCTTGGATGAATTTTAAAGTTCTCAGAAAAGAACATTATTCATTACATTTTTAATGATGAAAATAAAAGTCATCATTCCTGCTTACAATGAAGTAGATTCTATTGGATACGTCATTAAAGCTATTCCAAAGTATGTTGATGAAGTTATTGTTGTTAGTAATAATTCAACTGATGACACTGAAATTAACGCAAAAAAAGCTGGTGCAACCGTTTTAACTGAAAGCAATAAAGGTTATGGCTTCGCCTGTTTAAAGGGCATGCAGTACATTGCAAATCAAAACATAAAACCAGATATTATTGTGTTTTTAGATGGTGATTATAGTGACTATCCTGAAGAACTTACAAAAATTGTTGCTCCCATTATTGAACATAACATCGATTTTGTAATAGGGGCTCGTGTTAAAAAACTTAGAGAAGAAGGTTCTATGACTACACCTCAAATTTTTGGCAATTGGTTAGCTACCACACTTATGCGACTATTTTTTGGTGCAAATTTCACAGATTTAGGGCCTTTTAGAGCCATAAAATATGGCAAACTATTAGCGCTTAATATGGAAGATAAAACTTATGGTTGGACCGTAGAAATGCAACTTAAGGCCATGAAGCAAAAACTTACATATACCGAAGTGCCAGTAAATTACCGAAACAGAATTGGCGTTTCAAAAGTGTCTGGTACGCTAAAAGGTGCTATATTTGCAGGCGTAAAAATCTTGGGTTGGATTTTCAAATACAGTATTAAAAAATGATTTTAGAAACCACAATTATAATTATATATACCGTTGCGCTTTTAATGATATTCGCCTATGCATTGGCGCAACTTAATTTGTTATTTAATTATTTAGCATCCAAAAAACACAAAGATCATTCGGAAAGATTCAATTTTTCAAATTTAGAAGAAATCCCTTATGTTACTATACAGCTTCCTGTTTATAATGAGATGTATGTTATGGAACGCTTACTGGATAACATTGCGAAAATTGATTATCCAAAAGAAAAACTAGAAATTCAAGTATTGGATGATTCAACCGATGAAACTGTTGAAACTACGAGAGAACAGATAGAAAAAATCAAAGCTACAGGTTTAGATATTCAACATATTACCCGAACCGATAGAACGGGTTATAAAGCTGGTGCGCTTAAAGAAGGATTGAAAATTGCAAAAGGCGAATATATTGCTATTTTTGATTCCGACTTTCTTCCTGAAGAAGACTGGTTAAAACGTACTATTCCATATTTTAAAAATCCAGAAATTGGTGTTGTACAAACACGTTGGGGTCATATTAACCGTAATTACTCCATACTTACAAAAATTCAAGCTTTTGCGCTCGATGCACATTTCACATTAGAGCAAGTTGGCCGAAATAGTAAAGGGCATTTTATTAATTTTAATGGAACAGCAGGCGTTTGGCGTAAAGACTGTATTCTAGATGCTGGAAATTGGGAAGGCGACACACTAACTGAAGATCTGGATTTAAGCTATCGTGCCCAATTAAAAAACTGGAAATTTAAATATTTGGAAGATGTTGAAACCCCTGCCGAACTTCCCGTTGTTATAAGTGCTGCACGTTCTCAACAATTTAGATGGAACAAAGGTGGTGCCGAAAATTTTAAAAAAATGCTTTGGCGGGTCTTAAAAAATCAAAATATATCAGCTAAAACTAAAGTACACGGATTATTACATTTACTAAATAGCACTATGTTTTTAAATATTCTAATCGTAGCTGTTTTAAGTATTCCGATGCTTTACATAAAAAATGAATACGCCCATTTAAAATCATATTTTTTAGTTATGAGTTTCTTTGTAATAAGTACACTCATATTCTTTATTTGCTATTGGTTTATGTACAAAAACATCTATGGTGGCGGTATAAAAAACTTTGTGAATTATATAGGTATGTTTTTTGTGTTTTTCTCTATTGCGATGGGTTTTTCGCTACACAATACCATAGCCGTTTTAGAAGGTCATTTAGGTAAAAAAAGCGAATTTGTGCGTACCCCAAAATTTAATATTAGCAAATTTAAAGACAATCTAAAAAAGAATAAATACATCAAAAAAACAGTATCTGTGCATGTTATTTTCGAGGGTTTACTTATGCTCTATTTTGCATTTGGTATGTACAGCGCCTTTATTGTAGGTGATCAAGGTGGCGATTTCGGACTCTTCCCGTTTCATCTTATGCTATTTTTAGGCTTCGGTTTTGTGTTTTTTAAATCTTTGAGTTCCAAAGTCTAAAAGAAATATTTTGATTTTTTAATCAAATTTATCACTTTAACTGTTAGTCTAGCAAAGCCAGAAATTTAAATATTTTGGGCGTTACCCAATGGATCGCGCTTTCCGCTGTATCTTTTTAAACCGTCATTACGCGGAGGAACGACGGGGCAATCTATCAAAATCTAGTACTACACCAAGTTAATTGTATTAAAGTTTTAAAAAGGATGTCGCTACAATCGCTAACGCAGAACTTACGTTTCAATCGAAACTTAAAGGCATCCATCCCTAAAAAGTTAATAAACACTCTGTAGTGATCTTCGATTTAAAAATACAACCAAATAATTATATATTTACCGCATGCTTTTAAACCCAACGTTTTTAAAACTTCATAAACTTCCATTGCTCATGGCGATATCAAGTATTTTATTTTATTGGGGTTTCGCTTACGATTTGGTTAGGACAGACTATATAAAACTAATTACACTTTATAGCGCGGTGTTTATGTTTTTCTACAAATTAGTGACCTATTTTAAAAGCAATATCCTTTTTTTAAGCTATTTAGCGTTTGGATTTCGAGCTGTTTTTATCATCGCTATTCCTAATTTATCACAAGACTTTTACCGTTTTATTTGGGATGGTCGTATGATTTTGGAAGGGTTAAATCCATATTTATATACCGTGGAATTATTTATTTCTAAAAGTGAATTTCCTGTGGCTCATGCCCAAGAATTATTCGCTGGTATGGGGCATTTAAATGCAAGCCATTTTACAAACTACCCACCCATTAATCAATTGTGTTTTGTTATTGCTAATCTATTTCCTGGCCAAAGTATTTTAAGTTCGGTAGTTGGTTTACGCCTTATTATTATTGCTGCCGATTTTGGTACACTTTATTTTGGAAAAAAACTTTTAGAACAACTCCACTTACCTGCTTACCATATCTTTTGGTATGTTTTAAATCCGTTTATCATTATCGAGCTCACAGGAAATTTACATTTTGAAGGAGTTATGATTTTCTTTTTAATATGGAGTTTATACCTACTTTACACAGGTAATTGGCAATGGGCTGCGCTAGTTTTTGCATTATCTATTTCTGTAAAATTGATACCTTTAATCTTTCTACCTCTGTTTTGGCAATGGTTTATGAGAAGAGACGTAACAACAAATACTTTTTCTACCGTTGATGATGAAATCGATTTGTCGCTTATTCAACATAATAAAAGCTTTAAAAAATGGATTCCTAACTTCGCAGGAATAAAAAAAATACTTGCGTTTTATGGGATTATTACCATTACAACTTTACTATTATTTCTTCCTTTTTATTCCTCTGAGTTTATAAATAACTATTCTGAAACAGTCGCATTGTGGTTTCAGAAATTTGAATTTAATGCCAGTTTGTATTACATTGTGCGCGAAATTGGATACGGTTTTAGAGGTTATAATGAAATTGCTATTATTGGTAAAATAACGTCATTTATAGTAATTATTTTTGTTTTAATCTTAACGTTTTTTAAAAAGAACAAAAATATGACTCAACTAATTGCTACGATGCTGTTGGCATTATCCTTTTATTATTTTATGGCTGCTACTATTCATCCGTGGTATATTAGTACGTTACTTATTTTAAGTGTATTTACTAAATACAAATTTCCACTAGTTTGGAGTTTTGTAATTATTTTAAGTTATCTAGCCTATATTAATATTAATAAAGCGGATAAAAGCGAAAACTTGTTTATAATTACCGCTGAATATCTTGTAGTTTACGGTGTTTTTATTTGGGAAGTTTTCATAAAAAAGGCCCCCAAATTGGAAGCCTAATTATTTGATATTCTAAAATCTTAAAAAAGAATAAAAACTATTTCTTTTCTAATTTGATAATAGTATTTATTTCTTCTTCATCTTCATTACCATTGTCATCAAGAGATTTTTCAATTGTAATTTTATAAGTGATTTTAAATTTAGTTTTTATTAATGTATCAGAATTTAAATCAAAACTTCTTAAAACTGACTCTTCAATTTCTTGAAATGTCATAGTGCGTTCCTCTCCGTCTGCATCAGTATAAATAAAATTATAACCATAATCTTCATGCCCATCAAAAGTGGCATTTAAAACAATCTCATCTTGATTTTTATCTATAGATTTAAAACTTGATAAGGATAAAAAACACAAAGTAACACAGCCAAAAAATAATATTGATTTTGTTTTCATTTTAGTAAAATTTAAAGCATTTAATTAAATAATATTTCGGAAAACAGGTTGCTGAAAGTCCGAATTACTTAAAATGACTTTTTCTTTAAAATCATCAGCAAATTAGATTATTAGATTTTTATTTATGCGTTTTTATTTTTTTTTATGAATATTGATATGTGTTTTATGAATTAAAAACCGCGTTTGGATTTTTAAAACTCTTAAATTCTAACAGATAATCATTTGGATCGTTCACAAAAAAGGAATGATGTTCACCAACTTTATCCTTTAAAAATGTAGATTCGGTTACTAAATCAAAATTCTTTTCCTTGAGTTTAGTATGAATATTATTCCAAGATTGGTTATCTAAAATAACTCCAAAATGAAATGACGGTAAAATTTTACCTTCAAACACATAATTAGGATTATTGAAATTAAATTTTCCTGATTTAATAAAAGTTAGTTGATGACCATACAAATTTACGTCAACCCAATTTTGAGTTTTTCTGCCAAGGGATGCACCCAAATTAGTATAAAAACTGCTTGTCTCTCTTACACTTTGGCAAGGTAAAGACACATGGAAAGCTGTTTGCATGTCATCTAAATTAAAGGGGTTTTAAACTTTCAACTCGATAAATAACGTCTTCACCATCTTCGTCTTCAACAAAAGTGATTCTGAAATCTTTATCAATTAAACTCTTATCTTTTTTTAAATCAAACTGTTTTAAAACACGTGGATGAACATCTTCAAAGACTAACTCTTCTCCGTTTTCAAACCAAAATTTATATAAACCGTTTTTATAGGATTTAAAAACAGCTGTTCTCATAGCAATATATTTTATTATTCGTTATCATCTGCATCTTCGTCAACCACATCTGGGTCTTGCACGGCTTCAGGATCATCATTAGCAAAATCTTCATAATCATCTTCATCATAATTCTCCATAGTAATGGATAGTTTTGTGCTTACTTTTACTAGATATTTAGTATCCACAGTAACAACTTCAACTGCTTCAATCATTTCATTGTGTTGATTTCTAAATGATATTATTTGGTCATCATCATATCCGTCAGGATACTTTTCAACTAACAAAGCTAGAATCTCTGGCGTTAGTTTTTTAAAATCTACAATGACACGTTTTAAATGATCATTTCTGTTTTTCATAGAGTTAATCTTCTTAATTTTTGGTTGTGGGGTTTATTAAAATATTTTTAAATATACTATTTATCATTATTTTTTTCTAATAACATCGTAAAAATCTTTTCTTCTATCTTTTAAGTTTTTAACAGCTCCAAAAGAATGGAGTTCTCTTAGTAAACTTAAATCTACATCAGCAACTAAAATCATTTCAGTATTTGTGGTCGCTTCAGCTTTAATACCATTATTAGGAAATGAAAAATCACAAGGTGTAAATACGGCCGATTGCGCGTATTGAATATCCATATTACTTACATTGGGTAGATTACCAACACTTCCAGAAATAGCCACATAACACTCGTTTTCTATCGCACGAGCTTGTGCACACAAACGCACACGAGAATAGCCGTTTTGTGTATCAGTTAAAAATGGAATGAATAGAATATCCATACCTTCATCTGCTAGCAAGCGTGATAACTCAGGAAATTCAGAATCATAACATATTAAAACCCCTATTTTACCACAATCTGTTTCATAGGTTTGTAATTTATTACCACGCTGCATACCCCAAACTTTAGCTTCGTCTGGGGTTACATGAATTTTTTCATAACGCTCAAAACTACCATCTCTTCTACATAAATAACCTACGTTGTATAATTTATCATCCACTAATTCTGGCATACTTCCAGAAATAATATTGATGTTATAGGAGATTGATAATTGTTTGAGTTTATTAATAATAGTTCCTGTAAATTTTGCCAGCTCCCGAATGGCTTCTGGCTCATGCATATGATTGAATTCTGCCATCAAAGGTGCATTGAAAAACTCAGGAAAAACCGCAAAATCTGACCGATATCCCGAAACACTATCAATAAAATATTCGACTTGCTCCATTAAATCATCTAGTGTTTTATAAGGTCGCATTTGCCATTGTATTAAACCCAATCTTACAACTGTTTTTATAGTGCTAGCTTTCTTGTTTGGTTTCGTATAATAAATGTTATCCCATTCCATCAAAACAGCATATTCGTTTGATGCGGTATCACCTTCTAAGTAGTTTTTTAAAACACGAACAGGATGAAAATCATTCGATATTTGAAAATTTAATACAGGATCATGAATTTCTTTGCGTTTTACTTTTTCGATATATTCTTTAGGAGATAAATCTTTATGTTTGTGATAATTTGGCATCCGTCCTCCAAAAACAATACCTTTTAAATTTAAGTTTTCACAAACTTCCTTTCTATAATCGTAAAGTCGTCTGCCTAAGCGTAACCCTCTAAATTCTGGCTTAATAAATACGTCAATACCATATAATACATCGCCGTTTGAATCGTGATTTTTAAACGATTCACCTGAAATAATTTCTGCGTAAGTGTGATTATCATCTAGTTTATCATAATCCACTATGAGTGATAATGCACAACCAGCTAAATTTCCATCAATTTTTATTACCACCTGCCCTTCTGGAAACATGGTTGTTAATTGTTTTATATGTTCTTTTTTCCAATAAGAATCAAGTACACCGCCGTAAGACTCTAACGTTGCTGCTTTTAATTCTTCAAAATCACCAATCGTTAAGTACTTTAATTCTATATTTTCAATTTTCTTTATTTCCATTTTTTATTGACCTAATAAATAAGCAAAAATTAACGGCGCCACAATGGTCGCATCGCTTTCAATAATAAACTTTGGAGTGTTAATATCTAATTTACCCCAAGTAATTTTTTCATTTGGAACAGCTCCTGAATACGATCCGTAGCTTGTTGTAGAATCGCTTATCTGGCAAAAATAACTCCAAAATGGTGTATCGGTACGCTCCATATCTTGGTATAACATGGGTACTACACAAATTGGAAAATCGCCTGCAATTCCTCCACCTATTTGAAAGAACCCAATACCGTTTTTAGAATTATCGGTGTACCAATCGGCTAAAAACGTCATATATTCAATACCCGATTTTATGGTGCTTGCTTTTAATTCACCTTTTAAAACGTAACTTGCAAATATATTACCCATAGTACTATCCTCCCAACCTGGGCAGACTATAGGTAAGTTTTTTTCAGCGGCAGCATACATCCAAGAATCTTTTAAATCGATTTCATAATATTGCTCTAAAACACCAGACAACAGCATTTTATACATATATTCATGAGGTAAATAGCGTTCGCCTTTAGCCTCAGCATCTTTCCAAATTTTAACAATATGCTTTTGTAAACGTCTGAAGGCTTCATGCTCAGGAATACAGGTATCGGTAACTCGATTTAATCCTTTTTCTAACAAATCCCATTCTTCTTGAGGTGTCAAATCACGATAATTTGGTACACGCTTGTAATGGGAATGCGCTACTAAATTCATAATGTCCTCCTCTAGATTGGCTCCCGTACATGAAATAATTTGTACTTTATCTTGACGAATCATTTCTGCAAAACTTTTACCTAATTCTGCTGTGCTCATGGCACCTGCCAGCGAAACTAGCATTTTTGCGCCATTTTCTAATTGAGCTTCATAGCCTTTGGCGGCATCTACCAAAGCGGCTGCATTAAAATGTAAATAATGGGTTTCTATAAATTGAGAAATTGGTCCTTTTTTACTCATCTTTTTCACTAAAATTTAAAATTTTATTAGATGCTTCCTTTAAAGCATTTTTTTTAACTTTGCTATTATTAGGCTTTTCGTAACCCAATATTTTAAGCAAGTCTTCACTTTTTTGTTGTTCGCTAAAGAGCTCTGTTGTTAACTTTCCATCAGCATCTTTGTTAATTAAAATATGCTTTGGGGAAGGAATTAAACAGTGTTGTAAGCCCCCAAAACCACCAATAGTTTCTTGGTAAGCTCCTGTGTTAAAAAATCCGATATATAATGGTTTTTCTTTGTTGTATTTTGGTAAATAAATAGCATTCATGTGTTGTTCGCTATTATAATAATCATCGCTATCGCAAGTTAATCCTCCCAATAAAACACGCTCATAACTTTGGTCCCAACGGTTTACAGGCAACATAATAAAACGTTTATTTATGGCCCAAGTATCTGGTAAGGTAGTAATGAACGATGAGTTAATCATATTCCATTTTTCACGATCGTTTTGTTGTTTTTGGTACAAAACTTCATAAATGGCTCCGCCACTTTCACCTACCGTAAAACTACCAAACTCAGTAAAAATATTGGGTACAGCTACCTCTTCTTCATCACAAGTTAATTTGATTTGGTTTACAATTTCATCAATCATATACTCATAATCAAACTCAAAAGCTAAAGAATTTTTTATTGGAAAACCACCGCCAATGTTTAAACTATTTAAAGACGGACAAATCTTTTTTAAATTGGTATAAACTTTCAAACATTTATGAAGTTCGTTCCAATAATAGGCATTATCCCGAATACCCGTATTTATAAAAAAGTGTAACATTTTAAGTTTAACTTTCTTATTGTTTGCAATTTGACTTCGATAAAAAGGTACAATATTTTTGTAGCCAATCCCCAAACGCGAGGTATAAAACTCAAACTTAGGTTCTTCTTCAGAAGCTATTCTAATTCCTACGTTAAACTTCCCATCAATTTCTTGAGATAGCAAATCTATTTCCTCGTAGTTATCAATAATCGGAATCGCATTTTTATGTCCGTTATTTATTAAGCGAGCAATATTTGTGACATACTGTGCACGCTTAAACCCATTACTAATTACGTACGTATCATCTGTAATTTTTCCTGCTGCTTTTAGCCTTTCAACGATATCAATATCAAACGCTGAAGAGGTTTCAATATGAATATCATTTTTTAAAGCTTCATTTAAAACATGCTTAAAGTGCGAACTTTTTGTACAGTAACAATAATTATAATGCGCCTTATAATTGTATTTTTTTATGGCATCATCAAACCACTTTTTGGCCTTATTAATATTATTAGATATTTGAGGCAAATACGTAAACTTTAATGGTGCGCCATATTGTTTTGTTAGTTGCATTAAATCAATACCATGAAAATGCAATTGTGCTTTATCAACTTCAAATTCTTCTTGCGGAAAATCGTAAGTCTGATTTATTAAATCAATATATTTTGTGTTCAATTTATTTTTTTAAAAGATTAAAGATGTAGCGAAGATATTAACTACGCGTTAAGTTAACAAAAAATAAACGTTATCAAACTTGAATTTCTCTACTCGTGGTAGGTACAAAGGCATATTTATGCTGTATAGCATGTATGGGTGAAACGGAAGTTAGCTTTAAAATTCGGTCGCTCAATCTGTAAGCTGCTTTTGAATATAACTTCCTAATTTTCAAAAGCCCGAACGTAGAAACAGGGTTCAAAGTGTTCAGCTAAAAGTGGAACAAATGTAGATTATTTTTAAATAAAAAAAAGTTTTTTAAAAAAAAAATTTGAGGGTTACCAAAAGAGTCAGGCTATGCGTTACAATCTTTTTTTTCATGCTTCAAAAAAAGGATTTACACTGCTATCCCTAACGCAAAAATCTCGAGAAAAGGCGCATATTATTTACTTATTTATCATCTGTTTAAATTTGATAAACGGATTGGTTTCTCGATTTTTATAACCATGAATGCTACAAAGTATGATTAAAATACCCGCAGCTGCAAATGCTGTGTACATTATAATTTCAAAACTACCTTTATTTGCATTACCAATACCTATAAGCGCCCAAGCACCAACCAAGGCAAACTCACGCATATTTCGTTTCAAAATGGCAAGACTATTTATTATAATAGCAATAACGATTAAAATAATCGTCCAAATAACCTCTGATATACCAAAACCACCCCATTCAATTTTAATTAAATATGTGGAAACATTAGCAATACTTGCCACCGTTACCCAACCACTGTAAATCACAAATGGCCACCATAAAAATACAATAATGGGGAAAGGTTCATCATCCAACTCCATTCTATTGTTTAAAATAATTTTTAACAAAGAAAACAGTAATAAAAATATTAAAATGCATGATAATCCAGTGTATTCATATATCCATGCAAAAACCCAAGCCGAGTTAAAAACACAAGATGCTATAAACCACCATCCGATTTTTAATACAAAATCGTCATTTTTTACTTTTTTAGACCATAGACTTCTACCTTGATATATAACAAAACCAAACAGCATAAGGTAAATAACTCCCCAAATAACAAATGTATAACCTGCAGGCGTAAATAGAGACTTATAGCTATCTGAAACTGCGCCAATAGTGGTATTATTAAGCATACCAGTGTTCGATAAATAATTAATAAAAACAACCGAAATAAAAGCCATACCATTGGCTACTTGCAATAATCTTTTCATGTATATCCTACTCAATATATTAAAATATATACTTAAAACCTAAAGCATCTTCAAGGTGTTTAATTCCTGCTCTGTAAGATGTTTCCAACTCCCACGAGGAATATCTTTTTTGGTTAAGTGACCAATAGCAACACAATCTAAACTTATTATTTCATATTTAACGTAATCAAATATGGTTCTTAAAATAGTATTTCCTGTATTTTTAATTTTTAAGCCTATTTCTTTTTTTGAAGCCCCATCTATATAGCTAATTTCTTCAACTTCAATCAGTTTTCCGTCAATTTTAAAACCGTTTTGTATCTTTTTTAAATCTTCAAGTTTTAAACTTTTATTTAACTCGATATGAAATAAGCGCGCTACCCCATTTTTTGAGTTGGTAAATTTATCATGTATTTGTTCATCATTTGTAAACAATAACAAACCTTTTGAGTTTCTGCCTAACCGCCCTATGGGTTTTATTCTCGATGCTGTAGCATTAGCCACCAAATCCATCACCGTTCTTCCTTTGCCTTCACTAGTTGTTGTAGCAAATCCCTTAGGTTTATTTAATAAAACATAGGCTTTTTTCTCTGGATTAATTCTGGCGCCATCATAACGTACCTCGTCTCCTAATTTTACCTTGTAACCCATTTCAGTAATTACTTTGCCATTTACAGAAACTAAACCTGTGGCAATATGAACATCGGCTTCTCTTCTAGAACACATGCCTGAGTTAGCTACATATTTATTTAATCTGATTTCATCAGGATTACTTGATTTTTTTGGGGTAGAATTTGCTTTTTTTATAGGGGCATTTCCTCTTGCATGGCTTGTAAATCGCTTATTGCCTTCACCACGTCCCGACGGCTTTCCTTTTCCTTTACTCCCTTGTTGTCTGTTCATGACTTATTATTTTTTTGCAAAGATATACTTAATATCATGATTAACGATTTAAGACGAACGATTTTGCTAAATACGATTTAAAACCAAACCAACATTAATCAATACAATACAAAAAACACCTGCTAAAATAATGAATTTCAAAATGTTATGAAGTATTAAATAATGAATTTTTATTCTAGATTTCCAAAGTATAAACAAGAAAATTATTAATAAAAACGTACTGAAATAAAAATACAAATACATATAACCTATCTCAAAATAAAACAAAAGTAAATATGTGGGTATTAAAGTAAAAACAGCTAAAATTGTAAGCATATTTTTTGAAACTTTTTCGCCATAAACAACCGGAATTGTTTTATAATTTTGAAGTAGGTCGCCTTTTATATTTTCTAAATCCTTGGTCAGTTCTCGCATCGATATCAATAAAAATAAAAACATAGCATGTACAAAAATGACAGTTTCAAAATTTTTATAATACAGGAAAACAGCAAAAAAGGGCGTTATCGTTAAAATAGCTGAAATTAAGTTGCCTATAAAAGGCAACTTTTTAAGTTTGTGCGAATACAACCAAATACCAAAAATATAAAGTGAAAAGAATAACACTGCGTTAAAAGATACATAGCTTGCCATGACTACTGCCGCAAAATTTAATACAAAATAAAATGATAACTTGGTATTTTGACTAACTAACCTATCTAATTTAGATTTGAAGGGTTTGTTTATTAAGTCTTTTTCCGAATCATAGAAATTGTTAATGATATAACCTCCTGCTATGGTTGATGCCGATGCCAATACAAGCATGAATAAATTAGGATCAAACAAAACATCCTTTAAAGGCTTATCGTGTGCCATAATGTAAATAGAAGCTAGATACTGAGCGATAACTACAATTAATATATTATAGCCTCTAACCACTGAAAACATACTAAAAAATTTAATTAGAATATGTTTCTGTCTTCTACTTAACATTGAAAATTATTTTGGTGGCAATCTTCGACTGTACTAAGGGTGACAAAAGGACAAAAAGACGTTTAGAAGTTATAAACGACTTCTAATTTATAATCTGAAAGTGATTTTTTTGCTTTTTCAATATCTTCAGTAAAACCTAGTATATAACCGCCACCACCTGAACCACAAAGCTTTAAATAGTAATCATTAGTTTTAATCCCATTTTCCCAAAGCTGATGAAATTGTTGAGGAATCATAGGTTTAAAGTGATTTAAAACTACTTTTGATAGTTGTTTTGTGTTTTTAAATAACGACTTCATATTACCGGTTAAGAAATCTTCCACACAGGCGTCTGTATGCTTTATAAACTGATTTTTAAGCATTTTACGGAAGCCTTCCTGCTTCATGCTTTCCATAAATATACTTACCATGGGAGCCGTTTCACCAACAATACCACTATCGATTAAAAAAACGGCACCTTTGCCTTCACTTTGTTGTGCTGGTATACCCGTGGCTTCAATATTATCTTTTGAATTAATAAGAATTGGTATACTTAAATAACTATTCAATGGATCTAAGCCTGAAGATTTTCCGTGAAAAAAAGATTCCATTTCAGAAAAAATAATCTTTAATTTGAGTAGTTTTTCTCGCGTTAAATTTTCTAAAACTGTGATTTTATCATGCGCGTATTTATCGTAAATAGCAGCAACCAAGGCACCACTACTGCCTACTCCGTAACCTTGTGGAATAGAAGAATCAAAATACATCCCCTTATCTATATCTTGCTTTAGAACTTCAATATCAAAATTTACCAAATCCTTATCTATATCTTGCAAATAAGCAACATATCTTTTTAAACTGGCATTAGATTTTATAGCTATTTCAGATGGATTTTCATCTACCTTTAACGCACCATTATAAAAATTATATGGAATTGATAAACCTTTAGAATCTTTAATAATTCCGTATTCACCGAAGAGTAATATTTTAGAGTAAAAGAGAGGTCCTTTCATAAACTAATGAAAAATTGATATTGCAAAATTAACGATTATTTTTTTGAAGTTTTTATAATGCTTAATAATAATTTTAGAATTTCTTTTATGTCAAACGGTACACTAAGATACTCAGAATTATTTAAATAGCCTGTTTTTTCTTTTAAATCAATTTAATATTCCGTTTCATTCGCTTCCTTTAAGGCTGTAGATAATTTGTGAAAAAATGAGCTTTTCTTTCTACATGTTCTGATTTTCTAACGTGTGATCTTATTAAAGTGCCCGAACTAAGCCATTGTTTTGAAATAAAGTATTCGATAAGTTTACAATTCTCACTGCAAAAAGAAAGCTTTTGTCTTGAATTACATTGTCTTTCTTCATTATCAATTATCCATTTTCAATTGTTAGTTCACTAGCTCCAAATCCAATTCTATCACTAATATAGTGACCATTTTGACAATATGTAACCAATTCATTTTTAATAAATTCACATACTTGTTCACATTCGTTTTCTGGATATAAAACATGCACATTAGCTCCAGCATCTAGCGTAAAGCAAACTTTAGAGTCTGTTTTTTTCCTGAAGTTCCATATTTTATTGATAATTTCTAAGGTATTTGGTTTCATTAAAATAAAATATGGCATACTCGTCATCATCATCGCATGAAGTGTTAATGCTTCACTTTCAACAATTTTTATAAATTTATCCAAATCACCCGCTTTTAAAATCTTTACTAAACTAGAAAGATTGGTATGTGCTTGCTTAAATCGCTCCTGCGCAAACGGATGTCCATGCATCAAGTTATGCCCAACAGTACTGCTTACTTGCTTTTCGCCTTTATCAACCAGTAAAATAGTATCCTGATAATTTTTGAAGTTTTCATGAACCTCAAGCGGATATTTTACACCAAACAAATCGGAACTTCCTTCAATATCATTATGTTTTCCCCAAACCACTAAATCACCTTCTAAACTTCGGCAGGCACTACCCGAGCCTAAACGTGCTAAAAATGATGCTTTTTGGACGACAAAATAATCATCAAAAATACGCGTATCAAGGCGTGTGCTAGGCGTCGTCGAGGTGGTTAATTTCTTTTCAATACTCATCAGGCATAAAGCCAATGCACTCATACCTGATGCTGAGGATGCAATACCAGAACTGTGCGGAAACGTATTAGACGTTTCTATTTTAAAATGATAATCTTTTAAAAATGGTAAGTAAACTTCAATTCGCTTGAAAAATATTTCAATTTTTGGTTTGAAATCATCTTTCTTTTCATCGTCCAAGTAAACTTCAAAAGAAAAATTATTATCGTTCTCCTTTTTTGAAAAACTAAGCTTTGTTATTGTTTTACAATCACTTAAAGTAAAACTGATTGATGGGTTTTCTGGCACTTGATGCGCTTTCTTTCCCCAATATTTTACTAAGGCAATATTGCTTGGTGATGCCCATGTAACGTTTCCATTTTCTAAAGAATTAATGTAAGGTTTTGGTATAAATTTTTTTTCTGACATTGTTCACTTATAAGTTGACAAAGATAACAACTTTACTATTGTTTTATAGTTTCTGGCAGTTGCCAAACTGTTTAATTTACATTCGAAAAAATTACTATGGTATTTGGCTTTACCATAACCTAAAGCATAGTAAGAATAAATACAGTTATTAACTATCAAGAATTCTTCGTTAGGATACACTATTTTAGAAATTTCTTCTACTATTTATTCATTTGGCGTTGCATATAATAAGATAAAATAACTATTAACTTTTTTTTCTTCAGAAAATGGGCAAGCATCAAAAATACGCTGCAACTCTGTATTTGTTTTAATAGTAATGGGCACTTCAAAACCAAAATGATTATGTATGGCCACATGAATTTTCTCTTCTAATTTATGACTATGCTTTTCAGCAGATTCAAAAATCACATTACCACTTTGTATATACGTTTGCACATTTTTTAAACCAGATTTTGAAAGTAATGCTCTTAAATCTGCCATAGGGACTTTCTTATGTCCGCCCACATTAATACCTCTTAAAAACGCGATATACGTGTTCACTATTTTGACATATTTTGAGCTGCAATATACGCTCCCGTCCAAGCGTTTTGAAAATTAAATCCGCCCGTAATGGCATCAATATTTAAAACCTCACCTGCAAAATATAGATTTTTATGAAGTTTACTTTCAAAAGTTTTAAAATTTATTTCTTTTAAATTAATGCCTCCCGCAGTAACAAACTCTTCTTTAAAAGTACTTTTACCGTCAACATTAAAAACAGCCATGGTGAGTTGATTTGCTAAATTTTCTAGTTGGCTTCTATTTAAATCGCCCCAACGTGTTTCTAAATGTATTTCTGATGCGAAAACCAGTTTTTGCCAAAGCCGTTTAGGCAAATCAAACTGCGCTGTTTTTAACACTGCTTTTTTAGCTAAGTCTAGTTTTAAAAATTTTAAGGCATCCAAACAATCTTCAAAAGTGTTCTTTATAAAATTAATTTCAATTTTAAATTTGTAATTGCGATTTGCTAATTCCAAAGCACCAAAAGCTGATAATTTTAAAATTGCAGGCGCACTTACCCCAACATGTGTAATTAGTAATGGACCTTCGCTAAATAAATCGGTTTCCAAAACTCTAACTTCAACATTTTGGGCAACTACTCCAGGGATATCTTTAATACGATCATCTTTAATATCAAAAGTAAAAAGTGATGGTACTGGTGGTGTAACGGTGTGATTTAACTGTTCTAAAAGCCTCCATATTTTTGGATTACTCCCAGTGGCTATTAACAATTTTTCACAACTAAATTCATCGCTTTTTGTTGTAATTTGGAACCCCGGAATATTAAAATTAACACATTGTACAGATTGATTTAATAAAACGTCAACGTTATATTTTTTGGCTTCATTTAAAAAACAATCTATAATAGTTTGCGATGAATTGGATATGGGAAACATTCTACCGTCTTCTTCGGTTTTTAACTCTACACCACGTTTTTCAAACCACGCCATGGTATCACCAGTCATGAATTGATGAAACGGCCCCAATAATTCCTTATCACCTCTGGGGTAGTTTTGAACTAATTCTTGCGGAATAAATTCGGCATGAGTTACATTACAACGCCCACCGCCAGAAACTTTAACTTTGGTTAGCACTTCTTTTCCGCGCTCTAAAATAGCCACTTTTAATTCTGAATTTTGTTCGGCAACATTAATAGCTGCAAAAAAACCTGCAGCACCTCCACCAACAATTATAACATCGTATACTTTCATAAGTTTTAAAAACTCCGTAAATTTAGCATTATAATTTATCCCTACCAATGAATAAATTTCTTTTACTTTTTATCTTTTCAATTATTTCGTGCAAAACGGGAAAACTTACTGTAATTGCAGATATTAATTCTAGCTTAAAAGAAGCCTCTGCTATAGAATTGGTGAAAAATTCTGATTTACTTTGGACCATTGAAGACGCTGGAAATAAAAATAATTTGTATGGTTTAGATCTAAAAGGGCGTATTGTTAAAGATATTGATATATCGAATGCTAAAAATGAAGATTGGGAAGATTTAACTTCTGATAAATACGGAAATATTTATATTGGTGATTTTGGGAATAATAACAAAAAACGTGAAAAATTTACCATTTATAAAATAGAAGATCTTGAACATATAGTTGATAAAACCAATGCAAAACTTATTGATTTTACACTTCCAAAAGATGTGAAATCAGAAGATTTTGAAGCCTTCTTTTTATTGAATGATTACTTCTATATATTCAGTAAAGAGAATAGTACCAGTATTTTAATTAAAGTACCTAATACAATAGGAACCCATATTGCTGAATTGGTAACCGATTTTAATTTAGAAGGTAAACATCATAAAATAACATCCGCAGCCATTAGTCCAAATGAAGATGTTGTCGTTTTACTCAACCACGATAAATTATGGAAATTATCGAATTTTAAACCTGATCATTTTTTTAAGGGTAAAGTTGAGGAATTAGAGTTTGAGCACGATTCTCAAAAAGAAGGTATCTGTTTTAAAAATGACTCCATAGTATATATAACGGATGAACGAGATAAAAACGAAGGCGGTAACATGTATACTTTTAATATTAATTGATTTTTTAATAGTAATTCCTTTGCAGTAATTCTACTTGCTTTTTAATCGTTTCTTTATCTTTTTTATTCTCTATGGCTTTTGAAGCGTCTTGATAAAGGTTATCTATTTCTGAGGCTACGATGTTTTTGAATTCCTTTGATTCACATTTTAAATTTTGTTGCAAAAATCCGAGCATTTGAATTAATTTTTGAACTATAATAATATCATGTTTGCAATAGGTTCTAAGCGATGCCATAACTTGGTAAATTAAGGTTTCAAAATTAATATTTTTTAATTTTATTATGGGTACCCCTGAGGTATCGTTAAAATAATCACCATCACTTTTCTGCATTCTTAATAAAAATAATTCAGTAATATAGTCTATCGCGTTTAATGCCGTACCTGGATCGTTTATTCCTGGAGACATGGCCTTAACAGCTATTTCCGTTAATTGCTTAAAAGCAAGTACATAGTTGTTTTCAATAAATTCGCTTTTTGAAAAAGTAAACACAGATACTATATTATCAACAACATCATCCTCCAATTTATTTTCAATTTTTAAAAGCGGGCTTTCTTCAAAAACATATTGCCCTTTGTAAGCTATAATATCAATTTTTACGTTGTATTCATCTATTTCATCAAATATGGCTTCTAAACTAATATCTTCAATATAGCCCGAAGTTTTAGAGGTGATCACTTGCCAATTAGAGGTGTCGGGAAAATTACGGTTTTGTTCTTTTTCAGAATCAATTAAATATTTCAATCTATCTTTTGCCTTGTTAAAGATAGCGCTCATGATATTATTGATTTGAATTTCTTGAGATATGGAATGAATAAAATATATAAATGCACCGAGGCAAAATGTCATAAAAACAATGGCTAACAATACTGAAAAACCAGGCAGCTGGTATTTATTACCCGTAGGCTCAATAGCTATTAAAGTAAAAATACAATACAGTAAGCAAGAACTATAAATACCTAAAATAATTTGGTGTCTTCTATTTGAAATTAAGCCAGGTAACACTCTTGGTGAAAAGTTACTAGATGCTTGACTAAGCAAAATCATAACCATTGAAAAACTAAAAACCATGATAGAAATAAGACCACCAATAAATGTTGTAAGTATAATTCTAGCGGTATCTACATTGTTTATTACTAACCATGGTACATGCTCAACAAGGTATTTTGATACATTAAGAGTTTCAATATAATACATAAAGAAAGCAAAAAGGAAGCCTCCCAAACTTATAATGGTTGGGTAGAATGCTATTTTACTCTCTAGTTTATTTATGTAATCAAATACATAATGAAAACTGATTTTCATGAACTTTATTTTGATTGATTTTAAAAATTTAATCCAAACCCGAATGAGAATCTTAGGCCTTCAACACTATTGAAAAAGTTAAACGTACCCGACAAACTTTCAGCAGCTGTAATCCAAAACCCACCACCATAATCATTATGCCATGTATCCGAAAAATCATTCTCTATCCAAACTCTACCAACATCACCTCCACCAAAAATACCTATTTGCAATGGTAACGTATTTGTTTTGAACGATGGAAAACTATAACGTAAATCTGCGCTACCAACCAGTGAGCTTTTACCTGTAAAACGCTCATTTCTATAACCTCTAAGTCCGTTTTTACCACCAATGTTTGCGGCTTGAAAAAACACAAAATCATCACCAATTCTTACTTGGGTTCTTACATCAGTTTTTAATACTAATTTTTTGTTTTTTGATAAAGAATTATAAAAACCAAGATCAGAATTTATATAACCATAAGTGTTTTTTGTGTCCTTAAATTCTGTTTTTCCGCCAACCATAATCATAAAGGTCATCCCTTTAGTAGGATTAATAGATTTATCAGAACTTTTATAATTGAATTGGGCTTCAAGACCTCCAAAAAAGCGTCTGTTATAAAAATCTGAATTTGTATCTGGCTCGAAAAATTCTGTTACGAAACGATCTGAAGTACTTCCAATCTCTATACCTTCAAGCAAAGCTCTAAATCCGTAATCGCTACCAAAATTTCCTTTCTTTATAATGCCTGCTTTAGCCGCGTAAATACTTGTTTTAACACGATTATAATCAAAATCTAGCTCATCATCATTATTCTCAGTTTCATTTCCGTAACCAAAAAAGTTAGTGGTGAAATTGTCGGTTGTAAACTGCCCCCCTACATGTAAATTCCAATCGTTCATTATATTGGCAAATTCACCATCGTATTGCAATGAAAACCCATTCGTGGCAAAAAAGTATCCGCCTTTAAATTTATGTTGTTGAGAAAAAGGATTCCGTTGAAATCCGTTTGTAATTTTAGAATATGACATGCCAAGTAAAAATCCATCATCTGGATTATAACCCATAGCAGGAGTCATCACAGAATTTTTTGTAATATTTTTATTAAAATCAAATAAATTTAAATTGTAAACATCGGTCAATCTAATTTGTGCTCCTTTATTTTCTTTAATGGTATTTTCTTTGCTTTCATGATCGTACACTTTTACACCTTTACCATTTTTAATAATATATGTATCATTTTCCTGACCTCCGATAAGTCTTGTGAAAATTTCATTATTAGCTTGTCCTGTAACTTCAAAAACATCTTTATCGTCCAAACCATAAACCCAAATTTCCTTAGTAATCTCTTTATTAAAATTTTTATCTACAATAACCTCTCCTTTTTCTCCATCAATTATTCTAGATATTTTAATATGGGTTACGTTATTATCAACTCTTGATACTTCAATATAATCATCTTTGTCAGTTCCTGTTAAAATGACTAATTCATTTAAATAATTATAATAACGCGCTGCTATTTCTTGAAGATTACCTCGTCTGCCTTTTAGCTTTTCTTTTATATCCTTAAGCGTTTTATCCTGCACTTCTTTTGGCACTTTCAAAAATGCTTCGTCAATAACGTCATCCGTAATATTTTCTTGAAGAAATTTTGCATGCTTTAACCACGTTTCTTTATCGGCTTGTTGCACAAGTACACGGTCTAATTTCACCCCAGCAGCATTCATCCACGCGATGTCTTTCAATTCGTCATCATAAACCTGAAGCATTTTGGTAGACCCAGAAATAGTCTTCATAACGTTTAACAAAGCACCATCAAAATTTGAAAATACTTGGTCTCTATCTCTAGGAATGGGTCTAAAATATTTATCACCATTTTCCATATTAAATTGAGCCCATCGCCATTGGTCTTGATGTCTATCCCAATCGCCAATAAGCATGTCGAAAAGTCGTGCTCTTACATAGGCGTTTTCATCAATTTTATATTTTTCGTCTTCACGAATTTTTTCTATGATATCATGAGTACTTTCTATATCATCGGCGTACCCAAAATTTTTCTCATCGGTATAATTATCCTCAGGTCGCTCTTCAATCATATACAATTCGTCCCCATATTCCTCATTAAACGCACCTAAATATTTGTGTTTGGGAATATAATATAGCTTAGGGTTGGTATGGTATATTTTAGCGGCATCAGATAAATCTGGAACCACAGCAAACGCATAAGGATGTGCTGCCGTATAGAAATCTAAAATCATATTGGCAATAGCCGTTTTTTCAAAGTCATCTTCAACGTAAGTATCTTTAAATAATACAGCTTGAAGATATTGGGTAGGACTTTTACGTAGTGCTCTCATATTCAATTCGCGTCCATCCTTAGTTTTTAAACGCAAAGATCGGGTTTGATGACCACCCCCTTTTCTAATAATATCTAGGCCTCCATAAAGTGTATCAAGAGTTGCCACTTCAGCTCTAATTTTAGTACCGTAGACATCACGATAATGACTACCCCAAACAGATTCAAAAAAACCTGAGACGTCCGTTTCGTCTTCAGAATATATTGAAACGTCTACTTCTTGAGGAAAACTATCAGGAAGATGTGAAACATCATAAATTTTGGTAGGGGGAAAAACTTCCTTTGTAAATACTAGTTTTGGTTGTCCATGTTCTTCTCCATAATAGCGTACCCATGAGCTACCATCTTTAAAAATGGTAAGTTCAGCAAACCCTTGCTCACCACTTGAAAATAAACCATTATTACTAAGTTCAGCAAAAGATTCTTTAGCGCCAGAACCAGATACAATTTGTTTTATCCCTTGTTGCTCAATATATTGAAGTGTATGCTCGTGTCCAGAAACAAATACCACATTATCTGCACCCAATGTCATGGTTTCTAAACGACTCATTAATTCATGATACCGTTCATTATATCGATCTTGAATGGAAACACCACCCTGAGTTCTTAACTGCGTAATAAATGATGCTACAATTGGAAGTGGGATTTTTTGTTGAAATGGGTACAAATGCTTTTCTAGCGCATATTTACCCCCATGAGAGCCATTGGTATACATGGGATGATGCATCGCAAAAACGGTCGTTTTATTTTGTGCTTTTTTTAATTCTCCTTCAATCTCTTCAAAAAAGCGTTCTCTGGTTTTAATCTCACACTTGTCATTTATTTTGGGATGTGAATTCCAGTTTTCTAGGTACCATTGTGTGTCAATAATTATTAATTGAATCGTTTCACTTACATCAATACTTTCTAACGGACAGCCTTTTTCTGGCTGAAAGGTATTTTTTCCTAATACATTATCAATATATTCTTCTTCCCTTTCTAAACCTTCCAAACCATTTGCGTACCAGTCATGATTTCCGGGTATAAAAACAGTTTCTCCTTTAAAGCTAGAGACTGCTTTTACCTGAGCATTTAAAGCATTTTCTGCACTTTTCCTTTCTTTATCACCTTTTTCTGGCAACCCCGATGGATAAATATTATCGCCTAAGAATATTGTAAAATCATCTTCAGATTCTTTATTCTCCATATAATTATTAAATGCCGTTAGTGCTTTAGACATGCCTCCTATTGGAGATTTTCCAGCATCACCTACAAGATAGAATGTTTTATCAATTTCTTTTTCAGGAAACTTTAACTCACCATGTTTTTCATCTGCATATTGTGCTTCATAAGTTGCACATG
The DNA here is from genome assembly GCA_963815305.1 of uncultured Flavobacteriaceae bacterium. Taxonomy (GTDB): domain Bacteria; phylum Bacteroidota; class Bacteroidia; order Flavobacteriales; family Flavobacteriaceae; genus CAXBID01. Next base: position 378,519 of record CAWFFW010000002.1, read on the forward strand.
AAACCATGAGGGTTGCTAAAATAGTATATTGTAAAAAAAACTTCATTTGGAAAAATTTTAAACACTAAAGATAGGATAATAATCAAGCTTACTCCTAGTGTATTTAAACAAATAATTATCTCATACCCTACAATCTATCTTTAAAAGTAGTAATAATATTATTTGAGTTAATAGTTTATCATTTTTTCAGTAATTTGCATCTTAAATTAAAAGGTACTTATGTCTGAAATTGTCGAAAAAACAGAAAAATTTGTGTTTGAATTATTTAAGAATAATTTGGATCCTTCCTTTGTTTATCATAATCACACGCATACTGAGCGTGTTTTAAGAAGTATTAGGGAAATTATTGAGAATATTGACATCAGTGATAAAGATGCCGAAATACTTGAATTGTCAGCACTTCTGCACGACACAGGCTATATTAAAATAAGAGACGGCCACGAGATAGAAAGCCAAAAAATTGCAACCCAATTTTTAAAAGAGAATAACGTAGATGAAGCCACTATACATGCCGTAAACGAATGTATAGAAGCTACCAAATTTAAAGATTCACCCAATACAAAACTAGGCATGATTATTAGAGATGCCGACGCTTCCCATTTTGGAAAAAAATATTTTAATGAGGCCAGTGAGTTTTTAAGAAAAGAACTTGAAATTCAAGGGATTTCGTCTTATACACCAAGCGAATGGCGCAATGAAAATATTAAAGTTTTTACCAAAAAACATGAGTTTTATACCGATTATGCCTTGAAAAATTGGCAGCCTAGAAAGGAGAAAAACCTTGCTAAACTCATGAAAAAGAAAAAGAAAAGAAAAATTAAGTTAAATACTGAGGAACTTAAAGCAAAATTTAAAGCGCAATATAAAAATGCAAGCCCCGAAAGAGGCATACAAACGTTTTATAGAGTAGCTTTGAGAAATCACATAAAACTTAGTGATATTGCCGATACAAAAGCTAATATTTTGTTATCAGTAAATGCTATTATCATATCCCTGGTTTTAGCAAATTTAATCTCTAAGTTAGACACAAATTCTTACTTAATTTACCCTACAGCCATTTTCACTTTATCTTGTGTCATATCTATGGTTTTATCAATTATAGCTACCAGACCTAATATTACAAGTGGCGAATTCACCAAAGAAGATGTTGCCAATAAAGAGGTAAATCTTACCTTTTTTGGTAATTTTCATAAAATGGGATTGGATGAATTTGAATGGGCCATCGGTGAACTTTTAAAAGATAAAGAATATGTATACAAGTCTTTAACTAAAGATCTTTATTTTTTAGGTAAAGTGCTAGAGAGAAAATATAGAATACTTAGAGTTACTTACACCATTTTTATGATGGGGATGATTATTTCCGTTTTGGCTTTTGCTTGGGCATTAAAAACCAATGGTGCAGAATTGAAAGATGTTTTACCTGATGAGCCTCCAGTTTCTTATAACGACATTAAGGGCTCTTCAATAGAAGATCCACAAACTTATATCGTGTAATTAAACTTTAATTTCTTTCATTAAATCATCGTAGGTGTAAAATGACTTTTTTTCACCATCATTCTTTTGGTAAATCATACTGACCCGTATGGCTTTTAAGCCTGTAACACCTTGGAGATCTTGTAATTCTAAAATTTCAACATCACCATCAAACTTATTTTTAGATTGCATAAAACGTACGTATTTTAAATACTCCATTTCGTCCTCTTTTTGAGAATAAATAATACTCATTTTACCTTTTTGCGTCACGCGTTCTTCTGTGCCTTTAATAAACGCTTTATCCACACGTTTTTTCACCACTTCATATCTGGCATTGTATGTACCATCCACATCAAATTGTTTTTCATCCATTCTAAAACGGATAGACAATGGCTGATTAAACACTAAAATCATCGATGCCACATCTAAATTTACTGGGTATTCATGCTGATTTTGATAAAAATTATTCTCCATATCGTACATCACTTGTAATTGCCACAATCTTAGATTATAGAGGTAAATAGTGTTAAAACTTGCTTCTTTGGTAATAGATTCACCAATGTATATATTATGTTCTACGCCGTCTGTTTTAAAACGTTCGAAAAAATGAGGATACATAATTTGGGCTTCAACTTGTTTCTCATCAAGAAGCGCTGTCATATTTTTGTTTATAAGTGCAATGGTATCATCGTAGTTTTTTCTATAGTAGTAAATAACTCCTAGGTTAGCATCTATTTTACTAAAATAATTTTCAACCTCAACGTTTATCGCAGATTTTTTTTCTAAAAAAAACAAAAAGAGAGGTTCAATTTCTTCTTTAAAAAACATTGTAAGCTGTTGTTCGCTATCTACTTTAAAATCCTCATTAAGATCATGACTAAATGTTTCTATTTGAAATTTTATTTGTTCATAAATGGGTAGTTTTTCTTGATTTGGTAGTTTATCAATAACATGTTTTACTAATGATAACTGAAGTACTAAATCTTTTTGAGTGGCTATATTTCTAGCTTCTGAAGAGCCTTTTACATCGATTTGCCCAAATAATGGGTATACATCTTCAAAAACTATTTTACTAAAATTCGTATTCCCTTTTTCAAGGATTTGACTATCTTTTAAAAACTTTTTAGCCGCTTGTCTAAATTTCCAGGAAACACTAGGATGAATCGAAGTACATTCTTGTTGGATTATGGCTTCTATTAAATTTTCTTCTTCATTTTTAGATCGCTCAACCGCGGATATAATGAAAGGCATCACATCAATTAATTTATTCGCATTTATACTGTTGAGTGCTTTTTGCTTGTAGGAAATTATTTCTAAAATACCCATTAAACCATCTTCTTCATTAACAATTGGTGCAAAAATGGCACTTTTCACGCCTTGCTTGTGCAATACTTTTAGATGTGGTGCATGAGCTTTAGGATATTGCATTAGTTTATTATAATTCTTGTCCACATCTGATATTGAAAAATAGCTTTTGTCATTCAATAATTTATCATAAGACCAGTCACATAACACATCTTTACATTTTCTGTAATCTGTTTCATTTAACAAAAAACTATGCATCCCTATACCATAAATATGTTCAAAGGAGTCTTCTTCTTTATTGTATATTGAAAAACCTACTCGTAAATCTTTTAAACCAAAAAGTGACCTGAAAATCTCATGAAATCCTTCCATAAAATTTTCGTTTTTTCGTTTGTCACCACCTATTAAATTTGATTTGATGTTTGATATGGATTGATCTTCAGTAACATCAAAAATATTTGAGATTACAAAACCTTTGAAAATATAACTGTGTGGTGGAAACTTCTCCTTCCACAAATCAATATTCTCAAAATTATCTAATAATTCTTCAAAATCATTTTCCGTTATCTTTTTTGCTTTATCAGTAGGTATAATTTCGGTAAAATCGGCATTGTATAGAATTTTATAGAAACGATTAATTCCATTGGCGTCAGGAATTTCGTAATAGAATGGACGTTTAAAATTTAAATGATATCCGTAATAAAAATTCAAAATAATGGTACACGCTAAGATATAAGTATCATCTTCTGGCGAATTTTTTATTTTAAGTTCGAAGCCATCACCGGCTGTTTTTATAATATTTTTAAAACGTTCAGATGAATTGAATATAAGATTTTGAAATGGTAAAGACGCTGTTTTAATTTCATTTTTAGTTAAAATTGGACTAAAAGAATCTTGAAGAATTATTTCAATTTCCTTTTTATATGTCTCTAATAAGGAAAAGTCTGTAAACCCTTCTCTTAATTCAGGATGCATTTTTTGAACCTCTAGAATGCGTTTTGCCTTGGCAGCCATAAACTCATCTTGACTATGTACCATGTGTTCATAGTGCTGAATAAGCTTGTTAAAGCTAATTTTTAACAACATTGGGGATTCTGATTGATCAAAAAATGCCATAGTATCTAGTTTCTAATAAAACAAAGTTAATAATTATGGATTAAGTCGTAATAATCTAAACTAGATAACACATGCCTTATGACCTTTTAGAAAATATAAAAAAGATTGCTTACCTATTACCTGTGCTTTTATAAATACTAATTAAACCTATTTGAGCCCTATGATGGCATAAATTAGTCCCTACAATGCATAAAAAAATCTAGACAAAAAAAACACGTTACGAGAGTAACATGTTTTTATATACAAATATGTATTTACTATTAGCTAAAAATCACATAGGTTGATATTACGATTAAACAAATTAAAAGACCTACAATCTTAACAGGTTTCCAAGGTGTCACATCTACTTGTTGGGTATATTTTTGAACAAATTCTGTTTCTCTTGGTTTTAACTTCCCAATAACTAACATAATAATAACGGTTAAAACACAAGTAATTGCTTGCATATGAAGCATATGCAACGTAATTATACCAAGCCCATTGGCCAAAATTATATATAATACATATAAAGAAAATGCAAATATAACACCAACTTTAGCAGCTATAGCTGGTACCTTTTTAGTTACAAACCCCATAACGATAACCGTTAAAATAGGCACACTATAAGCTCCATTCACAGTTTGTAAATAGCCAAAAATACTATCTGCATAAACTAAAAATGGTGCTATGATCATTGCAAAAAAGGCTAGAATAATTCCAAATTGTTTTCCTTTTTTAACAACCGTAGTTTCACTTGCATTTTTATCCACATATTGCTTATAAATATCTACACCATATAAAGTAACACAACTATTTAAAGCAGAGTTAAATGAGCTGAGTATAGCACCAAATAATACAGCAGCAAAGAAACCTACCCATACATCGGGCAACACATCGGCAACTAATTTGGGATATACATCACTAGTGCTTAAACCTTCACCATACATATTATAAGCGATAATACCTGGTAAAACTACTATAATTGGCCCAAGTATTTTTACAAAAGCAGCAATGGTTAAACCCTTTTGCCCTTCAGCTAAATTTTTAGCGCCTAAGGCTCTTTGTATAATTTGTTGGTTACTACCCCAGTAAAATAATTGTACAAGCATCATACCCGTAAAAATAGTTGCAAATGGGATGGATGAATCAGGACTACCGATGGCATTAAACTTTTCAGGATTTTCAGTTACTAACTTGGATAAACCTCCAAACAAACTACCGTCATCACTTATAGCCATTAAACCAAAAACAGGAATTAATAAACCCCCTATTAATAAGCCGATGGCATTAATAGTATCTGATACAGCAACGGCTTTTAAACCTCCAAATATGGCATAAATTGAACCTATAATTCCAATACCCCAAACACAAATCCAAACAGCAGCCCAATCACTAACGCCTAATAATTCAGGAATACTAAACATACCACTAATAGCTTTTGAGCCCGTGAACAAAACCATAGGTAAGAGTACTACTGCGTAACCTGTTAGAAACAACCCAGAGGTTAAGGCTTTTACGCTTTTATCAAATCGTTCTTCTAGAAATGTTGGTATTGTTGTAATGCCACCTTTTAGATATCTTGGTAATAAATAAATTGCAGTTATAACCATGGCAATTGCTGCCAATGTTTCCCAGGCCATAACCAATATACCGTCAGTATAAGCATCGCCGTTTAAACCTACAATTTGTTCAGTTGAAAGATTGGTTAATAACAGTGATCCAGCAATAACGGGTGCCGTTAAACTACGGCCACCAAGAAAATAACCATCAGAAGATGTTTCATCCGTTTTTCTAGTTGACCACCAAGCTATAGCAGCTACTAGTAAAGTAAAACCTATGAAAATTATAATACTCATAATATATTAGTTTTATTAAATTATTAAATTCTGCATAAAAAAAGAGTTTAAACTTGTAGAAAACAAATTTTAACTCTTTAATTTTTAAAAAAATTCATTAAATAGTCAATGGTATGTGAATTCTGCACTTAAACTTCATAAATCTTTGCTTAAAAAATGTTAACAACCATTCGGTAGATCAATCCATTTAAATTTGATAGAAACATTAACCCTATTAAACTTACCATGATTTAAAATCTACATCGGGTTATGAATAGCTCTTAACAAAATTTGAAATTCTGGTTATTTTAAATTTAAGCTCTTTTTGATAACCATCCCCTATTTGTTCTGATTTTCATTTTTAATTATCAAGGAACTCTTCTAATTTTTTGATTATCAAACGAATTAACTCGATTTCAAGAACCTTTCTGTTTACATAAAATATATCATTTCGCTTTTTTTAAGAGCGCTTGATTTTCATATGCATACGTCTTTTTATTTTACTTCATAAATCCAACTTCCTTCATAGGCTTGCTGGTCTAACTTATTATCAAGATAATAACGTGCCTCTTTATAGGTATTAAATTCTACGATACTTATATAATTGAAATTTCTAGGAGCATCTTTTATGACTTTCACCTCAACACCTTTTTCTGATAAAATACGTAGCATATTATCTAAATTATTTTGCCTTTTAAAGGCGTAAATAATCACATGAAATGTATTTTTATTAGAGTCGGTATCTGTGTCTAATGTTTTGGCGTTTAAAATCTTTTTAACATTATTTTTAATCATTTCATTTTCCTCAGGGGTTTTAGCCAATTCTGTGGATGTTACATTAGTTTTTGCATTGACATCAGGAATCACTCTTACCTTGTTTTCATAAACAATTATCGACGGTTCTTCAGGTACATCTTCAATTACTTCTGCCAGGTTATTTTCTTTTTGTTCTTTTTTTGAAAATTTAAAGGTTGCACCTAAATTAAATTGATAATGGCTGTCAACTTGCTCTAAACCATCTTTATTTAATTTTCCTATAGTTTGTAAACTGATAGCCATCTTTTCTGAAACCCAATATCTAAGACCTCCAGAAATATTAAACGATGCTGCTAAGTTACTTTGAACGCTATGCATGCCTGAACCTAAACCTACATAAAGATCTATATTTTCGTCTTTAAAAATGAGGTCATCAAAAAACCAGTTGGCATTTAAATCGGCACCAAAATAAGACGCTGATGTAGCAGGATTTTCAAAATTTAATTTATTCGTTGATAGCGTTAAGGCTAAAGACCAGTTTTTATGAATTTTTTGTTCGGCTTTTAAAAAAAAAGGCGTTTTAAAATTCAACTCACCACCATCAAAAGGTAGGTAAGTACCATTACTATTATCTATGGTGTTTAATCCAAAGGTAATAGCAAAATAATGATCCTCAATCGTAGTTTTATTTTCAGTTTCTTGAGCGATACTAGTGAGGGTAAACATAAGGAGTAATGAGAGAAGTACTTTATTTAATTTCATGATTTTACACTTTTTTGGTTTTTCAATGGATTAGTTATTGTGCTCGGTACCAATTTATAAAAATGGATTTCTAAAATTAAATCCCTTTTTAATCATCGGATTTACTTAACACTTCAAATATATATTTTTATTTTTTTAATAATCGTTTCCACCATGACTTTTTAAGATGTTCCTTTCCATAACCGTATCCATAGCCATAACCGTATCCATAACCATAACCGCCTTTTTCAAAATTTACATCATTAATCACCATGGCCATATGAGGTAATCGCTTTTCAGAAAACATTTTTTCTGGTATTTCTAATAATCGTTTATCTAAAAAATTAGCACGTATGGTATATAGGCATAAATCGGCATAATTACTTAGTAATAAGGTATCGGTCACCATTCTTATTGGTGCTGTATCTACAATAATAAAATCGTAGTTTGCTTTGCCGTAAGCAATCACATCGTCAAAACGACCATTCATTAATAATTCAGAAGGATTTGGCGGTACCACACCCGAACCTAAAACATCAAAATCACCTTCAGGATACCTTATAATGACATCTTTTATGTTTATCGAATCATCTACCAAGTAATGAGTAAGCCCTTCGTTAATGGTGATGCCCATGTATTCATTAAATTTTGGTTTTCTAATATCAGCACCAATTAATAATACTTTTTTAGAGGATAAAGCGAGTACTCTGGCTAGATTTAATGAGATAAACGTTTTTCCTTCACCCCCTAGAGTGGAGGTAACAAATATGGTTTTACAACTGTTTTTATCACCCGAAAGCATGAAATAAATATTGGTTCGGAGCATTCTAAAGGATTCAGAAATACTATCCATATCATTCTTACTAACCACCATTTTATTCTCAGATTTCGAATGGACAATCTCACCAATAATGGGTGCCTTAACAACCGCTTCTACATCTTTACTGGTATGGACCTTATTATCAAATAAAAATAAAATATAGAGTATGGCAAACGGAATAACCACTCCAATTAGTAAAGCTATGAGATATACAATTTTCTTTTTAGGACTAACGGGGATATTACTACCATCGGCCAAATCAATCACTTTGGCATTAGGTGCTGTAATGGCTAAAGCAATGGCGTTCTCTTCTCGTTTTTGTAATAAGTAGAGGTATAAGGTTTCAATAATTTGTTGCTGACGCTTAATATCTTTATACTCCCGTTCCTGTTTGGGGACCGAGGTAATTCTCGAACTCATTTTTTGTTCCTCACTAAGTGTCGCACTTAAAGAAATTTGTAACGATGATTTATAATTTGCTAAACTCTCTGTAATACTTCTTCGAAGCTGATTTAATTGATCATCCAAATTAATAATGATGGGATGTTCGGCTTTCGAACCTTTTAAAATTCGAGTGCGTTCCAGTAATAATTCATTATAACGCTGTGTGTTTAAATTAACAGTCTCATCACTTAATCCTAAATTGGCAGGAATGAGCTCGTTGGTGTTTTTAGCTACATAGTCAATCACATAATTGGCTAGTTTTATTTGGGTATTTAAATTTAGAATGGTTTTTTCTATTTCAGAATTAGTTTCCAGAGCTAACGTTGCTTCAGAGGTGATGTCGGTTAATTTATTGGTTGTTTTAAACTGCTCAATACCACTATCAGCATTAAATAAATCATCTTCAACAACGCGCATACGCTCATTAATAAAGATCTCTGTATTTTTACCAATTAGGCTTTTATCCTCAATAGCATCTTTGTTATATTGCTTTATAAGCTCATTTATTAAATCTTCTCCTTTTAGTTTTATATTGGTTTTTATACTTAATTCAATTAAACCTGTATTTTTAAATTTTAAATCAACTTTTAAATCGTTATTTAATGCCGCTGCAACAGCTTTTAAAGGTTTTATGCTCACAATAATTTCATCACCAGTCTCCAGAACTTCATTTCCGGTTAAAATTACAGACATCGTTCCAAAATTGGTGGTGATAGCCTCTTCAAAGCTATGTTTACTGTCTTCTATACCATCGCTATTTATTAATATAAAATCTGATTTTGAAATGGCCTTAATTGTAAAAACCGTATCAACACTGTGAAATAAGGAATCTTTTGCAGTAAAGAGCACATGTATAGGATTTGTATACTTATAAAGTTCAACCTCGCGCACTCTGCCTTTAGACTCATAGGTTGTTGTAAAGCCTAAATTTTGTACCGTACGTTCCATAAGCGTACGCGATTTAAGCAAACCAATTTCTGTTTCTACTTTCTTTTTAGTCCCTCCTGTAAGTCCAAGATCCTCAAAAGCAGAAAGTTCTGATGGTAAGCTCCCTCCTTTTTCATCTTCAATTAAAATGGTGGCACTAACAGCGTATTGTGCAGGAGTATATCTTAAATAGATAAAAGCTATAACCAGCGCCACCACAATGCCCAGAGCAAACCATTTCCAATGGTAACTATATTTTTCAAATAGCTCCCGGTAGTTCACCGGTTTTTCATCATCAACAAACACATAATTTAATGGATTTTCATTTTGCATAATACAATCGTTTAACGGGTAAAAATGGCAATTAGTGAAATTAATATAGAAACTGAGGATATTAAAATTCCGGTTCCAGAGCCCACAGACGACGAATTTACTTTTGTCTTATTGGGTTGCACATAAATAACATCATTTTGTACGAGATAATAATAGGGCGCGTTAAACAGTTTTTTATCTGTTAAATCTACTGTGAAAAATTCTCGTTTGCCGTTTTGTTCCCGAATCAACATAATAGGCTTTCTTTTAGCTTGTATGGTTAAATCGCCAGCAAGCGCCAAGGCTTCCACAATAGTAATCCGTTCGTTTGGTACCATGAAGGTACCGGGTGATTTTACCTCTCCCATCACCGAGATTTTAAAATTTGTTAACCGTACATTCACAATAGGAGAAACCAGATAGGTGGCTAAAGACGCTGTGATACCATCACTAATTTCCTGTGTTGTAAAACCTCCTACTTTTATCTTCCCTAGTACGGGAAATTTTATATGGCCTTCACTATCCACCAAATAAGGTAACATTCTTGGTAAGGCATTATCTATGTTTGCCTCATAAAGGTTAAAAGTTTGCGCCATTTCAGGGTTGTTAGCCGATACATTGATGGTTAAAAAATCACCTGGTTGAATATTAGGTTCAAAATTCGCGAGAGTTTCTTCAAGTTTTACCTGGTCGGATTCCTGAAAATAAAGCATCTTTTTATTGGAAACACAACTCATATGGTGCATGGCAACAACTACTATAAACAGGTATTTGGCTGTTTTGAAACTAGAACTTATAAAATTTGTTCGGTGTTTTACTATCATTATTTATTATTTATTATTTATAGAGTACTCCTTTTTTTAATTTTTATGCGTGATGTTTTGTGAATAAGGTAAAATTTAATAAGGCCTAAAGTAAATAAAACCAATAAGACCAACATCATTTTAAAGCTATTCAAAAACGACGAGAACCAAATGATTATAATGACGAGCATATAGTTTAAAAACCCTAATAGCATGGTCGCTTTAAAGTGAGACAAGCCTGCATCAATCAATACATGATGCATATGGTTTCTATCTGGATAAAAGAGTGGTTTTTTATGATACAATCGGATTCCAATCACGCGGAGCAAATCAAATAGTGGAATCCATAAAATGGCAGCTATTACAATTAATTTATTTTCGGGTTTAAATGAAAAATGGCTGAATAATTCTGGATCCATAGCCAAAAACCTCAGGGTACACACCCCAATACAAAAGCCAATAATAAGCGACCCTGTATCGCCCATAAATATTTTTTTTGTAGATGAAAAATTATAATTCAGATAGGCTAATAAAATGGCCATAAGGCTTAAGCAGAACAGAAAATAAAAGTGTAAACCAGTCTCAAAGAAAATTAAAGCATACACACTAAAAACAATAATGGCTACAGTTGATGCTAGCCCGTCGATACCATCAATTAAATTATAAGCATTAATAATGGTTAGCATCATCACCACAATAAGTGCATACGTAATGGCATCAGGTGGAATGTTGATTCCTAAAAAATTATGGAAGGTAGGTACATGAAACCCACTGCAAAATAAAATAAATGCAATGGCCATTAGTTCCATTAATACTTTAGCTGTTGGTGTTGCCAGTACCAAATCATCTTTTAAACCAATTATAAATAACAACGTGGTTGCTGCAATAATATTTAAACTCACGTGTTCGGTATCAAAATCTTCAATAAAGAATAAGCTAATAATTAAAGTAATAAAAAACGACACGCCAGCCATTGTAGGTGTTGCTTTACTATGAGAGCTTCTTTCATCTGGAGTATCATGTAATTGACGCATTTGTATCACCCAACTTATTTTTGGGATTATAAAATACACAATCAAAAACGAACTGATACCAACAAGAACACTCACTATGGTTAAATTAGACGAGATATCTTTTAGCATGGTTAATAGTTATTTTCAAATTTAGTGAAACAAAACTTTAACTGCATTTTTCTTTCAAAATATAAAATAAAAATAATGGTGTAGAAACAAAGTTTCGTTTCCACAAGCGTTTGGGTTCTCTAATAAGTCTTGGCAACCATTCTAAACCTAGCTTAATCCAAAAAGGGCTAGAACGCTTTACGGTGCCGGCATAAAAATCAAAAACAGCGCCAATGGAAGCAATTACGTTGGCTTGAATATTATCTTTATTGGCGTGTACCCATTTTTCTTGTTTAGGCGCTGTCATGCCAACAAATAAAATATCAGGTTGAAAGCGATTTATGGCCGTTAGCATGGCGTTGTTATCTTTCTCAGAAAATTCTATTTTAAATGGTGGTGAATAGCTGGCCACGTTAATATTTGGAAACTCCTTATGAATTCTCGTTATAATTAACTGCAAAGTACTCGTTGAAGCGCCTAAATAAAATACGTTCTGCTTTTTTAAATGCGCTTGTTCTAACAAATATTGATGAATATCTGCGCCTGCAATTTTATTTATTTTTTTACCTGTTAGTATTTTTGTGGCTAATACAATGCCTGAACCATCAGGCAATAACACATCGCTTCGTAGCAGAGCTTCAGCGAAAATTTTATCTTGTTTAGCTTCACAGTACGAATGAGGATTGATGGTATTGATTATACATCGTTTCTTAGTAGCCATTTCTGAAAGTGGCCCCGAATAAATATGATGATTCACAATATGTTTTAAATTCATTTTCCTATTGAACTGTTTTACTTTGAATTAATTGAGTATAGATACTTACTAATTGCTTATAATATGTTTTTGAACTATACTGATTATTTACTTTTTCAAACCCGTTGAAACCCAATTTTTGAGACAACTCCATATTATTCCACAACGTATCAATAGTTTCGGCGAGTGAATCCGCATTGCCAGCTTTAAAAAGCAAGCCATTAAAGTTTTCTTCCGCAATTTCAGGATAACCTGCCATATTAGGGGCTATAATCGGTAATTTATGAGCCATTGCCTCAGGAAAAACCATGGGAAAGCCTTCGTAGCAAACACTTGCATGAATGTATAACCTTGCCTTCTTGTAAAAATCACTCATAGATTGTGGGTCTAACATACCTCTGAAAATTACATTCTTTGGAGTTTTAATTTCCTTCTGATATCCCTCACGCATTTCACCTGCTAATTGAAAAGGAATATGTGACAATTTTTTAGCGGCTTCAAGTAATAAAGGAATTCCTTTTTCAGGACTAATCCGTCCTGCAAATGCCACATAATTTCTGTCACCTATGTTATAATCGAGTTCTTTAATTTCTTTATTATAAAAATTTGGAAGTACCTCGCAATTTTCTATAGCGAATCCATTTGCTACTAATTTTTTCTTTTGGAACTCGGTTAAGCACAAAAAAAGATCTATATTTTTTAAATAATACTCTTTTTTCCGTGACCAAAAATTACGAAGTGCATATCCTGTACTTTTAAAAAGCGAACCTTCGCAATTGCTGGTAATACAATTCAATTCTTTCCCAAAGCCTGTACACTTTTCGCAAATGTTACCATTCGTAAAAAATAAACCGTTAGGGCACAGTAAACGATAATTATGCACGGTCATTACAATAGGAACACCCATTTTTTTAATAACAGGTAATATTGCGGGAGAAATGAGGGGAAACAAATTATGAATGTGAACCACATCAGGTTTTTCTTTAACCAAAAGCACTTTAATCGCTTTAATAGACTTCGGATTGTACAAGGCAGAGAAAAAAGCTTTTAATTTAGCATTAGTCATATTTTCCAATTCCTCACTACTTCTAAAATAAGTGCATACTTGATGCCCATTGGCTCTCAATAATTTTATTTGAGATTCCACAACAGCTTCTTCTCCAGAAAACTTGCCATATTTATTATGAATGAGTAGTATCTTCACTTAATAGTTTTGTATAAATACTATTTAATTTTTCTATTTTTCCTTCCCATGAAAAATCGGTTGAGCGTAATAAAGCACCTTGCCCCAATTGTTGACGTAATTCCTCATCGAAATATAATGTCTCAATGGCATTTTTGAAACCATTAATAGCTTCTTTTGTTGTAGTTACTGGAATTTTTAACCCACAAGAATCATTAACAACGTGTGCAAAACCACAATGGTCTAAACAAACTATAGGCAACCCGTAAGACAACGCTTCTAAAGTAACCGTAGATGTTAAATCGCTAACACTGGTTATACAAAAAACATGGCCAAAACTCATGATGTCCATTGCTTTTTGACGTTCTATCCAGCCATACCAAATGCAATTTTTGGTAAGATTCTTTGTTTTAGCGATTTTTTTCCATTTATCAGTCATTTCACCTTTGCCTAAAATATGCAATTCATAAGGAACGGTTACTTTTTCTAAAGCATCCAATAATAAAGGAAGGTTTTTTCTTGGTGTATGAAGCCCGCTCCAAATTATTTTGATTGGTTCATTAAGTACCAATCTTTTTGATAGAATTATTTTAATACTGTTTTTTTCTTGTCCTACTTCACACATCACTTCAGCATTCCTATCCCACAATTTATATATCATTTTTTGGTTTTCAGGAGTTGCCGCTATTATAGAAGCAATATTTCTTTTAGCCGCTTTTTTTGGTCGTGGTGAAAATTGACGTTGAACTAAATTATAGAGATTTCTACCTGAATAGAATACGAAACCTTTTATGCCTAATGTCGGTAAAAAACTCCAAGGTGAATTCTCAAGACCTCCAATAGGCCCCCATACAAAAGGTTTATTAATTTTCCATAAATAACCTGGTTCTCTATAGCCAACCATATTGAGTTGATGAACCACATCAAAATTTTCTTTTTTATCTAACACCAATGCTAATTTATAAGCTTTTTTCTGCCAAACTTTATAAAACCAGTAATAGGAAGGTGGCCAAAACTTTCGCAATTTTTTATACCTTTTTTTTTCAATATAATAAAATTTTAAATTGGTCTCCAACTCAGGGAATAGAACTAAATGCTTTTCAATTTCAGTTTGCCACTTGAGTGTTTCAGTAATGACGTGAACTTCATGAAATTTACTTAAACCCCGTACAAAATTCCAGCCCATTCCTGGTTCTGAGCCTCTGTTTGGACAACAAGCATAAGCAGAAATTAAAATCTTAAGCCTTTTCTGCATATTCTAACAATCTTTTATATTGTGATAACATACCATTTGCTTCCTTATCCTTTTCTAAGTCTACTTTTATTTTACTGAAAGCACTAAGGTAATTACTCCATGCCGAAACTTTAAAATGATTAAAATACTGTTCAATTATATCTTTATTTTCTGAAAGTATGGTTTGGATTAATATTTCGGGTTCCAATAAAAATTGTGTTTGAAATAAATATGTAAATATATCATAACCCAGAGGATAATTCCCACCCATTTCCCAATCAAATAATAAAATACGTCCGTTTTGTTCCATCATGTTCCAAGGACAAAAATCTCCATGAGCAAATGCTAATGTCAACAAAGATTCAGTTTTATTTTCTAAAGTAATTGATTGTTCAGCTATTGTATATAAACAGTTCAGTATGGTTTCATTTAAAGGAATATTGCCTAATCGGATTCCCGTTAATATATCCGTTTTTAGCAACACCTGTTTATCATCCCGATAAAAATTTTGAATTTGAGGCACAAAGTCTAAACCCGATAATTGATGCAGGACTTGGTATTCATTTACCACGTTTTTAATGGCTAATGGTGATTGAGCATATTTAATAAAAAAATAATTTATTTTATCCCATCCTAAACCTGTTATTTTTTGCTCGGGTCCGGGTGTTCCCATATTAAAAGCCATTAAAGGTTCTGCGCCGATTATTTTTCTTATGGTTTTCTCAGGAATAAAAGCTTCAATATTTCTTAATCCAAACCAGATACGGTATAACCAGAAATTTCTAAATAAGGCCCAAGAAATTTTTCCTATACTAGAATAGGGTTTAAAAAAAGAGATAAAAACTTCGTGTTTTTTAAAAGCCTTCGGGAAAAAGTATTGTGGTTTGTAAGGATGTATGTAGAAATACGTCATAATTTATTCAGTCAGTTTTACCGATTCAAACCGTTTAGCCATTACCTTAAGAATAGCTTCCATAGCATCATTAGAAGAGTTTTCAATACTTTTTCCAGTATCAATCCAAACCGCTCGTTTATGAGCATTGCAAAACTTTTTTAATGCTTTAACCTGCCGTTTTACTTCTTCCAAAGGTAGTTCTGGTTTTCGTTGATGGATGGTTTCTGCCTCTGCCCCAAGACATAAAATAATATCTGGTTCTGGAATTATAAATTGTCCAAATTTTAAAATCCAACGAGGTAGTTTGATCCTACCTCGTTTAGAATCTATTAAATAATCGTAATAATAACGATCAAATATCCAAACACAAGAACGAATGGCTTTTTTTGGCCACACTTTTAAATAAAATCCAAACGTATAATCTAACATATAATAAGACCAACGTAATAAAGAACCAAAAAAACCTGAAGTAGAACTTTTATGGGGGTTCGTTACAGGACCGTTAAATTCTTCTTTATTACCAAATAATCGTGCGATACTCGGTAATTTGTTAGGTCGCATATGTTCATAATAGACGGCATTATGAAAGGCATCGTTTAAAGCTGGTTTTATATTTTTAATAATAGTGCTTTTACCTGAGCCATCTGTACCAAGGAAGGCAATAGAATAACCTGGTTGATTCAACAGACGAGATAACTTAAAAGGTTTTTTTATGGAATCAATTATCTTTTTTGGAAAGTACGTATTTACTACTTTAACTAACCTTTTTATTTCATCTTCTGAATAACTTTTATTTTTAATATTGAGTAATATTGGAACCAATTCTGGTTTTTGAACATCCTTAAATACTTCATTTAAAAATGCCTCATCAAGAGATGAATTTTTAAAATCATTAAAATATTTCTCATCACAAGTTCCATTATTTAATAATTCTTTAAATAACCCAATTAGCCCATCTGCTTTTTTATTGAGTGCTGATATCTGACCATTATATTGAAAAGTATTGCTCCAAACATTTTTATTAGACAAAATGGTATAACCACGATAGCTAATTTCATCATAATGAAGGTCAATCATTATGCCCCAACTAATCTCATTATTACCCAAAACACATATTCTGGGGCAAATGCTTGAGGGTATAATAGATATAACATTACCTCCTTGTTGGTGGCTTATTTTAGAAATTATTGTAATAAATTTCGTAGCATCCCTTTTATTAATTAATATATCTAAATCACTGCCAGCAGTTGACTCAGGAAGTTCTTGGTAATTGCGTAATACGCAATAACTAATTTTGTTCTCATCTAAAAGATTAAATAATAAATTCAAAAAAATCATGTCTTAGTGCATTTTTGAAGCGACACTTTCAAATGTGTCATTGTAATTTATTAGCATTAATGACTCATGGGAATTACTAGTATCTCTATTCAAAAGCTTGTGTATTGCATTAGTTATTTCGAGCTGATCAAAAGGATTAAACTTAACACCATTTTTATTTTCCTGTATAAGTGAAGCCGCTCCAGCAATTTCAGAAACCGCAGTAAAACAACCTGACAATAGGGCTTCATTTATAACTGCTCCAAATGGCTCGAACGTACTTGGCAGAATAAATGAATCTGAAATTTTATACCAAGCTAGTAATTCTAGGCCTTCAAATCTGCCAGGAAATAATATTTGATTTTGAATTTTTAATTCGGAAACTAACTCTTTCAATTTGTTTTCTAATTTCCCAGATCCTACTAGTATCAGTACGGATTCATTCTTATTTTTGCTAGCTTTTTTATATCCTATAATTAACCGTTCCAAATTTTTTACTTCAGTGAATCTACCAACGTAAAGTAGTATTTTTTTATTTTTCAGATTATATTTATGCTTGAATCTCTGAGCAATTTCTCCGCTTTTGGATAAAGAATTTAAAAATTTGTTTTCTTTTCTAATGGTTGGTAAAATTAATGGCTTTATTGAAGTGTCGATGTTTTTTTTATACCATTCAGCTATAGGTTTATTCGTGAAAATCACTCCATCTAGCCTTGATGTTATATATTTTCTTAAAAGTAATTGCACTTTGGACATATCCTTTACCATTTGTAAATTATCTTCTGTTATGGTATATATTTTTGTTTTTTTAAAGAAATACCTCGATGCTAAAACCAAATACAAGCTAATAAAATTAAATTCTGTACTTAAAATCAAATCAGGCTTTTCTTTTTTAATTATAGATATGAAACCAACTCTAAAAGATCTGCCTCTATAATTGAAGCCTTTTGTCAAATAATTACATTTATTGAAATTAATTTGTTTTTTCAGTTCATCTTGATCAAATTTCTGATTCATTAAATTTTTATTAACAAAATAGAATTTAGCATCAAAATAATCATTTAGAGAATTAAGAAAATCAATCCTGTATGGAGCTAAAGCAGGATGTATTACTAATAATTTTCTTTTATCTATTATCATGTTTCGATTAAGGTATTATATAAATTCTCATAATTCATTGCGTACTTTTCGATAGAAAAGTCTTTAAGAGCTTTTTCTCTTCCATTCTTTGCCAATTTCCCTGCTAACTTGGGGTTTTCGATAATTCTTAAAATAGCATTTGCCCATTGTTCTGCATCGTGTGGTTCAATGACCAATCCACTTACTTCGTTTTCAATTAGTTCTGGTAAGGCGCCTGCATTTGAAACAATTATCGGTTTTTCAGCAAGCATTGCTTCTGGAATTACAATACCAAAACCCTCTGCATAAGATGGATGAACAAACACGTCACAATTATTTAATAATCTTCCCACATTGGATTGATATCCTAGTAAAAATATATACTTTTGGAGTTTGTGTTTGACTATTAACGCTTCTAATTCATTTTTCATTGGACCGTCACCAGCCACATATAAATATATATCTTTTCTATGCTTTATATTTATAATAATATTTAAAGCTTCTATTAAGATTTGAATGTTTTTCCATTTTACCAGACCGGCAACATCAAAAATAGAGAATTGTTTCATTGCAACGACTTTACTTTCATTATCCAAACGTTTTTCAGTACCATTCAAAATTATCCTTCCCTTCTTTTTTTTCAATATTGAAAACTGCTTATATTTTTCATTTTTGACATATTTGGAAATATAAACGAATGAATCAACTTTTCTATAAAACATAGAAACAAGTAAACTTTTTAATCGAGATGGTTTAAACGGACCAACAAAGGCTACTACTAATTTAATTTTAGGACGAAAAATTTTTATTAAAAACCCCAAATTTTCTCCCATCGAAAACTGAGTTTGAACAATACTGATTTTCTCATTATCTATTATGTAAAGCAATTTTTTAAGGTGCAGAAAAAAATTTCGACCATAAAAACCGTCGTACACTTTCCCTCCAGTCGCTTCAAAATGCGGTCTTAAATCCGTAAAATAATCGTTATAGACATATATTGCTGATTGTTCCTTAAAGTGTTTCATTAAGTCTAAGGTCTTTTTAGGGGTGCCTCCATATAAATTGTAGGAGGACATGATGTATAGGATTTTCACTGAGTTATTAATTTATGATGTTCTTTAAACTCATTTGACCAAAAACATATTGAACATTTGTTATTAGAAAACTTAATTAAGTCCAATATCTTTTTCGGTGTCCCTCCAAATATGTTGGCAGAAGACATTAAATAAAATATATTATTCATCTAAAATTTCATATTCTCCACCTGTAGGTGGTATTTTTATTTTCTTTTTTGATAATTGATTTTGTCCAAATACCATAGAATTTGAAGGAACATCATGAGTGACAACAGCATTTGCACCAACTATAACATCACTACCGATAGTTACTGGTCCACCAATTACTGCTCCATGATTAATCATAACTCTATCGCCTATAATTGGGAGTTTTTGAATTTTACCATCATGCATTTTTTTAATTTTTTTTGAATTCCCACCAATAGTTACATATTGCCCAACATGAACATTGTTTCCAATTTTAACACCACTGGCAATAATAATGCATTGTGGATGAGGCAGAAAAAAACCAATACCAATATTTACAACACCAATTTCAATAAACCGTAATTTTAAAAGAGAGTTGGCCATTATTCTTATTATCTTAATATCAATATTAGACAATCTAATCAAGATAATTACTCTACTTGTTCTTGAAACAAGAAACTTAAATATTAATTTAAAACCATTAATTGTTTGATTTGGATTAATTATTTTAGCTTGAAGCAAGTCACTTTTAATTAAGCTTAACAACTTTAACATATTTTTTTTTGAATAAATTTTCGTTAATTAAAAATACCGCAATAAAAGCTGGCAGAAGTCCATGTGCAAAAGAAAATACTGACCAAGTATAATTGATGATAAAATACTGTACTAGATATGCAGCCATACTTATTTGTAGCAGGTGATATTTTGATGGCCGTAATAAAATAGGAAAAATAAGATTTGCCCATAGCAATAAATAAAAGATCATTCCAATATAGCCGAATTTAATAAGTAGATCTACATAACCAGAATCTATAACTCCAAAACTTTCTGCAAATCGATTTTCCTCTATTGTTCTAAAATATCTTGAAATAGGAGCGTCTTTATGTAAAAATCCATATCCACTTAAAGGTCTTTTATTTATAGCTTCCCATCTAAAACCATTATAGGTCTCACGAGACACCAAACTAGCGTCTGTGCCGTTCAGAATATTTTCAAAAGTGCTTGTGGTTTTATTTCTAAAATTAGAAAAAAATAAAAAAACTATTGATATAAGAGTAATAAAGGTAAATATTTTAAAAAGTATATTGTCTAAGCTTAACGTATTCTGTTTTAAAACAATAAAAAGAATAATTAAAGATATACAGGTACCTAATAACAATGAAAAATGACCTGCTAAAATTAAACCAATGAAAAGAATTACGAAAATAATAAAAAATTTAAAAAAATTTATTTTATTTTTTTTAAAATCTACAACATATAAAAACAAGGTTAAACTTAAATAAGTTGGAAAAAAACATCTCACACGGGTACCTTCTAAATAAAAAATAGGCCCTATTTTGAATAAGTAATAAATTATATAAACTAAAGCGAAATAAATTCCAACAAATTTAATAAACTTTATAAGCAATAATTTGTCTAGACTTTTATTGTTAAAGAAAAGATAAAATAGAATAGAGATATACCAAAACTCTTTACTGGTAATAATTGCTTGAAGTATACTTTCATTATCCAAATAAAAAGGCTGAATGATACCGTAAAGAAGAAAAACAAGAAATGCAATAATAAAATAGGAAATCTTTTTTGGTATTCTAGATCTTTTTCTAGTAAAAAAAAACGAAATTATTGTTATTACATTTAGTAAAGGCATCGCTAATCCAATCCCTCCTAAAACAAAATAATATTCAACATCAAAAAATCCCAAAAACTTCGTGCTGTTTAACAAATAAAATATCACAAAAAAAGATGGTTTATTTATTGCTAAGAAAAAAGTAAAAAGAAAGTATAAGACAATTAATCCAATCATTTTATAGCTATTTTTTTATGACTTTTGACAAAATATAGAATTATTAATAAAGAACTTAAAAATATTGCTAAACTATATGATTTCACAATATTCTCTAAAATATTATTATTTCCTAAAACAACAAGGAAAATGATATTAAATACAGGTATTATTAATTTTAGATAAAGAGCTTCTTTTAATCTTTCCATTCCTAAAAGCGCTCTGAAAAAAGGTTCTGAGACTGAGCTGAATCCTATGCCAATGAGTAAAATTATAGCAGTTGAATATAATTCCTTTTGATTATTTTGGTCAATAAATTGAGTAATATTTTCACCAAAAAAATAAAAAAACACAATACCCATAAGATAAAGTAAAAATAACAGTGCTGAAGTGTTAACTGCTATTTTAAAAATCTCTTTTTGATTATTCTTTAAGTTAGAAAAGACACCGAATAAAGGCTGAGCAATTGAATTTAAAAAGCTATTTGCAATTAGTGCAAGTTTAAGACACACATCAAACAAACCTAGTGTAGCACTATTACCTGTTAAATAAACTAATAAATATTTATTGGCTGGAATAATCAATGAACTAACGAGTCCTAAGTTTAGAAATCTGTATGAAATTGCTAGCATTTTTTTTATTTGCTTTATGTCTGGTTTAGTTAATCTTACCTGTGTATATTTATTAACGACGTATAAAAAATACATAAAAACAACTAAAAAGGAAGCTAATGGAGCTAAAAGCAAAATAAATACAGACTCTGTTATTAAACTTATAGAATAAATAAAGATATTAAGGAGTACAGATGAAATTGTAAATCCGATATTAACGTAGTGCATTAAATAAAAAGATTCCAGTACAGCCGTCAATAAATTATTAATTAGCATTATTGCTAATAAAAAAAACCCTATTATTATAATGAAAATTTTAAGGGATTTTGAAATTTTCGTTTTTTCGCCGAGAATTGGTAAATCCAAATAAATTAATATGGATAATATAAAACCAATTAAAATTAAAATTGAAATATTAATCACCAATGAATTACTAAATATTCTATTTACATTTAATTTATCTTCATCTTGACCAATAAGTAATGTCACCGTTTTTGCTATGCCAAAATCAGCAAATACAACCATGCCTCCAAAAAGCATTGTTAAAGAAATCAAACCATAGTTTTCCATTCCTATTTGCTTAATAATTAACGGCAATAAAACTATTGTTGATAACGCAACAATTATAGTTTTAAAAGATCCTGTTAAAAAAGATTTTTTCAGGTAATTAATTAGTTGCTTTTCTTTCAAATTATTTTGTAAATCTCGTTTTATATATCCGTAAAATCACTCATAGAAATAATCCACATAAAAATCATGGTCAAAAACTACTAAAAAGTATATTCATATCACAACTTTAAAAATTATTAAAATCAATTAATAACAGTCTTTTATCTACAGCTATATCAAAATTAAAATTGAATTTTATAATTTAAATTAGTCACATTAAAAAATGTTATATAGTATCTTTTTAATCTCCTAGAAATTTTATCAATTAAAAGTTTCATTTATTTATTTTTATAAATTTATTGATTTTTATATGTTATCATTTTCATTATAAGCAAAAACATCCCAAAACCAAAAACCCCATTAATGGCGGCTTCGGTTTTCTTTTAATGATAATAAATTTTTGGAATAGGAAATTAACCTAAATAAGAAGGAACTCTTATTTACCAATCTTTTGAGAATAGCATTTTCACACATTTTACACAGATAACACAGATTTTTATAAATAACACGGAAAAAGTTTAAAGCACTAAGTATTAATTTTAGGTATTAATATAGCGTTTCCAAACTAGGCTTTTTTCACCAAAATTAATCAAATAGCCAATGCTCATATTGGTTGATAATAAAAGCTTAAGTACCTGCTGTTTTAGGGTTTGTGGTATAAAGCCCATGGATTTAATATTTAATAAAATAGTATCAAAACAAACAAAGTCTGCCACACAATAACTATCTAGTTTGGTGCCCTCATAAAATACGGGTAATTTTTTATCTTGTTCAAAAGGAACCTCCGATTTTATAAGCTCTTTTGCCAAAGCTTCACGATACACACTCTCTGAAAACCCATTGCCCAATTTTTTGTGCACTTGAATGCAAGCGCCTAAAATTTTATAGGTTTCGTCTTCAAGGACAAGCTTCGATATATTTGAGTGCTGTTTAATTTTATTTTTTTTTAATAATCTATCACTTAATCACCGCATGTAGTTGCATCGAAAGCCTATAAAATATCTAATAGAAATTTTTATTGCCAAAGCGGTAAAACACGCCAAATGATGATACCAGATGATTGGTTTTATAATTTTTATTAGCGCCACTTTTCGTTGCGAATTTTGCGATGTAGTTGGCGTTTAGACCCCAATTATTACTTATCCAGTAATAGGCACCTACACCAGTATTTAAAGTCATGTCTCTTGTTTTGGGGATGGCAACAAAAGTGCCCAATTTATTTTCTGCCTCAAAATCACTAATATGGCGATATCCCACTCCTGCGGTAAAATAGGGTGTAAACTTGCGTTGTGCTAAAACATCCCATACAAATAGTTTACCAGCCACATCAACCGCAAAGTAACTTGGTTCGCTTACGTCTTCAATTCTAAATCCATTAACTAATTTACCCGATTGGTATTTGTTAAATAAAGCCGTGGTACTCACACTAATTTTATTACTTATAAGATACTCTGTACTAACAAAAAAAGGACTTCCAAAGTTTTTATGCTTTAGGGTAAAAAAATCACCGAATTTTTGATCCCCACTGTCTTCAATCATATTGATTCCAGCTCCTATAATCCAACGCCCCGAAAAATTTAAATCGGTTGTACCTCCACCTATTCTAGGACTGGTTTGCGCTTGTAGCATGGAAAAACACGTAAAAAAAAGTATTAAAAAAGCATGTAATTTGGTTGTAGTCATAACAGTTTGGTTTTAATGAATTATACTAGTGTTTGAAATTTTAGAAAATAACTTTATTGGTTTTTATGCCTTATAAATTAAACATATGATTGAATGAAAAATGATGTTAAGGAAACATCACGAAACTAACCATAGCTAAAGAGATACCTGCAACAAAGGCAATAATTAAAACACGACATACTTTTATTATAATTTCCATGGTTGAAAAGAGTTATATGATTAACACTGTTTTTTGATACTTATATTTTGTAGAGGGAAAAATTTTAAAATAAATATTATATTATTTATTTTTGAGGGAATTTATTCGGTTTTAAAGACGGCTTCGCCGCTAATAGTCACACTTAGTGACATTTTATTAGATATTAGTTTTAAAACACTAAATTGAAAAAAGATTAAACATGTATCTTTTATCTTTTTCAAATGTAGAAAAATATTGTTAAAAACTAATAATCTTTTGTTAAAATTATTTTTATTCCTACGTCTTTTAGTACAATTTGAATTCTGTTTGTTGAAATTTCACTAATAATACCTTCTTGACCATTAAATCCATTTTTTTGCAATATGTAATTGTCTCCAGCTTTTAATTCTAGAATATTAGCTTCATTTACATTTCCCTTAAGGCATTCTTGCATGGTTTTAATTTCTTCGTTTTTAACAATGGCAGGTTTGCCAGACCAAAAAAGATAATGAGACACACCAGAAACTTGAAATACTTTATTTCTATCGCTTTCTGCACAATGAACAAAAACGCAAGAGGGTATTAAAGGGGCTTTTATTTTTTTCTTCCTATCAGACCATTGGCGAACGGTTTCAATCATAGGGCAATAGACATTAATATCCCTATCAATGAGTTTAGAAGTTACTATTTTCTCTTTATGAGGCTTAGTATATAACACGTACCAATTTCTATTTTCCAACATACCCTATCTCTAAAAATTGTAAAAAAAAATCAAAACTACAACATATAAGATCATTATTTTCGAGGCTATTCGTATTTTTTTAAAGAATATATTAACAAATTCGTTAATTTTTGATAGGATAAAATTCTTAGGTTCTATGAGCTTATTAATCAATTCACTATTTTTTTCTTGATTTGAAAGTAATCACATTCACCTTTTCTGCTAAACGCTACAGATACGTAAAATAGATGCGACAAACTCTTTATAAGATTTTTGCTACGAATTCACTTTTCAGTAGGTTTTAGAACGTTTTTGAACGCACATCGTTTAGTTTATTACAAGTTAAACGAACATCCGTAAACATGGTCTTGAGCATAGCTTAATTCTACTGCTTTTTGTTTAAATGATGTACTGTAATTTCTGTGTGGTTTTTTCATCATTCAAAGTTAATTTATGTAACTTTAATTCTCGCAATCTGATGTCCAGTCTAATATAGTAAGTCCACTTTTCTCGGAATGAAGCTTTTCGCGACCTGTAGAGGAATGGGTGGAACGGGTTGAAATGGAATATTATTATTCTACTTTTAAGGCTAATTCATAACGTGTACTCCTACCGCCACCAGTGGGAATAAATATGCCTTTGCCAACCAAATCTTGAAGATCCCTAGTCGCAGTAGCCTTTGAGGTTTTTGTGATGCCTATATACTTACGGGCATCCATACCGCCTTCAAAACCTTTTGGTCCTTCTTCTAACATTCGTTGAACTGTACGTAATTGTCTATCATTTAATTGCTCATTAAAGCGATCAAAAAAGCGCGCTTTTTTTAAGGTAAAAGCAACTTCCTCTGTTGTTTGCTCTTGAGCGATAAGAACGGTTTTGACAAAATAGGATATCCACTCCGTTATAGTATTTGATTTTTGCGCTTTTTCAAGATTTTGATAATATGCTTTTTTATCAGCTTCAATACCTCTCGACAGACTTATTAATATGGGTCTGTTTAGATATTGAGAAAGTACTTTTTCAGAAATACATCTTCCCAAGCGACCGTTCTTTGGCTTTCTATCACGATTTATTAGGCTTCGACTTGATTGCGCGGTACGGCGAACAGGCGGCATTTGTCTCGGCTGGTGGATACTACCATCATATTGGGCTGAACACCTGGCACAGTAAAGGCGCGCCACCTTCTTCCGTTAATGGTGTTGGTCTTTACCATACGGCTATTCTTTATCCTCAACGGAAGGATTTGGCGATGATCTATCAGCGATTAAGAGCTGCGAATTATCCCAATATTGGTGCGTCTGATCACGGCGTTTCAGAAGCTTTGTATCTAAATGATCCTGATAATAATGGCGTCGAACTTTATTGGGACAGACCACAAAATCTTTGGCCAAGACTTCCCGACGGTTCTTTAGAGATATATAGCCGTCCACTGGATTTAGATACTCTATTGGAAGAAATTAAAAAAATCTGATTTGATAGCTGAAAGGATTTTCAAGGATAAATAAAGTTGCCTGCATTAATTTTTCAAATGAATAATTAATTCAATTAAAGGAATTCCTAAAAGCTCTAGGAGAACTATTAGTTTTATTCTTGAACAATTTACTAAAGGATGCAGGATGCTCAAAGCCCAATTCAAATGCAATTTCGCTAACCGTAAGCTCGCTGGTCGAAAGTTTTTCTTTGGCTACTTCAATAAGTCTGTTATGGATGTGCTGTTGTGTACTTTGCCCACTAATTACTTTTAGCATATTGCTCAAATAGTTGGGTGAAAGGTTCAGGTCTTTGGCAATTTGGGCTACCGTTGGAATTCCGTTGAAAAGCGTATTTTCTTTATCAAAATAGGTCTGTAAGATTTCTTCTAATTTGATTAGAACCTGATGGTTCGTTATTTTTCTGGTAATAAACTGACGCTCGTAATACCGTTTTGCATAGTTGAGCAGTAATTCAACTTGGACAACAATGATATCCGTGCTGAATTTGTCAATATTAGATTGATATTCCCTTTGGATATTTTTAAATATTTCGGTAAGTATAATTTCTTCCTTTTCAGATAGAAAAAGCGCTTCGCTCACGGCATAACCAAAAAAATCATAATTTTTAATGGTCTTGGCCAATGATGTATTCCATAAAAAATCTGGATGGATGAGCAACAACCACCCGGAAGCATTTATAGTAATATTCGGATTCAGCTCAATAGAGAGCATCTGCTGCGGAGAAACAAAGGCCAGTACGCCTTCATCAAAGTCATATTGTTGTTGTCCGTAATTGAACTTTTCATTTACATTTCGCTTCAATCCAATAGAATAAAAATCTTGCACCCATCTTATTTCAGCATCATTGGTATTATAATGAACCTGACTATAATCAACTAAGCTGATTAAAGGATGCTCTGGTTTTGGCAAATTACAGTACCTATGGAATTCGCTAATGGTTTTAAATCTCTGAATTTTTTTCATCATTGAAATTTACAAATCAATTTTCTTTATAAAAAATCATTCCTGCGTGGTAAAGAATTCCATTTTTAAATTCTCCATCCGCAGAGAATCCTGTATCGTCTTTATAATCAATATGATTTCCTTTTACTATATAAGAACCTTGATAAGCGCTTTTTATATTCCCTCTAGCTTCATCATATCTATTATTAGGAAGCAGATGATGTGTGATAAGTCCATCTTCCGTGACCCACGTTCCCAAGTATCCTTTTGTTTGTTCAAATGCTTTTTGCTCCATAATTCAATTTTTAAAACCGGTTGATGTCGCTAAAGTTTTGTGCTTATCCATTGCTTTTTGAATCGTTTTAATCTTCAGCTTGGCATAGTGGTATGCATCTTCTCCCATAAAAAAGTGTACTGGTGGATTTTCTTGTTCACTTAAAGTAATCAAAACATCAGCCGCTTTTTCAGGGTCATTGGATTGATTTCCGTTGATATCATTCAAATGGGCACGTTCCATATCACGAGCCTCTTTATATGCTACAATTGGGTTGGATGGTGTCTGAATAGAACCTTCGGATAAAAAGTTGGTTCTGAAATATCCCGGGTATACCAAAGTGGTATGAACGTTAAAGGATTTCATTTCTTCGGCCAGGGCTTCCGTAAATCCAGCCATCGCAAATTTTGTTGAAGAATAAATGCCGAAACCTGCAAAACTGCCCACATAGCCACCGATGGAAGCGATGTTAAAGATATGCCCAGACTTTTGTTTCCGAAGGTGTTGCGCTACATTCCGAATGACGTTCAGTGCTCCAAATACATTTACATTGAAATTGTTTTGTACTTCATCGTCTGTTAATTCTTCTAATGTTCCAATTTGACCGTAACCTGCGTTATTTACGACAACATCAATCTTGCCAAAATGAGTGATGGTGGCATCAACCGCTTTTTTGACATCTTCATTTTGAGTCAAGTCCATTTCAATTGGAAAGAATTTTTCATCTTGCTTACCAATTTCATTGACAAGTGCTTTTTTGTTCCTTGACGTTGCGGCAACGTAAAACCCTTGCGCCAATAGTTTTTTTGCTAGTGTTAATCCAAGACCTTTTGATGCTCCCGTGATAAACCAAACTTTTTTTGTGTCCATTTTTTTCTGTATTTAAAATTTACACTGCAAAGATGCTTTTATAGGTTCTTCAAGGCTTTTCCATATCTATGAAAGGTATAGCCAAATCTACTTTAATTAGTGAAACTCTGTTTTGGAAAATTGCGTAGCAATGCATTCAAAATAGATAGTTGAACTAATCCCGCTATTTCAGCGGGATCTTCGGCTTGTCAATTTCAGATTGAAATCTATACCTCAAAGCTTACTTCGATCCCGACTATTCGGGATAAAAATTATATTCGGTTGAATGGCTTGTGGGCTTGCCCCGAAGATATTTAAGATCATTTAGAATTACCAAAAACCTCATTGGAAATAATAGGCAATTAACCCTTATAACTTGCTCTAAATTCTAATGGAGTTACGGAACGTAATAGCCGAATCACGGATTAAGTCATAGAAACCGTTAATAGATTTATACATAAACTAAGAACAATCTTATCCGATTCTTGTTCCGTTTTCTACTTCTCTTTCTGGTTGAATTAGGGTAACTTCTGTATTTTTTCCAATCCCACCTAGAATAAGACACTCGCTCATCATATTGGCAATTTGTTTAGCTGGAAAATTGACCACTGCAATCACTTGTTTTCCTACGATTTCTTCAACATCATAAAGTTCAGTGATTTGCGCAGAAGTTTTCCGAAGTCCATATTCTCCAAAATCCACAACTATTTTATAAGCAGGTTTCCTTGCCTCTTTGAATTCTTCGGCCGAAACAATTGTTCCTATTCTCATTTCAACCCTCAAAAATTCGCTCCATTCCAAATTTTTATCTTTTGTTGATTCCATAAGGTTTTTTTTAATTTATTATAAATGAAAAAATTTTGCTAGCTCTGAAAGAAGGCTTCAATTCATTTATTTCTATATATAATTCTTTTTTTTCATTAAAAACTATTTCACTACAGTAGCTTCTAATTCGACCTTTAATGTTTCAAAGAGGACTTTAACTTCCAGCACTGTACTCGCTTGCTTTATATTATTTTTCTGTATCCAGTTCTGGATAACGTCAAAACAACTAAAAAGTTCCTCTGATGAGGTTGTATATATGTTTAACCTCACAATATTTTTACTTTCAAATCCTGCTTCCTCTATAACTTTCTCCAGATTTTGTATAGACTGAATTAATTGATTTTTCATATCGGCTGCACTTGATAATCCATCAGCATCTATAGCTGTTTGTCCGGATACATAAAGTGTCCCTTTTGCATTTGTTACTTCAACAGCTTGTACATAGCTTCTTTCGTTTTGCCATTGCCATGGGTTGATTGTTCTTTTTTCCATTTGTTCTTCTTTTTTGTTCTGTGCTAAAGTTGACACAGTAGTTAATAAAATGACTCCTAAAATTTTTACTTTATAATTCATAATTGTGGATTTATATTGCCACTACAAATATTTGAATAATAGTATTGTTTCTATGTGACAAACATCACAAATAAAAGAAAGTAAAATATTAGCTGGAAAATCGACTAAGTGTCTCGCGCGAGACACCCAGATATGAAGCTAAAAGTATTTTGGGAACCCGTTGGAATAATAAAGGATGTTGTTCAAGTAATTGCTCATACCTTTCTTTAGCATTTGATGTTAGAAAAGATAAAATTCTATTCTGCGATGCAATATGTCCTAAGTTAGATTTTTTAAGAAAGAAATGCTCCATTTTAGGTAAATCGGTACATAGGTTTTGATAATTTTTGAGACTAATTGAAAAGACTACGGTGTCTTCAATGCATTGTAATGACATTTTAGCTTTAGATTGTGAAAAATAAGCCGAAAAATCACTTTCCCACCAGTCTTCCATCGCAAACGAAACAATATGTTGTTTCCCAGCTTCATCATCATAAATTAATTTTAAAAGTCCGGAAACAACGAAATAGCAATGTTCTACAGGTTCTCCTTGTTGAATAAGAAATTCATTTTTCCTAGAGTTTTCAAAAGAAAAATATGATAAAACCAATAAGAACTCATCATCTGTAAGAGGTATTACTTTTTCAATATGTTCTTTTAATCTTTCTTTCATTAAATAAAAAATTCTAATTCGGGATACTACGAATATAATGATATCACGTTTTAGCTATAAACAGAATAAGAGCAAATGTTAGTATACTTTCCATCTCACAATAACGATTTTTTTTTCAAAACAACTCCAAACCTCCAGGTTTAGAAACTTTGTGAACTTTATATGACTAAGCAAATCTTGTTATTAATAATGAAGTAGGTAGGATTTATGTGTTGGATTTTTCAAAACCATTATTTCCAACTTTGTAACTCAATTAAATTACCTTCCGGATCACGTGCGTAAATAAATGTAATTTCTCCTACGCCTTCAACCATTCTTTTTGTGACTTCCCTAAATTTCATTCCTCCATTAATAATAAGACTTTTGAGAATAATTTCAACATTATCAACTTCAAAAGCGATATGTCCAAATCCCCTTTTGTTTGGAGAAACAAAATCTTGATTTTCTATATTTTCATATTGGTAAATCTCAAGAGTAGGACCATTTTTACCATATCCCGGAAGCAATAAATGGGCTCCTTCCAATTTAGCTTTTTTTAAACCAGTTCCTTTTTCAAGCCAATCTCCAGATTGGTTTCTAATTGGAGGAACAATTTCACAATGAAAAGTATTTATATAAAATTCTACGAGTACTTTCCAACTGGTACTAACAATGTTTGTATGGGCAAATCTCATTTTTACTAGTTTATTTTTTGTTATTAAAGTAATTTCAATGCTACTACAATGATTTTTATAATTTTATAACGAAATTTTTGAGCATTTACTTAACAAGCCAATTACGAAATCTATTTTGTAATATACTTAAAAAAAGCACCATAAGTGGCACCAAAATGATTGTCGATACCAGCGTCCTTACTAACTGATTAAGATGTGAAATATAAGACTATACTAAAAACGAAATGATATTTAATAAAGGATAAATACAAATCCAGCTCAATACCATCGTTTTCCATTTTTTTGGAGACCTTGTTTGCATCGCTCTTTTGATTTTACGATTTCAGCGCTTCAGAAAATTCGATTTTATTTCCAAAAGGATCATTAATGAAAGCTACACGTTTTCCAATTACCGGAACTTCAAATGTTCTGACGATTTCAATATTTCGCTTTTTTAAAGCTTCCAATGTTGCATCCAAATCGTCAACGTTAAAACATAAATGATCATAACCGGATTTTATTTCGGATGAATAGGGTTCCTGATGATCTTTAACTCCTAATACTTCTATAATAAAACTGTTATCACCTGGTGGCGCAATAAGTGCCAGTCGCATTTCTCCGGCGTTGAATTCTTTAACCAACCTAAAATCTAAATTTTGTTCATACCACAAAATAAACTCCGCATACGCTGCTGTACGGATAGCGATGTGCCAACCTTTTATGTCTTTAAATAGACTGTTTTCATTTTTTTCGGGGTAGGTAAGTGGTGAAATTGAATTTTCCATAATTATATTTTATTTTTTTTGATAAGCTTTTTCTAACAGCATGGGATAGTGTAGTGTTCTAATTTTTGCATCTCTTATTTGTGATAGTTTCGGCGATTATTATGTATTATAAGTATTTAGAAAACAGCTATTACTATGAAATCTTATTTTTAAAATTCAGATACAAAGTTCTTATTGTAATAGAAAAAATAATTTAGCCAAATCTACTTTTGTTATAGCCCATTTTACTATTGATTCGTCCATATCTTGATGAAAATTTCCTAATAAACCGCTTTAAATTTTAAAGAATTTGATTTTATTTTCAATTTGAAAAACTTATTAATATAATGAAAAAGCTAAAATTCTATTTATATTACCTTACTTTTTTCCTGCCATTCGAAATTACCGATTCTTTTGGCAATCAACCAACGCTCATTCTCAAAAACATAATTGTCTTTATATACAGCTATAATCTTACTTTTCACTTTTATGCTGTTCTCCATTCCAACTAATGTGATAAGACAGTAGGAAGTTCCGGTAGCTGTATTTCCATTAATGGTGACTACCTGCTGACCATTGAAATGGTTTACAGTTTCAAAATCTTTAAGGAAATCTGTAAAAGTGGTTTTCATTTCCTCGTGACTTTTCAGTTTTAAAATCAATATGCCATCTGCATAGGTTTCCGAGATTGCATCTTCAGAAAACAAGAGCACTTGATTTTCAAAATCTTTTTTGTCCGCCAAAATAGATACTTTGTCAATAAGCTCTTTTAGAGCTATTCTATCACTTAATTCTTTTAAATTCATAAATTTCCAATTAATGGTTCGTCAATTATGATTTAAAGACCGTAAAATCATTATTCACTATTATTTTAGGATAAAGGCTACCCTCAAAAAAGAATAGCCTTATTAACTTATATATGATTATTCAACAGTTAACACAATCTTACCCTGAATGTGACCACCAGAAGCTCTTTCGTGCGCCTTTTGAGCGTCTGCCAAAGGGAATTCGCTATCAATGGCTACACGAATTGTTCCATCATCGAGCAATCGTGCTATTTCAGCAAGTTGGGCACCGTTTGAGCGTACTTGGGTTGTCGAAACTATAACACCCAACTTCTTTGCTTCGTCGTGACCTGTAAAACCTAATGGGAAAATTGGGAACAAAGCGCCACCTGATTTCAACGTTTGCAAAAAACGACCCGTTGTTGAACCACCTACTGAATCGATAACTAAATCAACGTCACGGACTATTTCGTGGGCATTGGTTTTAGTATAATCGATAAATTCGTCAGCGCCCAAATCACGCAGAAACGTTTCCTGTTTGCCAGAAGCGACCGCAATTACTTTTGCACATTTCCACTTTGCCAGTTGCACCGCAAAATGGCCTACTCCACCGCCAGCTCCATTGATTAAAACAGTTTTACCTTCAAGTTCAACCGGTTCGTGAGCATTGGGTTGAAGTGGATTTTGTTCATTATGTCCCAAGTCAATCATAAACTGCCAAGCTGTTAGTAACGACATTGGTGATGCAGCTGCTTGCACGTGACTGATGCCGGCTGGTTTATGCGCGAGTTCCGAAACTGCCACATTCACATATTCCGCATAGGCTTTGCTGTTTCCGTAGCTTGGAAATCGAACCATTGTGTACACCTCGTCTCCAACTGAAAATTCATTGATATCATCAGCAACCTTTTCTACTATACCCGAAATATCTGTTCCTAAAATCACTGGAAATTCCACCTTCGGTTGCCA
Source organism: uncultured Flavobacteriaceae bacterium (assembly GCA_963815305.1). Lineage (GTDB taxonomy): Bacteria > Bacteroidota > Bacteroidia > Flavobacteriales > Flavobacteriaceae > CAXBID01. The sequence goes on from CAWFFW010000002.1 coordinate 412,339, forward strand.
TTCAGGAGGTAGCATTTTATAGCCGTCACGCAAATACCAATCTGGAGGATTTATACCAATTGCGCTAACCCGAACGAGCACTTCTCCTGAATTAAGTTTAGGAATTGGCGCATCTTCATATCGCAGTACTTCAGGGCCACCAAATTCGTGCTGTTGAATTACTTTCATTACAGTCTTATTTTTAATATCAGTTTTGTTAATCATTGTTTCCATTTTTTTAAATGACTCGAATTCAAAGTCAAAATTATTTTTAAATATGCGACAAAGTTAAGTCCATAGATTATCTTTGTCAAGTATGTACTTATTTGTATACTACACACTAAAAAGTATGTAATGTTGATTTTCAATTGTTTAACTTGAATAAAAAATGAAAAATAAATCAGAAATTCCTGAATGTATCCAAAATTGTGGGGTAGAATATGCTTTTAAACGCATCGGTGGAAAGTATAAAGCACGTATTTTATGGCATCTGAATTTAAGCAAGATATTGCGTTATGGAGAATTAAGGAGAACGCTACCCGACATTACTACTAAAATGCTTACCCAAACTTTAAGGAGTTTGGAGAAGGATGAATTGATAGTTCGGAAAGTGTTCCATCAAGTACCTCCAAAAGTGGAATATTCATTGAGCGATACAGGCCAGGAATTGATTCCGTTTATTGAGCATTTGCACAATTGGGGAAAGAAACAATTAGGTAATCAAAATTGATAAGTAAAACCTATTTGACTACAACCAGAGAGGTCATTATTAACCTGAATCTATTTTACCAGCAAAAAGATACAGCTATTTAACTTTCCCTGTTTTAATTAAAGGACGCTCTAAATTTTAAAGGTGTTGTATTCATTTTTGATTTAAAAAGCCTGTTGAAGGACTGTGAATGCTCAAACCCCAATTCATAGGCAATTTCACTAATGGAAAGTTCCGTCGTTGACAGTTTTTCCTTTGCTTTTTCTATAAGCCTGTTATGAATATGTTGTTGCGCACTTTGTCCTGTAAGCGAACGTAACATATCGCTTAAATAATTGGGAGACATATTTAAATGATCGGCAAGAAACTGAACGGAAGGAATGCCTTCCAATACCGTTTTGTTATTATTGAAATAATCGTCTAAAAACGTTTCCAGTTTCTGAAGTAAATCGTTGTTCACAGCCTTTCTAGTAAGGAACTGTCTTTTGTAGAATCGGTTACTATAATTCAACAATAAGTCAACTTGTGAAATGATGACGTCCTGACTAAAATCGTCTATTCTACTTTGTAACTCTTCGTCAATTATTTTGAAAATTGAGAATATAGTTTCCTTTTCCTTATCAGAAATATGCAAGGCTTCATTGATTGCATACGAGAAAAACCCATATTGCTTTATCTTTTTGGCCAATGGATAGGTCAACAAAAAATCTGGATGAAAAAGCAATAAATAACCTGTACTTTCAGTAGTATGAGCTTCAAATATCTGATTGGGTGCAGTATAAACCAAGCCGCCTTCTCCAAAATCGTAATAATTTTGTCCGTATTTTGCCTGACCACAAAGATTGGATTTATACGATATTTTATAGAAGTCCAATAAAAAAGAACTGCCGAGATTTTCTTCCATAATACTGATATCCTTGATATCGATAAAACTTATTAACGGATGCAAAGGCTTTGGTAAGCCCAGTACCCGATGAAAATCTGATAAAGATTCAAATTTCCGAAAGGTATGTTCTGCTTTTTTCATCGTATAAATTTATAAAATCTTTATGAGATATTTTTACCAAGGACATTCCCCAGTTTCTGGATTGTATTCTTCACTGATAAATTTACCTGTCGGTGCATCATTAGCAATCATTGCATATTTGGCGATGCGTGCACCTGCTTCTTCGACAGTACCAGTGCCACGGTGTCCGTTAAAATCTGTTTTGGTAAATCCTGGATCGACCATATTTACTTTTATTTTTGTCTTACGCAATTCGTAAGCTAATATAAGAGAGTACATATTCAATGCAGATTTTGAAGGTTGATATACGGCACCCTTATGATGATAGTAAGGGTTATTTGGGTCATCCGCTAATGTCAATGAACCTTGACTGGAACTTACCATTACAATACGTGGTTCAGCTGATTTTTTAACTAAATCTATAAAAGCTTGGGTAACTCTAACGGTGCCAATAACATTCGTATCAAAGACATCAAGAAACTGTTGGGTTGTCGCTTCTAATGCCGATTGCGGAAAGCCGCCCGTAATACCAGAGTTGTTAATTAGTACATCAAGCACATCGGTTTTGTTGCCGATTTCAATTCGGGCATTTTGGACCGATTCGTCTGAACTAATATCTATTTGAATAGGTTCAACATTTCTTAATCCTTCGGAATTTAATTGTTCAACTGCTTCTTGTCCATTTTTCAAATCACGACTTCCAAGGAAAATGTGATATCCTTCTTTTAATAGTTGTCTTGCTGTTTCGAAACCAATACTTTTGTTTGCTCCTGTAATCAATACTTTTTTCATTTTTTCTGAATTTAATTGTTATAAGCTAATGCAAATTCTTTAGCGAAATCTGCCAATTTTACCTTACCCAAAATCGATTTGTTTAGGTAATAATCTTCGTACAGTGAACCATTACCTTGTGCAGCTTGCATTTCCACAAGTCCTTTGGCCGCTTGTGGATTCATCCCCATAGACAGCATACCGTCAAGCATTTTTTCGTCTGTAATGGCTTGCCATTTTAATTCTGGTTTCCCGATAGCTTTCCCCAAAGCTTCCGCGATTTCGTTCGGTGAGACTTCATCACTTGCAACGTAACGGACGGTTCTTCCTGTAAAAGGCTTTCCCATTTCTTCGGCGATTGCTTTCGCAATATCAATTGGCGAAACCCAAGGCTCTTTTTTGTCCCCACTATAATTTGAGATGATTGCACCTTTATCTTTTGCAGATTGAACCGAACGTAATAAGTTCGTGTAAAAACCAGATGGACGCATCACTTTGATAGAAACATCCTTTGGCAGTTGCTTTAGAATGTTTTCAATATTATAATGGAAAACCAGATTGCCATTACCCGAATTTTTGTGAGCTCCAATAGCGCTCAATTCGATAACCTTCTTTACTCCGGCACTCTCAATAGCCGTCTTATAGTTTTCGCCAAGTTTTGTCATTTCTTCTACGATATCAATATTCGGGTCAAAGAAACTTTCATTACCGAGTGTGGCCATTACATAGACCACGTCAGCGCCTTGAAATGTTTTAGAGAGGAAATTGACGTCCTCCATCGTCCCGATTACAGCCTTTGCACCTAATTTCTCAATGACTGCGGCTCTTTCACTTTTGCTACTGATAACCGTGACCTGATGACCTTTTTGAATCAGCATTTCTGTTAGCGGTTTGCTGATGTTCCCTAAAGAACCTGTAACTACTATTTTCATAATTGTGTTTCATTTAATTAATAGTACAAAGGTCAATAGTTACCAACCGCTATTTGTTTCCTAATCGAGGATGTTTGTAACCAAAATGAGAAATTAATTATTGTTTTAAGGCTAACGAAAGTTTTCAGGTTTTTAATTTGATATAAGAAAAACTATTTTTTAATGCTGAAGCTAATGATATAAATTGAAGATTAGATATATTTACTGGAATTGCTGAGAATACTGAAATACCATATTCCTATTAATTGCCTATAAATAGCACTGAACAACATATCACTTAAGAGTTTTGGTTAAAATGCACTGATTTGGTGACAATAAATCTTTCGGATCACTTCAAACCCTTTAAGTACTGTAAAAATGAGAATTTGGATAGTTCCTCTTTTTTCGAAACGATCTATTTAATATCAGATAGACATAAATCATATTAAAAATATCAAAATGTTGTACCTATCTTTTACCTGTAATAAAAAGTCATGTATTTTGCTACGAGTAACTTTAGTCTTTATTTGCTAAAATTTCATATCAAATACTAAAGAAATCAAACTAAACCAAATGCTATTAAGTAGAAGATAAATAGCAAAATTCTGTACTTATTCTGTACTATATGAAATAAAAAAGCCTCTCAATTTCTTGAAAGGCTTGATTTTACTAGTAGCGGGAACTGGACTCGAACCAGTGACCTTCGGGTTATGAGTCCGACGAGCCACTTATTGTCCTACTCCACTATATATTAAATCACTGAAAAACAGTATGTTATTATTTATGTGAATTATCCAAATCGTCTTAACCGTATGCGGTTTTGTATGCGGTTTGGAATTACTAAAATACATCTTTTATTCCGAAAATCAATAGATAAGTAATGAAACTTTTAGAAGCAAAATCGAATATTTTAAATAAAGAAACACATCGTAGGCGGAAGCTACAAAACTTCATATTATTTTGTTAGGCGTATCAAAATTTGAAAAGTTCCTTAAAAACGCTTTAACTCATGAAATAGAGTTAGTGTACTGGAAAAAAAGATAGTTATAAATTAAAAGAAAAGCTTATGGTATTTAATAGATATATTATACAAAACGCAAATATAATGAGAACAAATAATTGTCATACTTTTTTGAGGAAAACCGTAATCTAATGAACTCATAATTTCTTATCTTTAAGTCGATAAACTAAATATAGATTAATACCAAAAGCTAATGGATTTTCATTAGCTTATATATTTAATGAAATTAAAAATGTACGTATCAAAATTAGAAATTGAAAACTATCGGAGTTTTAAAGAATTCTCTATTAATTTAAAACCCTTCACCCAAGTTATAGGTGAGAATAATATTGGTAAATCGAATTTATTAGATTCTCTCGGCCTTATTTTTAGTCAAGAAGTTTCATTCTTTAAAAGAAGAACTTTGGAAATTTCGGATTTTAACTACGATGCTATCATATCTCTTAAAAAGGATATCATAAATACAAGTAAAGCTTCAGATAAAATATTATACCCAACTATTAAAATTAAGGCTACACTAACTGATTTTGATGAAAAGCAAGAAGCAGTTGTTACAGAATGGACAAGTAATGCCGCATTTACTGAAGCAACTCTTACATATTCTTTTGCTCCAATATCTTCTTTTAACTCTGTAGAAGAAATAGACCAACAAAGAAAATTTTTAAAAGAATATGAAGAAGAAATCGGCTCTGAAGCTTACTCAAAAATTCCAGAAAGCGAGATACTTAATCTTTTAAATTTTCCAATTTCAAAATATCATTACCGCATTTATGGAGGGAACCAAAATGAAACATTAGCAAACACTTATCATCTCAACCAACTGAAATTTGAACTTTTAGATGCACTCAGAGATGCTAAAGCCGAATTATCTGCAAGTCGCAATAGCAGTCTATTATTTAGAGTTTTAAACGCCAATGAAGAAACAGACTATCAAGACTTAAAAAAGCAACTTGTAGGATTGCAAAAAGCGATTGAAGATAATAAAGCAATCTCTGGAATAAAGACAAGAATTTCAGAACAGCTAGATAAAATTTCGTTAAGTACAGAAAATTCAAATAATATAGTAGATCTCATTTTTTCTTTGCCAAACGTCGATGACTTACTACGTAAGCTAAGTTTAATTTATAATGATAATCCCATCAAAATTGAGCGAAATGGAACAGGAAGAAACAATCTATTGTTTATATCATTAATGCTCTCATTTATTGAAGACCCAAAACGTCTTCAATCAACCTATTTTAGAATTGTTGGACTTGAAGAGCCTGAAGCACATTTACATGCTAATCTTCAAAATCATCTTGCACAAAACTTAGAGACTCTTATCAAAGATAATGAAGGAAAGTATAGAAAAGATATCCAACTTATTCTTACCTCACATTCAAATCATATTACAACAAAAATTGATTTCGAAAACACTGTGGTTTTGCACTATAATGACAATAAAGTCCAGCCTCACTATGTGCTTGAAGGATTTGGTGATACAGCTGAAGAAAAACGACAAATTAGTTATTTAAAAAAGTATTTAGATTCGGAAAATGTAAATCTATTCTATTCTAGAAAATTAGTATTGGTTGAAGGTATTTCTGAAAAACTGCTATTTCCTGTATTTTATAAAATACATACAGATGAAACTATAGAGCAATCATCTTGTGCAGTAGTAAATGTAAATGGTCTCGCTTTTAAAAACTTCCTTCAAATAATTAAAAATGGATTTCATACTAAATGTTTAGTATTGACTGATAGAGATACAGGAACAAAAAGTGAACATCGTGGAGAAGCATTAAAAAAATCATATGAAACTGTTAAGGAAATTGAAGTTGAGATAACTACTTTATCCACATTTGAGAAAGATTTAATAGCCAGCAATAATTCTGGAAATGGTAAAGATATTTTATGTTCAGTTCTAAAAACAGTTAGGCCAGTTGCGGGTAAATCTTTGGTTGACGCATTAGGCGAAAACGTCATCGATACAGAATCCTTTTTTGCATTAATTGAGGAGTATAAAAGTGAATTTGCATTACAACTTTCCTTAAGATTAAACGAGGATAATTCAGGGTTTACTTTACCCGATTACATTACCAGAGGTATCGACTCTATTCACCCTCCAAAATTAACATCAGATGCCAGTAAGTAAACCAACTTTAGTAATAGCTGGACCTGGTGCGGGGAAAACTCACGGAATGGTAGATGAGATAATAAAGGCTCTTCCTAATCTTGAGAACCATCGCTATATGATAGTGATTACTTATACCAATTCAGCTACTCAGAATATAAAAAAAAGACTCTCTAAGAAGATATCTCTTCCGCCAAACCTCTTTATTGGAACAACTCATTCATTTCTAAACAAGTTTATCGTCATACCCTATTCAAGCATTAATAATCAAGGTATTAAAGGGGAAAAGTTATTTATTCAATGTGGAATTGATAATGTTTTAGAAAAACTATTTAAGAGCCAAAAAAAGCCAGACGATATCAGAGCGGTAAGCGCTATTAGAGGTAAAGTAAAACGTGCACTACTTAAAGATGGTTATATCACATATGACCAAACTCTTGCGCTTGCAGAAGAGTGCTTTAATAACAAAAAAATAAAGGAAATTACAGCTAACCGTATTCAATATCTTTTCGTAGACGAATTCCAAGACACTAACAATAAAATATATGGTGTCATTGAAGATTTAAGAAAACATAAAAAAACAATTATATATTGCGTAGGAGACCCAGAGCAATATATCCAGAGTTTTGATTCTTCAATAAGAAACTTTGATAACCTTCCCATTTTAAAAGCTTCAAGAAGCTCTCAATATTTAACCACTCTTAACAAATCCAACAGAAGATCGGCAGAACCTATTGTGAACTTTTTAAATCATTTCAGTCAAAGACAATATGGTTCGAAAACATTTGAACAACAAAGGATGAACTCTATGATCGGTGAAAATGTGAAGTTTATTAATAAGCCCTCAGATATAACCACAATGTTACCTTCATTTTTTGAAATCTGTGAAATACATAATATTCCTCATATTGAAAGAGGAATAATTGCTAAAAAAAATGATATAGTAAACAAAGCTATTTCTGCTTTAAAAGGGAATGTATTATCGCCAGACAGATCAATAAATATTTCACCTATTAATGAGATTCGGGATACTTTGTTATCTGTATTAGATACAAATCAGTCACACTATTGCGAAACCTATAATGAGACTTCTTTTGATTTGCGTGTAAAATGTGTCCAGATTATTCGAGCTATCAGAAAAGGTGAAATTAACAATGAAAACACTTTTGTAAAATTTGTTACCGAAACTCTAAACCTGGAGGTTAAGAATCGTATTCCTTTCAAAATAGATAATTTGAGAATGAGTATTGAAGCTCAACGAAGCACAAATGCAATAATGGTTTCGAACATACATAGGTTTAAAGGTTTAGAAGTAGATGCTGTTCTAGCTGTAGCAAAAACAGAAAAGGAACTCAACTTATGGCTAGAAACAGATACCGCAATACGTGATGCACATAATGATAAAGCAACAAGTGATTATCCTAGACTAGGATATGTAGCTTTCAGTAGAGCACGTAAGATTTTATGTATTGGTTGCATTGAATCAATCACAGCACAAACTGTGTCTAGGTTAACTAGTTTAGGTGTGGATATAATATAATAAAAGAAGAATTAAGAAAGTACAGATTACCTATACTTATATTAAATAAGACTTGAGTAGAATTATGAAAAGAGATTTCTTCTGTATGTCAATTTTTCACAAGTAAAGTTATTGATTACAAACATAAAGGTTTTGTAAAACCTTTGCTTACTTTGATGTTAATAATTTTAATTAATTCTCTAGTCCTGAGACAAGAAAGCACAAAGAGTTTATAGGTTCATAAAATTAACTTTAGGGCTTGAAACCAAAAGCCCCAAATTGATTATCTCTGAACTTCTGAGCTATTAGACATTTTAGGATTTTGAAAATATCCGAATTCCTCTTGAATTTTAGTGGCATTTTTTAAAAACTCATCTGTAAGATTTGGGATGTAATGATGGCATATATCAAAAACACTTTCTCCTTTAGTATTTGAACCAATCGCTATACCAATTACATTATGAATAGACGGATTTAATTTTCTAGCAACAATGCACCTTAACTCAAGCTCTTGTTCTTTTCCTTCCCAATTTTCTTGAGTTAATGGAATAAACACGTATAGATGGTTAGCATTTTCTTGGGGTAGTAACATCCTAGCATTAGACTTTTTGTTAATTGCATCGTCTAAACATATTCCTAACTCTATTCTATTCATCCTATTTTCTTGATTAATCAATCTAACCGCAAACTCCATATTATCTCTTCTTTCTTGACTAGTAGACTCTGTTATGTGGTAATTGAAAAGATGATTTATCATATAATCCCATATAAAACTAGGCTTAATAGTTTCTCGCCAATTATAATACTCTTGTGATGTAAGATAGCTTTCCCACAAATCATCAGGACAAGTTAAAACATCAACGGGTTGATTAAACTCTAAAGTTGTGTCTATATAAATTGCAAGAAAATCAACCTCACAAGCAACAAGTAAATTACAATTTTTAAGGAAATTTTCTTTTGCAAATAAATAGTTTGTGAAATCGGTAATTGTGTCCAACTCAGAAAGTATAGTTGCAGTAGATTTCTCATCAAAAATATGTACAAACTCCTCTTCATAATTTCCAATAGGAATTTGGTAATCTTTATCACTACCAAAAGCAATGGCTATTCTATAAATTACTCTTTGATCTTTGTCAGGCAGTTGAATAGATGTCTTTCTATCCTTTAGAAGGATACAATCTACAGAATTCAAGTGTCGTTCAGCTCCTTTTATCTGATTTATGGAGCTTTCGATTGCTTTCTTCGACCAACGCTTTTGCTGTATTTCTTGATTTTTATGTTCTGAAAACTTGATGTCTTTTACAGATATAATAATGACAGTATTAGCACATACTACAAGTAAATCGCAAAGTTCTTTTCCGTTTTTCCCGATTGGATTTGGAAAGCTCCAAAACGGCAAGAAAGATATTCTGCATAAATGTGCTATATACTTTTCTGAAGGTGTCATCATATTTTAACAAGGCCTTTACCTTTAACTTTTTTCTCACTGATATAAGAATATACTTTAGGTAGATTAACAATATGACCAGAGAATCCAGAGGCTTTTAAAAGTAAAATCGCAGTAAGCTTATGCACAATCATTCTGATATGAAATAACCCTTTGAACTCAGCTTCATAGTCTAGGCTATTTGATAAAAAATCGTCACCGTGTAAAAATTTATTACGGTCAATAAATACTGCATCAGATTCATCTTGACTTAGTTTATAATTGAACTTATCAAAAGGTTCAGAAAGTTTTTTGTTGTTCGTCCCACGATTAAGTGCATCTAATTTTGAACATATTCGGGCGTAGTTAGCTTTATATGCTTTTAAATCTGCTTCAGATAGATTTTTAGGCTCATTATCTCTTTTTAATTGGTTGACTTCTTTTTTAGCGTTATAGGTAATTTTTTTAGTGCTTTTGCTATTTCAGTCTCTTCTATAAGTGTTGATTCTCCTTTGTCATTTTCAGCAAACATTTTCGATATATTTTCCAATGCAACAAATAGGGAAGGTACTTTTAATTCTAAGGTGTTGGAGTGACTATTAATTAATATTATTATAGATCTTAATACCTGTCCATTAGAATTAATCAAAGAGCAGAGGTTTGAATAGTTCTCCGTAGGGAATTCATTCAAATATTCTAAAGAGGTATTACGATTAACTCTTTGAAGTACACCATTTTTATCTTTTTCAATTTTCATTTCTTGAAACTTCATATACTTATGTGGACTTACTGTATGAAGCTCAAAACCTTTTAAATTACTTTTTGTATAATCTATAGTTTTTATTCCTAGTGGATTTTCAAACTTATTATAATTATAAGAGAAAATATACCCTTCTCCACCAAAGTATTTACCCTTTAAAAAGGCATAAGTCATTAAAATAGAATTACAAACTCTGGTGAATTCATCGTAACTAATTTTGGATTGAGAATCTATACCTAGAAAAGTTTCTTCTTTCTTTTTGACGGTATAAAAATGATATTCTTGTGAGTCTATGCTTAATTTGATGAGTATGTCTGGACTGTTAAGACTATCTATCTGTATGCACCAACTGGGTTGGAAATCTCTCATTAAAATGGTTGCATCCTTTATTGGAAGTAATAGTCGGTAATACTTCTTTTTTTTATAATGAGTTTTACTTTTGTTAGAAATAGAGTGAATATTTGAAATGACTTTTTTGGTGATTGAACTATTTGTCGCCGTTGGATCATCAAAATTTGGAAAAGAAATATGTTTTGGTATAATATGCTTTCCTAATATGTAATAGTCAATATCAGTACAACTTAGTTTTATTTCGGTTTCAGCTTTTATTTTATAATCTGCTCCTTGCATTTTTTTAGTTATGTATGGATCTGGCTCTAAGGTGATATTATCAATAAAAGATATATTACAATTTAGGTTTGTATAGGGATGTTTGGGTGATGTGTCTACCGATAGGATACCATTACGATCTGTCTTAAGCAGTTCTAGAAGCTTAAGATTGGGAGCTATTAGTTTATTGATTATTGCCATTAGATATTCTATGAATTAATATTTTCAATCATTCTTTTAAGGTTGTTTCCTTCTTCAGTAATCCAATGATTTTTACGTATTAATTCTTTAATACGAGCTATGTCTCTTTCTGAATATAAGTCTTTTATTAAACCAGATAAATTATCAGGATTATCAGAATCCTTCCAATGACTTTTATGATCTGTATCTTTTATACTTCTAGAAATCCCATCGGGATGTAAAAGTTCTATATCTGGAATTATGTTTTTTACCATTTGATATATTTCTAATCCATCTTTATCCCAATCTGCTGAGTAATAAATAGACAATCCTCTTCTTAATTCATAAGTGTATTTTAACTTTGGAACATTTTTACCACCAGCATACCAGAGTTCATACCCATTTTCTCTTGGTAATTTATCTCTGTTTAAAAAATTCCCGTTCTCACATAGAATAATAAGTTTTGGATCATAGCATTGTAAAACGTACAAGAACTGTTGGCTTTTATTATCTACAAGTTTTATATTAAAAATAGAATTGATGGCGTCGACAAGTGAAGGATGCTTATCTAAATACTTTTCATTTTTAAAAAACATTAGTGAAAAACCTTTTACACTCTCTTGAGCTTCTACAAGATCCGCTTTTAGTTTTTTTAGACTTCCATCTTTAATACCTTCTTTAAAGTCTATTAGTAATTTTATATCGTTTTCTTCAAACCTAAGTTGAGGCTTCAATAGGTTTTCACTATCTAAAAAAGTATTATAGTGCTTGTATTTTTCTAGATACTTATTTTCATAGACCTCTATAAAATCTTGATTTCGACTAAATGTTTTTCTATTACGCTTAATTTCTAAAGCTGTCTCGTGATTTTTAAAAACGGGACTTTTACTTATTGTCTTATTCAGTTTTACTTCTCCAGTCTCATACAGTTTGTGTAGTGCCTTTATTTCTATCCAATTCATTTAGTAGCCTTTCTTTTTAAATACCCCTGTAACTGTTCGTTTTTATAGTTTGTTTTAAAGCTACTATTAGGAATGGGATAATTACGATTTTTGTCTGTTTTACCTTCAAGAAGTTGATGCAAATACCAACCATCTTCTGTATTAGAACCAAATGGCTCTGGTGTCATTGTTATAATTTGATAACCATATTTTTGAGCAATTTGAGGGAAGGTGTTGAAATTGTCATCATCTAAATTAGATACTTCCTCCAGTATTAAAAATCGTAAACCGTCTCTTTTTTCTTTGGATGTTATAGACAACCTGCCAATACCCAAGAGAACTCTAGCTGTATAACTCTCTCCTGTACTACCAGGATATTCTTTACCGTCGCTATCCTTAAATTCTGTTTTGAGAGTGAAGTACGTTTTGGGGTCTAAAAGATCAGAAAACTCTATGTTTTTGGAATAACCAGAAGATATCCTTAAACGCTTCTTCAACAAAATTTTCTACTGTTTCTGACTCAAACAATCCTGCTGTTTGAGCTTTAGAAGACAAACTATTTATCCAATTAATTTTGAAGTTGACATTGGGATCAAAGACGACTTGGAAATAGTATTTTTTACTTATCAACTCTCCTTTAAAAAAAGTATTAAGTTTAGCTACCACAGATTTATAATTATCATATTCATTCTGAGTCTTATGAAAAATCTTTAGCATTGTATCTATTATTGCCGAGGCCAGTTTATTCCTGTCTTGATGAATACTACCTAATGCTTTTTCAATATTTTTTGTGGTAACAATATCATTACCTAATAATTTTTTCTCAAGAATTTTATACTCAAAAGTCTCTGTTTCTTTTTCAATTTCTTGTCTTACCTCAATATCATCCTTTAGTTCTTTATAGTTAGTTAGTGAGGATTTGTAGCTGGACTCATATGCAGTTTTTGCCAGTGCGAATTTTTCTTGAATAGAAGTAAGATCATCTACAGAAGTAACATCTTTTAATAACGCATTTTTTAAGCTTGGATATTTAATCAATATAGCTTTCTCTTCTGCTTCAATTTTTTTGAGCCCTTCAATTTTTAAATCTTCAATCTCTTTAGGATTGTAGTTAACCTTTTCTAGTTCTTCAGTTTTAGTATTTAATAGCGTTTTTGTGCTCTCAAATGCTCCATTTGCCTCAAGTTGGCCGGTGTTGAGTTTACTTTGTTCTGCACTACATTTGTTTATTTCTTCATCTAGATTTTCATTTGAAAATTTGAAAGGAATTTTCAAAGACAATGCATCTAGTTTTTCTTTTTTGTCTGCAATGGAAGCTTTTATATCAGCTTTAAAAGTATCTAGATTCTGAATCATTATTACAGAGGATTTATACTCTTTAACTTTTCTTTGGTCTGGGATATTTACATCCCAATTAAAATCTAAATCAAGAGATTCCATACTATCTAATAGACCTTGTTCCAGTTTTTTTATACTATTAAGCTTCTTATCTATTTTAGTGATTTCTGTAATTAAATTCTGTTTTTTAATACTAAAAACACTGGACAAAGCATCTTTGTCATCAAACAAACAATCTGTAGAAAGTGATTTTATAAACCTTTTTATACCTCCTATGTTATACCACCATCCTTGGTTTTTCTCATCCTCTTCTATAAACTCCTCGTTGAGAATATCTAAACTAGAGGTATACATTACTTGATCTACAACTTCTTCCGGAAAATTCCATTTAGTGTCTAACAGAAAAGAGCGAAGTACGGTCTCTTGTCCAAGAGAAATACTCTGCTTCTTATTAAGAAGCTGTGATGCAAATGAGGTGTCATCTTTGAGTTCTAATATTTCAGATAACTTTTCAAGATTACCTTTCTTTTTTAAGAGTTGATTTTTTAGGGCGTTTAATTTCTCATTTTGCTTTTGATATTGTTCTTCTACGTCTTCAATAGTTTTATATTCCTCAATTACTTTTGTTACATCCTTAATTGACTGAATAATTTGTTTTATAGTCAAGTTTTTAAAATCAAAATCAACATTACCATTTTGAACTATTTTGGGCCGTTTACAATCATTCAAATCGTTTAAGTCTTGTTTTATTTTAAGGTAATCTGAATAATTGTTTTTATAAGTATTAAGGTTGCTAAGAGCGCCCGAATATGATTTGAATTTTTCAATTGCCTCTTTCTGCTTTTCTTCTAAGTCTGGAATAGACTCGTTGTATTTTTTAATATCAGCATTAAGCTTATCTACTTTCGTTTTTGTGTCATCCCAAGTCTTACAGTTCTGTTTAAAAGTGTTTTTATTTGTATAAAATTTATTCAGTAAATATTCTTTTTCTGTTTCCTGATGTCTGATTAAAAGTTCTTCTAAAACTTCTAAATACTCTCTCTTACCAGTAAGTGAATTTATTAAATTGCTAAGGTTCTTGTAGCGCTCAACATAATCATCTAAGTTTTGTTTATTCTGTTTGTACTCAGCTTCAATTGCGTTTTTCTTGTTCTCAAATAAAAAACTCTTTAGACTCTCATCTTTATCAGTTTCTAGGGTGTTTGCTTTTGAAAATGCCTGTAAAACTTTCGCGAAAGCGGTAAGATGTGTGTCTTGGCTTAGATTAAGAGGAAGTATGTTTTTATCAAAAAAGAACTGGTATAACTCATTGCGTTCTGCTTTTCTGGTAAATACATCAAGGTATAATTCCTTTTCGTCTCTTAGATGTTTAGTAAGTACATCGATAGAAGGTATGGAAGGTTTTGTACCTTTTGTAATAAAATCATCTTGATATACGAGCTTGTGTTCAGGTATTAAACTACTTCCAAGGCTTTGACTTTCTTTTTTAGTTTTTTTTGAATCTTTTTCTGAATCAAAAGGTTCATTAAGAATTCTGAATAATTTGATTTGACTAGAGCTAGAGTTGGGTATGTTTACACCAAATGTCATATACATTTTATGCTCAACTTCTATATTTAAAAAGAAATAAGCGTTGGGTGTTTTATATGGAATAGTATGAATTTGACGGTGTTCTTTTTTTACACTATCAGTTCCAAAATGTATTTTCTTGCGCTCGGCAATAAATAGAATTTGTAGTAAATCTGCTAAAAGGGATTTACCTATCCCGTTAGGGCCAGTAAAATCTGTACGCGTATCATGGATAAGATAATCTTGGTTATAATGCTTTATAATCCCTACAGTAGATATTGAATGTATTAATGGTAGTTTATTCATTATCTGTTTCTGTTAAGTTGTTTACAAATTCTTCGAAATTTGATATTTCGTACTCATACATCATCTGAAAGCGATGTATAGATTCTTTAATAACAAAGGAAAAATCATTTTCTCCTTTTTGAGTTAGTTTATCTACCCAACCTAACTGCTCAAAATCTTGAATAACATTTTTAATATTTTTCGTAACATTAGCCCATTCCTTTGGTGTAAAATTGTCTCTTGCTCCATTTTTAAAGAAGACAGATTTGTACAGGCTACTAAACTCACTCCCTAAAATTTTTGATTTGATATCTTTTAAAAAGGAAATTTCTTTTACATTTTCAAAGTACCTATCATAATACATTTGAAGCAGGGTAATTGCTGTGATTGTCTCAATAGCAGTTAAATCCCTATGCCTGGTATAATCTGAAAGTATTCCTTTAGTCTCATCATTAAAGGTTAGGAAGAAATAAGTTACTCCTTCAAATGTTTTCTTATCTAAAACAAGACGATAGAAAACTTCATAATATTTTTTGAACTCTATATAGTATTTTGATAGAATTCTATGATGATAATGATCATCGTCCTGAATGTGTTTTCCTCGCAGTAGTTCAATGTTTAAATCTGCAAAATGTTTTTGAACATCTCTTAACTTAAAAACATCTATAAAATTACTATTTAGCGTTTCTGCCATATGTTCATCTGCCATATTAAAATATTTTTGTCCTTATAATCCTCGGGTATTTGTTGTAGTATCTTTATATCATAGTCTTTATGTTTACTAGCGTATTTTAAGACATCGTATATAACTTTCAAAGCAACTCCTTCATCTTTGGTCTCATCTAATAATCTGTAGAACTCCTTAGTAATGTCAGTGTTCTTATGTTTAGATAAGTTGATCCTGAGTATATTGAGTTGACGTGCAATTTCTTCCTGCTTTAATAATAAACTATTAGCACTCTGTGTCTGTTGTAATGCATAAACAGGATCTATTTCTTGAGTAAGGACATAACTTTTCTTCTTTATAAAGTTGTTGTACTTTTTAACATTTAAGAATTTAAACGACTCTTCTGGAATGTTTTTTAAATCAATATTTTTATAAAACTTAAGACCGTCTTTTTTATCATATACTGACGCTTGAAGACAAGCTTCTAAAAATTTACGTAGATTTCTCTGGAATTGTGTTCTGGTTCTAAAATTCTCTTTAAAATTAGCTAACTGCTTATCAGCGTAAATATATCTTTCGATAATCTGCTCTAATTTCTGTTCAATAATTTCAAAAAAAGTATACACTTCATTTTTGACTTTTAGAGCTATTTCATAATCGTCTTTTAGTTTTTCTAAGACTAAAGGCTCTTTTTCAATTTTAGTGTGTGAAACTTGTGAAATTTGACTTTCAAAATAATCGACTACAATTCTTATTTGGCCTTTTAAACTACCACTGAGTTGAAGGGTTTCTTTAATCTCTTCCGATCTAGCCATACTATCTCTAAACAGCGTAGTGAAAGCATCAAGATTTTCTAAAGCTAGACTATCTGTATTGGTAACAATAGTATTAAGTCTAATAATCGATTGATTAACCAGATCTTTAAAAGCCTCTAAATGATCTTCAATAACTGTTTTACTACTATTCTTAAAATTATGCTCATACCAAGATTCAAATTCTAAAATCTCTTTAATTTCTTCAGCTTTGAAAAGTCCGTAATTTTGAAATGTTTTGCGTAGTGGAAAATGTTTATGTTCATTAAACAACTTCTTGCCAACAAACTGAATAAACCTCATTGCGTGTGGTGTTAAAATATACTTGTAAGGCCTATTAGGTGGATGTTCTATAAAAAAATGGAGTAAATTTTGTGTGAGTTTTTCAATTTGAGGTTTTGCTTCAGGGAAGAAATCTGATGCCTCATCAATAGCGCGTTCAAGATCAATCTCTTCAAACTCATTTTCTATATAATCAAGTTCAATTCTTTTATGAAGGATATATAGAAGCAACCCCTCTGCTTTAGAGGGAACAAGTCTATCGTAAAAATCATTTATATCTTGTAATTCGGTTTCTATACTACACTGGTATTAAGTAAATTCCCTAAGATAAAAATAATTGAATTTTTAAGTATAGATATTTTAAAAAGAATTTAAAAAACTTGTTTTCTATATATGATTTAATAAAAGAAAACCAACTTCGATTAAAAAAGCTTTTTTAAGTTTTTAATTTAAAATAGCATTAAAAGTATGATAATTATAAATTATAAAAGGACTTATCATTTTCATACTCTGAGCATCCTACCCAAAACTGATTACCATCATCGTCAAACTTAAAAACAAATTCTTCTTTACCCCTTGAGTTATTTTTGAGTAAATATAGCAGATTCTTAGGCACTGAATTGTAATATAAGACAGTATCATTAGCCTTCTTTTCCCCTAAAGAAACCCATTTTTTATCCCAGTAATGTAGCTCATAATCATCTCCTATATTGATATGATTTTGATCATTTCTGGCTTGAATTTCGAAACCAAAAATTGCCTTAGGTTTATTAAAAGAATAAGTTATTGTTAAACCCCTTCTATCAACGTATGATAATTGATTATCATCAATAATATTGGAATAATCAGCAGGTTCTTCTTCATTGTTTATTAGTAATTTACTCCATTCTTTTGCAACTTGACCATTTTTATCAATTAACAATTCAAAAGATGCAAGACTAATTGTTCTTTTACAATTTGGATTTCCTTTAAATCTAAAAAATTTATACTTTTTTGGATTTTCAAAATAAAATTTGATACTTTGTGTACTCTTGAATTTTGAAATTGTATCTAAACTAACGTAATGTTCATCAGAATCAATATTTGACCCTTGAATTATTGATCCATTTAAATCATAAATTCTTCTATATTTTTGTTTTTTTGCTCGAATCATGAAAGGTGCATATTTCCTCAACAATTTTGCTTTTCCAAGTAAAGTCTCTGTATCATTAAAAAAAATGATTTTTCCGTCTTTAGTAAGCTCAAAAGGATAATTAATTGGATTGTCTGGATTATTAACATAAGGGAAGTAAATAATGTTATTTCCCATGCTCTTAAAAAACACACTTTTATTGTTAATCTTTTCAGCCGTTGCAACCTTGAAAAGGTCTTTATTGTTATCATAAATCCCTAAAAAGACATTATTATTATTTAGTTTATCAATATTCCAAATAGCAGGAATATTAACATCAAATACATCCCTATATAAATGAGTTACATCATTTGGAGATTCTATATTTTTATGATAATATTGCCTATATGCTTTAGGAATGCTACTCAATTTATAGGATTTTTTTAAATCATAATACACCGGACCACTATTTAAAGATCTTTGATGTCCATTGTTTAAATAAAAAACCCAAGTATGATACTCACTCTTATAAGAAGTGCCTAATTTCGTGGTAAAGTCAACACCCGCAGGAATACCTAATGCTCTAAGAATAGATACAATATAATTAGTTATATCACCACAGTCTCCAATCTTAATATGGTCCATCTGAGTTATTGAATATGGATAATTATATGTAGGATGGCGTTTTGGCACCACTCGAAATCTATTGATGTCGTATATTCTCTCTACAACTTTATCCAAAGAATTCGTTTTTAATGAATCATATACCCATGAGTATTCTTCATGTATTTCTTTTCTTTTATCAACTTCAATCGGTTCTCCACCTACTCTATAAGGTAGAATGTAATATAAAAAATCATTGAAATTTTCACACAGTTTTAATGGCATTTTTTTATGAGCCATGAAAGCTAATTCAATGTTGTCCATAAGGAATTGTGAATCTATATATTTTAAATCATAGTGTAAAACTGGTGAGGTATCTAATGTTCTGTTGCTTTTTGCTATTAAATCTAGCAACACCCCAAGCTTAGTATGTGTAGAGTCTTTAGGGTTTTTTTCACGGGGATTTTCTTTTATCTGTCTTTCACGTTCCTTACCAGCTAATACAAATGCCTTATCAAAAATTTTATTTCCTTTTTTAAAAGAATGATAGGGCATATTAGCTATCAAATAATAAGCAGATTTAAGCTTTAAACTATCATTAGGATTCTTGCTGTATTTATTAATTACTTTTAAAAGTTCGCTTTTATTTTCTCCAGCTAATAAAAGTGCTTTCTCTACCTCTTTTGGCATTTTATTTTTATTACATGAAAAGAAAACTAAACTTAAAACAAATACTATTAGTAACTTTTTATTTACCATTATCTTTATTTTATAAATTTTTTACATTAGGTATCATTCCCTCTTTTTAAACACTCATAGTTTCCTTAAAAATACAGGTAAATAGAAAAATATCCCTATCAAAGAAAACACCAATCCACCAATAGAACCTACTGCAAAAGAAAACCAAAAGGCTTCATTTTTCCACGCCATACAAAAGGTATTAATACTACAATCGTGCATGCTGCAAAACTATTTCGAAATAAATGCCTTATAAATAATTTTTTGTTTATGATTCTATTTAATTATTTCTTTTCTCAATTTACATTATTCTCTTTTAATGAACTACACCTGATACTCTCCCTATAATATTTTCCATTGGGATACACCCATACATCCTTGAATCACGAGATTGTTTCCTGTTATCCCCCATCATAAAGTAATAATCATTTTTAAAGATGTATTTTGAAACCTCTTTTTGGTTTAAATAAAACTTGCCATTATTCATTTTCAAATTAACTTTCTCATAAAGATTTAAAATATTTTTATAAACCGAATAATTAAAATTATTTAGTTCAATCTCCATATTTTTTTTGGGTATTTTAAAAGCTCCCATATTATCTAAGCTGAAATTTAGGGGATGTTTGTTTTTTAATGACCATTTAGTTCTATTCTTTTTTTGAATGTCTACTTTTATAGAATCGACTGAATTAAGTTTTTTAATTATTGACATGTCTTTGCAAGAACTGTTTAAAATTAACTTTTTATTAGAAGGTGATCTATTCAATAATTCTGCTCTTAAACTTAATGAGTCTAGCTGATACAAAAAATAATCTTTATTATTGACCCAAACAAGCCAGTTTTTCTTCACTTCTTTAGGATTATTATACTGAATATTATTTGTGTAAATCTCCCCATTTATAATCTCTATTTTATCTCCTGCAAGTCCCACACATCTTTTCACTAATGTTTCCTTAAATACAAAACCGTTTTTCTTCGATAAAACAGCATTAAATACAACTATATCGCCTTGTTTAATGTTGGTAGTACCATTAAAGCGTATATTATTGTAATTAACGTTCGGCATATCTTTTCTTTTTACCTTTTTTTGCGGAAACCATATATTTACCCAAGGTATCTCTGATATTGAAGACGGTAATCTAGGACCATAAGCTAACTTGTTTAATATAATAACATCTCCTTTTGATAAAGTATCTTTCATAGATTCACTCGGGATTTTGTATAAATCTAGCAAAAAGAGCCTAAAGGTAATAGTACATGTAAAAATGGCAAATACAATTAAGATAAAACTAAAACTAATTTTAATAACTTGATTAGTAATAGAGTTAATAATTCTAAAAAGTGAATAAAATATCCCTACAAAAAATAAAACTAATAGAAGTAACCAGTATAATTTTAAAATCACTACAAATATTACTATCCCAAGACTTAAAATAAGTAAACCGTATTTTATATTATTTTTTTTCACTTCTCTATATCTAATTGTTTATCCATTACTACACTCAATTTTTGATTAGTCTTTAAATCTATTAAAGTCAATTTTTGTATTGTATAGTAATTATTCCAGTAATCATTTAGGCTATTTAAATAGTCATTTATAGCTCTATCTTTTGCTGTTCTTGATGCATTTAATTTAACAATATCAATATTCCCGAACTTAAATCGTTCTAATACGAGCTCATGAGCTTTTATTGCAATATCTTTTGATCTCAATGCCTTTTCTACTAATTCACTTTGCAAATTAAATTCTCCTATTTGGGTCATAATTTTTTGTTTAAAATCCTCAATGGATTGTTTGTTTTCAGCAATTACAATTTTATTTCTATTGGCTGCAACTTCAGTTCTTCTGTTTGCAGTACCCCAATCTATAATAGGGATAGTTACTCTTAAACTAAATTGTTTTTGAGTTAAGGGATTTATATATGAGTCACTATAGTTTTCAGCATTTTTATTCAAACCTATGATTCCTGAGAATGTAGGATTAAATCTCCCTTGCCTTTTAATTCTATCGAATTCTTTTAAAGAATTAAGCTCTTTGAGTTTCATATCCAATATTTCTGAATTATTCTCTTGAGCTTGTTTAAGAGCTGAGGGGAAATCCATTTCGGTTTTAAATATCGTTTCGGGTATTACTAATTTATAATCTAGATGCCCTGCGTTACCTAGAAAAGTATTAATTGAAAATTGGCTATCTTTTAAGGTGTTTACTGCTCTTTTTTGAGCTACTTCAGCATTTAATAAATTAAGCTCTAAATTCAATAATTCTTCTTGGTTTATTGTAGCTATTTTAAAGCGTTCTTTTCCAATCTCATACAATTGATTTGCATTTTCAAAATTATCCTTACTTATTTCATAGTTCAATTGAGCTGAGGCTAAATCAAAAAAGAAATTAACCGCTTTGATATGTATTGATTCCCTGGCTTCAATAAATTCTATTTTTGCTTTTTCATAAACCAAAGGAGCCGTCTTTTTATTCCATTTTAAAGAATTAAAACTAAATAGGGATTGATTAAAACCCAATTGAATAATATTGTTGTTATATGCAATATTTGATATTGTACCAGAATTCTGTAAACGGTTTATATTGGATCTTAAAAAAACATTTCCACCTGTAGCAGTAATGTTTTGTGAAACGGACAATCCTAAATAAGAATTTAAGGTCTCCACAGTACGGAAAACATCTCGGTTAAGATTAGCATCATAACGTTCAACAATAGAACTATTATAAACCAAAGGATTTAAGTTCATATTTAGAATTGGTAAGTTTTCAACTTGAAAGTTTCTAAATTCCAAAATACTCGACTGATATAAATGTTTGGCTTTAAAAGCATCTAGTGAGTTCTTCTCAGACAAAGTGATAACATCATTTAAGTCGATCTCTAATTGATCTTTAATTTGACTAAAAACCATATAAGAAGTCCCAAAAAGAACTAGAAAAATAAGGGTTTTTAAATTTTTCATGAATTTAATTAGGATTTACATTTTGAATTGGTGCTTTTTTAGAATAGAGATAATAATAACAAAGAGGAATAAAATATAAGCTCACCAAAGTTCCTAAAATCATACCTCCTATTACCGCTAAAGCAAATGGCTTTTGTAATTCGCTTCCCAAATCTGAATAAAACAAGAAAGGCACCAACGCAAGTATTGTAGTTAAACTTGTCATTAATATTGGTTTCAATCTTTGTTTGCCTGCAAGTTGTAGAGCATCAACAAGATTATAACCATTTTTCCGTAACTGATTTATTGTCGCTATTTTCAAAATAGAATCATTAATAATTATACCACTCATAACCACAATTCCAATCATAGACATCAAGTTTAACGATTCTCCGAAAACATAAAGTAATATTAAAGCTCCTGCAATATCAATTGGTAGTTCAAGTAAAACGATAATAGGTTGTGTTAATGATTCAAATTGTGCTGCCAAAATAAAGTATAATAATAGAATTGAAATGAATAGAACAAATACCATTTCTTTAATCAGCTTACCTCCAGAAAATATGTTACCACCAAATGCTACATCTAAGTTTGAATCTTCACGAACAATTTTTTCTAATTCACTTAGAATATGTTCATTGCTTACATTTTTTCCTATACCTAAGTCAATTTCCAACGGGACAAATTGACCATTTTTTCCAGAAAACAATGTTTTATAATCTTGTTCGTTATTTACTGATACTAATGCTTTTACTGGAATATCAAGCCCATTTTTATTTAGAATGGTTAACTCATTTAAAATATCATCTACAGTATTAAACTTATCACTAATTACTATGGGGATATAGCGTTGGTTTGATTTTAACAAATCAACTTGCAACACATTAAATTGTGATTTTAATGTACTAAAAATAGCAGACCTTGTAACATCATACAATAAAAGTTTTTCAGAATCAAGGCTTATCACAATATGACTTTGTGTTACTATTTTATTACTTTTTAAATTCAAGGAACTAGAAATAATATTCCGTTGAACTTTTTCTATTTTTTTACTGTTGGGAATCTTCTCATCTGTTTTAGAAGTTATTTTAGCAATAATATCAGGTTGATCATCGGAAAAAAGACGATCAAATAGTGTCTTGTAATTAGTTAAAGAAAAACGTGCGTTATTAAAACGCTCCTTAAAAAACAACGTGCTTCTCTGTTTTAATATACTAAGATCATTTGATTCATGAACTTTTACATAAATCCTAGATTCAGAGTGACCTAATCTTTTTTCTCGATTTAATAAAAACTGCTGTTCTCCTATATATGTATTCGTAGTTTCTACTTGGTCATTAATGTATTCCAAAAATTCAAGTACTCTTTTTTTATTCTCTTTTATAGTAACACTTTCATTCCAATCTATATTGACTATAATTTCCTTTTGCTCAACTTGAGGTAATTTTTCTTTTGCTATTAAGTGAAAAAACAAATAAGAAATTAATATTATGCTAAAAAAAAGGGGGAAAGCATATTTTTTATATTTAAACACAAAAACAAATCCTTTCTCATAGGTGTTTTCTGTATTTAAAACTTTGATAAGTTTTATTAAACGCGATAGTTTTCCTTTTCCATTTTCATTTTTCTTATGAAAAAGTTTATAGAGAACAGGTAATAATGTTATGGCTACTAATAATGAAACTGTAAGACCAATTGCTACTGCAATAGCCTGGTCATAGAATAGAGCACCAGATATTCCGCTTAAAAAGAGTAATGGAATAAAAACAGCACACGTAGTAAGTACCGATGATATTAGAGGTCTTATAACCTCATTAGTTCCTTTTATACATGCCTTTAATATGGTTTCTTTTCTATCAACATATTGAATAATATTATCAATAACAATAATTGAATTATCTATCATCATACCAATGCCCAGTATCAAACCCGATAGAGAAATTATATTAATAGATAATCCAACAAGCTTAAAGAATAATAAACTTATAATAAGAGATGTTGGAATACTGAACCCGATAAGAAACGGCGATTTAATATCTTTTAAGAAAAAAAACATTATTATAAATGCTAGAAAAGCTCCCAAAACCAAACTTTGCTTTAAGTTTGATATTGTATAGTTTAATATACTGGTTTGATCTTGTGAAAGTGTTAATTCTATTTCTGGATATTTATTTCTAAAAGAGTTAATTAATTTGTTTACCTCAAGTTTAAGATCTTCAATGCGGGCTTCACTTTGTTTTATTACTGCCAAACTTATAGCTTCCTTGGCATTGCTCAAATATTTCCCTTTTACTTGTCTTGGCCTTAAGCCAATTTCTGAAATATCTTTTAATTGAAATATTTTATCATTGGATTTAATATAAATATTTTGAACATCCTCAACTGATTTCAATGATGAAGAAAAACGAATATTGTAACGATAATCCCCTTCTTGAACCAGAATATTGCCATAGGAAACATTATTATTTTTTAATACTTCTTGAATTTGCTCTTGCGAAATACCTAAACTTTTTATTAAATCTGAGTTTGGTAATATAAATAATTCCGAATAAATCAATCCTGTAACATCAACCAATGCTACTTCTGATAATTGTTCTATGCGCCTTTTTAAAACAGCTTCACACAATTCGCCAACTTCTATAAACTTATTATCATCTCCTTTTTCTTTTAAACTTACGTTTATATTAAACACAGGGATATCTGATGCGCTAGCTTTAATAACTCTTGGGCGCTCTACCTCTTTGGGTAAATCTCTCATGGCGACATCTATTTTTTCGTTTGCATCTATAAACGAAATGGTATTGTCAGTACCATATTTAAATTTTAAATGAATAGTACTACTTCCATCTCTGGTCTCACTATATATATCTTCTAAATTAGAAATTTGCATGAGCTGTCGACGCAACGGTGTAATAATAGTATTCTCCATTTCACGAACAGATGTGTTTGCATGACTTACCTGGACGGTAATTTCAGGAATATCTATATCTGGCATCAACGAAACAGGTAATTTATATGACGCTATAAGACCAAGAACCACGATTGCTATAAAGCTCATGATAACTGCTATTGGTCTCTCTATTAAAAACTTTACCATTCTATGCTAAGACATTTTAGGATTAAGGATTGTGTTTTGGATTGATTTATTGATAGAATTCAAGTTAATATCTTTCTTTTTAGATTGCCTTCTCCAGAACATAAATATGGGTAAATAAATGATTAATATGGGAATTGAAAATATCAATCCTCCTATGGTACCTGCTGATAATGCAAACCAAAACGGTTCTTCATGAGATGAAAACAAAAACGGAATTAAACCTAATATTGTGGAAAGTATGGTTAACGAAATAGGTATAATTTTAGCGTTATATGCTTTTATATAATTTTTAATTTTATGCATTTTATTTTTCCTTTTATTCAAATTATTATAGTCATTTATAATATAAAGAGCTGCATTTACTAATAAACCACATAATAATAGTAATGAAGCATAACCCCCTTGGTCAAAACGTAATTCAAAAATTGAAAATGTTAAAAATACGCCTATAAATGATAATGGAATCATCAAAATGGCCACCAGTGGTTGCCATAACGATTCAAGAAGAATGGCACATATAAAATAGATAATTAAAATAACTAGAAAGATTAACCAATATTGAGACTTCTCTTTAGGGTTCCAAGGTCTTATGTTTTTCTTTACCGCCTTGAATCCCATTGGCAAGTTTGAATTGAGAGTATCAATAGTACCTGTTAATATACGTTCTCCTAATCCGTAACTACCAATAAAATCATATTCTATAGCAACCTTAAACTCTTGATTGAATTTTTCAATAATACCTTTAGACGGTTCTTTTCTAAGTGTTCCTAATTCTTTTAATTTGGACGATTTAGTTAATTCGTTATTTACACCCCATATATCTGTTCCTATAGATTGTGATGATTTTAGTTTTACAGGAGTATACTCATTATTGTAGAGAATAGAAGTGATATTCTTATCATCAAAGGTTAGTTTACTTAAATTATTAATGGTTTGATGTATGGATGTATTTTGTTTTACAAGGAGTTCATTATTTAAAGCCATAACGTATTCATTTCTAACCTTATCACGATACCGTTTACGTCCTGTATTGATAACTACTGTTTGGATTCTTGGATTTACCAACAAATTTTCTTTTGCTTTTTCTGCATACCTTAATATAGTTTCATAATTATATCCTGTAATTTCAAGTATACTACTACGCATAGCATCATTTGTTTTATTGCTAAACCCAACCCCAACACCACTTATAGACATATCACAACCTCCTATATTAGAGGCAAAAGCAATCAAATCATCTTTTAAAAATTCAGGAAAACCTGAATGATCATAATCAGGTTTAAATAAAATTTCCATTCTTGCATTTTCAATATCATATATATAAGTAAAGTAATTCTCTATTTCATTAAATTGAGACAAATAGTTTTCTATTTTTTTTGCGACTGTATTTGTTTGTGCTATGACGGCACCATCTGGCATATAAATTCTTATATTAAGACGTGATCTTCCTTTATCTTCATCATTGGTTTGTGCAAAATTAACTTCTGTAAACAAACGCATCGTTCCTCCCAATATTTTATCAACATATGGGCGCATGGTTTCGTAAGTTTCGCTTCCAAAAACTTTGTTATACCAATCTGTATAACTTGCATCTCCTTCTATAGAATGAGGTAACCAAAATACGGGTAATCCAAATGCTAATATAGCTAAGAAAACAAATACTCTTTTAAAACGTAAACCAAAAAGGATACTAGCTCTATAAAACCTAGAAACCTTCCAAACTCTACGCTTTCTTTTAAATAAGAGTTGAAGCTTAATTTTCCCTAATGGATATTTATCTAAAAGTGCAGGTATAAAAAAGAAGGCTACAAGTAATGATGCAAATAAATTTATAACGATTACAATAGCAAAATCAACTAAATGAGTTTTTAATTTGTCTTCTAAAAAGAAGATAACAGACAAAGCTCCCATAGTTGTTAATGTAGCTGCTAAAATGGCTAGAAATACTTTTTTGTTTTTCTTATGCCTTAAGTGATCAAGCATTAAAATACTATTGTCAACTAAAATCCCAAAAGACACTGTTATTCCTGCGAGTGCATAAACACTAATTTCTACATGAAATAAAAAATATAGAATAAAGGCAATACATAAATTAGCAACTAAACTGGCTACAATAATAAATAAATAGCGCCATTTTCTACTAATAATTAACACTAATGCAAGTATCAATCCAATAGACAAAGCAATTCTTGTACTAATGGTATTAATTTCCTTTACTAAATCTTCAGTACTATCCCTGACAAGCATTAAAGAAAACCCTTTAGGAAGCTTCTGTTCTAAAAGCCTAACTTTGTCTTGAATAGATTTGGCTAATTTTATTTGGTTAACATTTGGTTCTGCATAAACAACCATATTGGTTGTGTTAAGTCCGTTAATTCGAGAATATCTTCTACTTTCTTGTTCTTTGTAAGTAGCCGTTGTAATATCTCCCAGGTAAACAATTCTTTCATTTACTTTTTTTACTGGAATATTATGCCATTCTAAAGTGTCCTTTTTGTAACCTTTTAATGTTAAATACGTTTCATTCTTAACGCCTTTATTATCTAAAAACAAGCCATAGCCTAATTCTTTTTTAACTAAATAACTTCTAATGGCATTCTGAATATCATTTATAGAGATGTTGTTGTTTTCAAGCTGATGTTTATTATATACTAATTCCCATTCATAAGGTGTTCCTCCATATAAAGACACACTCTCTACACCCTCTAATGTTGATAATTGAGATTGAAAAAAATCTTCGCCAAACTTCTGTATGTAATACCCACTTCCATTTCCTAAGATGGTATAGTATAGTATGGGACTTTTTTGAGTATTACTATCTCTAAAGCCACGTTCTGTAACAATAGGCAGAGAGACATTTTCTGGTAAATTTTTGTGTGATGAACGAATTAACGCATTCAACTCAAACTTAACCAATTTAGTGTTTGTATTTTCATCAAGCTTTAAATAAACAACACCTTCCCCTTTTGATGATTTAGATGTAATTGTTTGAACACCTTTTAATGTTGAGGCTAACCCTTCTATCTTTGAGGTTACCTCCTTTTCTATTACCTCTGCCAAAGCGCCGTCCCATTTATAAGATATTGTTAATGCATTTGTATTTTCTGAAGGCATTAACTGAAAAGAAAGAAAAGGTACTAAACTAATACCAATTATGATAAATAATACAAATACAATGTTTATAGAGAATGAATTTTTCATTTATAGCTTAATTATTTAAACATAAATTATATACATTTATTCTACAACTTGTACTTTAGTTTGGTGTGCTAAATTAGAATTGCCAGATACAATTACTACATCACCTGTTTTAATACCATCATTAATTACGATATGGCTACTGTTTTCTTGACCTATTTCTACGTATACCCAATGTGCTTCATCTTTTTTTAATACAAATACCACGTGCTTATCTTGGCGTAATAATACTGCCGATTTTGGCAATACTATTTTACCAGTTACGGCATTCTTTATTTTTATTTTAATATTCATGCCATCAAAAAAAGAAGCTTTGGTATTATCTACCTGTGCTTTTACTTTTACCATTCCGTCACTATCAATTACAGGGTTTATTTCAATAATTGTACCTGAATACGCTTGGTCTGGTTCTGAAAATTGGAATATTTCAATAATCTGCCCGCGTTTTATTTTTGAAATTTCAGATTCTAATACAGGAAATATAACCTCCATTTGGCTATCATCAATAAGCGTACAGAGCGTATTTTCGTAATTAGTTGTTAAATTATGCTCAGCGGCAACTAAATTAGCTATAATACCAGAAAAAGGTGCTCGTATTTTTGTTTTACCATAATTATAATTTGCTTCTTTTAAGTCTGCAACTGCTTTACTATAATTACTTTGTATTTTTACATTACTTAAAATTTTATCGGGCACATTTAAGGTGTCTTTTATCTTATAATCGAACCCTAATAAAATATCTTGTAGCTCAATAATAGCTTTATCTAAACTTATTTTTGAATTTTCTAATTTCCTTAATGCGTTTGTTTTATCTAATTCAGCTAGTAGCTGTCCCTTGTTTACACGATCACCATTTTTTACATAAATTTTAGTAAGGCGCTCCGTTGCTTCAAATGGTATTTCAGCTTTCTTTCTAGCTTGTAATTTCCCGTTACTTAATATTTCTAAATTAAAGTCGGTCGTTTTTACATTTATTACCTTAACCTCTATGGGGTTATCAGTAAATGTGTTTTTTAACCCTTCGTCAGAATCTGAATCAGTTGATTTATTATCTTTACAAGCAAAAACTAAACTTAAAACTAGAAACAGGATGCTTTTTCTCATTTATCATTTTAATGTTAAAAAAATCTAAATTCTTTTATAAGAAATAGAGTCGCCGACTTTGATATTATTACTTTCACAAAAACCTGCATTTACTTCAATCACATACATAGTATGATATATGGAAGGCAACCCTTTTTTTTAAAAGAGGTTGAGTTTTTTCATAAATAGAAACCACCTTAAATTCTTTGTTTACATACATTATGTCTAAGGGTATAAAAGTATTTTTCATTCAAAACGAACGTTTTTTACTATTTTCAAAAAGAAATAACATCCCGTTATTTTTATCAAGACATTTTCTATTCATTAAACCTGTGCTTCTTTCTAATCTCGTTTCAGCCATTTCAATTTTAATATTAGTTATCTCTTTATTTTTTTTTTATAAAAACTTAAGACACCCTCTTGTTTGAAATGGTCTTTACAAAAATTATTATAATAAGTGAGTCCAATTATTAACGTAGATAAAACTACTAAAAGTAAGAACACCTTTCTTTTCATTTGCCAAAAATTAATATTAACTTTTAAACCAATTAAATATTAAAATGGGATTATCTCCTTCTTTGGTTTGATTTATTATATCTTGAACAAGAGTATTTTTGTACTTTTCAGATTTAAATTTTTTACTATTAATAAACATAGATGGAGAGGCAAAATTAACCAAACTATTTTTATAAGTACATATTTTTGTCCCTAAAAATCCAAAACTTAAATTATCCGTTTTTCTATCTATTAAATTGAGTTCTCCCGATTTTAGATTATATATAAAATTTTCTTTTGATTCTTTTGTTTTTGCAGAAAAGAAAAGATTATCATTAAGAATATAATACCCACCCATATTATCTAAATATTGAAATTTATTTTGTTTAATTTTTTCATAAAATTCGCTAAACTTGATATTGTAATTAAACTTTTCTGGGATAGTTTTGCCCTCAAAGTTAATTTCAAAAAATGTAGAATAGTTTTTTTTGTTAATTTGAATAATTGTATTTGTAAATGGTTGATTAAATAAAATTTTTGAATTATCACTTCTGTATAAACTGCTCATTGACTTGTACATTAGAGTATTCTGGGCTACATTGGTTTCTAAAATCTTTGAAATCACTTTACCTTTCAAATCTGTTATTATTAAAGAGTAATATTTTGTGTCGCTATTTTTGTTTGTTCTTTGACCTACTAAATGTGTGTCAAAAACATACTCATCAAAACTTTCACTCAGAACAAAATTAGATGCACTAAAACTTAGTTTTGTAGAAAATTTAAACTGGCCATTTAGATTATAAGATAGTAGAGTTCTTCTAGCTCTATCATAAATTATCATTTCTTTTGTCTTTTCATTTATATCAAAAGAGAAAGGCATAATGTATTCTCCAGGTCCTTTTCCTTTTTTTCCAAAAGACCTTATGAATTCACCTTCAATACTAAATTCTAACAATAATTTAGACACGTTGTCTAAAATATAAATACTATTATTAAAAATTTTTATTTTTGCTGGAGAACCAATTAAGCATTGTTTATTGGTTTCCAATTTAACAACCGTAGTAGAATCCACTATTTGAGAATACTTAATTGCATTCGTCTCACTTATTAGTTCTGGGATAATAATAGAATTAACTGCTTTAGGTTTACTTTTTTTTATGACAATATCATTTGAAATAGTTATATCCTCATCAGATTTATCATCTTTTTGTTTTTTAGACTGGTCATTTTCAATAAAATCATACGTGTTTTTTTTATCTATTAAATCACTATTTGTGTTTTTTAACCCTTCGTCAGAATCTACATCAATTGATTTATTGTCTTTACAAGCAAAAACTAAGCTTAAAACAAGGAGAATGATACTTTTTTTCATTTATATTTTTAATGTTAAAAACTAAATCCTTTTATAGGAAATAGAATCGCCAACTTTAATATTATGCATATTACAAAAACCCGCATTAACCTCTACAACATACATAGCCTTT
The DNA here is from genome assembly GCA_963815305.1 of uncultured Flavobacteriaceae bacterium. GTDB lineage: Bacteria > Bacteroidota > Bacteroidia > Flavobacteriales > Flavobacteriaceae > CAXBID01. The sequence goes on from CAWFFW010000002.1 coordinate 443,986, forward strand.
TTATATGATGGATATTTTTTTTCTAAAAGAGGTTCTGTGTTTTCTTGAATAGAAACTACATGGAATTTATTATCCACATAAATTATATCTAATGGAATATAGGTGTTCTTCATCCAAAAAAAACGCTTATAGCTAGTATCATAAATAAAAAGCATGCCATTGTTTTTCTCTAAATACTTTCTATTCATTAAACCTATATTCCGTTTGTGTTTGATATCTGCAATTTCTATGTTAATTTTCTTTTGTTCACTGCTCCCAGTTACAAAAATTAACTCCCCCTCTTTTTTAAAAGATTCAGTTTTTCTACAGCTACCAAATAAAATAACGACAAATAGTAAAAGTGCAATTTTAATAATTAAATGTCTTCTTTTTGTCATCTCTTTTAATATTATATTAAAGTTTATAAAAAAATTAATCTTCATCACTAATTAATTTTTGTTTACTATCCTATTAAATTAATTAGACTGCATAATATTCAAGATTTTGTTAATTTGAATAAGTACATATTGATATTAACTACTTCAAAATATTAAAAATGATTATTGGGTTATCTCCTTCTTTTGTGTGTTTCATAATTTCCCCTATTCTTGTTCCATTATATTTTCCTGAACTTAGGGATTTATTATTAAAAAACCATTCTGTTTGGGCATAACTAACTATCATATTTTTATAAGAACAAACTTTAAGACCTAGAAAGGCTAAACATGAACTAGCATCAGTTTTAGTATTGACTTGGCTAAGTTCTTTGGTTAATATATTATAAATATATTCTTCTCTGCCACCTTGTCTTTGAACACTGAATAGAAGTTTTTTATTTGCAATAAAATAGCCAGAATTATTATTAAAATAATCATATCCATTCTCTTCTATTTTCTCCATAAAATCTCTTACTTGAATATCATGACTAAAACCATCTGGTATTGTCTTACCAAATTCAAAGCTAAACAAAGGAACAACTTCTGATTGTTTAATTTGGTATATTTTATTTTTAAAAGGCTTATTAAACAATATGATTGAGTCATTACTAAATAAATTATACCTTGATTTATAATTTAGACTATTTTCTTTCTTATTAGTTTCTAAAAAAGCTAAAGTTAAGTTTCCTTTTACATCCGTTCTTGTAATAGAAAATTGTTTTACATCAGATTGACTCCATCCTTTTTGTTTTTCAAGATGAGTGTCAAAAATAAACCCTTCATTTTTTTTATCAACAATAAAATCATAAGCATAGACATTAACTTTTATTCCTTCCTTAAAATTACCTTGAAAGTCATACTTCAAAATTTTTAAAGTACTTCTATCATAAACATAAATTTCATTTCTTTTCTCATCAACATCAAAAGCTTTAGGAGAAATATATTCTCCGGGACCTTTTCCTATTTCCCCTATTTTTTTAACAAAATCTCCATCAAAATTAAATTCAAATAACCCCGAATTCGTATCAAGAATAAAAATTCGGTTTGATATGACTTTAATTTTTCGCGGATTTCCTATCAAGCATTCTTTTTTTGTTTCTAACTTTACAACCATCATTGTATCTATGATATCACAAACATTTACAACATTTTCACTTATTAATTTGTCATTTTGAAAACTTATAATATGCTGGCTAATTAAGCTATTATTAATAATAGGGTTTTTATTTTTCTTGCAAGAAAACAGAACAATAATGAACATTAAACTATAAACGAATTTCATATTTTTATTAATTAAACCACCTTCTTTTATGGCATAAGAGAAGGTGATTGGTTATTTACTAAATTATTATTCACACGGGATTTCTGTACATTCTGTTTCCCATTCACAGATTAATTGTGTATACCCCTCAATTGAAATAGTAATACACACATAAGTATCTACACAATGGTAACATTTTACTCTTTGATCACCTTCTTCAGGATCTTGTGCTTGAGCGAACTGTAATTCAGATAAAGAGAAAGTAGTATCCCCTCCTTTATGAGATTTTATATTTGTATTAAGAAAAATTGAAAAAACAAATACAAAGCATAACATTATTTTTAAAAAATTGGATTTCATATTTTTTTATTTTAAAATTTATTTAAATTATTTTTAAGAATTAATAAAATCTAAGTTCAAGCTATAAGTAAAGCACGAATATTTGTATTTAATAAACTCGTGTTATAAAGTTTTGTTATTTCCTTAGATTCCATTTTTGACATAAACATTTAATTACTTAAATTGAACCCAAGTTTTACAAAACTTAAGCCTTACTGCCAATTAGCATTTATCCACATGGAATTGTTTCGCAATCTTTATCCCAATAACAAAATGGATTTTCAGGACTATTTGGGTGAGTTGTTACGCATACCCATGTTTCAACGCAACGCACACAGTACTCTCTTGTATCACCCTCTTCTGGATCTTGTGCCATTGCAAATTCCAAAGATGACAAAGAAAATGTAGTCTTATCATTTACACTTTTAACTGCTGTATTAAATACTAATGCAAACACAAATAATGCACCTGCAATTAATTTTAAACTTTTTTTCATTTTAAATTTATTTTTCAAGAAGTATCACTTCTTGATATTAATATTTTATTAAATTTTTGTGAGGTTCAACAGGAGGTACTACCTTTAGAGCACCTTATTCTTTATGCTTCATATTGAATAATATCTTAAAAAAAATAAGACTTCCTCTGGGTTTGTGGTTTATGTCATAAGCTACATTTTTTAATTAAACATTTACATATATTTTAATTTTAAAACTCAGAGGTTTTTATATTTTTCAGTTATTTTTTTCATCTCTAATTTCATCTCCGTTATAGCTTTAGAGGGTATTTTTATTTCTTTATTTAAAATTTTATTTGCCATATTAAACGCCTTAGTTTCTTGATTACTTTCGTTGTATAATTTTGCTAATAAATAGTTAGGATAAAAAAGAGAAGGCATCATTTGAGCAGATTTTATATAAGTCGCTTCTGCTTTTTGATTATATCCTAATGATTTATAACTATTCCCTAACGCATTTTGCAGTTCATTGCTATTTGTGTGTTTTTTTGCATTTTCTAGTATTTGTATAGCTTTAATATGATTTTCGTTTAAAGAAAGTGTTCGTCCGTATTCCTCTAAAAACTCACCATTATTACTAAAGGTTTTTGATATACTTTCATATTCACTGATTGATGTTTTAAATAATCTATTATTAAAAGAATAAGATGCCTCTTTCCAAGTTTTAAAGCCAGAATTTAATTGAGTCGTTTCAGTAAAGACATAAAAAACAACCCCAACTCCTCCTAGCATTAATATAGTTTTACAAAAAAAAAGTGGTTTTTGTTCCTTAAATATACTATTGGTTATTTTACTCTTATCGAGAACAGTTAATAAAGCTAAAGACACCACAAATATTAATTTTATAGGAAGTATTTGTGTTGGATAGGAAAAGAAAGCGAATACAGCTATGGTTAGAATTAGACCTTTAGCTAAGTATCCCAAATAATTATACTTTGGTTTCAAACTAAATGTTAAATAGATAATAATTACCAGAAAGATAAGCCCTAAAACACCATTTTCAACGGTTAATTGTATGAACTCATTAAAAGCATATATCGATTTTCCTGCTAGAGCCATTTCATCAGGATTTTTATTTACAAGAAAATAATCTGCCTGATAATTCATGTAATGTGCTTTGAAATTATCAAAACCAACACCAAAAAACGGATTATCTGAAATTATATTTTTACTTATTTTCCAGATTAACAAACGTCCGTTTGCAGATTCTTGTTTTAATTGAAATCCAGCAAACAAAACAGCTATGAGTATTGTTGCTAAAGAAAACAATAAAAGAATTTTTTTATACTTAGCAGTCTTTTTAATGAACCTTGAGTAAACTCGGTATTTTATCATTAATAAAAATCCTCCTGATATTATGATGGCTAACATTGCAGCTCTTGAACGAGTTGCTGGAATAACCAAAGTTGTTGTTACAATCCCCAATAATGATATAACCTCAAATAATCGTTTGTTTATTTTACCAAAATATGTATTGAATTTATGATTTATTATTCCCTTGAAAAGATACATGCCAAGTGACAAACTCCAAATACATGATAGGAATCCAGCATAAGGTCCTGGGTTAAAAAAACTACCTGTAATATTAAATTTAGAGTGATTTGAGGGAAAAAGCCCAAGCAATTGTAAATTGCCATAAACAGCTTGGATAATTCCGGAAATGATAATAGCTAACAAGAATATATAATAATATTTAACAGGAATATTTCTTAAAATAATATAAGCAAAACTTAGACCTATTAATTCAAAATATCTAATAGAAAAACCATAGATATCTTGAACCAGATATCTATTTATTAGAATATAGACAATAAAAAATACTAATACATAATCTAGCTTTGATATTTTAAAGTTTAACTTACTAGAAAACAGTACGCGAAATATAGAAAGAGCAACTAAAACTATTAAGGCATAAATAAATAGAATGAATTTACTAGTAATGGTTGAGTCAATAAGTGATTCAATATTTATTTGCGGAATTATCAATAACAGTATACTAAAAAATGCTGCTATTACGACATTATTTATTAAGGTATATTTTGTTGATTTTGCCAGACTAGTAACCATTTAAAATTGTCATGTAACAACTGCTTTATTAAAACAATTGTTACAATTTTAATTAAATAAATATATTCGTGTAAAGTAAGCTTAATTCATTAATAATATGCGAGCAAAAGCTTACTATAAATAGGCAAAAGCAACCATTTAATGTTTTTCAAAAAATATCCTAGGATTAATATAATATTGTGCCAAATGCTTCTAAATAAAACCTTTTTCTTTTGCAGTTAGTATTAATTCTCTATCACTATCCGTTTTTAAGCTAAAAAATTGTCGAAGTAAACGTCTTCTTCTTTCAATCCCAGATTTAGTAAGTGGAATTAACTGAATCAATTCTTTCATTTTGGACCCATTGGATATTTCTTTCAAAATTTGTACATCCAATTCATCTAAAATAATGTTATTAACTAATTTATTCGTTAAGTAATCTTGTATACTATTGCTATAATAGGTTTTATTTGATAACGTTTTTTTAATCGAATTAACTACATCACTAAAATTTATATCACTCTTAATTAAAAAACTTTCAGGCCGTATTTTATTAAAAATACTGTTTATTCTTAAATTATCATTTAAAGCGGTACAAACGATAATTTTGGCACTAGGTAATAGCTCTCTTATTTTAGTTCCTAATAATTCACCTGAGTTAATATTATTATTATCCGTTGAGATTAACTGTATATCTAAAAATATTAAATCAATACAGCCATCATTTTTAGAAGCTTTATTTATTTTATTAAGTGCAGTATTATAATTTTTAGCCGTATCAACGATAAAATAACTTTTTTTAAATTTTTCTTTTATGACAGAAATTGCATTTTTATAAACATCAATTATTAATTCATGGTCTTCTATTATTAAGATATTGAAGGTACTTTTCATAACTGTTATTTATTGATTTTTTTTCTGAAAATGGCTAAGGATTTTAATTACTTAAAATAAAAAATAAAATGAGAAACATCTATCCTGTACTGTCTTGTTTTCTTTCTTGGTCTCTTTTGAAAATTATTTGGAAATATATAAACAATAACACAGGTATTTACACTTTTTTCTTTATGACAAATATTGTATAGGAAAGTGTAATAAGATATTGGAAGTAAAAGCAAACTATTTCATAGAAGAAAAACAACAATTATTCAATAGGCTAATTAGAACTTAACCTTTGTTTTGTCGTAAGTTTTGTCATGCGTTACCATAGAAAATGCATAATAATAGCCTTGTTAATTCTTTTGCTGAATGATTATAATTTGTCATATCAATTTAGTTACATAATCACTAATAAAAAACCTATAGCAAAAAAGGGGCTATAGTAGCTATTATGGATGGCTCCAAAGTTGAACTTATTATAGAACAAATCCTTAAGATTTCTAAACACATTAGAAATAGAGTCAGGTAAATTACTTTAGAAAAGTCCAACACCATGAAATTTACAGGCAAGAAATATTCCCTTAAGTCTTACAGGTTACATACCGAATTTATTCAAAAGCCTAGTTTGGAAGCACTATAGAACATCAGAATAAGACACCCTTAGGAAGAAGCTTTTATATCGAAAAATATATCAAAGAAGCCAAAAATACTTATAAAGAGTTTATACCCAAACCACAATCCAATGGTAATACTAGAAAACAACCCTTGGCAAGAAAAAGACATCTACATTATAAAGCTCATAATAATTTGGACTCGTAATCGACCCTTAAGGTCTAAAATATTATTTTATATACACCCTGACATTAAAAAAGCTTATGAATCGGGACAAGGATTGAGAAATATATCCAATATTGCAAATTTAATGCAAACTACTTATATTAAACTTGCACATAGTTATAAATATTTCTAAATTACAGGCTTTCAATTAGTCTTAATCTTATATTTGTTTTACAAATGCTTTACATAAAACAAAAAAGACACCTACATTTATATATAACCGTCTGATAATCTGAGCAGCGATAACTCTACTCGAACCAGTGAACTTCAGGTTATGAACTCAATTATAAAGTAATCGCATAAAAAGGAAGTTTTAAGAATCAAACCTTTTATTATATTTCATAAATAATTTCTCACGAAAACTTTAAGTTTTCAAATGTTAAAGTTTGAAAAAGTAAAAACTCTATCATGTATATATCTATTATAAAATTTTACGTTTAGAGATTGAATTTGTGAATATTATTTTTTTAAAACAACAATATAAGTCATTGCATTTCAATTCATTATAAACTAGGTACGTAATTCGGTGCGTAGATTATATTAAACATGCTTTAATAACTTGATAATCAGATGTATAAAATAATTAGACAGTCCCTATTTCACTTTCTAGATATGTTAAAGAGCACAACTATTTAAGCTAGAACTGACTTCTATATTCATTGACCTAATCAGAAAATTTTGAAAAAAGTTTTAGACTCGATATCGGGTTTGCCTAGTCTTTTGGTAAGCCTGTTACATTCCGGTTTCAGTCTCCAAGATGCCTTCGCTTCGCTCAGACAATCTTGGAGAATTCACCTTCATTTCATAGACCCACCCAAGACAGCGCATAAAGACAAAGGAAACTTAAAAAAGTTCCCTTAGACTTTATTTTTTCCACAGCCCACCCTAATAGACATTAGTTAGTTCGTTGATATGAAGCCAGATTTGTAAATAGAATTTTATCAAGAGGAACTTTATATATTAAAGATAGGGTATGAAGGTGCTTCAATGAAATATGAATAGAACCTTTTTCAATTTTACGATACCCAGATTTGGATATCCCTAAACTATCACCAACATACTCAAGAGTATAACCATTTAGTTTTCGCAAGTATTCTAAATTTTTCAAAATCACTTGATGTAACTCTATAAAATCATTCATTAAACAAATATATATAAAAGTGGATTTAAAATCCACTTTTATATATATATTTATTATCTTTGTATCATTAACCCCACAAATTATATATCATGAAAAATACACAAATCTTACTGGCTACCTTAGTGCTTGCAGGAACGCTGTTTTCTTGCAACAATGATGATGACGGTATCTCTGTTGGAGATAGAGCAACTGCAATTTTAGGTCAATGGGAATATGAATCTATAATGTCGGATAGGGCAGTAGATTTGAATGGAGATAATATATCCAATATTGATTTATTTGGAACGCAGGAATTACAACAATGCGTTAAGGATAATATAACCACATTTACTGATAGCGGACCATCGGATAAACCTGAATTTAATGTTACCGAAAACAATTTAGCATGTAGTGGTAATGATCCATTTTCGTTTGTATACGAAGACTTTTGGACACTTACCAACAATAATTCCGTTATTAGTTTTGAAAATCAAAGTTCCTTTAGGATAATAGAATTCTCAAACAACAAACTGGTTGTTGAAAAGGATGATATTTTTGATGGTTTGGAATATGTTAGAACCATAGTTTATGCAAAAAAATAGCAAGAAAAAGGGGCTTAATTGGAGGGCATTGAAAAACCTCCTATTTTTAGGATATAGCAAAAAACAAAGGCGAATATTATTTTTTAGTCCAATAATCACACTCATTAACTCGATGCAAGTTACTTAATATCAATTAGATGAGTGTGTTTATAAAAGTCATTAAAAGGAAAATGAATCTCCTTTTAATGACTTTCATTATCTAATAGACTTTTTCTGAACCCTCCAATTAAGCCCCTTTTCTTTTAGACCCTTATAATGCTTCCCCTCTCGGTTTCACTCCATTGTCCATTACTATCCTGAATTCTGACCTCATACCTTTGGTCTAGGTACTTCAAATCTTTTTCTTTCCCCTGTGTTTCTAAAGTAAAATATCTGTTTACTCCAGTGCCTCTAGCATCATTATAGCTGAAAAGGAAAGTATCCCATTTGCCACTTTTCCTGTTCCAAATTCGTATTTCTACTCTTTGCAATGATGCTCCATTGAAAGCTTCTGAACAGCTCACGTCCCAGCATGTATGTATTCTCACCGTATAATCACATCCGTTCCAACCACCGCAACTTATATTATGCTTCTCTCCTTTAACTTTAACCATCGGTTTTTTAAACATTGTAATGGGTTCACTAACAGTTTGTGCGATTCCCGTAGAATTCTCAACTCTAAAATTGATGGTAAAATTTTCATCAGTTTGCGGATAAAACTGCAAAGGAGTTGAACCGTAGTCCAATGGTATGGACTCACCTTCCCTGTAACTTCTACCCTTATAGGTTATAAACCCTGCGGTTGCTCCTGTAAAGCTAAATGTCATATTATAAGTAACTTTTAAATCATGTCCAGATGTGGCGCTAGTAACGGCAGTTAGCAGAAATGGTTGATTCTCGTACTTATCTTGAGAAGATTGACTAACTGTTAAATCAAAAAATTCCTCATACTTTATGTATTGAATGTTTACTGTAGCTGTTTTGGGAACATCTGATGAAGACCTTACATTGAATATAATTACATGGTTTCCTTCCGAAATACCTGTGTACGTTCCAGTAAATGAACCAACTGGAACCGAAAAAATTTCTCCTGGCGCATACGTCTGACCGTCATATTCAAGACTACCATTGCTGTCCCCAGATGTATAGAACATGGTATACGTTTCCCCACCAACATCCAATTCTGAAATATTGAAATTCACCGCAACAGGGTTACCCGTAAACTCATCAGTATCCAATGCATTTGCTGTAAATAGATAGTCTTTATTAAGAACCATCAATATTAATTCTTCTGTTTTTGTTGCTCCATCTGGAGCTTTGGCTGTTACTATCAATTTATGTTCCCCTAGGGTTTCTGGAAGATAACTCAATTCCGACTGACCTTTAGGTAATAAAAATTCTTTCCCTTCTCCATATTCTTCATCTTCATAATACAGTTTCCCTGTACCGTTTTCAACTTGATAAGTCATTACAAATTCATTTTCTTCATCCGTAACAATGTTGCGAATTAGTGTAACATTAATTGGGTTTTTTGAATTGATGATAAATTTATTTGACCCTTTATTAAGTAGAAAGCTGAAGTCTGAAAATTTAGTGTCATATAATAACTCTAATTCTTTTTTATTGGAATTGCTATCCCATGCTATAACTTTGACCTTGTGAATCCCGGTGTTTAGAGGCATGTAATTATATGCAAAATCCAATTTTGAAACATTCAAGGTATCGTTAGCCTTTATGGTATCACCTTCAATAGTTAAAAAATAACCTTCTGCATCAGAAATATTATATTTCATATGATAACTTACAGTGGTAATTTCTTTTTCAGGAATCAAAGAAAATGATGTTTTTGTGGGCGTAAATACAAACCCATCCTCATCATGCTCTTCGGTAAAATTAAAGTCGAAGTTATCAAGGATGATAGGGTCAAAATCTTTGGAACAACCAAAGAAAAGAAGAATTAGAAATGTGAATAGCCCGAACAAGGCTTTAATAATGTTAGCGTGTTTTTTCATTTTGTGTGGTTTTAAAAAAGAAAATATCGTAAGCCTATGCCTGCATATGGATAAAACTTTCCGATATCACTATTTGCATGATAGTATTCATTTGCTTTTATTAAGATTGTAAAATTATTTCCTAAAATTATTTCGCCTTCTAGCCCTACAAATACCCCATATATCAATTGACTTTCAGCATCTATTATTGCACCTGTGTACAAGGTATTGTTCCCATTGTTTATAGACTCATAACCAATGACTCCCCCGCCCCCTATATTAAGTGTATATCTCTTAAAACTGGGTTGTTCCCACACTTTAATAAAATAGCCAGGTTGAACGGTAAATATGTTATATGGAATTTCAAAGGTGCCTTTGTCTTCTGCTATGGCAACAAAAACATTTAATTGTGCATAAGTCTTTCTATTTAAATGGTAATTATATGTGGCCATAAAGCCTAAGCCATCTTCAACATATCCAGCGCTTACGCCGATTGATGAAGCATAGTTTTCACCTCTCTGAGCCGAAACGAATAGAACGGTAAAAAATAAAACGGAATTGAGTAGTGCTTTTTTCATGTTTAAAATCGTATAGGTTTGTTTAAAATGTCCTTACCTATCCGTAAAGACAAATTCCGATTACCAGACTCTTCATCGAGTTCAATCAAAAGTGATTTTTTATTATCTAGTGTGAATTGTTTAAACACTAAGACAAAATGATTTTCCGTATTGCCTTTGACTGTTCTAGGCACCTTATACTCATAGAGCAAACCACTTTTTTTGGTTATAGGGATTTTCTGTTTTGTTGTGTTCTTATAGGAACTTTCAATGAAATATTTAATGAAATTTATATCTAAATCAATTCCTTCCTTGTTTTCAAGTTTTAATTGTACATAGAGTTCATTATTGTTATAATATACCCCCTTGAGCCATAAGAAAACATTATCTTTCCGTGCAAAGTAGCGGGGTATTTTAGCTTTGTCAAATTGCATATAAAAACTCTTTCTCCTATAGTATTCATAAGGGTTTTCGGCGTATAGAGTCTGTGAAGTAAATTGTGGTATTGAATCCTTTGGTACTTCAACATTTTGGTCTATGTCTTTCGTGTGTATTTCTGATGAAGAGCCTGCATTCTTCTTTTTTTTCTCCTTATTAATATTCACTTCCGCCATATCGGAACTGATATTCCATGTCAAATTATTAGGACTATATGAGAGTTTTAGTATAAAGTCATATAAATTTCCAGATTCAGTAATAACCGTAAGGTTTGTAAAATTCTCTTTTTCAACAGCAAGGTCATCATAATAAATTTTCAGTATTCTGCTATTGAATTTGCTTCCTATTTCTTTCGGAAGGTCTATTGAAAAGCCTATATCACTGCCTATAATGCTCTCAGCGATATTTTCTTGAAAGATTAATATTGTTTTAAATTTTCTGGAAACCTCTATGGTGTCTCGGATTCCCTGTCCAAAGGAGCAGTATCCGAAAATTAGAAAAAGTGGGAGTAGTGATTTTGTATTCATATGATATGATTTTTTATTTAGATACTAGGTACACTTTGTGTCCATTCATAAGTAATATTTCGTCACGATTCTTTTTTTTCTTCTGTCCAAAGAACTTACCAAATGCTCTAATAGCGTTATTCGTCATTGGAATATCCACATTATCAGAGAGTTCTTTTGAGATGTCTTGAACACTACCTTCTTGTACCTCTGAATAAAACTCCATAAGTAACTCTCCAGCCTTTTCATTATGTATTCCAAGCCTGTCATCTTCTTCATCCCTAACTTCTAAGGGTATTTGAAAACCATCAATATTCTTTATATCCAATAAGACTCTGGATTGTTTAATATTTGCAGTTGCATAAACAAAAGTATTTTTAGGGAACATTTTTTCGTTAAAATGGAAGTCTTCACGTAAAATCAACGTAACCCTATTACCTGGGATAATAAATTGATCTCTATAAATTGTTGCCCTAATATTGACTTTTGAAATAAGCTCATTTAAACCTGCATTATTTTTAATAGGTGCAGAATAATCTTGACTTCGCGCCTTTCTTTCTTCTTTGGCTTGCTGGAGCATTTTTCTATACTCCAGTCTTTTTTCAGATTCAGAAAGCTGTTTAGGTTTAGACGAATAAGTACTTGTGGGTTTTGAATTTTCTGCTGATAATTTATTATTATCGTATAAATTGGAACTAATGGTATTATCATCAATGGAAAAACTGTCCAAATCTTCCAATATGCGTTCAAGGGAATCTTTTTCTTCTTCCCTACCCATTATATTTTTAATTGAACCTTTGGAGCGTGAACGCTCCAAAGAATCTTTTATGGACTCTTTAAAGTATGAATTCGGGTCTTTTATTTCTAGTTCATTGGATTGGTTGGGTAACGAATTATTGTATCCGTTTTCTATTTGTCCGTCATTGAAGGATACCTTCATCCCGTTAAGACTAGTAGTGACAAAGTATATTAGTAGTAAAATTACGATTGGAGAAGCAAGGGCAAATAACTTATGTTGCCTAATCCATGTATTAAATTTTTGAGTGTTCAGTCCCATAGTAAATTAGTAGGTTAAGTCTTTATTGTCCAAAACAACAAAACGAGCAATTTTTAGCCCATTCAGATTGTTTGGAGTAGTTTTAGTTTCTTTAATATAGCCAGTCGTTATCAGACTTCTATATTCGGTATCTCCATCTTTTTCTATTCTTTGTTTTCCAATAAACTGAAATCGGAATGGATATTTAGAATAATCAATGATTATAGTATCCTTTTCTAACTCAATCGAGTAACTACTTTTTGCAATGTCTTCATAATAATCCTGGTCAACTAAACGGTTGTAAAGGCGGGAACCTGAATGGTCCACCATATAGAGTGCCTTTTCCTCTATATTTTTTTTTATAAACTCTAAATCTGGTTCTAAAGAGAAAAAGAGTTCATGGAAAATATTTACATGTCCTTCACACAATATGTCGATTGCCCTTTTGTAGTCCTTAACCCTAACCATTGCCAGTTTTTGGTCATTATCCAAAAGGTAAAAACTGTTTTTTGCGTTTTCATTTGTTCTGTAATTAAAATAAATACAGAACAAGCTACAAAAAAACATGAGTGTTAAAGATAGCAAAACCAGTTGATTACTTCGTTTCTCTGACGTATTAATCTTGTTAAAAACCTTATAAGTGTCGTTTAATCGCATTTTTTTATTGAATTAATGTTCTTATACCTTTTGTAGTCCCTCCTGTTTTAACATCCATTGCTGTTTGGGCTGCTTTTTTGCCATAATGTTTAGTTTTATCTTTTAATTGACTAGCACTTACATTCATTCCTTGTACAATAAAATTGGCAAGTGTTGGAGCTTTTAGATAAACAAATAAATTCATCATTATCAAAAGTGCACTCGTTAAAACCAGTCCTAAATTGGCATCATTGCCAAGCAGGAGGGAATCAATCAGTTTCTCCATTATTTTTAACATGAAATTATCTATGAGGTACAACATTGGAATCCAAAGGCAAACACTCATAAATTTTTGCAACCAAGCCTTCCACATCCCCGAAAGGGCTGGTATAAATGATAATCCGATATTTAGTGGGCCAAATATTATCAAGACAAATAAATAAACCACCGACATAGCCTTTATACCTATGAAAACAACCGTTGAAATTATTGAAGCAAATGAAGTGATTCCAGAAGTCATTCCGCTTAAAACCAGCGATTCCAATGCCGCTGAATCTAGCGTAAGTAAACTCCAAGAAGAACCCACATCTTTCATAGCTTCAGTTTGTGCATAATAGATTTTTAATTGCAGTACATCCCAAGAAACATCATTGGCCTTTAAAGAATTTCCTATCCCTTCATAAAAAGTAAAAATTGATTTTGCAAATACTTTGTACTTAAAAAGCATGATGGCTAATGGCACCCATTTTAGATATTCAAAAAAATCAGCTCTCTTTTCTTCATTCATTAAGACTCTTAGTGCAATTATTCCAATTCCGATGTATGCAAATTGCTGTCCAATACTTATAATTGGGTCAACAGAATCAAATGCATCAAGTATGTATTGGTCAAACAATTCGTTGACCACTTCGCGAATCCCCTTATCTGTCTTGTTTAGGTACATAAATCTAGATTTAGTTTTTATTCAAATCAATTAGTGTTTTACGAATATCCCTTGTAGAATTAAGTTGCTTTAACTTTTTTTCGTATGCTATAAGGTTATCGAATATTTCCGTTAGTTTTATGCTTATTTCATCTATCTTTTTAAGCCGTTCTTCAGGTTGTATAATTGACCTGGTATATAATATGGTTTTGCATTGCTTGAACAAATCTGTAGTTTTCATTACCGCATTTGCGACATACGAAAAAAATTCTTTGCTCTCTTCCTTATCTAGGTTCTCAAAGGCCCTAACACTTTGCTGAGAAGCTCGATAAGCTTTAAGAATTTTGTTCTTTAAATTCACAACAGTAATTACTTCCGTTGATTTCATTACATAATCTGGAGCCGTTTTTTTTGCCTCAAGCTCCTCTTTCAATATCTCTTTGGATTTTGATGTTAGGTTGTTATTTTTTTCCAAAAGACTTATCAATCTTTCTAAATTCTGGTTTATTGTAGTTAATTGAACCCCCATAGATTTTATTTGCATATTTGTTTGCAATAGTTGACTGTTAATCATTCCCAATGTGGCATTGGCGGCGGCATCAGTAACGGGAATTTGTCCAAAGGCTAACATTGGGATTATACTGATTAAAAAAATTATTTTTTTCATGTCATAAGATTTTAATTGGAAGACCGATAGGCGTATTCCTTTGCGGTCAATTCCCAGTTATTATTATTTTTTTCATATAGGGTATTGATTCTATCACTTTGAGTAGGGTTGGTTTCATAGATACACTTTTCTACTAATGAGGTTTCAACACCATAAACTTTCACCCTATCCATCCAACAAAAAGCCACTTCCCTAAATTTTCTTTTTTCTGGTAAGTCTTTGTTTATGGAGAGTATTAATTGCTTTTGCTTTTCCCCTAAGCCCATTACACTTTGGATTTTTTCAAAAGACCCCTCGAAGTCTCTCATATCTAAGAAAACTTTAATATGTGAATTGACCACAATGGCATTTTTTATCACTTTTGATGCAATAAAATCATCCACTTTTTGAGAAATAAAAATGGGTTGTCCCCCATATTTTCTAGCCATTCGGGACTGATTATTAAAATAATCTTCAAGCTCGGTTCTAGCTAGAGCTTTCCATGCCTCATCCACAACCATCATTTTATTGATGGCGAGTTTGGATTTATCATTCAACTTTTTGTTAAAAATTTCCATAATCATAAGGGCGGTTATGGGGAATAAAAGCTCATTATCTATAAGCTTTCCAAGTTTGAAATAAACTACTTTCTCATTGCTTAGGCGGGTAATTCGCTCGTCCTCTCGGTTAAGTAATTTTCCCCTTGGATTATCTTTATAGTATTTTTCCAAAAGGAAAAGGAAAGCATTTGGGTCAAAGACATCTCTTGCGACTTTCTTGGACTTGGTTTGTTCATTTAAATGACTTCGGCAATATTCGTAGAAAGTATTGAAACAAAAATTTTGGTTTTCTTTCTCCCACATTTGGTTGTAATATCCAATAACAAGGTTTTCCAAAACCGTTTTTTTGACTTCATTGGACATTGAATTGTCTGTATTTTTTTCGTCACCAGTTATCAATTTCAATAGCGTGACGAGATAGACAATCTTATCTTCTGTTAACGTGGTTTTGTTATTCCCGTGGTAAACAGTATCATAATTGTCGAGCATGAACGGGTTGAAAGTAAATGGGCTTTCATCATCATGTTCAATTATAATCCCGTCAAAAACTTTAGTAAGTTTATCATATGAGTTACCGTCTTCCATAATTATGGCTTCTGCACCTTGTCGAAGCTCAGAAGAAATATAATGATTGGCTACATAGGATTTACCACCACCAGAACCAGAAGCAATTAGCATTCCCCTATTAAAAATCCAATCATTTTTCTCTGGTTCCCTGTAAACACTCACGGTTAATGGTCTTCCAGAAATTCTATCTACGAGTCTTAATCCATCAACAGCTTTTGAACTGTCTTTATATTCGCCTTCAAAATATAACAACGATGCAGCCATATCACTGGACATTGGCAAATACATATCTGATGAAAGACCAACTGCATTACCCGGAACACCAGCAAAGAATAGATTTTTACGATCTATTGTATTTTCCTTTGCATTAACTTTTAGTTTTTTAAAAGCACCTGCAATAGTATTACACATTTTTCGATGTCCTTCTTTTTTGTTTTCAAATCCTAATACATTCAAATGGTAAAATACTATCTCCTTATGATTTTCGAGAATATCACTATTAAACTCGTAGATTTGGTTGGCATAGATACCGTTGCTATCATCTTTCCTTCCATTTCCAAATTGGTTAAAACGTTTGGCTTTCTTTCTTAATTGACCCAGTGCTTTATCTTGTTCTGGGATATAGATATATTGATTGATAATGTGCTCGTGAGGTATCTTGAACCCAATCGAGAACAAATTCCCTATTGGAAATTTGTTATGCCTAGTGGTAAACTTTCCATATAGTTCATTTTGCCCTATTTGCTCTTTTGTAAACTGGTCAAGGTTTTCTAGCGTATAAAATTGTGCTAGTTTCTCTCCAATTTGTATCTGATTATTTGAGAAGTCGATATCGGGCAAATTTTTATTCTGACAGGAAAGACTAAAGTATTTTGCATATAAACCGTTGTCATCAAATAAATCTTCATAATTGAGAATGGTGGATTTAATTAAACCTGAACTATTTATTAGGTCTGAGACATTTTCCACTTTACTCTCAAAATCCAGTAAAATATCAGAATTAACAAATTCTTCTGGTATTGTTTTTTCTAAGAAATAATCTCTTTTTTTGGATAAAAAAGAGTTTACCCTCTTTGACCCATACTTAATGTAATTGGTAGGTACTATGCTGATAAAAAGAAAATGATTGGCTCTCAAAAAAGTCCGTTCATTAAAGTACAACTCATTGCCTCTTTCCATAAAATCTCCTTCCAATCTTTGACCAATGGGTTTGTAATTTTCTTCAAAGAAGTAATCTTGTCGATGCAAAAGTTTATTAGGCCCTAATATGTTAATCACGTTGAAAAACAATTCATTTAGAATTGTATAATCTGTTTGGTCAAGGGAGAATACTTCTGGAAGTTCCAGTTTTAATGGAATAGTAACACACCCCTTTTCCTTTGAAATCAAGGATTTTCTTTCATATCCATAAATTGGAAATGTATCTAGTAATTCTACTCTTTTTTCCATATCAACATTTTAGAGAATGAATTGGAGACCCTAATCTTTTTAGGTTTAGACTTATCAGCAATTTTTTTCAGGAATCCATTAGCACCATAAGTCTTTGAATAGAAAAGAAGTATTGCAAAGACAAAGAGCATTAAACAAGCCGTAAAAACCAATGCAAGAGCTGTGGAAATAACAATTGATAGACCAAAGCCGAAAGCAATTATACCTAAGCCTATGTATATACAATAGTTTATGTACTTAGCCTTTAAACCTAAGAACAAGACTTCTTTTTGAAGTCCTTTACGTATTTGGACGAAGTGGTTTTCCATATCGAATAAACTTAAGAGCGCATGCTATCTCCGACAGCCAACAGAATCCAGAAAATGGCAATCCCAATGATAACTTGCCCCACTTTTTTGGACAAATCACTTTGTTGATCTCTTAAATACAAGAATACCAACCCTCCAATAATTATAGAAACACCAGCAATTGTTTTGACCGCTCGAATAATAATGTCTGCAATCCTTTTGATGTCGCTTTCTCCTTGTTGAAGTTCTTGAGCTAATTCGTTTAATTGTCCGTAAGATATTCTTGGAACAACAAGGAGAAAAACTATAAAAAATAGTTTGATTTCAAAGTGCGGAATATTTTCTCCCTGAAGAATTCTTGCTAAATCAGATAATCTAAGTTTCGGAGTCGGAATCTTTTTTGTTCGCAGAATCTTTGCTGCGAATGACTTTAAATGTTTCATCATTTTTACGAGTTAAGGAATTGTTTAAATCGTCACGTTGTGAACTCTTTTTAAAAGCCTCCAAGAGTGCTGAGTTGTTTTCAACTTCATCCACTTGGCTGAGTATGGTTTCTAAATCGATTGCTTGTTCATTTTGTGATTCATTTACAAAGTTATCATTTATTTGCAAATAACCCTCATTTTTTTTACTTTTTTTAATCTCTTTGGATTTTGTATTTTTTCCAGATAGCAACACCCATATAACATATAAGTAGTATATAGTAAAAATAATTAATAATATTTTCCAGAAATTATTCAAAATCAAGTCTTTAAAGCTTTGTAATTATATTTTCCAATTTACTTTTTTCGTAATGCACATAATATTCCAATACCTTTCGGATAACTGAATTCCTAGAAACTTTATCGCCCGTTTTATAGGTTACTCCGTTAGCTATATTCTCAAATTCAGAAAGGCACTTACCACTTAAAGACATTAGAAACGTATCTTTTTTGTCTCTATAAAACTCTGCATCAAGTAATTTATTAAATTGTTCCCATGTTTTTACCTCACTTTTTGTAAGGTTGGTTTTTTGGGAATTCGTTATACTATCATCGTGCTCAGTGACCAGTTCAGCCCTGTTTTCTGACTTAATATTTTTATTTTGTTGTTCATCTAAATCTTCTATTGTTCCTTCAATAGAATTAGTAAGCCTATCGTTTTTGATTTTTTCTAATTCATTAGAAGAACTTTTTTTCGTAACTATAATACTCTTAATAAAGTCTTCAGTTTTTATTTTTTTCTTTATCATAACCCGACCATTTTAATTTTCTAACTCCTTAATTTCTTTACTTGTCAATTCCATGATTTCCTTAAAAAATTTTTTAATATCCAGTTCCCCTAATTCTTTGTTATCAGGAATGGGAAACAACGTATTGCGATATTGTGTGCGATAAATTTCCTTTTCCTTAACAACATTTTTCATAAACGGGAGATCCACAGACATTAATTGTCCCTTTAAAACTGCAAATTTATTCTTTTGAATTTTTCTATATTGATTAAAGAAAAGGTGTACAGATTTTAAGACCCTTTCTTCATTTTCTAAAAAATTACTTTTTAATGTTAAGTAGAAATTGTAAGTGCTATCGATCTCCAATTCATCATGGTCAAATGGTATAAAAATATGCTCTACAAACATCAGACCTTCAATCATTTCTTGGGTCAGGCCTCCATGAAAATCAATGATGATATAGTCAACTTTTCCATAATATTGTATTATGGTATTTTTTATGTTACTTGTCGACACTTTTTCTATTGGATAAATCTCTAAATCATTTTTTTCATTTTCATCAATGCTATTCAATTCTCTTTCTCTTTTTTTAAATACAGAATATTGAGGATCGTCGTAATCCATGAGAACAACTTTCTTCGAGTATAAATGAAATAGGTTTGTGGCAAGCATTATATTTAATGTAGTCTTACCAACTCCTCCTTTCTCTCCGGCAATCGAAATAATCTTTGTTTCCATAAATATATATATTAATAGTTATTTAATTAAATACATATATAGATGAATATATAAATATATGATCATATATCTATATATTCATCTATTTTATGTGATTGATATTCATTAAGATAAATTTTAATTAAGTTTTGAAATAGCAATTATTACACTGAAACCTCAAAACAAAAACGCTAAACTGGAAATTAGAGGTGCGTACAAGCAAGATAAACTTGCCTTTTAAGTTTTGGTTCTGAATTATATTATATTTGAGACTTAAACTCAGCTAAAGCACCTGAAATAACAGTCTCAAGAACTTTGAAATTATCTTGTACATCTGATTGATAAACTAAATTTTCTCCCAAATTTTTTTTCGTAATAAATTCATTTTCAAAAGCAATAACCCACATCGGGTTATATCCCAATTTGTAGTAGTATAGTAAGAGTTTAAAAGTAGTTACAGATATGGTTCCACGTTCCAAGTTTGACATTGTATGATAATCAATGCCCAATCTCTCAGCAGTATTTTTTATTGAATAAAGGCTATTTCGTTTGTCTGATGTTTCATCGGATGCAACAAGGTCTTCCCGTATTGACTTTAGTCTTTTGCCTATATAATAAAAATCTTCGGCTTTTGCTTTTTTTAATTCTTCGATATCTGTCATTGGTCTATGTTTTCAATTGGATAAGAGGAATAGGGTTCTGATTCAAAAAGATCCTTCTTATCTAAAAATTTCGTTATTTCAGGTTTTGGGACTGGAAAACCTTCAAAATTAGGGTTTTCTTTTCCCGAATCAAATTCGCTCAATAAATCATTTGTTGACTTCCTATTGAAGTCCTTAATAAAGTTCCTAGCAATTTCCTTGTTATCGTCAATTGTAGCTTCAATTTCATTTGTTATTTTATCTGGATCAAAAATTGTAAATTCGGGGTATTTACCTTTACAAGTATAGTATTCATTTTTAACCAAATTGTCAATATCTTGAAGAACATTAATGAAGTTCTCATCCAGCACTCGCTTAATCTCTTGGTCAATAAACATTCTGTCTACTAAATTGTCAATAAAGACTTTTACTTTGGTAGTGCAATTGTGATTCTTTTTTATCATAGTTTTTAAGATATCAAGATGATCGAACAATTTAAGTTCCCGTACAATTTTCACGAATTGCTTCCTCTTTATTAGATTCTCAAAATTTTCTATTGAGAAAGTATTCAAATAGCTATTATAGAATTCTATGTAATCCATTTGTTCTAAATCTAACTTAGTTAAAATATGATAAAAGTTCAAATCGTTAAATAACAATAGCTGTTCACTTACCAATTGGTCATGGTTGGGAACTTTAAAATCACGAACAATTGGAGTATCAAATTTATTTTGAATTTTTTTTGACTCCATATTAGGTTTTAGCAAACCATAGCAGAGCTTTTGATTGATAGGATTTTCAAAAGTATCTGCAACAATACCACCAAAATAACCAGTTGACATACTAGTTATTTTGCTCTTTGGCATTAACTCCATCATTTGGGTGCTTACGTTAGTAGTTGTATCGTTTTTAGACATGGTTTTAGAAGTTTTTTCTTGATGTATTTTTCCAAATATTTCACTAATTCGTCTTGAAGTTTCTCCTTTTGCGGCACCACTGAAAACATTTGCACAGTTGTCAAACAGAACATCCGCTAATTCTTTACCATAATCAACAACAAGTTGTGATATACTTTGAACACCCACTACTGTTGCAATCAAATGTGATCTTCCTGTATCAATTAATTTACGAAGTCCCATTAAAAATATTGTGGGTAGTTCATCTAAAATTACACCCATTGGCAAGCACCCTTTCTTATTTACTACTTGGAGCGTTTTATTGATAATCAATCCTATAGGAGCAGAATAAACTTCCGAACGGTCAGGGTTGTTTTGTATACAGACAATCTTTGGTTTTGATACACTGTTTATATCTAATTGAAAATCGTTTCCTGTCATTACATAAAAAATTTCTTTTGTTGAAAGCATGGATAATGATATTTGTGCACTTGCAGTTTGACCACTCAATTGCTGACTAGCCTCCCTTTCCAATGCATCTTTAAAAGGTATCATCAAACTACGAACTTCCATATCTTTGAGAATAATCTCCAATAAGTACTCAATATTGACAGTAGAAAGAATTATTACATGGGGTAATGTACATATGTTGGTTCCCGTTTCTTCAGCTTTCTTTTTTAGATACCAAATTAAACCAGAAACAAAACTTATGGCACTTCTAGAGAAAAAATCATTCTGCTTTATCCATTCTCGATTAAGGTTTTTCATAATAATTGTTGCAGCATCAGCCGCATCAATTTGGTTTTTCATCAAATAAGGATTGATGGGATTATTTCTATGGGCTCTTTCTGGGTCATCAAACGAAAGGGTGTAAAACTTGGGTAAAAGATGTAACTGTTCTGGGTTGTTTTTTTCTACTTGGTCTTTTTTTCTAAGCCAATAGTTGTACGCAATTCGTGTAAGTGTATCGAACTTAAAATCATATATTAATAAAGTAAAAGATTTATTAATGAATTGCTCAATAATTTCTTCAATTAAAGCAAATGACTTTCCACTACCCGGTGTACCTATTATCAATAACGCTCTAAATAGATTAACAAAATTTATCCACCCATTACGTATTTTACCCTTGTATCTATACTCATATGGAATGTTCACAGAATGAATAGTATCAATTTTCTCTTCCATTTGAAGAAAACTTTCATTTTTTTCATTGAATGGATCTTCTTTAGCTGGATTGTTAAATGATAAGACTTGAAACAAATGATTACAACCAGAAAGTGAAAACAAAAAACCCAAAACATAAAATATTGTTGACATCCAATATATTTGGATGTTGGCTATTTTCATAAAATCACAAAAAACTAATAAACCGATTCCAAAAGCTAGATATAATGCTCCTTTGGTATAAGTTTTGCCTTCTTCTTTTTTTGGATTGTAAAGCATGACAGCCGCTACAATAGCCATGAGTAATATCAGCTTGTTATGGTATCTGTATCTAAGAGGCTCAAATTTTGTCAGAAATTCATAAAGAATTTTTGTTATTGAATTATCCCAATGATGATAAATTACCAATGGATAATAATCCATAAATCCTATTGCTAGAAATAGAAATATTGAAATGAGCATGGCCGAGTACGCCATTTTTTTGTCATTCATTTTAATTGAGTTAAGGAGTTTTCTATAAAATTATTGGAAGGTTTTCTCCTTCCATTCTTTAATTACGATTTGTGAAGCTTCAAGGAAAGAAACTTCCTTATCACGTCTAAGGGCTATAGTATTTTCCATTAATACTTTAGATTGCTCCTGGATAAATTGGGTATAAAGGTCACCTTTCTGGAGGCGGTTTTTAAGTTCCATATCATTCTCTTCGATTAATGCATCTAAGAGTGTTAAATAGTATTGTTCGTTCTTTAATTCTTCAGATAGTTTTTCCATAAGTTTATAGTTTTATTTGGTTTTTTGAATTTACTTCTTTGCTGAATTCCTTTATTTTATTAGACTCGTTTGACACTAATTTTAAATGGGTTTTAATCGCATTCAATGGAATCAAGTATAGAAACCGAATACCAAAATCTGCTAAAACTCCTGATTTACGAACGCTGTTCACAATACCGGTATTTATAGTGCCTTCAGGACCACAATCCGTTTTGAGCACAATTTTATCTCCATGTTGTATTTCATTACATTCGATGGTGTTCATTGCTATGAATCTACCTTTTTTTTTTGAATCCTTTAAATCCTGATTCCAGTCTTCTCCATAAGATTTTAAGATATTTGTTTCAATCGGTAAGTACAGTTTATTTAATGTTAATAGTAACGCTCTAAATCCATTCATATTTTCAAAAGGCGCACACCGTGCTTTTATCAATTCAGACAAAGAGAACTCCAATAAAAGCTTATCCAAAAAGACAATATTTTTAATCAAATTGTCATTGAATAAATCTGTTTTGATGAAGCTTTCAATTTTCTTGCTATCATTACCTATTTGATTTCTTAAATCAGCATTGTAATGAATTTTTATGGTAATAACACCCTGTTTGTAATTGTTTTCAAAGTAAATGCCAGGGGCCAGTTCATTGACCATTTTAGTAAACACTTTAAGGTCGTATTCATACCCCGCAATATCATTATCAAATATGGATACCAATTCAGTATTCTTTTTAGAAATAATTGGGGTTATTAATTGATAAAAGAAATCTAATTTTTCCGTGTATACATTTCCACCAAATGAAATATAAAAATCCCCTTCTTTTCCCCTAAGCTCGTTGAACGATAATAAGTCAATCCCGCTTTCTCCAATAATAATCCGTCTCACCCCTTTTTTCGGAAGATTTGAACTGAAGAGAAAATGGTCTTTCTTATTAAGTACTAGTTTGAATTTTTTCATTTTCCCAGTACTTCTATCTTTATAAGGTCTATTGCATATGATATAATTTTGTGGGTTTCCATTAACATCCGATTTTGGAAAGGCTATATTGGCAATTTTACTACCGTTATCATTATGATGGAATGCATTAAAAATTCTCCCTTTAAAAGAATCAGAATTAATCGTTTTTATATCAATTAATCTTTCTTTAGTGAGGTATATTGGGTTGCTTAAAGGGACTATATTATAATTTTCTTCTAAAGATTTTTTTTGAGTTGATTTTTTAGCAACATTTATGTTTTTAATTTCATATTCATAGCTTCTATTAATAATCTCCAAGCCATCTTTTATGGTTTCGTAAAAATTGGTTTTTCTACTTCTGAGATACTTAAAGAAAAGGCCTTTATCTTCAGAATCGTTCCTATTAAAATAGGTTATAGGGCTTCTTGAAGTCGTTAACACAATTTTATCGTTATCATTAATAAACTCCATTGATCCCGCACTCTTATCGTGCAATTTGTACCCCTTATGAGTCAAATAAGATGCAAAATCAACTTCTTCATTGATTTTGCGTATTAAACGCTTATAGTGTTCTGGGTTGTCCGTATAGCTAATTCTATTTACCATATTTTAAAGATTAAAATAGCTGGTATATGTTTATATGCCAGCTATTATTAACAAATTGTTTAATGGCTACTTAGTGAGCTATCCCTTTTTGTGGCTTTATCTTTTTTTTTTGATTGTCAATCATTGATTGTACTTTTAAATCATTGACATTCTCCTTTTCAAAGGTTTTGGTAATAAAACGTGCCGATTTTGGACTATAATTAACCATATAGGTCTTCTCTCCCTTTTTAGTATTAATTGTTATTTGGGCAGATTCTCCTTTATTCATTATGGTTGCTTGCTCTTTTGTTAGCTTTTGCCCATAGAAATAGTTGTTTTCAGATAATGCTGATTTAGTTCTTATATCATTCAATTTTGGCTCGTAATAAGCCAACTTTGAAAATACTTCACCATCTTTTGAGCTTCCTTGGAAAACTACCTGTTTCCCTTGCTTAACCATTAAGTCAAATTCTTCTTTTGTGAATTGATAGTTATAAGCGATTGCTTCAGCTAACTTTACAGGCTCATTTCTTTTTATTTGGACATCCAATTTAGAACCAGTTTGTCGGTTGTACATCAGCTGTACGGCTCTAACATTTTCTTTTAATTCACCTTCGTGCACATAGGAAGAACTATGCATGTATTCTTCACCTTTCACTATAGCATCCTGAACATTATTAGGAAGTTTGTTAAAGCTTATATAAGCCCCTTCGAGTTTTTCTTTTGCATCACCATATGCAAATTTTTGTGCTGGGTTTTTAATTTGTTCAACATATTGACTTGATTCGTCTATATTAAACTCCATATTTTCTGAAGTTTTTACTTTTAGAGTGGTACCGTCTTTAGAAACGATTTCACCTTTTTGCCATACTTGGTTTATTTTAACGAAAACCTTTTGTACATCTTTTTCCATTTTTGTGAGTATTTAAATTGTTAAGGAAATTTAATTTTAGTAATTTTGTTGTTCTTCAATGCGTGTTTCGCATTGAGTTAAGGAAATTGTTGGAGAGAGAGAGCAGGAGTGCGCGATCTCTCCTTTTCTTATAATGCTATTTTGTAATCTTCCACTTGTTCCTCCTTTCCTTTTAAAGTTAGACTTTGACTTACTTCCCATTCCAAATACCAATTGTTCTGTTTTGGTTTGAGAATTTCTATTGATTTATTTAAATAATTTTTATAATATGACCAAACAAAATATTTGATGGCATTGACTTCCAATGGAACTCTAACATTAATATTATCTTTCTCTTTACTGATAATAAAACTGTGTTTGTTTATAAGATGTTGATCCATCACTTTATTGTATTTCAAGAAATTTTTTGCCAAACCCTGATTAAAGGTTTGTATTGATTTGTAAAAACGTGAAAAGGACTTTTTTTCACCTATATGAAATCTGATTTTAACATCATCATCGTTAAGTTTTAAAAAGAAATTTGAATCATCCTTAAAAGACATAAAATGAAGGTCTCTTAGATAGCCTTCAATTTTCTTTTGACCAGTAAACGATAAAACAATTTTTTTTACCTTGGTTAGCTGATGAATTTGATATAGTATTTTAGTGGTCTCATAATTTATTTCTCCCAGAGCCAAATAAACAGCGTTTTCTAATCCAAATTTTTCATGAAAAGCAATGGCTTCTTTCGGATTGTTAAAGATTACAAGCCATTTAATCACTTTGGGAATATTTGAGTACCACAAAGAATTTTTTGTATCGGACTCCTTAAATTTTTCCACCCTATCCTTGCCATCAATAAAGTAACCACTTATCTCATTTTGTATATTTAATAAAGGGAAGAGTGGTTCACCAGTTACACTTTCAAAAATTCGGTCTTGAAAGCAATTAGACTTGGTTATATTTGAGTAAAGGTCACTTTGATGAGTTTTTAAAGGAAATTTGTAGGAAAGAAAGTGGTTAAAGTCCAAAGGGACCTTTACTAAATTACTATATTCTGAATCGTTCAGCTTTAAATCTTTTGAATTAAGGACTTTATTGTAATAGTCATTTACCTTATCCCAAAGACTTTTATTTTTTTTACCCTCTATTCTGGAAACTTCTTCAATTATTAGACTTGAGGCGGATAATTTTTTTTGTGGACTTTCAACATGATAGTACAGAAAACCATTATCAGTATAAAAAATTATTCGATAGCGATTATTTCTTCTAAACACAATGTGGTTTTTTTCTTCAATAGTACGCTCATACCCAAAATATGCAAACAAGTTTGGAAGGTCTATTGTATGATCTTTATCTAACCAAGTATTTAGCATATTGTAAAAAATTTGTTTATTTGTAAATAAGTTATAAATTTGTAAATAATACACAAATATATGAATTTTTTTGAATTACCAAATATTTTCCAGAAAATAAATTTAAGAACCGTTAATAAACTATTTGGGCTTCTTAGAAAAAAAGAGCTTAGATATGTCATATTTACCGTGCTAATTATTGGTGTTTATTTTTCTGATGGTTTTTTTTCTTTATCACATAAAAAGATTGAAAAGAAAGCAACTACTATGAACTTCTATAATGAATCCTTAAAAATAAATGTTGAAAATCCTGTTCTTGACAGTGTTGTAAATGATAAGGAACGTGAACAACTACTGTATGCAATTGAAAATAGAATAGTTCAATTCCTTTACGAAATTCCAGATTATTCTTTAATGCCTTCCTTGGAAACCTATTTGAGATATAGCCCTAGGTTATTGGATGAAATTCCATCATGTGTGCCTTTGGAAAAAGGAAATTATGATTTACGGAGTCAATTTGGATATAGAATTCACCCAATATCTGGAGGAAAAAAGAAACATTTTGGTTTGGATTTTGCAGCCCCCAAGAATAAGCATGTTTTTGCAACCGCATCTGGTACTGTTGTCTCTATCTCTCATTCAGAAGTGGGGTATGGTACTCATATTATTATTAAACACAGGTTTGGCTTTCAAACGCTTTATGGGCACTTGACAAAAGTTCTCGTAAGTAAAGGTCAATTTGTAAAACAACACGAACTTATTGGAACTGTTGGGGCTTCCGGTGCTTCTACTGGTAACCATCTACATTATGAAGTTATTAAAAATGGGGTTAAGGTTGACCCCATACCATCTTTAAACCTTAAAAAGAATATCCTTAAAAAACTTATTAATTAATTAATAATTCAAATTCCTTAACAATTTAAATACTCACAAAAATGGAACAGGCAGAAGAAAAAAAAGAACTCACTTTAGTTCAAAAACTAAGAAAAATTTATGCTCAACTAAAAGTCTTCAAATCAAAAATGGTAAATGAAGATTTTCGGCAATTTAGGACTTTAGAATATGGAAAAGTCGAGCCCGAAGAAGTAACCGATATTCAGAGGCTTAAATATCTCAGGAATTTAAACCTCGCTGAAAAGGGCTATATTAATACCGATGTCGCCAAATTGATTGATTACTATCAGAAGAGGGAGGAAACTCATAAAACTGGATATAGAGATTCTTCCAGTAGGACATATAAAGTTTAAAGAGGAAGGAATATTTAAGTCGATGATACATTTGGGGTTTAGTGAAAAACTAAACGGTTTTAAAGTTGCGTATAACGGCCATGACAATATCTTAATATGGAAACCATTAGATGAGTCAAAATTGACTCGAATTATCTCGCAATTACATCCTAAAAAAGGAAATACGATACAATTCGAGCACTCTTTTTTTCATAATGACATCAAAAAAACTTTTCCAAAAAATTGGGAAAGTGTTGCCAAAAAATATAACGAAATCATTCATAAATCTTTTAAATCCAACAAATATTTTGAAAATGGAATTATAAAATTAAACTTGGATATATTAAAAAACCTATCGGAAAATGAGGGACAAACTTTTCTTTTCCCCCTTCCATATAGAGGGCATCAAATATTCAAATTGACAGAAGCTAACGATCAATATTTGGTTTTCCAATCCTTTCTGGAAACTACCCCAACTCCTAATACTTTTTATTTTTCCCATGATGATATTAAAAAAATATGCCTTGATGCTAAAATTCAAACAATGGCAAAGCTAAAGCACAATCTGCTACTTGGCGTTGAAAATGGTCAATTATTTATTGGAACAAAACATGATAAAGCTAACCAATCAATTGTTTGGAACACCTTTAAAGACACCTTAGTTAATCCGGAGTTTAGTAGCATTATTAAGCATTATTTGGCTAAAGAAGTGATATCGAAAAAAAACTTTTTGATTGAGGATGGAGCTATTGAACTTAAACACGAAAAATTAATAGGTCATTTAAAAAAACATTTTAAAACAAATCAATGGCATTATGCCGATTGCATGGAAGGAGAGAAAAATCTTAATTTTAAACCCATAGGGAATAACATCGAAAACTATATCAAAAGAGCTTTTCCAAGTAATACCAACCTAGATCGTATCATGGGAATGATAAATAAAGATGCTATAAAAAATTCAGAGAAGAAGATAAACGAAATCAAAATTTGAACAATATAATATGATATTCATTATAACCATATCCGACCCAAACGAAAACATAATTTTTAAGGACTTGTTTCTCATGGACAGCGAATTGGAAGTTAACACAAAGTTTCAGTTTCTTGAAGAAACTGAACAACCTGATGAAACACTTCCAGAATTTCATTTGGAAATAAAAACTATTAGAGAAAAGTTAATCAAGGCTTCAACAAGCTCAATAACCACCATACAAAATTATAAAGAAAAAATATATGATTTAATAATCGAAAAGCTGAAAGAAAATCAGCAACAAAACACGCATTGATACTATAATGCGATTCCTTAACTCAATGATTTATGAAATACTCAAAAAAAAAATATCTGGACTATATGGTTCGGACGGTTAACGCATTAGGTGACTCTGAAAATTCAATCCACACTTTTATTAACAATCCTGGTTTTGGAAATATTTTTGATATACTCAAAAATGAGAAGTATAGTCAAGAATTTTTAAACTCACTAATAGCATATGTCGGAGAAGATTATTCTCAAACTATTATTGATAGTCTAAAAAAGGGTTCCTTAAATTCATTTTTCACCCCTACTCCTATCATTAGAGCAATTTCAGATTACTTGATTGCTATTCCCGATTTTTTACCAAAAACCATCCTAGAACCAAGTGCGGGAAATGGATTGATTATACGGCAATTGCTACGCCAGTTTCCAAAAGCCAATGTTACTGCTTTTGAAAAAGAAATTTTGACAGCAAGAATTCTCGAACACAACTTCAAGAATATTAGTAATGTGCAGGTCTTTGGTATTCCATTTGAGAGCATTAATGATACCAATGCAGCCAAAAACTATGATTTGGTTATAAGTAATATTCCCTTTGGAGCAAACAAAGTCTTTGACTCTGATTTACTTAATCATCCTTTACGTAGTGACCTTACAAAGAATATTCATAGTTATTTCATTTACAAGAGTCTTAGTTTAGTTAAACCAAGTGGACTTGCAGTTTTAATTTGTACTAAAAATTTCCTTGACAGAGAAAAATATAGCCAAATTCGAGAACATGTATTAAGAGGCAACAATTTTCTAGGAGCAGTAAGATTACCCAACAACGCCTTTGAGCAAGAAAACACTTCCGTAGTAACGGACATTCTGGTTTTTCAGAATAGTAAAACACTTCAGCCAACAAAGGAACAACAGGAAATAAACAATCTCTTTAAGAAATCGGTCAAAATCAACTTGGAAGAGAACGAAGTTCAATTTAGTGCTTATTTCGATGCTCACCCCGAATACGTTTTAGGGGAACTGAAACCGGGGGGATTATATAATAATTCAGATTACACAGTAGTAAACGCATACAATATTGACACCCTTGAACCTACTATTAAAAGTTCGCTAAACAAATTTAAGCCTTCATCGGTAAAAGTAAAGGAGATAATACTCGAACAAAAAAAAACTAAGAACAAAAACCCGGAAAAACCCACTCAAATTTATAATGGCAATTTAAAGTCTGGAAATCTAATTATAGTCAATCAAAAAATTGCGAAGATTACAGATTCAGGACATTACTATTATTTGAAAACCAAGCCACAGGAATTTGAAAAACTAACCAAGATAATTTCACTTAGGGATATGTATTTGAAATTATTAAATCCAGAAGTCATAGATGGACAAAAAATATTGAATGACCTCAATTATGAATATGACGTGTTCAACTTCCAATTTGGAAACTTAAATACTGAACCAAATTATCATTTAGTCACTTTGGATTTTCAAGGGCCCTTAATTCTTGCATTAGAAAGTCCGAAAAATGGTGTCTTCGAGAAAAGTCAATTTCTTATTGAACCATGGAAATACAAGGAAGAAAAAAAAGAGATTCTATCTCTACAGGATGCCATTTATTATTCTTTAAATAAATATAATCAAATAAATATTAAAGATATTTCTAAGGTTTCTGGTAAAACTTCTGATGAAGTAATCAGAGAGTCCTTGACCAAGGGTTTATTGTTTGTTAATCCATCAAATAATGGAGCTAAACTTGACCCCAAATATATATTTCTATCTGGTAATATTTCGGAAAAGATTAAATGGTACCACAAGAAAAGATTCGGGGAATTTCAATCCTATATAGATAAAGACCTTGTTTCAAAGTCCATCTTGGAATTGGAAAAAATCAAACCACCAATTACACCTTTTGAAGATTTAGATATAAAACTCCATGAACCCTGGTTTCCCATAGAAATAACACAATCATTCATTTTTGATGAATATGGTACCATAGCACGTGTGAACTATAATGAGAGTACATCCAAATACATGGTAAAAATTGAAAAGAATGACTATACAAGTATTAAAAAATTTAATGTACGCTCCGAACACCGATACTATGGTTTTAAGGATATTTTGGAAGGAGCTTTAAACTCCACGATACCTTATATTACAAAAGGTTCTAAAGATTATAAAAGAATAGACAGGGCCAAAATGCAGGAAGTAAAAATAAAATTTGAACTTCTTTATAAAGAATTTAATGATTATGTTCTAAAAAACAGTGAATTAAAAAAATCATTGGAACTTCAGTTCTATTCAATTTATGATGCTAAGATAATGCCTAAATATGATGGAAGTTATTTGAAATTTAATGGACTACAACATTTCAAACCATACCAGAGTCAAATGGATACTGTTGCTGGTATTGTAATTAATCAAGGTCTCTTGGTCAATAAGGAAGTTGGATTTGGAAAAACATTGGATATGGCACTTGCGGCAGTAAAAATGAAGGAACTGAATTTATCTGGAAAAACGTTGATAACTGCTTTAAAATCTACCTTAATACAATTGGAAAAAGAATTCCTGAATGCCTTTCCAACGATGAGACTATTGGTTGCAAATGACAAAGAAATTAGTGGCCTCCAAAAAAGAAATGCCTTTTTTGCAAAAATAGTCACTCAGCAACCAGATGTGGTGTTAATGAGCCATGACACTTTTAAATTCATACCTCAATCACCCGAAGTCATAAAAGATGTTATACAAGAGGAATTAGATAATTTAGAAAAAGACCTAAGTGTAATTTATGAGAACAAATACGATATCAACAAACGCGTGTTAAAGGGGCTAGAGATTAGAAAGGAAAACCTTTCAGCACAACTCCAAAGCACTTATCACCAAATTGAAAAAGGCAAAACAAACCTACTTACGTTTGACCAAATGGGATTTGAGCATATTATGGTTGATGAATCCCATAAGTTTAAAAACTTGATGTACACCACACGTCATTCTAGAGTAGCGGGTTTGAATACCAGCAAAGGGTCAGAAAGGAGTAAAAACCTTTATGTTGCCATCAAAACATTGCAAAAAAAGAAAGGGCGAGATTTTCAAGCAACATTCTTGTCTGGAACTCCTATTTCCAATTCAATTACAGAAGTGTATGTATTATTTAAATACTTAATACCAAATAGGTTAAAGGAGATGCATATTTCTTCTTTTGACCAATGGGCTCAGGTATTTGCCAATAAATCCTACGAATTTGAGCCAACGGTATCAGGGGACTATAAAGTACGTGAAAGGTTTCGTTCCTTCAAAAAAATGAAACTCCTGTCTTCATTGTATAATGAAATTTCAATTATTGTCAATTCAAAGACCCACCAAATTGATAGACCCAAACTAAAAATTGATGTTCATACCCTTAAGCCAACCCAAGGACAATTGGAATATTTTGAAGAAATAAAGTCCTTTCTTAAAACAGGGAACAGTGATTATTTGTATGGAAATAAATCCTATTCCGAAGATCAAAAAAGTGCACTGTCATTAATTGCATTACATCATATGCGGCATGCTTCTATTGACCCTAGGCTATTAAATCCTGACCTAGAAGATATTGGAGAAACTAAACTCAGAATAATTGCTACCGAAGTTTATAACACATATAAGGAAAGTAACAATTTTAAAGGAACACAAGCAGTTTTTTCCGATTTGGGAACACCCAAAGACTCCTTTAATGTGTATTCTGCAATCAAACGAATGTTGATTGAGGAATTTGATGTGCCTCACGAAGAAATTGTGTTCATCCATGATTTTAAAACTGATACAAAAAGATTGGAGTGTTTTAAAAAATTCAATTCGGGAAAGTATAGAATCATCATTGGTTCAACTGAAAAATTAGGCACGGGTACCAATATACAAGAAAGATTAATTAGAATTCACCATGTGGATATACCGCATCGCCCTACTGATGTTGACCAGCGTAATGGTAGAGGGGGAAGGAAAGGAAACATTGGGGCTAAACAATATTGGAACAATAGAGTGATAGTTTCATTTTATATCGTTGAAAACAGCACTGATGGCCTCATGCTTAATAATGTCAATACCAAGAAGAATTTTATAGAACAAATTACAAATGGAACCATTCAATTTAATAAACTTGATTTAGGGGCAGTTGACGATAATGGCTCAATTGATTATAAAACCTTGCTTGCCGTTGCAAAAAACGACCCTCTATTTTTAGAGAAAGAAACTTTGGGAAGGAAATTAGAAGAACTGCTATTGGAACAATCTATTTTCAAAAAAAATAGATTGGAAGCAGAAAACAACATACAATACTATACCAGAGAATTATCCGAGGCATCTAAAAACCTTGAAAAATTAAAATTGGATTTGCCATTGTGGAATCAAATACAGAATATAGAAACCTATTACAACGCTATTAAAAAGGTACTGAAACTACCTTTGGATACTAAAGAAACCGATATTGGGCAAGCCATCATTAATATTGCAGAAAAATATAAATCACAAAATTCAGAACATGCCCTACTAACGATGAATACTGCTACATTGTGTATTAATGTAGAAGATAAATTAAATCACTCACTTTATGTTAAAACCCAAAATACCACTTATGGATATGGATTTAAGAGAGTGGTTACCAACTTAAAAAGTATGGCCGATTATATGTACAATGCATTATCCAAAATTCCCAAATCAATTGAAAAACAAATTGATTGGAAATTGGAATATGAAAAAAACATCAAGGCCAATCAAAAAGTATTGGATTTGGATTTTGATAAGATTGATGATTTACTTAGCATAGAAAGCAGAATGGTAAAGATAAGTTTGGATTTGGATAATAAGTTTGACCCTAGCCCCACAGAAGAAGAAAAAACAAATTCAAAAACTTTACCAAAAGTATTATCAAATAAAAACTCATTGTAGACTAAATAAGTAACCCTAAGTAATTACTTGTAAACATAAATTAAATGAAATTTCCTTGTTTCGGATTGGAACAAATCTACTTCTAATTTAGCACCCTAGCGGGTGCTTTTTGTGGAAAGGGAGAAAGAAGAAAAGGGTGGAGATTCCATTGGTTTTACCTGTATTTCTTGCTGTTTGATTGTATATTTATTATAGTTAAGTCATTGTTTAATAGATAAATACAATTAATATGAATCAATTTTTCGCATCCCTAAAAAAGACAGGGATACAACAATTAGGAATGAGTATCACTTTTGAAAACGAAATGGTTTCCGTTTCAATTCTACCCAATTCCAAGGAAAATAAGTTAAAATCCATGAAACCGCTTGTCCTAAGTGCAAGCATTAGAGAAATGGATGAGAAATTTTTTGAAACAATACAAAAGCCATTGGAGAAGACAAGGAAGGCGTTTGATAATGTAGAATCTTACCAAGCATCACTCAAAACCAAAGCTTCCGTTAGCAAAAAGGAAGGTGCTAAAAAGCCAAAGGATTCCATTTCTAAGAAGCACACAGAATTGCAAACTTTTATAAAGGGGAAGAATTTTAACGCTTTGAAAGACCATGAAAAAGTAACGCAAATGGCTAAGGGCATTTTAGCCTTGAACCCCGAACACAAGGAAGCCCAAAAAATAGTGGAACAAATGGCGCAATACAAATCACAAAATTTATTTCAAGATGCAAGTAACTAATATAACAAGAAAGTTTGTCCTTTTAACAGGCAATAAGGAGAAAGTGGAATTGGAAGATATGAACCCAAATTTAGGCAACGAGCAAATAATGGAACATTACTCCATGATTTACCCCGAATTGACAAATGCGAATGTTTTGGATAAAGGCATCATTGATGGCTTTCATGAAATCCATTTTCAATCCATTGCAGGAACAAAAGGCTAATAGAATGAATGTAGATGAATTTTTAAACACAGGAAAATGCAAAGCGAAACCCAAAATAATTACCTCAAAGAACTTGGTTCAATTTCACAACATACTTTTCAAGGCAATTCAGCAAGAAAGCTACCGAAACGGAACAAAAAGAATGAAAGTGTTGAACAGAAAAACAAGCTATTTTCTAACCTAGCAGTACAACCAATCCTTGCCCAACCAATATTCGATGAATTCACCGAGCATGAGTTTCGGGAACTGTCAAGACTGATGGTAAATGCTACACGAGATTTAACAGGCAGTATTGACACTTGGAAGTTCAGCAAAGAAGATAGTCTGCAAGATTTAATCCTAAGGTGTGGTAATAGGTTAAGGGACAGGGCGCAAGTAGACCATATTGATGTTTTACACAATGATGGAGAGCGTTTAAAGCTTGGATTAAAGCGATTTATTGGTAGCAGGGAAAAGGTGTATATCATTTACCTAAAGCCAATTTTAGCGATGAAAAACAAAAATAGACTGTTGTACAATGTGCTTCTTTCCTTTGTGAAAAGCCTTCCTTTTGATTCCATTTTCGATACGGACGAGGACGAGAATACAAACGGAGGTATCATCGATTGGATTTGGTCATGTCTATTGGGAGAATTAGAATCCTGTAAAGCATATGATTCAGACGAAGAGTATGCGCAAAGATTGGAAGGTTCTGTGAATTTCAACATTCGGCACAAAACTGTTTACAGGAAGTTCAAAGCTAAAGATTGGAAATCCCAATTGGCGGAATACTGCCCGAAAAAGAAAATATATAAGGAAATCAAGGAATTATTATTGACAGCGGAAAAGGTGGATTTTAACACGCCGTTCAGAGTTACGGTCAGTGATGATTCTGAATGTGACATGGAGCATTACCAAACTTTTCTAATAGCTGATTATGACGAAAGCGATTTTATATCCACATATATCGATATGCTCAATACAAATGCGAATGAATATGATATGCTTTCTACTTACACATATGCTATTGTAGAGGATGGAAATGTTGAAAAATTTGAAGAAAATATTACTCAAGAACTGATAAAGGTAGAGGATTTCATTTGTAACCTAAACAACCTTTTAGATAAGATTTAATTATGGATAAACTAAAAATTGATATTGAGGAACACTTTGTTCCAAAATTTGCCTTAATAGGGTATTCCAATACCTCTAATGATTACCAAACAAAGCATTACATTTCATATCACAAAATCATTGGAGAGGGTTTAACGGCAGGTATGCCCTTAACCATAGAAACAGCACGCAACCTTCTTAGGTGTTTGGAAGTGGATTTGGTAAAATTTTCTTTTAAAGGAATACTGCCCAAAAACCTTATTCATTTTGATTTTAAGGAAAGTCTCCGTTTGCTTTGGATAGTACACCCTAAACAGCACAACTTATTTTTTGATACCAAGACTGGTGTTACGACTGGCTTTTATCCCTTACCAAAACTTATTTTTTCGTTGAACGGAAATACGTTGCAAGTTTTCGCATTGAAAAGAAATACAGATCTAAATGAGAGTACAAAACTCTATCACGCACCTTTACTAAATATCAATCTGCAAGGTGGGGTGTGCATGGGCAATGTATCGATAGATTATGAAGGATTTGAATTCTACGAAGATATTATGGGATTAATTGAAAAGCAGTTTTTCAATTCAGTATTTACGGAAAGCCATCATAATAAATTGGTAAAAGGAAATTTTGTCGAAGTGATAAATAACTTGAACGGAAAACAACGATTTGATGATGCTTTACTTATACATAGCAATCTAATTTTAAAACAACTATATGAAAAATAGAATACACATAGCACCCAATTATTTTTTTAATCCAACCCACCCAATAACCATATCCCTAATTGGTATAGGTGGTACAGGTTCTCTAATGCTCGCAAGATTGGCAAGAATGGATTACGCACTTCGTCAAACAGGACATTCTGGATTGCACGTCAAAGCGTTTGACCAAGATATTGTAGAGCCAATGAATATCGGTAGGCAGTTGTTTACCCCACATGATTTGGGAGAAAATAAGGTGGTAAATTCCTTGACCAAAATCAATAATGCCTTTGGACTGCAATGGGAAGGCATTCCCTTGAATGCCATGGCACATGGAGAGGATATTAAATCAAATATAATCATAACCTGTGTTGACAATGCCAAGTACAGATTAGCACTATCAAAAGCATTACAGTATCCTTATCAAGGTTCTGAGTACGAAACCATGTTTTACTGGATGGACATTGGCAATAGCAGGAATACAGGACAATTCATTTTAGGGAGTTTGTTTGAACAAGAAGGGAAATTGGAAAGTGAATTCTTTGAACCTGTCCATAAACTTAAATCCATAGTTGATTTGTTTCCAAATTTGAAGGAACATGATACAGAAAAACTTCAAGGTATGGGTTGTGCATATGCTGATAAACTAAAGGAACAATCATTGTTTATCAATGATGTTTTGGTTGCCCATGCAGCGGACTGCTTGTTTAGATTGTTATTGAATAAAGAAACATTGGTTCATGGCGGGTTTGTGAACCTAGAGAATGGAATGGTCAACCCAATAAAAGTATAGAACGAAATGAATTTAGAACAAAACAAGGTTTATATAAAGACCTCAAATTATTGGGCTATCCATGATTTTGCCCTGTTTGGTAATAGGAGCAGGATATATGGAACAAAATTGAAAGCACTCTATCATCTTGTTCAGGCAAAGGGTAAGGTTTTGGATTGGGATGGTTCGCACAAGTATGAGGGGGTTAAAGTATTGGATTATGGTAATGGAGAATCTATTGGTTTTATTAGAACTGGATTCAAAAACAACTCATTTTACCCCTGTAAATTACATTTATTATGCCTGCAAGCACTTGGTGGTGGGGTTAAATAGAAAATTAGAAAAATGAAAAACTTGTTAAACTCATTTTCCGATGTCATTCACATTGGGGACATTTTTGAAATATCAATCCCATTGTACCAAATGCCCATTGGGACACTAATCGTGGTATATCGAATAGAGAAAAACGGGATTCACTATTTATCTGAAGAAAACAGGACCTTTTACATGGGGAACTTTGATAGCTCATGGAATAGCTTACAATTCCTTCAACGTTCTGGAATCAATTATCAGTATGTTGAAAGTGAATTTAAATCGGATTTAAACGCTGCTTACTTCAAGCTTCTATTCTTTAAGTTTAAAAGGCTGGATAGGCTCAATTAAATTTCCTAAACTAAATTAAATACTATAGATTATGACTTTTACTGAATTATATAATAACCTTCCACTTTTAGGATTTATCCTCGTAGTTCTATACACTCTTTTGGGAATTCTTAGGATTAAACGATTGCTAAGAGTGCCCTTATTGATACTTATTATTCTTATGGGCATTATCCCAGGGATTTGGTTCGCTTTACCAGTTTTTGCTGTATTTGAATTGACAATGCAAATTATGAGGTTCATAAAGCCTCTTTTAATGGATAAAAGTTCTTGAAGCATAAGAATTGATTGGTACTTGCCTTTATTTCCCCCTCTCCACTTTTTCTTTATACACCTTCCTTACTATTTGTTTTCTTAATGCAAACATGACTCATTTTAAAGTTTGTGATTTTGTTTTTTTCATAGCAAAATCACAACCAAAAATCGATACACAATTTCGCTACGCTCATTGCTAAATCGATTATTTGGTTGAATGCTGATGGCATGAAAAAACAAAATCGAATATTAACTTTAAATTCAGAAATTATGTATTTTGAAAGCAGATTAAACAGTATTAAAGATGTAACAAATTTAAGTATTAAAGAACAGGTAAAAGCGATTAAACAACTTGGTATTGGTAATGCAATTAAAATTGAGAGTGTTCTTTGGATAAATGACGAAAATCCATCTGGAACAGGGATAAAAGAAGCAGCTCTATTATATCAATTCTCCAATAAGACCGTACAGTTTGAAAGCGTAACTGTTGATTGGTGTAGTGATTTACAGGTTATGAAACTCATTATTGAGTATGGAAATACCGAGCTTTTAAAAAGTGATTATGGGATTGACAATCTTAGTCCCATAAGATTCAACGACCAAGAAGCTATGAGCTGGTTCGATTGTGGTTGTTGCGGAACAGGTTTTAAATCAACAATTTCATACCAAAGTAAGTTTGACCAAGATGCTGGTTATGGAATTTGTACCGATTGTGATTCTTATTACATATGATAATTAATTTTATTAAAAATTCCCTTATTGGGAATTTTTTTTTATCTTTGTTATGTGAGAATTTTTTCAAAAGGAACTTTAAGGACATTTTGGCAAAAACACCCTGATTCGGAAGACCAATTAAGGTCATGGCACAAAGTATTCAGTAATATAGAGTTTAAAAGTCCAAATGAGATTAAAGCCCTGTTCGGTTCTGCTGATTTTATAGGCGATGGGAAAATGATATTTAACATATGTGGGAATCATTATCGCCTCATTGTTAAGATTAATTATGAGAAACATTTGGTTTTTGTGCTATTTGTTGGTACTCATAAAGAGTATGACAAATTGGAAATAGAAAAACTGTAAATTATAAACAACATGGAAATTACAATCATAAAAAGCAAGAATCAGTACAATGCATATCTTAAACGTATGCACGAAATTTTCGATGCCAAAAACGGAACTCCAGAAGGTGATGAGCTGGATTTGTTGGCACTCGTTATTGAAAAATATGAGGATGAGCATTATCCCATTGAGGCCCCTGACCCTATAAAAGTCATTCAGTTTATGATGGAACAAATGAACATGAACAAAAAAGGATTTGGCTTGGTCATCAAAAGCCAAAGTAGGGCAACGGAAATCCTTAAAAAGAAACGCCCCCTAACCTTAGCTATGATAAGGAGAATCCATGGTCATTTAGGGATTCCTGCTGAAATCCTTATCAAGGATTATAAACTGGCTAATTAAGCTATCTTTTAAAACTTCTTTTTTAAAGAATATTAACTCCTATCAAAATTTTAAATGCCCGATGTTACATATAACATATTGGATTATAATGTTACAATCAGTGAAAAATCATTTCAGGATGTAATCAAGGAAATAGATTCCAAAAAATTGGACATTAATGATGTTCAACTTTCCAAGGAACAGCTAAAAACTTTCTTATCGGTATTGTTTGTATATGGTATGCATTACGATACTGTTGATAAGGAAAAAAGAACTTCTCTTTTGAAGGCTATTGCCGAAGAAAAACTCCCTTTGTTTCAAATTCCAAAAAAGTTTTGCCTGCATTTGATTAATAATCTCGATGCACCTGCTCAAGTTGAGTTTACAGAACTTCATGGGATGAGGCATAACCTGTCCAATCCTTTGTCCAACGAAAGAATTCTCGATTTTGTTGAAATGGAACTCATGGATGTTTCAGAATCGTTCAGAAAATGGGAATATGGGCGTTTTGTTTCGGAAAATATATCTGAATATTTTTTTAAAAATATCCAATGGGACAGAATACAAAAGGCATTAGAGGGAAAACCAAAAAAAGCTAAAAAATATCTAGAAGTACTGGAGAAACAAATTGATAAGAGCGGTGATAATTTAAGCGCACATGAAAAGTTGTTTCTTCAACTTATAACACAGGTGAAGTTGTATCCTGAAAAGGTTAATATGGCTGATTATCTTGCTATAAGCACCATTTTTCAAAAGAAAATATTCAATCTATCCCTTAACATAGATAAGCTTGAAAAGACATTGGGAAATGCCGTAAAAGAATCAAAATTTAAGGGAAAAGATAAAGGGGGACAAAGTTTATGATTACTTCTGATAAGCTTTTAAACCATCTTAAAAAACTCGAAGATGAAGAACATCTTTTGATTAATAATAATCAATATACATCGTCACAAGTTCGATTGGCAGAACAAATTGTTAAAGATTTAGAAAAAGAATTAACTCAAGCTTCAATAAAGCCGAAACTTTCTCGCAGAAGGGCATTTATCGTCATATTGGAGGAACTCTTTTATGACGTATTTGTGTACCCTAAAGACCTTACTCTTGATGGTATTCATAGAAGAGCTTCAGTAAGATTTGAATTCATGAATCGAGAAAGCAGGGGCTTTGAAACCCCTACACAAGTACATCCTAAAAATCCATGTCTCTACTATGAGCACAACGGACACGGAAAAGCACGTTACAAAGTTGCCCTCAAGCATTTGGTTAATGAATCCCATAGATACTTTCAAGTACCTGAAGCAGAAACTTCACTTAAGATAATATTCAATGAAGTAAAACTTTGTTAACCTAATTTACCGTACAGTACTCTGTGTACGGGAAGTCCATAATATACTGTTAAATGGCGATAAGTTTGTCCTATGTCAAACAAATCAAATTTAACAAGATGAAAAGAATCTATATTATGGACGAAGGAGGGATTCAAGAATATATCCCAATTAATAGTCAAGACAATCAATTATCTAAAATTGATTCTGAAGAGCTATCAGATACAAAAACTGAAGATTCTTTATTGACAATTTCCGACCTCTTAAAAAAATTTCCAATTTCCAGACCCACAATTTATTCTTGGGAAAAAAGCGGCTTGCTTAAAAGAATACCCATTGGTGGACGTGTTTTTTTGACCCTGACGACATACGGGCGCTTATCAAAAAAAAGAAAACGACCTGAATCCTTAAAATCGAAGTTTATCGGAAGTCACGGAGCAAGCCATGTTTTTGCAAGCAAAAACTGCTCACTTCGTTCGCATCGCACATTGGTAATTCACTTTAAACCTAATAATTATGGCAAGACCAAAAAAAGACATACAGTCATTAAAAGCAATACGGATAAACGTTAGGATGACCGTAAATGAGTATCTAATTGTTTCGGACAGCGCATATTCTTTGGGTATTGGAATTCCAGATTACATCAGAAAAAAAGCGACAGGAAAAGCCCTTCCAAGAACAAAAGTAGTACCGGAAAACAGAAAGTTGTTTATTGAGCTGAGCCGTATTGGGAACAACATAAACCAACTCGCAAAGCGGGCAAATATAGGAATCAAAGACCCTAGAAACCTGCATGAACAGTTAATGGAATTAAAAAACACATTAGACGCTTTTAAGTCAAATATTGTAAACGGTGATAGCAAAACAGATTAAAGGAAAAGATTTTTATGGAGTTCTAGCTTACAACGAGAAAAAGGTTGAAGAAGGACATGGGTATGTTCTTGATGCCAATATTACACATGGAAAAACCATCAGCATGACCAAGGAATTTAATCTCGTGAGACAATTGCGCCCTAGGCTTGGAAAAGCTGTTTACCATGTTTCATTGAATTTACCTCACAATGATAATTTGACGGATAAAGAATTCACTTCATTGGGTTATGACTATCTACAGGGAATGGGGTTTGATGATAACCAGTACATCATGTACAGGCATATTGACCAGGAACATCAACACATCCATATCATTGCGAATAGGGTTCAGTTTTCTGGTGATGTGGTCAGTGATAGTAAGGATTATGAACGAAGTGAGGTTTTGGTTCGAAAGCTGGAGAAAAAATATGGCCTGTCCCAATTACCAGATGTAGAATTGGTAAAAAAAGCAACGCTTACCCATAAAGAGATTGAAAAAGCCATACGGACGGGTCAACCACCTATGAAGTTAATACTTCAGCAAAAAATGGATAAAGCCTTATCCAAATCGAATAATACTTCACAATTCATCAAGGAATTAAAAG
This sequence comes from uncultured Flavobacteriaceae bacterium, assembly GCA_963815305.1. Taxonomy (GTDB): domain Bacteria; phylum Bacteroidota; class Bacteroidia; order Flavobacteriales; family Flavobacteriaceae; genus CAXBID01. The sequence goes on from CAWFFW010000002.1 coordinate 486,801, forward strand.
AAAATGGAATCTCCCCGAAATTCAATATAAGTAAGAGTACGGGAAGGGTTTCGGGCATATCCTTTAAATATCAAGATATAATCTACAAGGGCAGCACATTGGGAAGGAAATATTCATGGAACAACATTATTAAACATATAGATTATGAACAAGACAGAGACCGTTCAATTATTCTCGAAAATGATATTCCAAAACGAGGAGCTAAAGGAGTTGGTATTGAAAGTGGTGGCTCAACAAATGGAGGCTCTGGAGAGGCAGGACGCGCTTCGGGAAGGACAAGAAAAACTGATCCGAAACCAAAATGTCATTTGGAAAAAGCTCAAACAATTGGATTGATTGAAGATAACGAAGATGGAATTGATTGGACTCCTTTTAAATTAGAATTAGAGGACAATAGTCGTTCTAAAAAGAAAAAAAGAAAAGGGAAAAAACTCTAGAGTAAGATGAACGCGGGTTTAATAAACGATAAATTACTGGATGCCTTGGTGGATACATTATCCGTTGAAGAGTTGGAAAATATTTTGGCTCAAAAGAAAAAGAAGGCTTCTCCTAATTTTAAACCCGAACCAATGACAGAAAAGCAACGTTTAAAAGATCATTATAGAAAGCTTATGATTTCCATGGGTATAGTTTACACTCCGAAGCACTAAGAATTAGTGTTGCTATTTATAATGATAGATTTTAATTGCAGTACAGAAATTGTCCCATTTAAGAACATTGTAGAAGGTGAAAATTTGCTTATTCTTCTTTATATAAACACTATCAAAAATTATTAAAAAAGAGCTTATTTATTATAGTATTTTCCCTCTCTCTTTTATTTTTACTTGTAAATGAGTTTCTATTTCAAAACCCTTTTTGTTTGCAAAAAACGTTCAAAATGAACCGCCTTCAGCGGATTAAAGTGAGCATAGCAATAATTATTGCAATTCCTTTTATAGCATAGGCTATGATTTTTTAAGTAGTTCAAAAATTTTCGTTTTCAGTGGTTCACTTTGACCACCCTTTCCACAGTAGTGTAATGTGTGCAAATGATTTCAAATTTAAAATATTTATGGTTTTATTATAATAATTATTTACTGTTATTCATTATATTTAACCTCTTCCTATTATTAATTAAGCATTTTATTTCAAATAGCTCATAGTTCACTATATTTAATATTAAGTAAAGCAATATATCTTTAAATTTATATTGTTTTATTTTCTTAATACTATTTAAATGATAATGAAGAATTTGATAAAGGAGAAAACAAAGTAAGAGAATAATTCCAACCAATTTGCCCTGATTATGAAAAATGAATTTAAGATCGTAAGAAATACTATAAGAGATTTAAAAGACAATAATGCTAATTAGTGGTACTGGAGAAATTGATTTTATTGTTATTAATAGAGCTTGGAATAAAAAAAAAGACTATAAACACGCTTATTAAAATAGTTAGAGTATTTATTAAATCAAGTGTTTCGGTACTTTTAAAGGTTATCAAGTTTTTAAATTTAGTTTCTGTAAAACTGAAAACGCTATAAATGAAGAAAAAACAATCACATTTTCTAAGTGGATTAATCTATTTAGATGTTATAAACTTAGAAAATAAATTAAATGATTCCTTAAAAACAAGTAATACTTTATTTCTCGATAGCATTTTCTTTGATTTATCCCAATGCAGATTTGCAGAATTAGGGGCGTTAACAAAACTTTTACTGATCGTTGAATCATACTTAAAAAATGGGGAGGTAATATATTTTGCGCTTCCCACTAGTAGATTAACGATTAAAGAGTCCAATAGTAGAGATTATAAAGAAAGCACGAAATCGGGTAATCTAAATAGAAGAAAAAAAACTACTGATTTTTTAAAGGTATGTGGTTTTGTGACGGCACTACAGGAAATAGGGACATTATATAATAATGAGATTTTTATTACTGAAGATTATGATTTTAATAAATTAGGATTAAATGAAGATTCTTTCTATGAATCTTTTTCTATAATTTATGATAAACATTCAATTGAAGATTTTGGTTATAAATACATATTTCCATTTCAGTGGATAGATTGTAGTAATGGTTTTGAAGAGGTTAAATATTTTGAAAATAAGCTAAACAAAATATTAGAAAATTCAGATAGAGGGCTTGATTCTATGGACGTTAAGGCAATACGAAATGTAATCCTTTCAGAATTAATAAAAAATGTTAATGAACACTCACATAGCAAATATGCAGTTTTATCCATTGGTCTAATTAATTCTTATTCTTTATTCAAAGAGCATCTTTACAAGAAAATCAACAAAATTGAGAAAGAATATATTACTTGGATAAAAAAAAACAAGTTTACATCACAAGTAGAAATATATTTTGGTGATTCAGGAAAAGGAATTCTTAATGCAGATTACAAAAAATATATTAATAGCGAAAAGAGCAAAACGCTAAGTGATAACAATCAATTAGAACTTGCTTTTCAAAAATGGACTTCACTAAAGAATGACGAATTAAGAAGAGGTACTAAAGGGCTTTATAGAATTCAGAAGAATTGTAAATAAATACAATGGTATTGTCCATGTAGATACTGGATTTCACAACGGTGGTTATAGAAAAGGAGGAATTACAGAAAAAGAGTGGAAATACAGAAAAGGAAATTATAATTTTCAAGGTACATTAATCAATATTAAGCTAAACCCATATAGAGAAGTTAAAGCTTTTCAATATGTTTTAGAGAGTTCTTCTATAGAAAAAAAATGGAACTCGAAGAAATTTATTATTGATTATGAATTGAAATGCAAGAATGATATAAAAAATGAAATTAAGAATAGTGAAAATCTATTAATCATTTTAGATATTAATCAATTAGAAGTTAAAAATGCAAAAGAAGTTCTAGAAGATTTATTTTATGAAATAAGTTTTGATGCCCATCCATGTGCAATTGTGTTGTATATAATTAATGATTTAGAAAATGATACGGTTGAAAATACAGTTGATTCAGTAAATACCAGAATATTAGAACATGATGATGGTTTTCCAGAACTTGCTAATGAAAATTTCGAAGAAATTCATGACCCTGTACTTGTAATAGGAAAAAAAAATCAAGCATTTTGGTATGGAGGAAGTCAAGATTTAATTTTAATATTGAATGAGTCTTTTAAACGAAAAAACCAAAACATAAAATTAGAAAAATTAGAGTCTTTTAGAAAGTTATTGCCCGAAAAGCAAACTCGAATTAAATTACACCTTGAAAATGACAATCGGCTTGTAAACTTCAATCAAGAAAAAAAACTTGTTTTTAATTTTCATAGTATTGATGATCATTATAAAAATACTATTTCAAAAAAACTACAAGTTGTAACGGATCAAAAATACTGTACCCCAAAGTTGCATATAGTGAAACATTGGTTAGATGTTTCTAAGGTGTTGGAAGAAGATGAATATGGATTTGCTCTATGTTTATATTTAAAATATAGAAATCATACTGAAATTAATAAAATTGATAAGAATAATACATTTATTCTTATAGATCATAATCAACAACAAAATTTAGCGAAAGCATTTACCGATTTTCTTGGAATAAAATCTAAAAACATAAGAAATATTGAATCAGATTTAGACTATAAATTCCCAAAAAGAACCAAACTATTTCCAAAATATGCTAGAGTAATTTTTCTAACTACCATAATTTCAAGTTCAGAAACTGCGAGGAGATTAGTGAAATATTCCAAAAGAGATTTTGCCTATCCAGACAAAATTCTATGTTTAGGAAATTTAAGAAAATACAATATTGATAAATTGCAAACATGGAATGCAATTACAGATATAATTTCATGTTACCAACAATATACCGATGATTTTGACAAAATTGATAGAGACTATACGTATTATGAAGAAAAACATAATGAATTAAATAGAACGTTAAAAATCATCAGTCCATTTTTTGATTTGGAAAACGATACTCCTTTGATTCATATTAATAGTGATTTGAAAAAATTTATAAAAGAAAATAAATTGTTGCATTATAATCACTTTGGTATATATAACAAAAGGCATTTTACATTCTTTATTGATAAAATTAAAATGTTGGAAATAAAGAGTTTTATTTGGGATAGTATAACTATTGAGATAGATAATTGGCAAAGTGAAAATAAAATAAAGAATTTTATAATTTATATACCAAAATCTATTGTTAATTTAAAAGGAAGGTTTTTGCAGTTTTTAAAGGGAATTTCGAAAAATAATGTTGTTGTTTTTGATAATACTCCGAATATTATTAATTCTCCAAATGTTATTTATTTTGACTTTGGTATGTTAACTGGTGAATCTGTAAATAATTTTGTTACAGCTTGCAATGGAGTTGATCATTTATTTATGTGTATTTTATTTAATCAATCATCAGACTCAAAAACAAATTTCTACAAGAGAATACAAACTTTAAATAATGAAGAAACCATATTAAGAGATAAAAAGATTAGTACCCTATTTAAAATTGAATATCTATATCATTTACCATTAAATTATTTTTCTTCAGAGAATTGTCCAATTTGTGAACATCGAAGAGCTTTAGATTATTACAAATTAGATCAAGCATATTTATTTAAATTCTCCGAAGACAGACAAGAAAAGCTTAAACAGATTCAAGTTGAATCTGTTGAAGAATTAGATTGCCCTGTTGACTTTTATTATAGCAAAGATGATGATAAACACGAACTTTCTTCATCAATAATAATGGAGATGTACGAGTATAAAATAATGTTGGAAAATGCAAGAAAATCAACTAAGGCAAGAATAAATTTATTTAATGATATATATGAACTATATATTGATGTTTCAGAAGAATATAAAGGATTGTGAATCTAAAATCTATGCGCTTTTATATTATTTATCACATGAAATTAATTGGTTCCAATTAGAGCCTTTGGTTTTTAGAGATTTCAGAATTTTAATATCCAATATTGCATTACAGGTTGCAATTACTCCCAGACAACATTTAGTAAATTACTTTAATAGCTCCAACAAATCTAATGCTGAAGCTCATAAAATAGCTGTTAGATATAAATATTCGGCTATTTCCGTTTTAAGGTCTACGGACAAACTTAAATTTTGTTTGAATATTTCTAAAATTATTACTTCGAGTATTTTAAATGAAAAGTATAGTAATAATTTATTTCAAAACACATTGTATCATATCGCAAGTCTACAAAAAAACATATACAATAAAAGTGAAAAATATTTTGATGAAATAGAAAAGAACATAAACTCAATTTTAGAAGCAGAAACAAATTTTATATCTATAGACCAACAACTTGCAATTGGTAAAATATATCAGAACAATAAATTCACGTTGCGATTTTTGGAATTTAGTAAACCCTTTAATGATTGTGAAATAATCAAAAAGTTAAAAAAAGGTTGGGAGGAAATGTATACTAAGACTCATCCTGAACCAGCAGAAAATTTTAAACTTCTTTCACTAGAAAAATTTAATAAAGTATTTGAGGATTATACTTTGCATGGGAGTAATACTAGAAATTTAGAATTATTGGAAAATCGAATTGATAAACTAAAGCCATTTTGGGATTCTACTAAAGTTATTATTGATAATAAGGCATTATTTTATTTATCTTCTTTTCAAAGAATTAATCACAGTATCTATTACAATACTCAATTCTCTAACTATTTAAGTATGGATATCTTATCTAACAGGTTAGATAGATTCACAGAGTTGATTTATATTATAAGTAATAATTTTACTAAGTATTATTATTACAAACAAGAATATATTTCATTATATAAATTTATTGATGATGCACTAATTAAAAAAGAGCTATTCAATGGGAAAAATTCGAACTCTGAACTACTTACTCTGATTAACAGTTTTCCATCGAATCTTTTTAGTTCACTTGATAAAGTGTTTAACACAAATATTTTCCTTAAAAGGAGTATTGATAGTAAACTTAATATTAATATTTTTTATCCAGAAAGTTATTTACTCGGGCAATTAGAATTATTGATTGGTAATATTATTAAAAGACTGGATGGTAAGGATCTAAAAAATGTCTCTATCAAATTTGAACTGCTTGAAAGAACAAATGAATTTATAGAATTGCAAATATGTTATGACTCTACAAGTGATAGAAAACTGCTTGAAAAATCAAATGGAGGAAATTTAAGCAACTGGCAGAAGGAAATAATGTATTTTGATGGCGACCTAAAATACACATTACCCAATGATGAAGATGAAAATTTTTATTTATATTTAAAATTTAGGATTTATGAGAAAATTTAAAATTCTGGTTTGTGAAGATAAAATTACAGATCAAGAAGATATTCAATTGTATTTAGATGAGGTTTCTCAAGATCTATCAGAGATATCATATGGAATAGATGTTAAAATGACAAATTTTCAAGAGGTTATTCCTGAATTATCAAGCAATTTTGATTTATTGGTTTTAGACTTTTATGATGCAAATACATCTGATCAAAAAGCGGGTATAAGGGTGTTGAACCACAATAAAAATTCAATAAAAACCATTATCTATTCTTCGACAACTCGGACTAATAAAATTAATATAAGTGACCTTAAAAAAAGGTATTCCTATTTACTAGATGAATTAACGAAATATGATAATGGTGACAACTTAAAGCAATGGATTAAGAACCACATATATACAAACTTTATTGAAGATAAGTTTTATTCTTTATATAATGAAAATGACCAAATACTTGTAAATTCAATAATAACAATTGGTGAAAGTAATTTAAATTCTATAATACATTTAATACGTAAAAAATTCAATTACGATCATGTCATTTTACATCGAATGACCTCAGGGTTAAGCGGAGCAATTCTTTTTAAACTTGAAGTTAATGGAAAATATTCAATCTTAAAAATTTCTAAAGAAATAGAAAAACTTAAACAAGAGCATGAAAATGCGATCAAATTATATCATGAATTTCCTAGTAGATTAATAAATCATATTGATCCAGAATACTATTATTCTTCAGGTAATAATGCGTTAGGTATACTTTTAAAAGAGGTTGATAATTCTCAAACTTTTTTTGATTTTATTTGTAATGATAGTACCAATAAAGAAATTGAAATTCAAAAATTTCTTTGTAATCTTTTTTTAGATGATCAAGGTTTAAAAAATCACTATGAAAAAAATAAAGGTGTTCTAAGAGATTGGACATCAATTTTTGATAAAATGAATGAGTCTAAAATGATTTTAATAGAGAAATCGTATAATGAATTATCTCAGATTGTCATAAAATATTATAAAAAAATTGATATTGAGGATTTTAATCGATTGACGGTTTCTCATAGTTATTCCAAATTAAATAAAAATAAATTATTAGATAAAAAATACAATAAAGGGGGAATTTTATCTCATGGTGATTTTCATGCTAAAAATATTTTAGTTCAAAGCAATATACATCCAATATTAATTGACACAGGGTCAATTAATTATCAACATTGGTGTTTAGACTTATGTAGATTGGTTGTTAATACTTACATTTTTGGTTTTGATATAAATAGTATTGACTATTTTGAATTGGAAAGTATAAAAAGTAATATGCAAATAGTTGAGAAATTGATTAGGAAAGAACAAATTGATACAAATGGTTCTAATGATAATTTAATATTTTCAATGAATTGGATAATAAATAATATAGATAAAATATTTGATGAACAATTTGAGTTATTTGAATATCAACTAGGATTAATGAAGGAGTTTTTACAGCTAAGTTTTAGATTTGATACAGTTCCTCCAAATAAAAGAGCATTAGCCTTAATTGCAGCGCATAAATGTATGATAAGTGCAAGCGAAAGTGTCATTTGTAATGAGCAAAACTTAAATTTATAATAGATTTAAAAGTTTATTTTCGCTGACATCAAGAAAGTTATATTACCAATCCCTTACTGTAGTACTTTCATATATGAATAATAACTCTTTCTCCTCTTCTGAAAGAATATCAATAGTTAATAACATTTTATCTAATTTCTCTATAAAGGATTTACTATAAAAGGCTAATAATCCGTCGTAGTCTTTGTTTGATACGACTATTCTATAAGTGTCATCTTCAATACTGTAATAATTATCCTCAAAAATCAATAAAATAACATGGGAATCATTAAAATATATCTTTTTCTTTTCAAATTCTAAATGAGGGAGAGAAAGTTCCTGTTCAAAATATTTAATGTTTTCTGTAAAGATTGTTTTTTTCTTATTTCCAGTTATTTGTTCTATCTTTTTTGTTAAGCTAGTATCAGCTTCTTCTTCCTTGGGGATAAGTATAACAGGTGTTAATGTGTTTTTTATTGTATTATTAGGAGGTTTGAACTCTTTCAATTCCGACTTAAACTCGTAATCAGTGATCGAAATTTTATAATTTTTTGATTTTGTTATTGATTTTAAAACTGGACTGAATATCTTTCTTCTTTCTTCATCTGTAAATTTTTCTGAAATTCTCTCTTGAAAAGAGGGATCCTCATATTCAGGATAAAGAACATCTTCTTTAAATTCAGAGAATAAATTAGATTTCATTTCAGTGTATTCTGAGGTATAAACATTCAAATGGTCCATTACAGATTTATCAGCACTAATATTTATTCCAAAACTGCTAAATGAAGTGTTAGAACCTAATAGGTGAGACTGACTTTTGAATTTACTTAGTGTATATTCGAAGTCAGTAAGTAAATCTTTATCTACTGCTTTTACAAATTGAGCCTCAGCATAATTTTGATATGACTGATTTAAATTTTTTAAAAATTCTGCTACATGAGAAATTACAAAAGCTCCTGCATATTTATTTGATTTTTCTTCTAATTTAACTGAAACAGACCTCTTACGCAATGACTCTAAATAATTATTAGTTTTAATAGCCTGAGATTTAATACCTACTGCATTTTTTAATATATCTAGTAGTTCAGTTTTTATCTCTTCAAAAGGATTTCCTTGTAATGCCTGTGTGATTAAATCAATAGCTTCTGTGTATTTTTCACATTTAAAGGCAAGAGAAGCAGCACTTCTATATAAAACAGAACGTGTAGGCTCGCTGTTGAAGCTATTTTTAAGAAACTCAGCTGCCTTTTTTTCTAATTCGTAAGCTTTTAAAGTTAAGCTCTCATACTCTTCAAAGTTCTCATTTTCAAACTCAATTTGGGCTTTTTTAGCGAATTCAATTGCCTCCCTATGTAGATCTTGTATTTTCATTTTTTTATTATAAAAGCCTTAAGATTTGAGAATTCAACTACAGAAACATATGCAGGTATTCCAGTACAATTTGATGCGTTAGTTTGCTTTTTCTTTTGCTCGATTCTTTTAGAAAAAGAATTACTTTTTGATTCTCTTAAAATACCAGAAATTTCTAATCTAGCATTAAAAAAGTTTAAAGGATCGTACTTTTCGTGTTCTTTTGCATACCCTAACCAGTAGTCTACCCCAGTCCCAATCTGTGCTTCTTCAAGTATTTCGTATTCAGTAAATTCTAGAGCCAAAAGAAAAGAAAGAGCTTCCGCTCCTTTTTCTGTAAACTTTTTTTCTTCTTTGTAGCCATTTTTATTGATTTCAGTTTTCCAGGCTAAAGAAACTTTACCAGAGTATAAACCTGAAACATCTAATTCACAACCACTTTTATGAGGAATAGCTTCGAGAGCTACAATACAGTTTTCTGTTAGTCCTTGACTTTGTATAGGACTAAAATAAGTCATTGCATCTTTTAAATCTTCGAGATTTAAATTCATATTTCATCAAAATTATCTGTCAAACTTAATCATTTGAATTATAAATTCAAATACTATGGTTTTTAGTTAAATTTAAATCATCTTTCAGAAAATTATAAATATAATTTTTTTTAATGACAATTATATTTAATGATTAATTTTTTACTAATTTCTTTTTTTGAAAATTGATTCAATTATCTCTAAATACTCAAACTGAATAATCGAAATATTTATATTTTTCATGAGTTAAGTCTGCTACGGTTATATGAAACATAACATTGTAAATTCTAAAAACCAATCAGATAAGTCTCTTTTAGAGCCAATTCATTATACTGTTTTCATTCAACAGAAGACAAGTTATATATCTAATATTCACCTTTAAGTATTAATGTCCAAAAATCCACTATAATCCTCTGGAAGTTCGGCATCGATATCCCTCAAATATGCTTTTAATGCCTTTAAAGTAGTGTGTCCAGTAATGAGCATTAATTTATCACAAGCTTGAGTATATGATAATTCTTTACGGAACTTCCTAAAAAGAAGGGTTATAAAAGTGTGCCTGAAGGAATATACAGTATATTCACTTCCCAACTCAAAGTTTTCTCCTTGCTCCAAAAGATACTTATTGTATTTCTCTTTTGTTTTTTTGAACCGTTTGGAAAAATAATCCCTTTTATAAGACTCTTTTATTTCCCAAGATCCAATTCCATTAGGTGTGAACAAGAAATAATCGGGGGTTGAAAAGTCAAGTCCAATTAATTGGCTTAGCACAATGTCTGGAATGATCTTCGTTTTTTCTGGTTTGTTCTTTGCTCTAAAACGTAGTAGTTTTTGAGCTAAGAAAATATCCTTGACTTGAAGTCTACAAACTTCGATAGGACGTAAAAAATTATACGAAACAAATTTTACAAACAATAATAATAAAGGATCGTTCTTTTTCATGAAAACAAATAGCCCTTCCAATATGTCCAGCGAGTAAGTCTGATGACTAACAGATTTTGTATTAAGTACATTTATACTATCCATGAAATTATCTGGTATGATATCATTATCCTTCAATAGTCCAAAAAGAGAGCTAAGAACTATGCGTGTGTTGTTTCGGTTTCGAGCACTACTAGTTGCAACAATTCCGTTAAGATATTCAATTACATTTTTTTTGTTTATGCTAAGGATACTTTTTTCCAGCAGATTCTTTTTTTCAAGATATCCCTTAAATTGATTGTATCGACTCCTATAATCGGGTATGCTAGTATCTGATAGAGTTTTGGTCTTTAGCGTGTAGGCAAAGTCTAAGGCATCCTTAGCGGTATATTCCAAGGATCCAGCATCAAGATTTAGTTCATCCTTATGGGGTGAGTAACCGTCTTTTAACATAGCATGAAGAACATCCCTAATTAGACCAAAATGGAAAAGCCGTTCTTCTTTGGTCTTGAACCTTTGGTTGACCTTTAACGTAATGGGGGGTCTACGTTCCATTACTGGGTTACCATGCTTGTCCTTTTTTGTTAAATGTTGATATGAATAATACACATACCACCGTTTGGAAAGATCAAAATTCTTTCCACCATGATAGATTCTAGGTTCTATAAATTTTTTTTCCACGCCGTGTTTGTATGCGGTACTGTATGCGGTCTGCAATATATCAAAAAAAGAACCCATTGGCAACAGTTTTAAATAACTGTTAATCAATGGGTTGTTTAGTAGCGGGAACTGGACTCGAACCAGTGACCTTCGGGTTATGAGCCCGACGAGCTACCTACTGCTCTATCCCGCGATGTAATTTTAAAATGATTTACTTAGCTTTTAACTTTCGGTTCATAATGCCGACCAAATCATTTCGGACTGCAAATATACAATCCTTTTTAATTTCTACAAGAATAATATTAGAAAATATTATTGCTCAATGTTATCTGCTTGGAAATCTACCAATTCTGTATTTATAAACTGTACAGAAATTTGTATTGGGTTACAACAAACCTCACAATCTTCAATATAAGTTTGTTTTGACATTGAATTATCTAATAACATCGAAATACTTTCCCAACAATATGGACATGTAAAATACTGCTCTAACATACCTATAAAACTAAAAAAAAGATAGCATTAATGCTATCTTTTTTTAAACTAAAGTTTTTATTTAATTATTCTTTTTCAATATCCATAGTGGCCGTAGAATTTTCCATTTCTAAATCCATCAAATTATTAGGCATTTTACCAGATATACTTATGTACTCTTGGTTTAGATTGTTATCGCTAACCATAATCGTATTTAAATTGGTTAAGTTTACCAACTCTATAGGCAAATCACCCGAAAACTGATTTGTTGATAATAACAACTCTTCTAAATTTGTTAATAGCGCTATTTCAGCAGGAATTTGACCATCCATTTTATTATCCATTAAACTCAGTTTTTCTAATTTAGATAATACATGTATTTGATTTGGAATTTGGCCAGTTAAATAATTACTTCCTAATAATAATTCTTTCAAATTAGTTAATTTCATTAATGCTTCAGGAATATGTCCTGAAAACTTATTACTATATAATTTTAAAGATTCTAAATTTTTCAATTCTCCTAATTCTGTCGGAATACTCCCTTCAAATTTATTCATAAACAATTCTAGTGACGTTAATTGTTTTAAATTTTTAATTGAAGCAGGTAATGTTCCTGTTAGTTTATTAAATCCAAGATTTATTTTTCTTAATGCTGTTAAGTTTCCAATTTCAGAAGGTAGTGTACCTTGAAGGTTATTAAATTGAAGATTTAATTCTACAATTTTACCATTTTCAACAGTAACACCGTACCAAGAATCTATGGATTTATCTAAATTCCAAGTTGAATTCCATTCAGTCCCATTGGTTGCATTATAAATTGATATTAATGCCTCTTTTTCAGAAGATGAAACATTAGCAAAAGAAAATAGTGTTATAAAAAAACAAGTGAAAAATGAGTTTAAAGTATTCATAGTTTAATTAATTTGGGATTAATACTACACGAAAGTAGCTCTATTATAGATAAGCAACTATTTTTATAGATGAAATGCACAAAATTTTAACATTTACAAATCGATGAATAGATGAATGGCAGCCTGTTTAAGTACGTTTTAGGAAAAAATTGTAAACGTGTGAAATGGTTTAGAACGTGCTAAAAGTCAACATTTAGAAGCTCTCCACTAATTTGAAGTAATTCTAATTCTGCAAGTTTTGCTAGATATTTAGCTTGATTTCTACTAAGTTCTGCATTAACAAGATTAAGTTGTGCTTGTCTAAACGCAATTGAGTTTACTTGACCTAACTTAAATTTTTCTGAAGTTCTTTCAAAATTATTTTGTGCAGTTATAATATTACTTTCTTGAATTTTATAAATATTCAATCTATTCTGGTAATTATCCCAAACATTATCAAAATCGCGTTGAATACTTATTAGAATTTGTTGTTTTTGAAGTTCCTGATTTTCCAGATTTATTTTTGCACTTTTAACTCTATTTATGGTTGCTCCGCCATCAAACAAATTCCATGTTAAATTTATACCTCCAGAAAGTCCAGTATTTGTTGAAACTGTAACGAAAGAAGCTGCATTGTTATTATTCTCGTTCCAGCCATAACTGCCATTAAGACCTACTGTGGGTAAGTAACCAGATTTACCAGATTTTATTGCTAAATTACTAATATCGATATTTTTTTCAGTTTGTAATAACAAATTATTTCTAGTCTTTGCAGCTTCAAAAAGAACCTCTTTATTTAATAATGTTATAAAACTAATTGTTGTATCTACAGAGAAATCACTTTCTAATGCATTACCTAAAACAACATTCAAATCACGTTTAAAGTTCACTAATTGTTGTTTTGCATTAATTAAGTTAATGCTATCATTATTAATATCAACTTCAGCATTTAAAACGCCTAACTTGGTACTTTGACCATAGTCGAATTGGTACTTTGCGCGCAGAAGCCTATCTTTTGAAATGGTTAACGTTGTATTTAAAGCATCTATATTTTCTGTTAATTGCGCCACATTATAATATACTAAAAACAGCTGCGAAATAGTATTTTCAATAGTTTCCCTAGCCTGCAATTCTGTCAATTTATATTGCTCTTTAAGCTGTTTGTAATTATAGCTTCTTCCTAAACCATCAAACAAAACGTAGTTAATATTTATCGAAGCATTATATCGCGAACTTTCTGCCCCGTCAAGAATCCTAGTGTCACCATTTGATAATTGAGCTTCGGTATCATCAATATTATAGACGGCACCCGCGTTAGCTCTAACCGTTGGCAAGTAACCGGAATTTAAGATACTGGTGTTGTTTTTAGCTAAGTCTAATTGATTATTGACTAATTTTATTCCGTAGTTGTTTTCTAAAGCTAATTTTACGGCGTCACTTGGCGTTACTTTTTGTTCTTGACTAAAACTATTAAAAGCCTGAAGAATAACTAAACTAAAAAAGAGAACTTTAATTTTCATGGTCTTGATTTTGTTCCTTAATAGCGCGTTCTACTTGTTCTTTAGCCACTTTTTTTCCAGAAGACAACCATGTAATACCAACTTTAGCACTATTAGTAACCGATAATAAAATAGGTAAAAGTATTAAAGTTAATATAGTAGCCATACCTATACCATAGGCTATTGAGATAGCCATGGGCTGTAAAAATTGAGCTGCTCTACTTTTTTCTAAAAGTAACGGTGCGATACCTGCTATGGTTGTTATTGAGGTTAAAAAAATGGCTCTAAATCTGTTTTTTCCTGCTTCAAATAAGGCTTGATTAAAAGACATACCTTCTGTTAAGAATGAATTAAACTTACCAATTAACACTAAGCCATCGTTTACCATGATTCCAATTAAGGCAATAATACCAAGCATGGACGATATATTTATAGGAAAATCGTGTAAAAAATGTCCCCAGCCCACTGCTATAAAACTAAACGGAATCATTATAATAAGTAAAAATGGTTGACTATAACTTCTAAATGTAAAAGCTATAACCACGTAAATCAAAAATATAACGACAGGAATTGTTGTTTGTGCAGATTTTGAAAGCTTGTTAGCCTCGCGGTTTTGCCCTTCGTAGGATACCGTAATAGATGGATATTTGGATAAAATATCTGGCATGATATCAGTCTTAATTTCTGAAAGAATTTCAGTAGGGCTTCCTTTAGCATCCGCAAGGTCTGCATTTACTTGAATTTCTCTTCTGCCCTCTAAGTGTCTAATACTTTCTTCTCCTCGCTTAATGTTATAAGTTGCAATTTCTCCAAAAGGTACACGTTGCCCATTTGGAGTAACGATTCTCATAGCATCTAAATCATTTATAGACTCTCGGTTTGTTCTTTCATAACGAACCCAAACTCTTATTTCATCTTGTCCACGCTGAAAACGCTGTGCTTGTAATCCGAAAAAACCTGATCTAATCTGAGCCATTACGTCTCTAAGGTTTAAACCTAAAGCATATGCTGATTCTTTTAATTCAATGTTAATTTCTTTAATACCTTCTGGGTCTGTATCGGTTATATCTGTTAACTGAGAATTACTTTCAAGCTTAGCTCTTAATTCTGATGTTGCTGCTTTCAATTCAGTGGTATTATACCCAAGAAGAGACACTGAAACAGGTGTTCCTCCAAAATTACGTCCCGATCCAAATGTAAGTAGCTCTACGCCATAAACATCTCCTACTTTTTTTCGTAAAGCATTTGTTATCTCCTGCGCTGAAAAATCGCGTTCTTCTCCCCGTAATAAGGTAACCGATAAACTGGCTTTATTATTCCCAGGCCCCACCCTTTTAACTATATTTTGGACGACTTGTTTATTATCTGTTTGACGTTTGGTAAAATCAGTATTAATAAACCAAGATGCGTCTTCAATCATAGAGATAATGGAATCTGTTATTTTAGGATTTGTGCCCTCGGGCATTAGTAGATTGACACTAACACTATCGCTATCTAAATTTGGAAAAAAAGCGCTTTTTATAATACCTCCTTGAAAAGCTCCAATAGTAAGTATCATAATCCCCAGAAATACAGAAAGCGTAATAAAACGCTGCCTTAAAGCAAATTTTAAAAAAGGACTGTAAAGTTGATCTCTTAAATACTGCATGAAGCGATCTCCATATTCATTAAACTTCCTAAGTTTTACAAATATTTTATCGATACCTCTATTTTTTTTCTCCTTGTTGGTCTTTAATTTTTCTAAAGCTTTAGAATGTGCTATATGTGCTGGTAAAATTACCAAAGCTTCAAATAATGAAACGACTAGAGTTAGTATGACAATTAAAGATACCTCACTAAAAGTATCACCTATTCGTCCATCTAAAAACAAAAAGGTTGAAAAGGCTAAAACGGTAGTAAGAATAGCTGAAATAATAGGAGGAAGAACTTCAATCGTTCCATCAATAGCCGCTTGTATTCTGGGTTTTCCTTTTTCGTAATGCTGATAAATATTTTCTGATATTACGATGCCATCATCTACTAAAATACCAACAACAATAATCATCCCAAATAGAGATACTAAATTTAGAGTAATACCAAAATAAGCTGCAAAAATAAACATTCCCAAAAAAGAAACAGGTAAGCCCAATGCTACCCAAAATGCTAAACGCGTATTGAGAAATAATGATAGAAAAATTAATACTAGTAAAATTCCCATAGCTCCATTTTCCAACAACAGTTGTGTTCTATCTCTTAAATTGATTGAACTATCTCGGATAACATCTATTCTAACCCCTGTATTTTTTTGATTAAATTCTTCTATATAATTATTGATGTTCTCTGCCGAATCTAATAAATCCTCATTATTTGTATTTCTTATCTCTATGTTAACTGAAGGGTTGCCATTAAAATAAGAGGCGTTTGGAGTTTCGGAAAATTGATCTCTTATGGTAGCTACATCTTGCAGCCTTACAATGGTACCATCGTCTTTTGCTCTTACCGTTAAATTATTTAATTCAACGCCGTAATAAGACCGATTATCTGCTCTAATTAAATAATCTTCAGCTTCGGTTTTTATATTACCTCCAGTTGATAGTATATTTGATTGAGATACTGCATCTGCAACTTCAGAAAAAGTAAGATTATAGGCCAGAAGATCATTTTCTCTTACGGCTATTTCTATTTCTTCTTCAGGATAGCCGGAAACATTTATTTGAGAAATACCTTCTATGGCGCGTAAATCGTTCTCAACTTGTCGTCCTATTACTTTCAGGGTTTTTAAATTAACTTGCTCGCCATGTATTGCAAAATCGATGGTTTGTCTGTAATTCTCTTGTTTAGCAACCACCAAAGGTTCCATGCCCGTGGGGTAGTTTGGAACTCTATCAACAGCATTTTTAATTTCAGCTAACATTACATTAATATCTTCACCACGTTCAATCTCGATAGTAATACTACCTCCATTTTCTCTAGCTGTTGATGTGGTTCTATCAATGCCTTTTAAACCTTTTAAATTATCTTCAATTTTTAGAATAATTCCTTCTTCTATCTCTTTGGGTGCCGCACCTGGATATGTAATATTGATGGTTACATTTTTGGCGTCTTGTAATGGTAAGTATGACGATTTTAATTGAAGTATCCCAAAAACACCAAATAGCAAAAAACCAATAAGCACAACATTAACCGCAACACTGTATTTGATAAAATATGAAATGATACGTCTCATATTAATGTGTTACGGGTTTACTAGCGGTGCTTTTTTCAACTTCCTCAGTAGCTGTTTTTACTAACATGCCTTCAAAAGCTCCTGACAAAGGTTTTGCTAGAATATTGGTGCCATCTGGAATTCCTTTAACAATAACCTCATTAGGAGAGAAAAAAACAGGATCAATTTTTATACTATTTAAAACACCGTCTTTAACAATAAACATTGTTGAATTATTGACTAACAATTTCCTGGAAATTTTTATAGCATGAGGCACTTCTGAAGCTTCTATTTGGGCTTCCAGATACATGCCTTCTTTTAAACCTTCTGCTTTAACTTCTACATAAACTTTGACGGTTTGTGTTGTTTGATCGATACGACTATTTATTCTAGTTACTTTACCTGTATAATAATTCTCTCCTTCTAGTGTTTTTAAATTAACAAATTCACCAATTTTCAATAAATCACTGTATGTTTTCCCAATAGCTAATTCCAATTCATAAACGGACGGATCAATAAACTCACCTAATTTCTGTCCAGATCTTATCAAGGTTCCTTTAGTCACCAAAGCTTCGGTAAGAACACCATTAAAAGGGGCATTAAGCCTATATTTAGACAAACGTTGCTCGAGGTTCTTTACATTATAAAAACTGGATATTATACCACGACCAGTTATAAAATAACTCACCTTTTCATCCTTAAATTCAGGTAAAGGCGGAGTGGTTTTATTAATATCAAAATTCTTTAAATAGTTATCCCAAACCTCAAAATGTTCGGGAAAATCTAATCTCATGTCTGGAATAATGGACGTAATTAAATTGTAGAGATTACTTTTAGCGGCTTGCACAGATGCAAAATATTCGTTAGAATTAATTCTAATTAAAGTCTCACCTTTTTTATAAAATTGCCCTGGCTTAAAATCGTGTGAACTATTTTCAAATATACCTTGAACTTCGGCGTATAACTCAAATCGATTTTTAGCAGTTAAATTGCCACTTGCAGGAATTATTAAAGGAACGGTCTCATTTTTTACAGTTTTAACAAAAACCGTTTTTATAACCTTTTCAACTTTTGGCTTTATTTTATTATTACTTTTAATGATAAAATAGGCACCAATTAATGAGCCTACTAAAATTAAAACACCAATACTAAAGAGTAATATTTTTCGCATTATTAAATTCTTAATAACTTTTTTTTCAAAATTACCTAATAAGCGATGTGAATAAGTTAAAAAAATCTTAAATATTAATGATTAAACCTCTCGATATCAAGCTGAATATTTTCCCATTTTTGCATTAAACCTTTCAAGTCAGATTTCTTTTTTTGATAAGTATCAAAAAAATTAGGTTGCGATGTAACCTTTTCGTAATTCCCTTCAAGCTCTGCATCTATGGCTTTGATATCGCGTTCTAGTTGATTGATTTTTGACTCAACATTACTCAACTTATTATTTAACGATTTTAGCTTCTTCTGTTCTTCGTATGATTGTTGTTTATTTTCCTTCGGTATGTCTTTCTTAACCACTGTACGTTTTTCAACCTCACGTAGACTTTCCACTTTTCGTTGGTCGAGATAGTAATCAATATCGCCTAAATATTCTTTTATTTTTTGGTCTTTAAATTCATAAACCAAATTTGTTAATCCTTGCAGGAAATCACGATCGTGTGACACCAAGATTAAAGTACCCTGAAACTTTGAAAGCGCCTCTTTTAAAACATTTTTAGATTTTATATCTAAGTGATTGGTTGGCTCATCCATGACCAAAACGTTAAATGGTTGAAGCATTAATTTTGCTAAAGCTAAACGGTTTCTCTCACCTCCAGAAAGCACTCTTACATATTTATCAACCTCATCACCTCTAAACAAAAAAGAGCCCAAAATGTCTCGAACTTTACTTCGATTTGTTTCGTTAGCAGCATCAATCATAGTATCTAAAACAGTTTTACTACCATCTAAATACTCGGCTTGGTTTTGAGCAAAATATCCTATTTGCACATTATGCCCTAGTTTTAAGTGTCCGTTATATTTAAGATCTCCAACAATAATTTTTGCTAGCGTAGATTTTCCTTGTCCATTCTGCCCAACAAAAGCCGTTTTACTTTCACGCTCAATTAATAAATCAATGTTTTGCAGTACGTGGTTGTCGCCATAGTTTTTAGCAATATTTTCGGCCTCAATAACTACTTTTCCTGGTATTACTGATACAGGGAAATTAAGCGTCATCACACTATTATCATCTTCATCTACCTCAATTCTATCAATTTTGTCGAGCTTTTTCATTAGCGATTGCGCCATGGTAGCTTTTGATGCTTTAGCTCTAAACTTTTCAATAAGTTTTTCAGTTTGCTCAATTTGCTTTTGCTGATTTTTTTGAGACGCTAGTTGTTGTGTTCTTAATTCCTCACGAAGCACCAAATATTTTGTGTATGGTTTAGGATAATCGTAAATACGACCTAATGAAATTTCAATGGTTCTATTGGTGACATTATCTAAAAACATTTTATCGTGAGATACTATGGCTACTGCCCCAGGATAGTTTTTTAAAAATCCTTCCAACCAGATAATAGATTCAATATCCAAATGGTTTGTTGGTTCATCTAAAAGCAGAATATCATTATTTTGCAGTAATAATTTTGCTAACTCAATACGCATTCGCCATCCACCAGAAAAAGTATCTGTTAGTTTATAGAAATCTTCGCGTTTAAAACCTAGGCCTTGAAGAATTTTTTCGGTATCGCCTTGATAATTATAACCACCTATAATTTCATATTGATGTTGAAGTTCGTTAATATCAACCATAAGTTGATGATAAACTTCGCTTTCATAATCGGTACGTTCGGCCAGTTGCGTATTAACCATGTCCATTTTAGCCTCCAACGCCTTAATTTCTGTAAATGCTTCGTAAGATTCATCTAAAACAGTTCTTCCTAAAACAAAATCGATGTCTTGTTTTAAAAATCCAATTTTAAGTTCTTTATCAGCTGCAATTTGCCCCGTATCGGGCTCCATTTCTTTAGATAATATTTTAAGCATGGTAGATTTTCCTGCTCCGTTTTTACCGATAAGACCAATTCTGTCTCCATTACCCAGCTTGAACGTAATATCTTCAAACAGATATTCTCCTTGAAAAGAAATCGATAAATTGTGAATGTTCATCATAGAAATGTAACTTTTATTACTTTGGCATTAGCATTTATAACGTATTTTTGTTTTGCAAATGCGGTTGCAAAAATACACAATTATTATGTTTAAAAAAGGAACAAAATTATATAGTATTTTAACTGGCTATTGTCCGAAATGTCATGAAGAATCTATGTTTAAAAACAAAAACCCTTATGTGCTTTCTGAGGCTTTAAGCATGCACGAAACATGCAGTAATTGTGGTCTAAAATACAAAATGGAGCCTTCATTTTTTTATGGTGCCATGTATGTAAGTTATGGGGTAGGTATTGCGTTTGCAGTTGCTGCATTTGTAATTTCCTATTTGGTATTTAAGGCTAGTATTCATATTATTTTTATATCTATAGTAGGCACATTAATTCTATTTATGCCTATTATAATGCGACTTTCAAGAAACATATGGATCAATTTATTTATTCATTACGATAAAAATTTGGCTAAAAAATAAGATTTTTTATTGGGCGTTACCACAAGGGTCAGGCTTTCCGCTATATCTTTCTTGCGCTAAACGTGTTTCAGTTTCCCATCAAATGTTTTACATAATTTTAAAAATATATTTCAAATCAAAATTATAGTGACGCACAAAAAAGGATGCTGCTGCAATCCTTAACGCAAACCAAAAGGTTCCGAAAAAAGCGATGTCACAACTTAAAACGTTGAATATCAATATCAAGTTCCAAAGGTGTTTTATGTTCAACAAAATCATATAGCTGCTTAGCAACATAAGGTCCAATCATAACACCACGGGAGCCCAACCCATTTAGCACAAACATATTTTTGTGCGTTTTATGTTGCCCAACTAAAGGCCTTCTATCTTTAACGGTAGGGCGTATTCCTGCCCTTTGATTAACAACCTTGTAAGGACAATGAATAACCTTATCTAACTTGTTTAAAAGGTATTCTTTTGCTTTTTTTGTAAGCGCATGGGTTTTATCTTCCCAATCATAAGTGGCACCAACAATATATAAATCATCTTCAATTGGAATTAAAAAAATACCTGCTTTTAAAACATAGTCTATATTTAAATCTGGTGCATGAATTATAATTAATTCCCCTTTTGTTGGTACTAAAGGCAAGTTATTAAAAAAAGGATTCTTTACCACACCAAATCCTTCTGCAAATACGATATATTTAAACGTGATATCTTTATAGTGAATTGGTTTTTCTTCAGCTTTTAAAGCTTCGTAATTAAAAGCCTCTTCTATAAATTGATTGTTTTCTAATAAATGTGCTTTATAAAATTCAATTAATGTTTTTACATCAATGCGTCCTGTTTGTAAAACCTCACCAAAACCAAAAGGTGCATTAATACAAGGGTTTCTGTTTTTTATAATTTTGGTTGACAAGTACTCGGAAAGATTTGGTTTATCTGAGGCGGTATACCAATCATTCTGTTCTTCCAGCGATGCAAATTTTCGATATATCGGAATTTTATAATCTAATTTTACACCCAGTTTATCTTCTAAATGCTTATAAATTGGTAAAGCAATATCTAATTGTTCTTTACTTTTCCAAACCGATGTAAATCGTTTTAAAACCACTGGGTTATATAAACCACTTGCAACAGTTGATGATAGCTGTGAGGCGTTATCAAACACCATAAAGCTTTTATTATTAGTCTTTAATTGTTCACAAAAACTAATACCTGCTAATCCAATACCAACTACGAGATAATCTACGTGCACCATGTTGCGAAGATATATTTTTTAAGCCTTCCCTCCTACGTACACCAACGGTTAAAAGTGAAGGATTTATATCATACAAAAGCGCTCACTTAAAAAAGTGAGCGCTTAATATTAGTTTTAAAATTTTGTGAAACTAGTATGTCCACATATCTAATTCAAAATCTCTGATTTTGTCTTTTATTCGTTCAGACTCTAGCAATTGCATCAATGCATTTTCAGATACATATTCAGTAACTGCTCTGTCGCCTTGCACATTTTCTTCTTTGAAGATATATCCTTGAAAACGTCTAGAGTTTAAAAAGTGATCGAAAGAGAATGGCATCGAACTGTTTTCATTATTAAATGCTTTAGATTGATGTAAAACCTCTCTAGCATCAGGAAAGAATATCCAAAATAAAGGCACTAAATCTGGGTTTTCACTACCAATAAAGTTTACATCGGGTGCTACTGGAGCAATTCCAATTAGTCGGTATTTCATTTCAGATTGTCGCTTATCAAAATACCAAAGACCTCTAACGTGATATTCTCTGATATCTGCAGAAGAAATATCATATCTATCAATGTACTCATCAGATAATGTTTCCCCTGCGTTTAATTGTTCAATACCCATTTCGGTAGTATCAATTTTACTTAAAGAGGCTTCAATATCTTTCAACGTTCTTTTTGTTGTAAAATAAGAATCATCGTAGATATTTTTTATTTTCCCGTTTTTGATGTTCTTCATAAGCACATCGTACAATGAACGTCTATCGCTACCTATATTGTTGGTATCAACAGGATAATATAACGGAAAGTTTGCGCGCTCGTCAAGAACTATTTTTTCCCAAACTGTTTTTGAGAAAAGAATATCTCTATCATCAACGTAACCATATTCTAATGGTTTATCGTTATCTACTGCAACTTGCGCCGCTGTTCTAACCCCAATTTCATCAGGGCTTTTAGCATTTAATATATTTGCTTGTGCAAACACACCAGACACTGTAAAAACAGTTGTAACGGTTAATAAAAAACTTTTTAAATTCATCTTATTATACATTTTAATATCTATAAAGAATTAACGTTGTGCTAATCCAAATATTTTAATTTGTAAGCTCAATAATTATTGGTGATACTTTTTTAAGTATAACACTAACACCACTAGCTTTAGCTTCAATATCAAATATGGTAACATCTGATCCTCGCTTAGCCTTACGTAACGCGCCTTTAGCTCTATCATCTAACTTACTTCCATTAACCTCTATGGTAGGTTGTCCTGGAACTTTAAATTTAAATCCTGTAACACGTAACGGTAATTCAAAATCAAAATCATCAAACTTAGCACCAATGGTAGATATCTCTAAGCTATTACGTTGCATTTTTACAGCGCCGTCTTCACCTCTAACCGTACCTGTTGGTTTTGGTAAATCTTTAATTCTAAATGTTGCTTTATCACCCACGGGCTTTCCATCAGGTAGTTTACCAGTAACATTAATAGTAACTTCTCTACCTTTAATAGATGTCGCATCCATAATATACTTGCTACCACCAGCACTTGATAAACCTTGTGCACTTGCGTTAACTTTATTATCAGGTATACCAGCAAATGAAATAGTCATTGGGTTTTTTACACCTCTATAAACCACATTCATTTTATCTGCAGAAATTGTTGCAGAGTTTGGTTTCGCAACCGTAGCAAACGATGAATTTACTGGCACTTGTAATTCCTCGCCATCTTGAGCGAAAATTAAATTACCTTCAATTTTATGTTCACCAACGCCGCCTGTACCAATTTTCAACTTTACTTTACCATCTTCGATAGAATACTGATCTTCAGTAAGCTTTCTACCATCTAAAGTCAATTCAACTCTTGTTGGCTTAGTAGATGCATCTTTACGTCCTAATACAATCTGTCCATCAAATTGCTCACCATTAAAGTAAGCCGATTTTGAGGTTTCCATTAATGTTGTATAATTAGTCATAGATACCTCACTGGCAAGTGTACCAGCAAGCATGTTAGATAAAACTTGAGACTCCGTAGTTTTAATATCCGATTGTAATTGCGTCATTTTGGTTAAAGACGCTACTAAAGGAAATCCTTTATAATGATAATCCAACCAGTCAACTTTAATACCGTCTCTGTTTGTAACTTCATCAGTACTAAATTTTTCTTTGACTTCTTTAATTACAGATTCCATACCGCTTTCGCCTGCTAAAACCTTAGCAACACCTTCTCTAAAGCCTTCCATATGAGCTAAAAACTTTTTGCCTTCTTCATCTACTTTCCCTCCTTTAAAGAAATGCTCATCTAAATAATCGCCTTTATCCATGATCTCATAATCTGTAGGATCGTCAATCTTGGCGGTCATTTTACTTTTCAAATCTGCTAAGTAAGCATCAAAATCATGAGCTAGCTTATCAATTTGGCCTGCTTTTGCTTTTAACCGTTCATACTTTTCAGGTTGATCTTCTGCTTTTACATCTAAACTTGCAACAAAACTAGCATTTCTAGCCTCTGTTGCTTCGTTAGATTCTACTAACTTTTCATTCATTAATCCGAAGGCTGAAAGCACTTCTTTCGACATATTTAACGCTAGCATCGCTATGAATATTAAATACATCAGATTAATCATCTTCTGTCTTGGTGATAAATTATTTCCTGCCATTTCTAATTAGGTTTTTGGTTAATATTAAATTTGGGATTAACCCCTAACTAGTTTTTGTTCATTGCAGACAACATACCGCCATACACACCGTTTAATGATGATAAATTAGATGCTAAAGATTGCATTTGCTCTTTTAATTTTGAAGCATTTTCAACAGATTCTTCATTAATAGACGCTTGTTTATTAGCACTTTCTAATTGTACTTTGTATAAGCTATTTAATGATTCCATTTGTGCAGCAGCTAATGATAATTCTTCACCATATTTTTTACTTGCTTCAATAGAATCTACCGTTGATGACATATTTTTAGCAGCACCCTCAAAGTTTTTGATGCTATCGCCTAAACTTGCAATAAGTTCGCCGTCAATTTTTGCTTCTTTTAATAAATTATCTAATTTTTTAGATAATAATCCTTGAGCGTCTTCTTTTCCATCTCTCGATACTGATTGACCACCAGCTAATTCTGGATATACTAAAGACCAATCTAATTCATCATCAACAGGTTCGAACGCTGATAATGCAAATATAATTGCCTCGGTTACTAAACCAATAGTTAACATAACGTTACCTGTTAGTGGTCCAATTTCGAAGTGAATAATTTTGAATAGTGCTCCAACGATTACAATTGCTGCTCCTAATCCATAAGCCATGTTCATGAACTTTTTACTTGCTTTTGACTTTGCCATAATTTTCGGTTTTTAATTTAAGTGAAATACTTAAGTAGGTTAATTAATAGTATTTATTATTATTGATTTGATTAAAATTTATTTCCCGTTTTTCGTTACTGCTGTCCCCATATAATCTTGAACGGTTCTGAATCCTATAAAACTTCTTGCAGAGTCTGCATATTCGTAATCTCTAGAACTTACTTGTAAAAAGTATGCCACATCTTTCCATGATCCGCCTCTAACCACTTTACGTTTATTATTTGCATCATTTACACTTGGGTTTATAGTTGATGTATACTCATAAGAGTTAGGATCGTAAGATGCATTTACCCATTCTGAAACATTACCCGCCATGTTATATAAATTATAATCATTTGGCTCGTAAGACTTAGCTTCAACAGTGTATAGTGCTTGATCAGCAGCATAATCACCTCTTACAGGTTTAAAGTTTGCCATAAAACAACCTCTATCACTTTTTGTGTAAGGACCTCCCCAAGGATATGTTGCTGCTTGAAGACCGCCTCTGGCAGCATACTCCCATTCAGCTTCAGATGGCAATCTAAACGTATTTACCAAAGCAGCGCCTTTTTTAGATTTTTGATAACTATTTTTCTTAATAGTTCGCCACTCACAAAACGCTTTGGCTTGTTTCCAAGATACCCCTACTACAGGATATTCGCTGTATGCATCATGCCAGAAATAATCGTTATGCATAGGCTCGTTATAAGAATAAGCAAAATCTCTAATCCAAACTGTAGTATCAGGGTAAATTTCAATTTCCTCTTTCTTTATAGCATCTTTTCTAGATATATTTCTATTTTTTGCTGCTTCTTGTATGTCCATATAATTGTACTGAAACTTGAATTTTTTCACATCCCATGTACGTTGTCCATTGTAAGAATCCTCTAAAGGCAAATACATAGTATCCATTACCTCAGCATAGTACTCATCTGGATAATCTGCTGTATCGTAAATTAATTCAATATCATTATTAATTTTTCTACCTTCATAACCTGTTGGTCCTAATCCCGTATAGTTTTCGAACATATACTTTTCATAAACAGACATGTTAGCTGTATCTGCATCCTTAAATGCATACTCACCAATACCTCCATCTTCTGGGACTTTACCAACTTCATCAGCCAAAACAGCTAATTTCATTCGTACTATAGAATCTCTTACCCAATTTACGAACATACGATATTCGCTGTTTGTAATCTCAGTGGCATCCATATAAAAGGCTCTAACTGTTGCTGTTTTAGCGGGCGCATCATTAATGCCTGCTAAATCGTCATCAGCTTTACCCATTATAAACGCGCCACCTGGAATAAGTTCCATTCCATATGGCTTTTCAGGATGCCATTTCTTTCCTTGAACACCAACAAGCTCTCCTCTATCTTTAGAGCCACAACTTGATAGTATTGCTAATACTGCGGTTAATAAAATAAACTTCTTCATATCCATAGAAAACTCGAGGTTAATTATTTATGCTTTATTTTGAGAGCGTAAACATATTTATATATTTTCAAAAAAACAACTATTTAACGAAAAAAAGAACGTTTCATCGTAAAAAAATAGCATTTCAACGACAAAATGAGCATTTAAGCGCATTATACCTACTATATACAGTTCTTTTGAAAAGCCTTGTACCAGCGTTCTGGCACTTTATTATTACAAGCATCTAGATAATCTTGATGCATGCAAGGTAATAACGTATGTCTTTTTAATTTATTATTGACTTCAGATAAAAAAGGAATCTCGATCCACCATCGTCCTGTTTTATTACTCTTATAAAACACTAATTCTTCAGCATCCACCAAAGTGATAAACTTTTGATAGTTTTTATCGTCTGTAAAATCATCATCTTTCACCCTGTAATTAACACCCTCTATAAAATACCAAAGCATTTGGGAAACTAACATGGATGTTAATTCATCATCTTTTGATGGCTTGTATTCATAAATTCCAAATGAGCTTACTTTATTACTGATACCTGCATAACGCGCAATAGCACAAATTTCTTTCCCATCTAATCCGTTTGGTGAATACTTTTGATTTGAACCCACCTCAGCGCCTTTTACTGCATTTAAATCAATACTAACAATATTGGCATCTCTTAATACAGGCTCTACAACAGTAATATCCTTTGAAACCATTCCTAACCTATAGGATTCAAAATATAAACTATCCATCAAATCAATTTCTTCTTGGGCATTAAAATAAGTTTGATAGCCTATAGTGGCATAATTAAATAGGTTATAAGGCTGATCTAAAATTATTTTACCAACAAAACTATCGTTCTTTATAGGTTTAGAAGAATCTCCCAAATTAAATTTGCAATCTATATTCACAATGTTAATCATTGGAATCAAATTGTCGTATGCTCTATAATTTGCGTAAGTTAAATCTTGCGTTCCTCCTAATATTATAGGAATGATATTTTTTTTTACTAATAGATTTATGGCTGTTTTTAATGCAAAATAAGTATCTTCAATAGTTTCTCCTTTATTAATATCTCCTAAATCAGCAATGGTAACATTCCAACTACCAGGAAAAAGACCGTAAAAAGATTTTCTAATTTCATTTAATTGAAATTCTTCTCCTATATAATTAATGTCGTTTCTATTTTCTAGAACACCAATTATAACCATATTTACATCATCTAAATCTGGAATTCCGTTTTGATTTGAGTGTATTTTAAGCTTTCTCCCTATGGCTTGCATAGAAAGTAACTCGTTATGTGCCAAAACTAAGTCTGAAACTGGAGATAGAAAATTAAAGTTCATCTATAATACAGCGATAATTGATATTTTGTTTTTAAATTTTGATTAAACACAAATATCAATAGAATAAATGAGTTTTTTATTACCTTTTTGTTAAAAATAATCGATGAAATGCAATTATTTACCAAAATGTAGACTTAAAGTTTATCAAATATCTAATAAAATATTATTTATTAAATATTTACTTCTTTTTTGAAGCTGCTTTTTTCTTAGTAACTTTCTTTTTTGGAGCTTTGGCCTCAATAAGTGCTTTTGCCTCATCTAAAGTCATTCCTGAAACATCTACCGTTTTTGGCAACTCAACTTTCACCTTACCCTTTATAACATTATGCCTTCCCCAACGTGCCTTTTCAACACGAATACCTTCGTCTTCCCAATTATGAATAACCTTATCTATTTCTTTTTGAATTTTTGTTTCAATCAATTCAACAATATCGTCATCTGATAAATCGTCCCAATCGTATTTTTTATTTACGTTGATAAACATATTGTTCCATTTTATAAATGGCCCAAAACGCCCTTTACCCTTTTGCACAGGTAATTCATTATACATATATATAGGGGCATCTGCTTTTTGCTTTTCTTTAATTAAAACAATAGCATCATCTAATTCAACACTTAACGGATCAGTTCCCTTTGGAAGCGATACAAATGTATCTCCAAATTTTACGTACGGTCCATAACGTCCATTATTTACTTCTACATCTTCACTCTCGTAAATTCCTAATTTTTTTGGAAGCTGAAATAAATCCATCGCTTCCTCATAGGTAATGGTGTTTAATTGCTGGTCTGGACTTAAACTTGCAAACTGAGGTTTTTCTTCATCATCTACAGTTCCTACTTGTACCATAGGACCAAATTTTCCTAAACGCACACTGACTCGTTTTCCTGTTTTTGGATCTTCACCCAAAATACGTTCACCAGATTCTCTGTCCGCATTTTCTTTGACATCTTCCACTTTAGGGTGAAAATCTTTATAAAACGACTTCATCATTTTCTTCCAGTCTTCCTTTCCTTCAGCAATATCATCAAAATCAGCTTCTACTTTCGCTGTAAAATTGTAATCTAAAATACCTCCAAAATGATTGACTAAAAAATCGGTTACAATCATTCCAATATCTGTTGGCACTAGTTTACCTTTATCTGAACCTACTTTTTCAGTAAGTGTTTTATCTTTTACTTTGCCATCTTCTAAAGTAAGCTGTGTGTAATCACGCTCTTCACCTTCAACCGTTCCTTTTTCAACATAATTTCTATTTTGAATGGTTGAAATAGTTGGCGCATAAGTTGACGGACGACCAATACCCAACTCCTCTAATTTTTTAACCAAAGACGCTTCAGTATATCTTGCTGGCGGACGTGTATAACGCTCGGTAGCTGTAATGTAATTATTAAGAAGATTTTCATTCGTTTTCATTGCTGGCAACATCCCATCTTGCTCAACATCTTCATCATCAGTGCCTTCTAAATATACTTTTAAAAAGCCATCAAAAGTAATAACCTCCCCATTAGCTGTAAACGTTTCCTTATGTGTTGACGCTCCAATTTTTACGTTGGTACGCTCCAATTCTGCTTCACTCATTTGTGATGCAATGGAACGTTTCCAAATTAAATCGTATAAACGCGCCTGATCATAATCGATATCCACAGAATGCAACGAAAAATCTGTTGGACGAATAGCCTCATGCGCTTCCTGTGCGCCTTTTGCTTTTCCTTTATAATTCCGAGGTTTACTATATTTTTTACCGTAAGCATCTTTTATTTCTGCCTCTGCTCCTTTTCTTGCTTCGTCAGATAAATTCACACTATCTGTCCTCATATAGGTAATTAAACCCGCTTCGTATAAGCGTTGTGCCATTGTCATGGTTTTACTTACCGAAAAATATAATTTACGCGATGCCTCTTGTTGTAACGTTGATGTAGTAAACGGTGCTGCTGGGGATTTTTTTGCTGGTTTTCTTTGTAAATCCGAAACTTTAAAAGTTGCCGAAGCATTTTTTTCTAAGAATTTTTGAGCCGCCGCTTTGGTATCAAAATTTTTCGGCAATTTAGCCTTAAATGTTTGCCCTTCTTCATTTGAAAATTCTGCATCAATTCTATAGGAAGCCTGTGGACTAAACTTTTGAATATCTCTTTCTTTTTCAACAATTAAACGCACTGAAACGGATTGTACTCTACCTGCTGATAAGCCGCCTTTTACTTTTCTCCAAAGTACTGGGGAAAGCTCATAACCAACAATTCTATCTAAAACACGGCGTGCTTGTTGTGCATCAACTAAATCATAATCTATACCTCTTGGGTTTTCAATAGCTTTTTGTATAGCCGTTTTGGTAATTTCATGAAAAACAATACGTTTTGTTTTGGCTTTATCTAATTTTAAAGTCTCGGCTAAATGCCACGCAATAGCTTCACCTTCTCTATCTTCATCACTTGCTAACCATACCCACTCTGCTTTTTTAGCTAAATCTTTAAGCTTTTTTACAATTGCTTTTTTATCTTTTGAAACTTCATATTTTGGATCGAAATTACCTTCAACATCAACACCTAATTCCTTTGAGGGTAAATCAGAAATATGTCCGAAACTAGATTCTACTTTAAAATCTTTTCCTAAAAATTTTTCAATAGTTTTTGCCTTAGCAGGTGACTCTACAATCACTAAATTCTTCGCCATACTTGATTTTTTTGAGGGTACAAATGTATAGCAAAAAAAGTTTATCTGCCTAATTTTACTGATTATCTGTTAATTATTTAAATAAAAAACACCGAATTTAAAGATAATAAATACGGTGTTTTTATATATTTTGAAATTTCTATTCTTGAATTGTGCCAATTTCTTCAATGGCACTAGCCTCTTCAAAACCAACCACTTTTTTGTATATTAAATAGGTTGGATGATACATAAATGGAGATAAAAATAATGATCCAATACCACAAGTTAAAATAGTAAGCAATACAAGGATTATATATGAAACAATAAAGAGACCAAAAGAAATTAACCATTTTTTTGTACCTAGTTTAAAACTAGCTTTGACCACTTCGCCTACACTTAATTCTGCATTAAAAGCAAATATTACTGCGAAAAATGACAATGGGACTATGGTATATATTAATGGAATATAACATAACAATGCTGATGGTATTGCTATTAAGATTGTAATCAACATCAATAAAAATGTTTTAGTTAAATATTTACCTTTTACAAAGTAAAAAAAGTCTGTGGTTACAACCTGCTCATTATAATCTATCTTCTTCATGATTCTATAAAAAGCCGCATTTAAAGCGACTGTAATGGCTCCTAAAACGAATATTCCAACAATTATGAAAACTATATAAAGTACAGACATACTCGCAAAAAAGTTAGAATACGCTTCGTTATCAGTATATCCATTTTCTTGTTGAGCTATTATCATACCAATTAGAGGTACATACATAACTATAATTAAAGGTAAAATTACTATTAAAGTAAAGAGCTGTAATAAAAAACCTTGTAACCAAGTTTTTTTAAATAATTCGATAGATTCGTTAAAAACAGTACCGAAATCAAGTTCTTTAGCGGCTTCTATTTTTTGTATTATACTGTTAATTGTATTCATGATTTTTTAGGTTTGGTTATTTGTTAAAGGATAAATATAATCATTTTAGGCAAAAAAAAATCCTGCATTAAACAGGATTTTTTTTTACTAAATAATTTTTTTAGTTTAATGAATAACTACTAATTAGTTTTACATCATTTTGTAAATATTTATATTGATACAACGTATTATTACCAATCATTAATAAAGAATTTTGAAGTGGAATAACATCTTTAGATTGAATATTCTTTATCGTTTTTATTTCTTTCACATCTAACGGATTCATTTTATTAAACAGCTTTAAGCCCGCAGTGCCATCACACACAAATAACATATGTTCTCTAATTCCTAAGCCGTAAGGATTCTCTAATTCGTGTCGTGCTGCCAGAGTAGGATTATATTTATCACTAATATCAATGATTTCTAAAACGCTTTCTAACTGTCCGCAATCGTTTCCTCCTCTTAAAGTTAAATACGCATAATTTCCGTCAACCACCACGGGGTCGCAACCTTCCCAATGTGTAAATTCTGAAATATACTCTGGAGAAGATGGGTTGCTTAAGCTATAAATATACATGCCGTTAGTACTTCCTAAATACAAATAATCATTAGCTTCAAACATCGTTTCAATATTCCAACCTGCGTATTGTGTGTTTGCTAAAGTTGGTTCTGCTAAATTTTGAATATTAAAAATAGCCATTTTGTAATTCCCTACTGTGTACAAATAATTATCAACTATTTGAAAACGCGCTAACGAACCTCCGGCACCAACATTAGATTCTCCTCTGGTTCCGCTATTTAGCGCTACACCATCAAAAAGCACATCAATAAACCTATCATCCACTTTTTTACGTCGTTCTTGCTTTACCGTCCATCCTACAATAATATCTTCTTCATAATTATATTTTCCATAATCAAAAGCCTCAGCTTCAATAGGAACTTGAAAATCGTAAACATTAAAAACATCTTCTAAACGTTCAACCTCTTTAATCATATTCATGTCAGAAATATCAAAAACGACTAAATCTGTAGCGCTATCAGCAAATAAATAATTGTCTTTTACCGAAATATCTTCATTTCCAGGAATAGTTATAAATTTAATTTTCTTCGGTATTCTTGGATTCGTGTTATCTATAATATGAATCCCTGTAACATCATTAACAAAAATATAATTATTATAAACATAAATTTTACCAGCTTCTTGAATAGCTTTTGCAGAAGAAACATCAACTGATTTCCTGAATTCAAATTTACTCATTAATTCGGGCGTAGCTACCATAACCAATTCATAATCTGAGTCATCAGTATCACAAGCACTACATAGTATTAATAAAAATATAAATAATGGATATTTTGTTTTCATAGCTTGGTTGATTTAATTTTTTTATTCTTAAAATGATTAATATTTCAATATGGGATATCCATTTTGACAATCGACACTTATGGGTTGATTAGGAAGGTCGCACGTTGACGTAATACTCCATTTTATATTGAATTCTTTTTCTAAAGCAGTGTATGCGTTAACCTTTTCCAGAAATACTACTTCAATTTCTTTTGGATAAGCAATATAACCCTGAGAACCTCCACACGCTTTAGCGCCATAAGCAGTAAAGTTCCAATCTTTAGCGTTCTCACATAAAAAATCATACTTTAATTCATAAAGCTCATCAAACAAACTTATCAAAACTTGATGATCTAACTCTTGTTCGGTATATTCTCTCTCAATCACCAATTCATTTTCAGTAAGTGATACTATAAGCCATGAAGCACTAGCAGGATAAAAATCGTTGTAAGATATTGAAACAACATTGCTTTCCTGTTGCCAATTACCTTCATAATTATAATATAATAACGGAGGAGTTCCACACCAACCCGATGATCTAAGAATGACTTTTCCTCCTACTTTAAACGTAAGACTATTATCTTCATCAGGCACACTTTCTACCTTTTTATAAGTTAGCTTACCATCATCATAAGTAGGCTCAATCCATGTCCCAATTAACAAATTATTGGACTCTTTAATTTCATTATTCATTTCGTCACAAGAGAATACACAAATAAAAACTAAAAAGAGAAATTTTATTTTCATAACTAAACTGGTTTTATGTTTAGATGCTGTTACCGCATAATGGTTGCGTTAAATAAACAAAATTTTAACTGCCACTTTGTCATAAAATACAAATTAGTTGTATCTTTGCGTAATTATTAACCGCTAGTGGTTTTAATGATTTATGGAAAAAATTATAGACGAAAATAAACAGGGAGACTCTCTAGTTCTTAATCAAAAAATAGGTAACAAACGAAAACTTTTTATTGAAAGTTATGGGTGCGCTATGAATTTTAGCGATAGCGAGATTGTAGCTTCCATACTGGCTGAACAGGGCTATAATACCACCAAAAATTTAGAAGATGCCGATTTGGTTTTGGTAAACACCTGTTCTATTCGAGATAAAGCAGAACAAACCGTTCGTAAACGTTTAGAAAAATATAATGCTGTAAAGCGTGACCTGAACCCTAAAATGAAAGTTGGTGTTTTAGGCTGTATGGCTGAACGCCTTAAAACTAAATTTCTTGAAGAAGAAAAAATAGTCGATTTGGTTGTAGGACCAGATGCTTATAAAGATTTACCAAACCTTTTAGCCGAGGTTGATGACGGTAGAGATGCTATAAATGTTATCCTATCAAAAGAAGAAACATACGGTGATATTTCACCAGTGCGATTAAATACAAATGGTGTTACAGCTTTGGTATCTATAACACGTGGATGCGATAATATGTGTACCTTTTGTGTTGTTCCATTTACGCGAGGACGAGAACGTAGCAGAGACCCACAAAGTATTATTGAAGAGGTTAACGATTTATGGAACCGAGGTTATAAAGAAATAACCCTACTTGGGCAAAATGTTGACAGTTATTTATGGTACGGCGGTGGATTGAAAAAAGATTTTGCTAAAGCCAGTGAGATTCAAAAAGCGACCTCTTTAAATTTCTCTAACCTTTTGGAACTTTGCGCCAAAACACAACCCAAAATGCGGATTCGTTTTTCAACCTCAAACCCACAGGATTTAACATTGGATGTGATTGAAACTATGGCAAAACACCAAAATATTTGTAATCATATTCATTTACCAGTACAAAGTGGAAGCAACCGTATATTAAAGGAAATGAATCGTTTACATACGCGTGAAGAGTATATGGAATTGATTGATAGTATTCGTGAAATCATTCCTAATTGTGCTATAAGTCAAGATATGATTGTTGGTTTTCCAACGGAAACCGAAGACGATTTTCAAGATACAGTTGCCTTAATGAATTATGTAAAATACAATTTTGGCTATATGTATAAATATTCTGAACGCCCAGGAACTATGGCAGGACGAAATATGGAAGATGATGTTCCTGAAGCAACAAAAAAACGGAGATTACAAGACATTGTTGATTTACAACGTATACATAGTGAAATTAGAACCAACGAATGGTTAAATACCACTGTTAAAGTATTAATTGAAAAGGAATCGAAAAAATCAGATAAACAATGGTCTGGTAGAACACCACAAAATATTGTTGCTGTTTTTCCTAAAGAAAACTTCAAAATCGGTGATTTTGTAAATGTAAAAATCACTAATTGTACGAGTGCAACACTTATTGGAGAAGCTATCCACGAAACCCCCAGAGGGAGAAATGTTTACGAAACTGAAACTCCCGTAAATTAATTTTAAAAAAACACACCCTTTATTATGAAACAACATATAATGTTTAACATTTTAAATTCTCCCTTAAGGAGCTAGGGCTATGGAATCAGTACAAGCTACGAAACAACGTTTTGGTATTATTGGCAACACACCATCCCTAAACCGCGCTATTGAAAAAGCTATTCAAGTATCCCCGACTGACATTTCAGTCTTGGTTACTGGAGAAAGCGGTGTAGGTAAAGAAAGTATTCCTAAAATAATACACCAATTATCTCATAGAAAACATAATAAATATATTGCTGTAAACTGCGGTGCCATACCCGAAGGCACGATTGATAGTGAGCTTTTCGGACATGAAAAGGGGTCTTTCACAGGAGCTACTCAAACTCGTGAGGGTTATTTTGAAGTGGCTGATAGTGGCACTATTTTTCTTGACGAAGTTGGTGAATTACCTTTAACAACCCAAGTACGTTTATTACGTGTTTTAGAAAATGGTGAATTTTTAAAAGTTGGCTCTAGTAAAGTACAAAAAACCAATGTTCGTATTGTCGCTGCTACCAATATGAATATGTTTGAAGCTATTGAGAAAGGGAAATTTCGTGAGGATTTGTACTATAGATTGAGTACGGTAGATATCCATTTACCGCCGCTAAGAGAGCGTAAAGATGATATCCATTTATTATTCAGAAAATTTGCTAGCGACTTTGCCTTAAAATATAAAATGCCAACGGTTAAACTTACCGATGAAGCTATAGAAACACTATTAAAACACCGTTGGAGTGGCAACATCAGACAATTACGGAATATAGCAGAACAAGTATCGGTTTTAGAGCAAAACAGAACCATTTCAGCAGATACCCTGCGAGGTTACCTTCCTACTTCTGGCGCTAATTTACCAGCGGTGATTAAAACATCTAAGTCTGATGGTGATTTTAGTAGCGAGCGGGAAATTTTATATAAAGTGCTGTTTGATATGAAAAGTGACCTGAATGATTTAAAAAAACTCACTATGGAATTAATGAAATCGGGAAATATCAAAGATGTTGAAAAAGATCATGAAAGTCTTATTCAAAAAATTTATGGTGATAATGAAGATGATGATACCGCTTTTGAAGATGCTAATAACGATACCGAAGTTTTATCTATTTCAGAACATTCAACAAATCAAGAAGGAAAAACGAATACTCAAGATAAATATTATTTTGCAGAAGAAATTGAGGAAGAAGAAACGTTATCACTTCATGACAAAGAATTGGAATTGATAAAAAAATCGCTTGAACGTCACCACGGAAAGCGTAAATTAGCCGCTGCAGAACTTGGAATAAGCGAACGCACGCTGTACCGAAAGATTAAACAATATGACCTTTAAAAAAGCAACAAAGCTTATAACTGCTCGTTATAAAATTATTAACTAAATGTCACACTGAGTGAAGTCTAAGTGTTTTACTATCAAATGAAAAAATATACCATCTCCTTTTTACTTTTAGCTTTTAGTTTTTTACTTTCGAACTGTGGTATTTATTCGTTTACAGGAGCTTCCATTCCTTCTGATGTTAAAACGTACCAAGTAAATCGTTTTGAAAACACATCACTTTTATTTGAACCAGGCTTGGATCTTCTTTTTAAGAATACACTTCAAGATTTAATTCTCAATCAAACCAATTTAAGCTTGGTAACATCAAACGGAGATTTAGTTTACGAAGGCGAAATTACAGATTATAGAATTTCACCAACAACATCTACTTCACAAAATACTGCTGCACAAAACCGATTAACAATAAGTGTGAAACTTCGGTTTTACAATAAAAAGAAAGAAGAAGATGATTTAGAACAAACCTTTTCTTTTTTTTATGATTACCCAGGAAATGCTCAGCTTATCGGCTCACAAAAAACCGCTGCGCATGAAGAAGTTTTTGAACGTATAACACAAGATATTTTTAATGCAACGCTTGCTAAATGGTAATTACGCTCTGTCTTTTACGCATCTTTACCCAAGAGACATAAAAAACACGTTTTTTAAATCAAAGTTGATATTTTAATATTTAAATTTATAATCTCAAATAATATTTAGTGACTAATAATTTTTTTCTGAAGAAATGTCCGAAGGATAAAAGAGAACCATGAATCAAACAGATTTTACTTATATACTTCAGCATCCGCAAGCTATCACGCATCAACAAACTGATTTGCTAAAATCTATTATGGATGAATTTCCATATTTTCAACCTGCTCGTGCTATTCATTTAAAAGGCTTAAAAGATCAAAGTAGTTTTAAATATAACCAAGAGCTTAAAACAACCGCGGCATATACTACAGACCGAAGTATTTTATTTGATTTTATTACTTCTGAAGATTTTATTCAAAATGAAATTTCACAATTTATAAAACAAAATATAGCATATTTAAACGATATTGATGTTGACATTGAAGATATCTCGGTAAATAAGAGTGTGACTATTGATGATGCTTTAAAGCAACACATAAAAGATACTTCTGGAGTTTTAGATCCTACCTTATTTGAGCCTAAAGAAGAGCGCCCTAAAAAGGCTTTCGTTTTAGATGAATCCGAATCTATTAAACCTGTTACTAAAGACACAAAAACTCAAGAAGCCTCAATTGCCAACATTTTAAATTTAGGAACACCGCTTCAATTTGATAGAAAAGAAAAGCACTCATTTAATGAATGGTTAAAACTAACACGCTTTACTCCTATTGTTCGAAATGAAAATAAAAATAAAAAAACCGTTAAAGAAGAAGAAGAAAAAGAAGTTAGTACTTCAGATATTGCAAAAAAATTCAAATTAATAGATAAATTTATCACCCAAAAGCCAAAAATTAATCCGTTAAAATCTTCAACGTCTAAAGGCAACCTTGCTGAAGCTCAAATGATACAAACCGAAGCTTTAATGACCGAGACTTTGGCTCGTATTTATGTAGAGCAAAAAAACTACAAAAAAGCGATTCAATCTTATAAGATTTTAAGTTTGAAATATCCAGAAAAAAGTAGTTTCTTTGCAAACCAAATTCAAGCAGTAAAACAATTACAAGAACAAAATAATATAGAATAATGAGTACGTTTACAATATTTTTAGCTTTAATCGTCGTTGTAGCATTTTTACTAATTGTTGTAATTATGGTACAAAACCCTAAAGGTGGTGGACTATCATCTTCTTTTGGTGGCGGTGGCACGCAGCAATTAGGTGGTGTAAAAAAAACCACTGACTTTTTAGACAAAAGCACTTGGACTTTAGCTACATTGCTATTAGTATTAATATTACTATCTAACGTTGCTATTAATAGAGGTGGAGAAAGTATAGATTCTAAAGTTCTGGATCCAGATGCAACAACAACGCAACCTTTACCATCTGTTCCTACAGATACATCAAATGATACGGCTAAACCAGTTGAAAACTCAACTGAAGAGTAAAGTTTTTTAACTAACAAAAAATGCCAACTTATAAGTTGGCATTTTTTGTTTCTGCAAGTTTGTCAGTAATACTACATTGGCACATTTTTAGCATATCGTTTAAGCATTAAACAATAATTTAATTAATTAAAATTAATATCATAAAATGAGCTTAAACATTAAACCATTAGCAGACAGAGTTGTTATTGAACCTGCTGCCGCTGAAACTAAAACAGCTTCAGGAATTATTATCCCAGATAACGCTAAAGAAAAACCACAAAAAGGAAAAGTAGTTGCTGCTGGAAAAGGCACTAAAGACGAACCTATCACTGTAAAAGTTGGCGATACTGTTTTATATGGTAAATATGCAGGAACTGAGCTTAAATTAGAAGGCACAGATTATTTAATTATGCGTGAGAGCGATATTCTTGCAATTATATAAATAATAACATTTAGCTATTAGTCCTCGGCTTTTAGCTTCAACTAAAATTAATATTAAACATAGCCAATAGCAAAAAGCTGATGGCAAAAAGTAAAAATTTATTAAAATGGCAAAAGATATAAAATTTGATATTGATGCACGCGACGGATTAAAACGTGGCGTTGATGCATTAGCAAATGCAGTAAAAGTAACCTTAGGTCCTAAAGGACGTAATGTAATAATTAGTAAAAGTTTTGGAGCACCTCAAGTCACTAAAGACGGTGTTACTGTAGCCAAAGAAATTGAATTGGCAGACGCACATGAAAACATGGGCGCTCAAATGGTAAAAGAAGTCGCATCTAAAACAAACGATTTAGCAGGTGATGGTACAACTACAGCAACCGTTTTAGCACAAGCTATTGTAAAAGAAGGTTTAAAAAATGTAGCTTCTGGAGCAAACCCAATGGATTTAAAACGTGGTATCGATAAAGCTGTTGAAGCCATTGTAAAAGACCTTGAAAAGCAAGCTCAAAAAGTAGGTAATTCTTCTGAAAAAATAAAGCAAGTTGCTGCTATTTCAGCGAATAATGATGATACTATTGGTGATTTAATTGCTCAAGCTTTCGGTAAAGTCGGAAAAGAAGGGGTAATTACTGTTGAAGAAGCAAAGGGTATGGAAACATACGTTGATGTTGTTGAAGGTATGCAATTTGATAGAGGTTACTTATCACCATATTTTGTAACAGACGCTGATAAAATGATTGCTGATTTAGAAAATCCATACATTTTATTATTTGATAAAAAGATTTCTAACTTACAAGAAATTCTTCCAATTTTAGAGCCAGTTGCACAATCTGGTCGTCCTTTATTAATTATTGCTGAGGATGTTGACGGACAAGCATTAGCGACTTTAGTTGTTAATAAATTACGTGGTGGATTAAAAATTGCAGCTGTTAAAGCGCCAGGTTTTGGAGACAGACGCAAAGCCATGTTAGAAGATATTGCTATTTTAACTGGTGGAACTGTAATTTCTGAAGAACGCGGATTTACTCTTGAAAATGCAGACTTATCCATGTTAGGTACAGCTGAAACTGTAACGGTTGATAAAGACAATACAACCATTGTAAATGGTGCGGGTAAAGCGTCTGATATTAAAGCACGAGTAAATCAAATTAAATCGCAAATTGAAACTACAACTTCAGATTACGATAAAGAAAAACTGCAAGAGCGTTTAGCTAAATTAGCTGGCGGTGTTGCCGTTCTTTATGTTGGTGCTGCTTCTGAAGTTGAAATGAAAGAGAAAAAAGACCGTGTTGATGATGCTTTACATGCAACGAGAGCTGCCGTAGAAGAAGGCATTGTTGCTGGTGGTGGTGTTGCATTGGTGAGAGCAAAAGCTGTTTTAGCAAAAATAACTACTGATAATTTAGATGAAACTACAGGTGTACAAATCGTAAATAAAGCGATTGAAGCGCCTTTAAGAACCATTGTAGAAAATGCTGGTGGTGAAGGGTCTGTAGTGATTAATAAAGTCTTAGAAGGTAAAAAAGATTTTGGTTATGATGCTAAATCTGAGCAATATGTTGACATGCTTAAAGCTGGTATTATCGATCCTAAAAAAGTAACTCGTATTGCCTTAGAAAATGCAGCCTCTGTTGCTGGAATGATTTTAACTACTGAGTGTGCTTTAATTGACATTAAAGAAGCTGAAGCTGGACACCCTCCAATGGGAGGTGGTATGCCAGGAATGATGTAGTGGGTCGAGAGCATCGACACGCTGATTATACGAAACGCCTCAATTTATATTGGGGCGTTTTTTTATGCACATAAATTAACCTTTTGTAAACCATATTTATGTAAAAACTATATTTGCAAAAAAAAAAAATTTAAAATTATTCTTTTTGGCATTTTGCTAGATGAAATTTCTAATCTACAAAATAAATAGAATCTTAAAATAAGATTGACGTCATCTTCTATTTTTAGCTTTATAAATTATTCTATAACATAAATAAGGTAATCCCTATATTGTTGGCTTTAAAAACAGTTTTCATGTCTAAACAAAAAACATCAATTATATTATTAGCACACACTTTTAAAAATAGATAAAAACAAATATTCATATATCATTTAAAAAAAGGAATATCCAAATATTACAGACAAAACTTTATATTTAGAGTCCCATGACGCATAGCTACCTAAAACATCTCTATTTGAGTATCTCAACTCTAAACTATACTTATCGTTATGTTTATAACCAGCTCCAAATGCTAAATTATTTCCTGCTGTAATCTCTAAATCCACTTCAGAATTAAAATCTACAAAACCATTACTAAGAGTAAAATCTGAAACATAAGAAGCATTAATAAAAAATTTAGAATCCTCATTTAAGAAAAAATAATATCTGATTCCTATAGGCAACTCCAATGAATGGTATTCAACTTTAGTTACTACTTCAGCTCCTCTTCTTATAATATTATTTTCCGCTTTGTAAGAATGATTATATGTTGGCTCAATTATAAAAGCCCATTTATTTTTATTAAACGAGAATATAAATTCTGCTTCAATTCCAAACCGAAAATTAAGTTTATTATCAAAATTCCCGTTTGTCCGTCCTAAGTCATTTCTAATTGATAGAGTGGAACTATTAATACCAGGGCGAATACTTAAATTAAACAAATCCTTTTTTTCATTTACCTTTTCATAAAGAATGTAATCTTTATTGCTACACTTATTATATTCCACAAAAAAATTAGTTAAGTCCTCTTTATTGTAATTTAAACGTTCAAAATTATTAGTTTTGATACTGGAACATTTTAAATTACTCCATAGTTGTTGTTTGTAACTAGTATTCTTAGCTACTAAGCCCTCATCATTCAAATATTCTTTAAAAACTAATTGATTTACTTT
The DNA here is from genome assembly GCA_963815305.1 of uncultured Flavobacteriaceae bacterium. Lineage (GTDB taxonomy): Bacteria > Bacteroidota > Bacteroidia > Flavobacteriales > Flavobacteriaceae > CAXBID01. The sequence continues at coordinate 529,080 of CAWFFW010000002.1, forward strand.
AGAATCGTTTATTTTATAAAAATATCTATTTATACCGTCATTTTCAAATGAATATAAACTAGCTTCTCCTTCTATTAATACTTTTAAAAACAGTGTTTCTTCGTTAAAAATAGGTGCTTTAATATTACTAATTTCTCTTAAATCATTACTAGATTTATCAATATTTACCGTGTGCCTAGTATATTTAAATATTGAGTTAACACCGAATTCTTTAATCGTATTAATAGTTGCCTTTTGTCTCTCAGAAATTTCCGTTAATTTATACTCAAATTCTAATGGATTATTTATCCAGTCAAAATTTTTAATTAAGCAATTAACTTTTTGATTAGAATTATTAATATAATACCCCTTCTCAAAAATAATTTGCGAATAACAACTTAAACTTATAAAAGTGATTAAAAAAAATAGTATTGATTTTTTCATTTTATCTTATTTATATTAATTTTATTTTGGAGAAATATTTATTATTAAATTCTATCGATGACTAAAGTAGTTGATTTTTTTTACAAAGAAAAGCCCAAACAAATTGTTTGGGCTTTTTAAATTTCAATGATTTATATTCTAATGATTATGACCATCTTCCTCTTTATGCTCTTCGCCTACTTTATGGTCGTCTTTCACAGCTTCATCTCTATACATACAACAAGGGTGCACAGATGCATAAGCTTCATCAGTAGCTTTTAAGTTTTCTGTATCATGCCCAACAGCTACGATATTGTTTTGTATAGAATCTAAATTGGTTTTACGCTCATCAAAAATAAGTTTTAACTCATGGGTTTTTAAATCCCAAACAGCAGACTTAACGCCTTTGGTATTTAAGCTTGCTTTTTCAATGCGCGTTTTACACATCATACAAACACCATCAACTTCCATTGATGCTCTAGCATTTTTGTTTTGAGCAAACGATAGTGTTGCTATTAATACGGCTACTATTGTTATTGTTTTTTTCATCCTCTCTTGACCCTTTCCAAAAGAAAGGGATTTTTTTAGTTAAACTTTTGTTTTTATTAATTATTCGATTTTATCTTTTAAAAGTCTTCCATTCAGGAAGATTTAGATGGGATTATTTTATTTTTTAGTTATTATAGTGAGACTTTTTTAAGTCGTGGCAATCTTTAAAATTAGAATTCTAAAAGATGAGATTACTACGTCGATATGCTCCTCGTAATGAAGGTTATTGACTTATAATTTATATTCATGAGAATCCTGCCTTCGCAGGAATAACAGGTTGTTTTAAATTCTAAACCTTAACCCCATATAATACATACCTCCAAAAATAGGGCCATATACAAATGTGGAATCAAAATTCGAACCAAAAGGATCATTCGCTCCTAAAATTGGATTATCTTGCCTAACATTTGTAACGTTTTCACCACCTAAATATACTTCAAATTTAGGAGAAAAAACATAGGTTATTTGCCCATTTAAGGTGCCTAATGTTGGTGTGTATTGTGGTAATTGATATTGTAAAGGGTTTGAAGCGGTTGATGAAAACCGTTGTTTACTCAACCAATTAAACGTGGCATCAAATTTCCATTGATTTCCCTTAGGTCTCAAATGTGTTTCATAAGAAGTATTAGCAAAAAATCGATGTTTTGGCACTAATGGTTTTTCTAATCTACCTGAATTATAATCGGTTTGAACATCATAATATTTGTAAGCCATTCGTAAATCGAAATTTTCAAATACATTATAATTTATTTCCAATTGAAAACTGTTTGCAAAACTTTTACCATCTAAATTATAAAAATTCACTGCTTGTGGATTTTCATAATCTACAACCACTCGATTTTCAAAATCAGTTTTATAATAATCTAAAGTAACATCTGCTTTCCTGTTAAAAAGATTAAAACCTTGCAAATAAGACAGTCCGTAATTCCACGCAATTTCAGGGTCTAACCCATAAATATTCCCGCTTGTGTTTAAAATATTAATGATTCTTGAGGTAGCAAACATTTGTTGATTTTCAGCAAAAATATTGGCGCTTCGTATCCCTCTTCCAAAAGATGCTCGCAATGCCGATTTTTCCCATGGCGTATACCGCGCATGCAATCTAGGTGTTACAAAGGTGCCTAATAAATTGTGATTGTCTATTCGTAATCCTGCTGTTAAATTTACTTTCTCTAAATTATCATAATTATACTCGAAAAAAGCACCGACCGAACGCTCGGTTCTTTCGTAATCTGTGATATTTACTAACTCATCATAATGATCGTAGGTATAGCTTACTCCAGTTTTTATTTTATGTCGAGAATCGCTAATTATAGAATTATAAATAGCGTTCGCGTAAAGACTATTATGTGAAATATCATAAAGGTTTAAGCCAAAATAAGACTCTTGACTATGACTACTAAAAGCGGTTTGAACACCTAAACTTTGGTATGGAATTTCAGGATTTACATAACCCAATTTAGCTGAAACTTCATATCGTTTAGTATCAATCTCACCACCCCAAGCATTGGCAGTTCCTTTATCTATTTCTGGATTAAAATCAAGCTGACCTGTTTGTTTTTCATCGTTTAAAAATTTAAAATTAATAAAACTCACAAAACCCTTTTCACCATTAGTGTATTGCCAACGGTTCATTACGTTTATTTGATTTTGCAATGGCATATCTAAAAAAAAGTCATTATTAACATCATTTTTTTGCTCTCTTATATTCCCATGAATATATAATCCCGTATCCCATCTGTCCGATACTTTTGTATTAATATGGGTATTTAGTTCAAACCTTCCTCCTACACTAGCATATCCATTGACAAACAATTTATCATCGGTGCCTGGTTTCACCAATTCAGCATTTATTTGGCCCGCTATACTTTCGTAACCATTAACCACACTTCCTGCACCTTTAGTTATTTGAATACTTTCTACCCAAGTACCTGGAATAAAACTTAAACCAAAGGCTTGAGACGCTCCACGTATGGAAGGAATATTTTCCGTCGCTATTAAAATATACGGACTTGTGAGTCCTAACATTTTTATTTGTCGCGTGCCCGAAACAGCATCAGCAAAATTCACATCGATAGACGGATTGGTTTCAAAACTTTCAGACAAATTACAACATGCTGCTTTTAGTAATTCATCGCTACTTACTGTAAACACATTTTGTGCTTGTAAATACGATTTTGAAGTGGCTTGATTTCTAGAAGTTACTGTCACTTCATCTAAATCACTCCTTGGTTGCAACCAATGTTGTATCGGTTTAGGTTCAGTAATCGTTAACGTATCCGTTTTAAAACCTACGTAACTAAGTATTAATTTGGTGTATTCCTTATTATAGTCCAACGAAAACATGCCATCAATATCAGTTACCGTTCCAATCGATGTATTAAGCCAATACACATTAGCACCAGCCAAACCTATATGTTCGTTGTTTTCATTAGCTTCCATAATCATACCTGTAATCTTTTCTTGCGAAAACATAAGCATCGGTAGTATGAGTACTATATATATTATTTTTTTCATATTTTTTTTTAAATATTTGGGCGTTACCACAAGGGTCGGGCTTTCCGCTATATCTTTCTGCGAAGCAGTCCTGAATTTCTTTAAGGATCTCAATTATTAGTATACTTTTCACTTCAAAAATAATTTCAGTCTCAAAAGCTTTCCACAAAGGATGCCGCTACAATCCCTAACGCAAAATACGTTCTTATTTAAGCCGTAGCATTATAGCCATAACAATCATAATAACAGAAACTTTATATCTATTATAGATAATACCTGTATATATATAATTCATTTTGATTTAATTTTGATTTTAATTAATCACGAGTTAGTTCTTCCTGCAAAAGCAGAAATACAAAAGTATTCACGATAACATCGTGAGATTCTTGCCTTCACAGGAATAAAAACAATCAAATAATAAACACTTGATCTAAAACCTGAATATCGGCGACCAAATTTGGTGGAGAATAATTTTTATGAGGAATAATTTGTTTTTCTAAACCTAAAAAAAGATTTACATACGAGTATGTAAATGTTGTAATAAACTGCTGATGATTGAAATCTAAATCCTCTAAAGAAGAAGGTTTTAATTCATCTTGTCCTTTTATAACATCAACCTCATCTTTACAACAGGTTTTCTTCATTAGTATTTCTTGGGCTTCCATAGCGCATTTATTACTCTCGGTAAAAATAGCAACATCAACTAAGATATCTCCGCAAAAGTGTTTTTCAACAGTAAAAGACACCGTTGAAAACAACACTAAAAAAGCGAGTAGTGTTGAAAAACCTTTATGTACTATTTGTTTTATCACGATACGAAATTACTAAAAAAGTAAATCTTTATCCTTTTTTTTATCCAATCTTTAACAGTTAATTTTTAAGCTTATGATAATAAAAAGCAGGAAGCAAAAGGATTAAAATGATAGGTTGAATTAAAAACCTCCGGATATTAAAAAACAAATAATAATCCTCTTGTTTTGGATTAACAACAAAGTATAAATACACTAAAATGAGTATAAAATAAGCAACAGTATAAATTAAGATTGAAAATTTGATAATGCTTTTATCATTAAAAAATACATATAAAATACCTAAAGAAATTATTGTATTTAACAGATAACGAATAGTTGTAAACGCTGTTACTTTTAATACTTCGCGTCGTGGACTATCCATATATAAATAATCATTTTCAAAAAACGTTAAATAAGGATCGTAAAACAATTCATTCTCAAAAAAACGAATTAAAACTAACAACCCAAAAAGGATAAAGAGTAGACTATATTTAAGTGCTTTGTCCATTTTTCTGGTTTAATTTAGAAAAGCGATTCACCCAAAAAATCCACAATAAAAATACCATTCCGTAAATAATTAAGGGAAATATAATATGGTGTAAAACTTCAGATTGTTCAGGGTAATGATACAAACCCAAACATAAAACAACAATGCGCAATAGGTTAACCACATAAATTAAAACACTGCCCGTAAGAATATAAAAAAAGGTAGTTTTCAACGTTCCTGAAAAGGCTACTATAAACGATAAAAACAGAATAATGACACTCATAGAATTACAACCTTCTATAACGCGTCCTATATAATTTCCATTTAAAATAAGCAGCATTGATGGCTCATCGGGATGTGGCAAAACCTCTGTAACATACCCTAAAACGTTTAAAATATTTTGAATTTGTTGTGCTACCAAATTGGTCATATAATCTGGATAAAACTTAGAACCATCAGAAAATTGTAAGTAAAATTTATACAAAAGCGTACATGAAATATATACCAACAAAAAAGTAAGTATGAATTTTATAACCGACTTGTATTTTACTAAAAGTAACTTCACTAAAATTGTATAAAACAGAATACCGAAATTAAGTCTTTTTGAATACTTTTACCAAAACTTTTCATTCTTATGACTTTTGAACAACTAAAACCGCAAGTCGCATCTATTATTTCAAATTCTGAAATAAGTAAAAATGAGCGTCTTTTAAAAGTTTGCGCATTACTTGAAACCCATATTAATTATTATAATTGGGTTGGTTTTTATTTTAGAAATGGCGATAAGGAAGAACTTGTTTTAGGGCCTTACGTTGGTGCGCCAACAGATCATACCTTTATTCCTTTCGGAAAGGGTATTTGTGGACAAGTAGCCGTTAGTAACCAAAATTTCGTGGTACCCGATGTTTCTGCGCAAGACAATTATATTGCATGCAGTATTACCGTTAAAGCTGAAATTGTGGTGCCTATTTTTGTAAATGGTAAAAATATGGGACAAATTGATATTGACTCTAACACACCTGATCCATTTACTGAAGCGGATGAGCGTTTTTTAGAGTTTGTTTGTGCTCAAGTTTCAGAAATCTTTTAACAGTTTTTAAAACCATAATGGCTTTTGATTTGATAAAAAAGTAACCATTTAATAAAATTCAAACTTATGTTTTTTAAACCAGCTTGTATGCCTACAATATTGATATTGGTTTTTTTATTTTTTTCTTGTAAAAAACAAACCGAAGCCCCTTTAAAAAAACGCCCTCCAAATATCATTTATATTTTGGCTGATGATTTAGGCTACGGCGACCTAAGCTGTTATGGACAAAAAAAATTCCAAACCTCAAACATTGATAGGTTAGCATCACAAGGCATACTGTTTACTCAACATTATTCTGGCAGCACCGTTTGCGCGCCTTCACGATCTGCTCTTTTAACGGGTATGCATACAGGACACACAACGGTAAGAGGAAATAAAGAAGTTCGCCCTGAAGGACAATATCCTATTCCTGATAGCACCTTCACTCTTGCAGAAGCCATGAAAAAAGCAGGATATACCACTGGAGCTTTTGGAAAATGGGGTTTGGGGTTTCCGGGGTCTTCAGGAGATCCAACCAATCAAGGGTTTGATACTTTTTTTGGCTATAATTGCCAACGTTTAGGGCATAATTATTATCCGCGCCATCTATGGCATAATAGAGATTCTATTCTATTGAAAGAAAATTACGGTGAACATAAGGGAGTTTATGCGCCAAATTTAATCCACGAAAAAACGCTACAATTTATTGAAAACAATAAAAAAAATCCTTTCTTTTTATATGTAGCGTCTATTATTCCTCATGCCGAATTGGTAGCCCCTGAAAATATTCTTAAAGAGTATCGCGGAAAATACCTTCCAGAAAAGGAATATAAAGGTTTAGACAGCGGATCAAATTACAGAAATGGTGGTTATGAATCTCAAGACGAATCACATGCTGCTTTTGTTGCAATGATTGACATTTTAGACACCCAAGTGGGAGACATCATGAAAAAGGTTGAGGCAGCTGGAATTGCTGATAACACCATTATTATTTTCACATCAGATAATGGTCCTCATACGGAAGGCGGAGCAGATCCTATTTATTTTGATAGTAACGGTCCTTTAAAAGGCTATAAGCGCGATTTATATGAAGGAGGCATTAGAGTGCCTATGATTGTGAGCTGGCCTGGAAAAATAAGCCCCAATACAAAAACAGACCACATATCTGCATTCTGGGATATGTTTCCAACATTTACAGATATAATTGCAGCTCAAAATCCTAAAGACTTAGATGGCATCTCTTTATTGCCCACAATTTTAGGTAATACAAGTAATCAAAAAAAGCATGACTACTTATATTGGGAGTTTCATGAAAAAGGTGGCAGGCAAGCCATAAGAAAAGGAAAATGGAAAGCAGTAAAGTATGATGTTTTTAAAAACCCCGACGCACCATTTGAACTTTATGATTTATCAGAAGACATTGGAGAAGATCATAATATTGCTAACGAACATCCTGATATTTTAAAAGAAATGGAAGAAATTTTAAGAGGTGCAAGAACGCCTTCGAATGTGTTTAAGTTCAATTAGTAAGTGCTTATTTTAATAGTTGTTAACAACTCTTCCTTTTAGTTAAAAAATCAAGACCATTTTCCTCATTCACAAGGTGAAATTTTGCTTTTAATTACTACTTTTGCGCCTTAATACACAACCCACTAAAAATGAGCAAAAACAAAACCATTAAATCGGCATTAATATCAGTATTTAGTAAAGACGGATTAGAACCTATTGTAAAAGAATTAAACAAACAAAGTGTAACCCTGTACTCAACAGGTGGTACTGAGAAATTTATTAAGGATTTAGGTATTGATGTTGTTGCTGTTGAAGATGTAACGTCCTACCCTTCTATTCTTGGTGGGCGAGTAAAAACGTTGCATCCAAAAGTTTTTGGTGGTATTTTAAACAGACAAAATCATGATGGAGACGTTGCTGAATTAGCCGAATACCAGATTCCACAAATTGATGTGGTTATTGTTGATTTATATCCTTTTGAAAAAACGGTAGCTTCGGGTGCTAGCAATCAAGATATTATTGAAAAAATAGATATTGGTGGTATTTCTTTAATTCGTGCTGCTGCAAAAAATTATGCTGATGTCATTTGCGTGTCTTCCGTTGATGATTATGCAGCGTTTTTAGAATTGATTTCTGCCAACAACGGAAGTATTTCTGAAGAAGACAGAAAACGTTTTGCAGGAAAAGCGTTTAATGTATCATCGCATTACGACACCGCTATTTTTAATTATTTTAATAAAGACCATAATGAAGCTGTTTTAAAAATTAGCGAAACCAACGGAAAGATATTACGTTACGGTGAAAATCCCCACCAAAAAGGGTTTTTCTTTGGGGATTTTGATGCGTTGTTTACTAAGCTCCACGGTAAAGAATTAAGTTATAATAACCTTTTAGATGTTGATGCTGCTGTAAATTTAATGTTAGAGTTTAAAAATGACGCACCTACTTTTGCTGTTTTAAAACATAATAATGCCTGTGGTTTAGCGCAACGAGATACTTTACATCAAGCTTATGTTGATGCCTTAGCGGGTGATCCCGTTTCAGCTTTTGGTGGGGTTTTAATTAGTAACAAAGAGATTGATTTGGCTACTGCTGAGGAAATACACAAATTATTCTGTGAGGTGGTTATTGCGCCTTCATTTGCTGCAGATGCTTTAGCGGTTTTAAAAGGCAAAAAGAATAGAATTTTACTTGAAATTCATGATGTTGAAATGCCTAAAACTAATGTGAGAAGTTGTTTAAATGGTGTTTTGGTGCAGGATAGAAATAATATTACTGATAAAGCGGAACATTTAAAAACTGTTACTAATACTGCGCCTACCAATAACCAAATTGAGGATTTATTGTTTGCGTCAAAAATTTGCAAACACACAAAGTCGAATACTATTGTTTTGGTAAAAGGCAAACAATTATGTGCTAGCGGAACAGGCCAAACTAGTCGGGTTGATGCGTTAGAGCAGGCCATACATAAAGCCCAATCTTTTAAGTTCGATTTAACTGGTGCAGCCATGGCAAGTGATGCTTTTTTCCCATTTCCAGATTGTGTTGAAATTGCAAAAAATGCTGGTATTGCATCGGTAATTCAACCTGGAGGTTCTATAAAAGACCAATTGAGTATTGATTATTGTAATGCAAATAATGTGACTATGGTGATGACGGGAACACGCCATTTTAAACATTAATGTAAACTCGAATTTGTAGCACACGTTAGGGATTGTTGTGGAAATCCTTTTTTGTGTTTTCTTGATATTTAATTTTATAACGTTTACAATAATTGTAACGTACTTGATGAGGCAATGAAATAAATAGAACACAAAAAAGATTGTAACATAAAGCCCGACCCGATAGGGAACGCCCAAAAATAATTCGTTAAAATGCACTAAAATGATTGACTTTAATTGTTTACAAAATTTGAAGACTTATAAAACATATATATTTATCAACTTTTATTACATTTACAAGATTCGTTTTTAAACCACTTAAAATTATTAAAAGCACATGGGATTTTTTGACTTCCTAACCGAAGAAATTGCAATTGATTTAGGGACTGCAAATACACTTATTATTCATAACGACAAAGTTGTTGTTGATGCACCTTCTATAGTAGCACGTGATCGAATTTCTGGCAAAATAATTGCCGTTGGTCAAGAAGCTAGTTTAATGCAAGGTAAAACCCATGAAAATATTAAAACGATAAGGCCATTAAAAGATGGTGTAATTGCTGATTTTGATGCGTCTGAGCAAATGATAAGTATGTTTATTAAAAATATACCTGCTTTAAAAAAGAAGTTTTTCACGCCTGCACTTCGTATGGTTATTTGTATTCCGTCTGGTATTACTGAGGTTGAAATGCGTGCGGTAAAAGAAAGTGCCGAACGTGTTAATGGTAAAGAAGTGTATTTAATACACGAACCTATGGCAGCAGCTATTGGTATTGGTGTTGATATTATGCAACCTAAAGGCAACATGGTGGTTGATATAGGAGGTGGTACTACTGAAATTGCTGTTATTGCATTAGGTGGTATAGTTTGTGATAAATCGGTTAAAATAGCGGGCGACGTTTTTACTAATGATATTGTGTATTACATGCGCACGCAACACAACTTGTATGTTGGTGAACGCACTGCCGAAAAAATAAAAATACAAATTGGTGCAGCTACCGAAGATTTGGAGTTGCCACCAGAAGATATGAGCGTACAAGGGCGGGATTTGTTAACAGGAAAACCAAAGCAGGTTTCTATTTCTTATCGTGAAATTGCCAAAGCTTTAGATAAATCTATTCTTCGAATCGAAGATGCTGTTATGGAAACTTTATCTCAAACGCCTCCAGAATTAGCTGCTGATATTTACAATACGGGTATTTATTTAGCTGGTGGTGGATCTATGCTTCGTGGTTTAGATAAACGTTTATCTCAAAAAACAGATCTACCTGTTTACATAGCTGAAGACCCTTTAAGAGCAGTAGTTAGAGGTACAGGTATTACACTTAAAAATTTACCTAAATACAAAAGTGTTTTGATTAAATAGCCAGAATAAATCATGCAACAGATTATTAATTTTATAATAAGAAACAAAACGTTTTTGTTATTCTTGTTGCTGTTCTCTGTTTCTGTTTTATTTACCATTCAATCGCATTCTTACCATAAAAGTAAATTTATAAGTTCGGCTAATTTTTTAACGGGAGGTGTCTATAATTCTATAAATAACCTATCTCAATATTTCAATTTAAAATCTCAAAACGAAATACTTTCTGTAGAAAATAATCGATTAAAATCACTTTTATTCAATGCCGAAAACAAAAAAGATTCAGTATATATTGATAGCTTATCTTTTAATAAAAACTATAAGTTTATATCAGGCCATGTAATAAGAAATAGTTACTCTGCTTCAGATAATTACTTACTAATAAACAAAGGACAAAACGATGGCTTAAAGCAGGACTTAGGCGTTATTTCAAACAAGGGTATCATTGGTATTATTGATAAAACAAGTCAAAATTATGCTACAGTAATTTCTATTTTAAACACAACAAGCCGTATAAGTGCGCAATTGCAAAAAACAAATCATTATGGCTCGTTAACTTGGAATGTTAAAAATCCTAATATTGTTCAACTTACCGATATTCAAAAAAATGCTAAAGTAACTATTGGAGATACCATATCAACCTCGGGGCGCTCATCTATTTTTCCAAAAAATATTCTTATTGGAACTGTTGAAGATTTTAAATTAGACGTTGCTGAAAATTATTATGAAATTGACGTTAAACTATTTAACGACATGACTAATATTGAGCATGTTTACATTATAGAAAATACCGACATAGAAGAAATTACTAATTTATTGAAACCTAACTAAATGAATAGTATTGTTTCGTTAAATAGTCTTCGATTTGCAGTACTTGTGTTATTGCAAGTACTAATTTGTAATCATATAAATTTTATGGGCTATATTAATCCCTATATTTATATATTATTTATTGTTCTATACCCCACAAAAAACAATCGTCTTATACTTATAGTTTTAAGTTTTTTACTTGGTTTATCTATTGATTTATTTTCAGATTCAGGTGGTACACATGCAGCGGCATCCGTTTTTATTGCTTACATAAGGCCCGTTATTTTAAGATATGCCTTTGGAGTACAATATGAAAACTATGCTATAAAATTTCAGAATGTAGAATTTGGAGCAAAACTAACTTATATTACACTGTTAACATTACTTCACCATATTGTTTTATTTTCTTTAGAAATATTTAGTATTTCTAGAATACTTTTAATGCTTCAAAAATCGTTATTCTCAAGTATATTTACTATTTTATTATGCTTTTTAATAACTACTATTTTTAGTCGAAAAACCAAATGAGACAATTTTTACTTTTTTTTTCAATCATTCTTGTAGGCCTGTTGTTTTTATCACGACTTTTCTACTTGCAAGTTTATAGCTCAAATGAACATAATTTATTAGATGATAATGCCATTAGAAAAGTTTATGATTACCCAAAACGCGGTTTTGTTTATGACAGAAATGGCAAATTATTAGTCGCCAATCAGCCATCCTACGATGTAATGGTTATACCTAGAGAAGTTGAAGAATTTGATGTTCAAGAATTTTGTAAACTTTTAAAAATAGATGAAGAAGAGTACAATAAAAAACTAAAACGTGCCTATACGTATTCACCTAGGTTACCTTCAGTTTTTATATCGCATTTATCAAAAAAGGATTATGCCATATTACAAGAAAAAATGCGAAAATTTGGTGGTTTTTACATTCAAAAACGCTCTTTACGCCATTATGAAATCTCCATTGGTGCTAACGTTTTAGGAGATATAGGTGAAGTTAACAATGGTGATTTAAAAAAAGACCAATATTATGAATCGGGAGATTTAAAAGGTAAACAAGGTGTTGAGGCTTCTTATGAAGAAATACTTAGAGGTGTAAAAGGGATTAAACATATTTTAAGAGATCGATTTAATAGAAATATCGGGCCTTTTAAAGAAGGAAAATATGATACATTACCCAAACAAGGTAAAGATATTACCATAACGATTGATGCCGATTTACAAGCCTATGGCGAATTGTTGATGAAAAACAAACGTGGCGGCGTAATCGCTATTGAGCCTGCAACGGGAGAAATACTGGCCATGATTTCTGCGCCATCTTACGACCCCAATATTTTGGTTGGTAGAGACCGCTCGAAAAATTTTACAACACTTTATTATGATACCATAGCTAAACCTTTATTTGATAGAGGTTTGAAAGCACAATATCCTCCAGGATCACCTTTTAAAGTCTTAAATGCCTTAGTGGGACTACAAGAACAGGTGGTTACAACTGACGAAAAATTTGGTTGTAGAATGGGCTATTATTTGGGCAGCAGAAAACTTACAGGATGTCATCATCACAGAACACCGTTAGATATGAATGACGGTATAGCACAATCATGTAATTCGTATTTTGCTAATGTTTATAGAAGAATAATTGATAAATATGACAAACCCCACAAAGGTATGGATGTTTGGAGTAACCATATTAAAAGTTTTGGTCTGGGAAATTATTTGGGCTACGACTTAAAAATTGGAAACAAAGGACGTATTCCAGATGGCGATTTTTACGATAATTGGTATGGAAAAAACAGGTGGGCTTCAACGTATAATATTTCTAATGCTATTGGACAAGGTGAAGTAGAAGCTACTCCTATTCAATTGGCAAATATGGTTGCAGCTATAGCCAATAGAGGTTACTATTATACCCCTCACATTATTAAATCTATTGAAGGTGAAACTATTGATGAAAATTATACAACACCGAAATATACCACTATCAAAAAAGAACATTTTCAACCAGTAGTACAAGGCATGTTCGATGTTTTTAACAAAGGTACTGCAGCATCATTAAGAGTAAAAGATATTGAAATATGTGGTAAAACAGGAACTGCCGAAAATTTTATGAAAATTGATAGTTTAAAAACACAATTAACAGACCATTCTATATTTGTGGCTTTTGCACCAAAAGATAACCCTAAAATAGCCATTGCGGTATTTGTAGAAAATGGGTATTGGGGAAGCCGTTATGCTGGAAAAATAGCTAGTTTAATGATTGAAAAACATATTAAAGGAGAGATAACTAGAATAGATTTAGAAGAATGGCTTTTAAAACATACGTTGGAAGCTGAATATGCAAAGCCACATAGTGGAGCGCCATTTAAAATAAATCAAGACATAACGCAAATTGTAGACGAAAAAGAATATTACAAATTGAAACAACAACTCAATTATTTAAAAAACAGTTCTAATTAATGGTTAGAGAAACAAACAGGTATTTTCATTTTGATTGGATCACCATTATTCTTTTTTTTCTTTTAGTTGGTTTTGGCTGGTTAAATATATTGTCTGCTTCTCATTCGGGTGATACTATTAATTATTTCGATTTTTCTCAATCTTACGGAAAACAACTCATATTTATCTTTTTAACTTTTGGTTTAATCATCATATTATTAGCCATAGATGCAAAGTTTTATGAACGGTTTTCTGGCGTTATTTATACGGTGTCTATGCTTTCGTTAATTGGCCTTTTTATATTTGGAAAAAATGTAAATGGTGCTACATCATGGTATGCCATTGGAGGCATGACCCTACAACCCAGTGAGTTTGCAAAAGCCGCAACAGCCTTAGCAGTTGCCAAACATATTAGTGATTTAAACACCAATATAAACATCTTTAAAGACCAAATACGAGCATTTATCATTATAATTATTCCTGCAATCTTAGTGATATTGCAAAATGATACGGGTAGCACTATTGTGTATGGTGCTTTCTTTTTTGTTTTATATAGAGAGGGGCTTCCAAAATATTATTTGTTTATTGGGCTTTCAGTAATAATAATCTCCATACTCGCTTTAAAATTTGGGACTATCATAACAGCAATAATTACTACTACTTTAGTAATTGGCTATCATTTTTCAAGCAAAAAAAAGTTAAGAATATTTCAGTCTTTGTTTATTTTAATGCTCACATTCGCATTAGCCTTTGCTGTGAAATATGTTTATAGCGATATTTTACCACCGCATCAAAAAGATAGAATTACTATTTGGTTAAGCTTAGAACAAGACCCTATAAAGCTGGAGCAAATGAAACAAACTATTGCTTATAATTTAAATGAATCTGAAAAAGCAATCAGTTCTGGTGGTTTTACTGGAAAAGGTTTTATGGAAGGCACAAGAACTACCGGTAAGTTTGTGCCCGAACAGCACACCGATTATATTTTTAGTACTGTTGGCGAGGAATGGGGCTTTCTGGGGAGTGCTTTTGTTGTTATTATTTTTGTTTTACTCTTACTGCGTATTCTTCATTTAGCTGAATTACAAAAATCGCAGTTTAGTAGGGTTTATGGATATAGCGTTGCTGCAATTATATTTATCCATTTTTTCATAAATATTGGTATGGTCATGGGCATTATCCCAACCATTGGGATTCCGTTACCGCTATTTAGTTATGGTGGATCAGGACTTTGGGCATTCACTATTTTAATTTTTATTTTTATTAAACTAGATTCCAATAGAATTAACGAATGGTAAGCCACAAAGTTTTTTGGTTATCTCTCTCAAATGAAAAAAATAGTCGACTTTTAATGATTTCACTCAAATGAAAAATATAATCACTCTTTTTATTATAAGCTTAATATTTATTGGGTGTTCTGGAACTAAAAGTATTAAGTATACTAATTTCTCAAAAGAAAATACACTGCGTATTACAAATGCAAATTCATTAACACCCATGCGGATTTATAAAATAACCAATAAAGCCGACTCGCTTTTGTTAAGAAAAAAAAGTAGTCCTATAAAAGCTAATCCAAATGATGTGATTTTGCAACAATTTGTAAAACGCCTTTATGCCACCGTTACAGATAGTTTGAATATGGGCGTTGGCATTGCAGCACCACAGGTTGGTATTTTAAGAAACATTATTTGGGTACAACGTTTGGATAAAGACAACTTACCTTTTGAGGTGTATTTAAATCCAGAAATAACAAACTATTCTGAAGAAAAACAAAGGGTTCGTGAGGGCTGCATATCAATTCCTGATAGGTTTGAAGTTTTGAATAGTAGATCAAAATTTATAACTATTGCCTATGATACCATGCAAGGGGAACATAAAATCGAAACTATTGAAGGGTTTACATCGGTTATTTTTCAGCATGAAATTGACCATTTAAAGGGTATTTTATATTTAGATCATTTAGCTAAGGAACTACGTGAAGTAGACCAATAAATTCTTAACCAGATATTGGGTTAAATATCTTCTTTTTCATAAAAGTACTAACAAATATTCAATATTTAGAAATATAAATTTTTCTTAAATTAATTTTAAAAACTTGATTTTTATTTTAAAACTCACTGAAGTAAATTAAATTAAAGTATTTTAATAGAACATAATATCAAAGCCATAAAGATGATATTTTATTGTTTAACTTAATCTTATGCTTTTCTTTTGTTCTTTCTGATTAATAATTTAATTTAGTGATGTACAAACTCACATCGTTTATCGAACAGTGTATTCATTACAACCTAACTATTTTTTACATGGGTACTTGTTACCTAAATCTAGCAGAACATAATAAGATGAAACCTAAAGGTTATCTGCAAATTTAACAGGAATTGTTGTACCTAAAATTTGATATTCATCAGAATTTTAAAGTAAATACAATAAATTATAATAAACAATTACCAAATGTCCAACGACTATTAAAATTTATAAAAACAAATTGAAATGAACTTTTTATCAAATATAAACTTTAACCAAGCCATTTTAATATTAAGCCTGATAGTAACTTCATATTTAGGTTTACATGATATTTCATCACAAAACCCATTTATGCCTCCAACTGCATTTATACCAGATGGAGAACCTCATGTATTTGACTATCATGGAGAAAAACGCCTGTTCGTTTATGGCTCCCGAGATGAGCGTGTAACAGATTTTTGTGGCTATGGCCATGATGTATGGTCAGCCTCTGTAAATAACCTAACAAAATGGACCAATCACGGAGAGGCTTTTCATGTAAAACAGGTTTGGGATATTGGATACGGAATTGTAGACGAACAACATTTTGGAGCTCCTGATTGCGTTTACAATCCAATTACAAAAAAGTATTATTTATATACATTTTTGGGAGCTCCTTACAAAATGAATGGTAAACAAGGGCCATCATTCGTATCTGTAAATTATGTGCCTGGATTTGAAGACCATGGTCCAAAATGTGTGGTTGCCGAAAGTGATAGTCCAACGGGGCCATTCAAAAACCCAATAATGTGCGATTGGCCACCAGCAAATAGTGCTGGGACCTTCGATCCATCTGTAATTGTAGACCAACAGGAAGATGGATCCATTAGGGTATATGCCTTTTGGGGTATGAAAAAGGGTGACCGCTGGGCAGAGATTGACCCCATAGATATGCATACTATCATTAATCCCAAAACTAGAAAACCAGACCAGAATGCTTGGCAACAAACCCTCAATCCTGCATATACAGCATCAACATTATTTGAAGCATCGTCAATTAAGAAAATTGATACTGACCATTACGTGTTTATTTATTCATCTAACGAATTGAAAAGCGGGTTAACATATTGTTATGCAACCAGTCCTGAAGGGCCTTGGACTTATGGAGGAATAATTGTGCAAAATGGTATTAACTGGTTAGGTGGTAATAATCATGGAAGTATTGTAAAAGTACTGGACAAATGGTACGTAGTATACCATAAAGCCACTATTAACAGTAAGAATCGGCAAGCTATGATTGAACCCATTGAGGTAAATATAGAAGGTGATAAAGTAATAATACCTCAGGTAGAAATGACCTCTCAAGGGGTAAATACTAACGGGCTTAATGCCTTTAATCGTTACAACGCCCATATCGTATGCTATAGAACAAATAATGCTTATATAGATGGACTAGTAAGACATGAAGCTGGATTAAATCCAATAAGAGGATTGGACGGTCCTAGTACCACAATTGGATTTAAGTATTTCAATTTCGGAACAAAGCAAGAAACGGATAAAGATGATTTAATGTTAAAGTTAAACTGTAAAATTCATCATCCATTGACCGTGAGTGTATTTGTATCTAAACCTAACCATACTAAATCTAACCATACTAAATCTAACAAAAAATGGATTTTAATTGGTGAACATCTTATTTCGGATAATTTTAATCCTAATGAATTTAAAGATTATTCGATTCCAATGAATAGAATTTTAAATAATGAAGAATTAGAAAACGTAGGAGGACTTCAAGATAAAATGGCCGTTTTTATAACATTTTCAGGTAAGGAAAAAAATTTATGTGAGTTGATTGAACTTGAATTTTTAAAAGGAAATCATGCAACTCCAAATCCCCTAAATATTATAAAAATCAAGGATAAAAATAAGGTTAAAATTGTTTCAACACCGAAAATGGCAAGAAAAGGAGAATCTGTAAAACTAAGTATTGAACCTGAAAGCAATTATATAATTGAAAATTTGAAGGTAATTGACGGTAACGGAAAAAACATAACAGTAAGTCCAAATAATAAAGGCTTGTATGCGCCTATATCTTTTAACTTTTTTATGCCAAACTCACCGGTAACTGTTGAATTCGAAGTCAAATAAAAATAACAAACACATGAGATGTTCAAATAAATTTTTATAATAAAATATAGACTAAATATTGTGTCTAAAAATATCAAAAAGCAGCGTTAAATGCGTATCCAAAGGCTAATATTTAAAATTAATAATGAGATTAAATATAATAACTTCTAAAGTTTGTAGACCGATCAAAATACATGTTTTCCATCAGAAAATTACCACGAATTATACGGCTGTCCTACAAATTGCAAATAAAAAAATTCACTATAATATATCCCATTGGTTACTCTTTTATCCTCACAAACCATAAACAAGCAAACTACAAAAAGAGGTGACGTGCTTCTTATTGGATTACCCTTCAGTTAAATTTAATATTCACATGTAGTATATTGATAACCATAATGTAAAATATTAGTAGTGAATTGAAAATACTTCACTAAAAAAAATGAACTAAGTATAATCGCACTTTAATATATTTAAATTCAGAAATTAAATAGTTATAATTAAACTTTAAATGCAACAGCTTTATGAACATGGTATATGCCAAAACGTTATTTAAAACTCATGTAAATCACAAAAAAAGCTTTATAAATAATCATTGTTAAAATTTAATTTTGCCACATTTGTAACGTTTTAAATTTTAAAGCTACTTACAAAGTAACTAAACCATCACATTGAATACAGAACTAGAACATAGCTTTGTTGAATTGCTTGAAAAGCATCAGAATATTGTCCATAAAGTTTGTCGTTTGTACACTAATAATTATGATGCTCATAATGATTTGTTTCAAGAAATAACCATTCAACTTTGGAAAGCCTATCCAAAATTTAGAGGCGATTCAAAGTTTAGTACTTGGATGTATCGTGTTGGTTTAAATACCGCTATTACACTTTACAGAAAATCTAAAAGACGCATATCCACCCAAGATTTTGAGGGGGTACAATTTAAAATAAAAGCCGAGTATTATGATGATACTGAAGAGGAGCAATTGAAAGCATTATATAAAGCAGTGCACCAACTAAACGATATAGAAAAGGCACTTGTTTTCTTGTATTTAGAAGACAAGGATTACAGAGAAATTAGTGAAACATTAGGGATTAGTGAGGTAAATGCAAGAGTGAAAATGAACCGGATAAAAACTAAACTTAGAACCTTATTAAATCCGTGATATTATGGATGAATTAGATATTTTAAAAAAAGATTGGAACAAATCCAGCGACCAACATAAAAAACTTTCGGTGAATGATATTTACCCGATGTTGCAAAAAAAATCGTCTTCTATTGTAAAGACCTTGTTTTATATAAGTATTGCAGAACTCATTTTTTGGAGTTTTATAAACGCGCTACCTTATTTTTATTCCGATGAGTACAGACAAAAATTAGAATCTATTTATAGTAATGAGCATATTTTAACTACGCTAACTACTGTTAGTTACGCTATTATACTGCTTTTTATTTATTTACTCTACAAGTCTTATCAATCTATATCTGTCACAGATAATGCAAAAAAACTTATGGAAAGCATTATAAAAACACGTAAAATAATCAAATATTATGTGCTTTATAATTTAATAATGGCTGGTCTTTCCATGATTATTGGCTTGTATTATTCGCTTCATAACGACCCAGATATCTCTACGCAGTTTTCTAATTTGAGTACTAAACAATTAACTATTTCCTATGCGGTTATGGCCTTTTTTGCAATCTTATTTATTGTTATTATTTGGTTGTTTTATAAGCTTATTTATGGTTTACTACTAAAACGCTTAAATAGAAATTATAAAGAGTTAAAGAAACTGGAGGCTTAAATGATTGCCGCTATACTAATTACAGGTTTCATATTTATTAGTGTTGGTTTTATTCTTAACAAAAACAATGCTTCTCAGTTACTTTCTGGGTACAACACGATGAGTAAAGAAAAACAGGCCAAATTTGATTTGGAAGGTTTTATTCCATATTTCAAGAATTTCCATTTCTATCTTGGTATCTCATTTATTATTTTAGCTTTTCTTATAATGTTCTTGTTATCTAAAAAGGCAAGTGCCATTTTCATTTTAATCTATCCATTACTAGCATACGGATATTTTTTATTAAAAAGCAGACGCTTTAATTCAAAAGGCACTAGTTGAAAAATATATCTACCTCAATAACATCACCTGCTTTCATAGTATTTAATTGAATATCGCCTACTCTAACACGAACTAACCTTAAGGTTGGAAACCCAACGGCAGAGGTCATTTTTCTAACTTGTCGAAATTTACCTTCAGTTAAGATTATAGATACCCAACGTGTTGGACCATGCCTATCATCACGTATTTTTTTAGTAGGTTTTGGAACTTCTGGAATATCCTTTAATTTAAAAACTTTACAAGGTTGTGTTTGATATTTTCTACCTTCAAACCCAATTTCAACCCCTTGTTTTAACTTGTTTATCGCTTTCTCGGAAATGTCGCCATCGACTTGTGCATAATATTCTTTTTCAACTTTTTGGCTGTTTACAAAATCGCTCATCTTACCATCAGTAGTAAGTAATAATAAGCCTTCCGATTTTTCATCTAAGCGACCAATGGCCATAATCCCCTCAGGAAAATCGTGCAATTCACCTAAAAACCGTTTCTTTATTTGTTGTTTGGAATTGCTTTGAAACTGACTTAAATACCCATAGGGTTTGTAGATAATAAAGTGGCGATGATTGGTTTTAAGAAGTTCCATTTAAAATACTATGAACGAGTTCTTTGGTTGGCTTTTGTCCGTTTATTTTAGTTCTAACAGTATCAAAAGTCATTTTAAAATCACAACCCGATTTATAGTTGCTACAACCATAAGCTGCTTTACCTTTTATTACCGTTCCTTCTTTACATTTAGGACACGTTAACTCATTTGGTTTTGCTTTCGCGGACGTGTTTTTAGGTTCTAATTTTAGTTTGAAATCCCTATTAAACCGAAGTAAACCTTCAACCGTTTCAGAATTAATTTTAAAACCTTTCAAATTTACCGTACTCCCTTTTTGAAGCAAACGAATAAACTGTTTTTCAGAAATCTTTTTATCACCAAAACTAAAAGGTAAAACAAAATTACAACCTGATTTAAATTCGCTACACCCAAAAGCCGACTTCCCTTTTAGTAACGTGCCTTTTTTACATTTAGGACATTTTTCAGCAGTAATACCTGCTATCTTTTTTTGTGTTTCTTTATTCTTTCTGCTTTGTAAAACGGTAACTTGAGAAATATTAGCACGTTTGGTTTCGCTTCGTACTTCGTAAACCAAAGCATCCACCATGCGTTTCATATTTTTAATAAACGCGCTGGCACTAAATTCGCCTTTCTCAATATCCTTTAATTGCTTTTCCCAAGAACCGGTAAGTTCTGCCGATTTCAATAATTCGTTTTGAATGGTATCAATAAGCTGAATACCTGTAACCGTTGGTAACACTTGTTTTTTATTGCGTTTTATGTATTGACGTTTAAAAAGTGTTTCTATAATATTGGCGCGAGTTGAAGGACGACCAATACCATTCTCTTTCATTAAATCGCGTAACTCGTCGTCATCAACTTGTTTTCCTGCTGTTTCCATGGCGCGCAGTAATGTAGCTTCGGTAAATTGATTGGGAGGTTTGGTTTCTTTCTCTAAAAAAGAAGGTTCATGTGGGCCTTTTTCGCCTTTTGTAAATGTTGGTAAAATACCTGATTCTTTTTCTTTTTTATCTGGGCTTTCAAAAACGATACGCCATCCTTTTTCTAAAATTTCTTTACCTGTAGTTTTAAAAACCACTTTGGCAGCACTACCTAAAACAGTGGTATTTGCAACGGTACAATCATCATAAAATACCGCAATAAATCGTTTTACAATAATATCGTAAACCTGTTGTTGGTTGTATTGTAAATTGGTTTGCATACCGGTTGGAATTATAGCATGGTGATCAGTTACCTTTTTATCGTTAAAAACGCGGCTCGTTTTTTTGATTTTCTTTCCTAAAAGAGGTTGCGTTAACCTGGAATAATTAGTTAACTTTTGAAGTATCCCCGATACTTTAGGGTAAATATCATTTGGTAAAAACGTGGTATCCACTCTTGGGTAGGTGACTACTTTACGCTCATACAATGCTTGAACAATCTTTAAAGTTTCATCTGCCGAAAATCCAAACTTCGTATTACAATACACTTGTAATCCCGTTAAATCGAATAATTTTGGCGCATATTCTTTACCTTTCTTTTTAGTAATAGATTTTATTTCAAACTCACTTTCTTTTACTTTATTGGCTAAAGCTTCACCATCTTCTTTTTTTAAGAAACGCCCGTCTTCATAACTGAATAAAGTGTCTCGATATAACGTCTGTAATTCCCAATACGGTTGTGGTTTAAAGTTTTCAATGTCTTTAAATCGATTTACAACCATGGCGAGCGTTGGTGTTTGTACGCGACCAACCGATAAGACTTGTTTATATCCACCATGTTTAACCGTAAATAATCTGGTGGCGTTTATACCCAAAAGCCAGTCGCCAATAGCTCTTGAAAATCCTGCATAATATAAATTATCGTAATCTTTTGATGGTTTTAAATTTTGAAAACCTTCTTTTATAGCTTCGGTAGTTAATGACGAAATCCAAAGTCGTTTTACTTCGCCTTTATAGTTGGCTTCATTCATCACCCAGCGTTGGATAAGTTCTCCCTCCTGCCCGGCATCCCCGCAGTTTATAACCACTTCGGCTTTATCAAATAAACGTTTTACTATTTTAAACTGCTTTTGTATCCCTGAATTCGTCACCACTTTGGTTTCAAATTTTTCGGGTAACATGGGTAAGTTATTTAAATCCCAACTTTTCCAATAGGGCTTATAATCTGCTGGTTCTTTTAGCGTGCATAAATGACCAAAGGTATAAGTTACCGCGTATCCATTGCCTTCAAAATAGCCATCATGTTTAGTATTTGCTCCTAATACAGAAGCAATTTCTCGGGCAACACTTGGCTTTTCGGCTATACAGACCTTCATTTACTTTACGTTTAATACAACCTGCAAAATAGAAATTTAGAATATCATTTTGAAGTGGAGTTGTTAGGAGTTATTAACTGATTTTGATTGTAGAGAATTTAGTTGGAATTCCTTTTTTTGGCTCAATTCTTCTTAAGTTTACTTTTTATAATTTTAAGGATATAAACAGAAAGAACAAAATAGAACATTAAGGCTAGTATATACGATAAAGCTATATACTTCGAAAACATTGATAATCCCTCCCTTTTCTACTTTAATAATTCCATGCGATAGGCAACCATACTCTCAATCAACTTTTTTGGTAATGGTTTGTTTAAGGGAAATTTAACAGATCCTTTGCCTTTCTTAAAGCCGCTTAAATCTGGATCAAACTTTTCCATTGTTGTTGGGTGAGGGTAAAAACCAATATGCGTTTTATATCCAGCAATCATTATTTGTTGCTCTCTTTTTCCACCTTCAATCAATGCATAGGCAGGGATATTATAATTAAACAATTCAGTAGCTTGTGGTGCAACTTTTAAAATACATTGCTTTAATTCTAGCAATGCTTGTTTTGTAATGGTTGGTTGTGATTCAAAATAGTCTTGAACCGTTTTAAATTTTTCAGTTCTGCTCATTTTTCAGTTATTTTTTTAATTTTAAATAATATGCTTTGGTTACTTTATCGAATTTTTCAATAGCATAACGAAGCGTAATTCGCGGCATTGTGGCAGCATATTTATCGAGAAAGTTTTTTAATTTTTCTTCATTCTTTTTACCTGCTTCCCGTATCCAACTACCAACCGCTTTTTGGATATATTTATCAGTATCGTTTACGAGCATTTCGGCTATTTTAAATGTATCTTCAATATCATTTTTTCGAATAAAATAATAAGTACTTACAATTGCTGTTCTTCGTTCCATAGGATGAACAGATTTTGCTAAATCGTATAGAGGCGCTCTATTTTTGTCATTTAAATAACCACCAACGACGTAAGGAGCGGCCCTATCAACCAAACCCCAATCATCAATCCATTTATGATTATTAATATAAGCTCTGTATATATCTTGTTTTTCTTTTTCCGAAGTTTTCTTATTTCTGGCTTTCCAGTCTAATATAGATACTGCGCCAAGGCGATAATCGTTATTCTTATTTTGCAATAATTTTACAACTTCTGGTACTGGAATGTACTGAAACTCTTTAGCTAAAGAAAATAGTTCTCTTTTAGGAATAGCTCCTGAATAATCTAAACTAATTATTTTTAAAGATTCAATAAAATCTTTGGCAGTCATTTGTCTTTATTTTATTTATTAGGCATTCATTAGTTCTTTTATATCAAGCTTTTTAATTTTCATATAAGCTTCCATAACATTTTTCGCCTTATCAGGATTGCTCAATAGTTTAGGTAAAACCGTTGGAACAATTTGCCACGTAACTCCAAATTTGTCTTTTAGCCAAGCACAATTCCCTTCTTTTTTCACTGCTAGCGAAAACATCTAGCTTGTACCAGTAAACAAAAAAAGATTGGAAAAAATTTATCATTTTACTTTCTTTTGAATTTATTTTAAACCGCTATAACTACCTAGCTTTAGCTTTTTTTTTCAAATAATATTTGTTCACGAGCAAGATGCTCGCGCTAGCGGAGTTGCAATTAGGTTTTATTTTAAATCTTCGTTTGTTATTGTCAGTTCGTACAAATCTAAGTTGTTTGGTGTGTCCGACTTGTCAATTATTTTCCAGTCCAAATTTGGCAAGGGTGAAATAATCAGAATTAAGATTTCCGTATTCGAATCCTTTGAAAAAAACTTAAATTCATCAAAAACTTGATTAGGTTTAGGGCTTCGACCAATATCTCCACCTTTAAAAATTATTTTAGATTCTTTACTTTCAATCGATTCATTTTCCTGTCGATTTAAATAATTATCAGATAACGTAAATTCCAATTTGAGGTTCAAATCGCTTTGATTATTAATATAAAACTCTGAAAATCCTCCAAGATCAGTTATGGTATTATCATCATAATTTTCACAACATAAGAAGCTAAAAACTAATAATTAGTATATATAAATGTTTCATTTATTACAAATTAATGACGACTCTTTTGCATGAAGAATAAAAATACACATTATCCTACAATTATTTTTAGAATAATAGGGATTTTGTTACTCTTTTAGTTTTATTGTTCATTGGTTTGCAACCATTTTGCGTTAGGGATTGCAGAGGAAATCCTTTTTTGTGCTGAGCTATTATATAGTTTTATAGACTATTATTAATATGTAAAAAACGACTTAATGAGATACTGGAACGCGTTCAGCACAAGAAAGATTGTAACGGAAAGCCCGACCCTTGGGTAACGCCCAAATAAAAATTATCTTAATCTGTTTTCCATCGGCGCAGTTTATTAAGGGCTTCTTGTTCCTCCAATTCTTTTTGTGGAATTACTTTGAGGAAGGATGGGTGCTGCTCGATGGCGAATTCAATTCTTTTTACGATATCATCAGTGGTTTCATTATCGTAATCGATATCTAAAGGTTCTTTTATTTCGAAAGATTGTAAGATGTTTTTCTTTTTGATTCGAAGTCCTTTTTTATCAAAAGAACGCCTGAACCCATCAATAACAATAGGGACAACAATAGGTTTATAGCGTTTGATAATGTGAGCAGTTCCTTTTCTAATAGGTTTAAAGGGGGTTGTGGTACCTTGCGGGAAGGTGATAACCCAACCATCGTCTAGAGCTTTTCCAATACTGGAAATATCGCTCATTTTTACTTGACGGTTTACATCTTGACCTTCTGCTCTCCAAGTACGCTCGATGCTAATAGATCCCATATATGCCAGAATTTTTGGCAACAAACCGGCTCTCATAGTTTCTTTAGCCGCCACATAATAGATGTTAAGTTTTGGATTCCAGATGTAGCCTATGTTTTTTATAGAATCATCGCGACCGCTTAAACTGGCGTTAAATACATGAAACATAGATACAACATCAGCAAAATAGGTTTGGTGGTTGGATATAAATAGTACGTTGGTATCTGGTAAGTTTTTAATGATTTCGGAGCCTTCAATTTGTAATTCGTTAAAACCACGAAAACGTCTGTGGGTTAAGGCTCCAAAAATTCTGATGAGCCATTTTTTTACAAATAGTATATGGCCGAATGGATTTTTCTTAAATAATCCCATAAATCACGCGTCAAAAAATTAGTTAGGTATTACAAATGTAATAAATCTAGCAAACTACTAGAGTTGTTTTAACATGTCTTTAATTTCACTAAGCATCATTGCTGTTGCCCCCCAAACTACATGTTCGTTTAATTTAAACGCAGGTACCTCAACATCAACGCTGTAGGACGTACTCACTGTTTTTTTGCTAACTACACTTTCGTCTAAAAGATGTTGTAAGGGTACTTCAATAATGGCTTCAACTTCATTAGCTTGCTTAATAAATTGTGGTGTTTGTGGGGTGATTCCTAAAAAAGGTTGCACGTAAAAATTACTTGGTGGTATATAAACATAGGATAATGCTCTTATAATTTCAATAGCATGTATGGGTACCCCTACTTCTTCAAAAGTTTCCCTAATGGCTGCTTCTTTTAATGAGGCATCACCCGTTTCTAATTTACCTCCAGGAAAGGCTACTTGTGCTGAGTGTATACCTTTATAGGTTTTTCTTAAAATAAGAACCAAAGTTGTTTCGTGATTAATATTGGGATAAAATAATGCTAAAACACCTGCTTGTTTCGCTTTTTTAATATTGTTTTTTTGACTTTGCAGTAATTCTTTTCGAAACGGTGGTGCCATTTTAAACTGAGAGTCTTCGGCTGGAAGCGGTATATTTTTTATTTTTGATAACGATTTTAAAAATTTATCAAAATTCATTTATATGCGTCTATTATTGTTTTTATATATTCCTTTTTTATTTCTGAGTTGTGAAGATAAACAATCTCAGAATAAAAAAAAGACCGAAACGGAGGTTGAAAAAGTTGATGTTGACAAAAAAGAAGTTTCTAAAAAGCCTGTTAAAAAAAAGGAACCATTTAAAAAATTAGATGATAAAAGTGCGATGTACTTTTTTCAAGAGTATGATAAAAAACATAAAGAAAACAAAGTACGTATTACCACAGATTTTGGGACTATTGATATTTTATTATTTAATGAAACTAAATACCACCGCTCCAACTTTATATTTTTAACTGAACAGAACTATTTTGATGGTACACAATTTTATAGAGTAATAGATAACTTTATTGCTCAGGCTGGGAATAGCGATGATATGAAAACGGCCCGAAAACGCACTGAAATTGGAAGATATCTTTTACCAACTGACACTAAAAATGGTTTTAAACACGATAGAGGCGTTGTATCAATGCCTAGTAGTGAAATTGATAACCCTTATAAATTGGCATCCCCTTACGAGTTTTTTATTGTAACGCAACAAGGAGGTGCGCACTTTTTGGATGGTGATTATACCATTTTTGGAAAAGTGATTGATGGT
This sequence comes from uncultured Flavobacteriaceae bacterium, assembly GCA_963815305.1. Classification (GTDB taxonomy): domain Bacteria; phylum Bacteroidota; class Bacteroidia; order Flavobacteriales; family Flavobacteriaceae; genus CAXBID01. The sequence continues at coordinate 556,468 of CAWFFW010000002.1, forward strand.
ATGGATGTGGTTGATAAAATTACAGCAGTAAAAACAGATGACGCCGATTGGCCTTTGAAAAATATTTATATTAGAAAAGCGGAAGTTATTGAGTAGCTGCTGATGCTGACTTTTAAATTATTTGTTTATAAATAGATTAAGAGATACTAATAGGCATGGGTGATTTGGGGCTTTATCTGATAAATAAAAAGTGGCTCTGTATTCACATATTTTGTGTGTAATAATTATAATCTTTCATAATCACATCAATGAACTCAATATCGCTTTTATGTTTTATTTCTTTGATCCCCGTGACTTCAATCAATTTTTTTCTCAATTTTATTAAAGTTTGATAATCTTTTGAAGCTTTTGCTATAGTAAAGGTTTCCTTTATGATACGGGCATCGTTATCTGATAATTTAATCACATAAGGATATGTTGGTTTATAATCTTCTTTTAAATTTTCTAAAATAGTATGGTTAATAGTTACTTTATCTTTTAAGGCAATCACAGCGGTGCCTGCAGCCATATCACCTAAGCGTTGGTTTTTTTTATTAAATAGAATAGCAAAAAAGCCCAAACCAAAAATATAAATATCAACAATTCTAAAAAACCATCGTACTACATAATCTGACAAAGACGCCTGATAACCATCAATTTTAACCACTCTAATCTTAAGGGCTTTTTTCCCAATGGTTTGTCCTTCTAAAAAAGATTCTAATACCAAAGTGTAGAACATTACTGGAAAACTTAACACCGTATTAATACCTATTTGAGACCATTCGTCCATGTTTTCAAAAACACCAAACGTCCAACTTAAAACCATCAAATAGCCAATTTTAATAGCCATATCAATAAAAAATGCTAAAAACCGTTCTCCAGCTCCAGCAGCGATAAACATTATTTTGACATTTTGCGTCGTGTTAATTTGTAACTCTGACATTTTATATTTTAATTTATCAAATATAAGAACTCATTTAATCTTTTTGGATTTAGGCGATAATTAATCATTTTCGTAACCATTTGAAGGCTTTTTAGAGTTGCAGCATCGTTACGGAACGTGGAAAAGACGAGAAATGGATGCAAAAGGACAATTTTTTAGCAAATTTAAAGAGTTTAAACGAGTTCTATGAGGGAAGTTTCATTCATCAAACAAAATAAGGAAAAATGGTTGAGTTTTGAGAAGGCCATTTTTAATAACGATTTAAAAGATCCCGATGAATTGGCGTCTCAATACATTCATGTAATTAACGATTTAGCTTACGCACAAACTTATTATCCTAAAAGTAAAGTTATTGCGTATCTTAATCAATTAGCTGCCAAAGGCTTTCAAAAAATTTATAAAACCAGGAGAGAAGACACGAATAGAATCATAGGTTTTTGGAAAACCGAAGTGCCTTTAATATGCTATCAATACCGTAAGTTTATTTATGTCGCCTTTATAGTGTTTTTTGCATTTACGTTTATAGGTATTATTTCTGCAGCCAATGATGGGGAATTTGTACGTTCTGTTTTAGGCGATGCTTATGTAAATATGTCCTTAGAAAATATTGAAGCGGGCGATCCTGTTGCTGTTTATAAAAGTGGCAGTAATTGGGGCAGTTTTATAGGTATTACTATTAATAATTTACGTGTAGGCATCATCGCCTTTATTTTAGGTGTTTTTGGAGGTCTAGGCACCCTTTGGATTATGTTTAAAAACTGTATTATGCTCGGTTCTTTTCAATATTTCTTTTATGAAAAAGGCGTGTTCTGGGAAAGTGTTCGTGGTATCTGGATTCATGGCTCTATGGAAATATTTGCCATTGTTATTGAAGCTGCAGCCGGTTTAATTCTTGGTGCTAGCATTCTATTTCCTGCAACACATTCACGATATACATCTTTTAAACACGGCGCAAAAACAGGAATAAAAATTTTAATTAGCACCTTTCCGTTTACTTTTTCTGCTGGTTTTTTAGAGGGTTTTGTAACACGTTATTCTAACATTATGCCCTATTGGTTATCGGTTGGTATTATTTTTACAACACTTGGTGTAATTAGCTATTATTATTTAATATACCCTTTTAAAGTACAAAGAGAAATTACTCAAATCCCGACTCTAAGCCCTTCCTTCATTTGAAATTCTACAGATTACACATCATAATTTTCACTGTTTTGGTAAGCACCACATATCAAACCATTTGTAGTGCAACAGTTTTTCAACAACCAGAACAGATAAGGCAATTTGATGATAATTTTAAAGATCAATATTCTGGTAGTACATACAATTACGAGGGTAGAGAAATAATTACCGAAACGCAAAGCAGCTCAGGCCATTATGAAGATTATAAAAATGATGCACCTAATTTGAAAGAAAAAAATGATTCTGATAGTTTAAGTATCAATTTAGGGCCGTTAAGTTGGTTGTTTTATGGTGCGTTAGTTATGGCTGTTTTATATTTAGTTTATATTCTGTTTAATGAAGGTGGCGCTGGATTATTCACTTCAAATAAGAATAAAAAAATTAATAATTATGATGAGATTACAGCAGAAAATATTGAAAACGCAGATATAAACACGCTCATTAAAAATGCTGAAAACTCAAATGACTACCGTTTAGCCATTCGCTATTATTATTTATTAGTACTAAAAAATTTAAGTTTAAAAAACTATATAAAATTTGGAGATGATAAAACCAATGCTGAGTATTTAATCGAAATTAGTTCACAACCTTTTAGAAGTAAATTCGAGTATACATCTTATTTATACAACTACATTTGGTATGGTGAGTTTTCTCTGAATTTTGAGCAATACAACAAAGCAAAAAGTAATTTTGAAACGCTTTTAAACCTGGTAAAATAATGAAGAAAATTTTACCCATACTTTTTGTTATTTTGGCACTCATTGTTACTGCAGCCATTATTATTGGTCTAAAAACAACTAAAACGGTAGATTGGGAAGAATCTTTTAATGAAAAAAGCAACAAACCCTATGGCGTTAGTATATTTTATAAGGAGTTACCAAAACTTTTTAAAAACCATAAAGTAAGAACTGTTTATCATCAACCTGCTAGTTATTTGAGAGCAAATTCTGAAGATGGATATGGTGAGCATATCGCAGAAGGAAGTTATATCATCATTGGAAATTCTGATTATTTAGAAGATGATTCTGTTGATGAATTATTAAATTTTGTTGATTCAGGAAACACGCTTTTTATATCCGATTACTACTTTACTCAAAAAATTCATGATACCTTAAATATTGATATCGATTATATTATTAATGAAAAAGATAGTACATCTTATCAATCTTTAAAATATTTTGACATTGAAAACATCGCCATTGATAGACATGAAGGTGATAGCTATTTTGCGAGTTTCGACTCTTTAAATTGTAAAGTTTTGGGCTATTCTAAAATCGATTATAAGCATATTAATTTTATTGAAGTCCCATTTGGTGAAGGGAAAATATATTTGCACTTAGAGCCAAAAGCTTTTACTAATTATAATCTTTTAAAAGAAGACAGATATAAATACGTAGAAGGGATTATATCTTACTTACCAGAAAACGATGTGTATTTTGATTCGTACACCAAAATACAAACAGGTTACGATGGTGATGTAGAAAAAGAATCAAACTTAAGTTGGTTTCTTGAACAACTCTCATTTAAATGGGCTTGGTATACTGCTATTATTTTCGGTATATTATTTATGATTTTTAATGCTAAACGTAGGCAGCGTATCATCAAAATCATTAAACCTTTACAAAATACAACCGTTGCTTTTGTTAAAACTATTTCTAATTTATATTTTGAAACTCAGGATCATAAAAATTTAATAGATAAAAAAATAACGTACTTTTTAGAAAAAATAAGGACTGATTTTAATTTAGATACATCAGTTTTAAATGATGAATTTATTCAAAAACTAGCCTCAAAAACAGGAAAGAAAAAAGACGACGTTAAAAAACTTATTGATTTTATCAATTGGTTACGCTCTAAAAATGAGTTTTTTGAAGAAAACTTAATCAAATTAAACAGATACATAGAAGCATTTTATTCAAAATAATTATGGACGAAAATAAAGACCCACGAGACAATCAAGAATTCACACCAAAACCTGATCATGTTATATCATCAATTGATGATAGTGCTTTAAAAGATTCTGACGATTTAAAATTTCAAAACCGATTGGATTTATCTGAACTTCAGCAAAGTGTTCAAAACATAAAAGATGAAATTGGAAAAATTATTGTAGGACAAAAAGATATGGTAGATATGCTTATTGCATCGCTACTAGCAAAAGGGCATTCATTAATTGAAGGTGTTCCTGGGGTTGCAAAAACCATTACTGCAAAACTATTAGCAAAATCGCTGAGTGTTGGGTTTAGCCGAATTCAGTTCACGCCAGATTTAATGCCAAGTGATATTTTAGGAACTTCTATTTTTAACTTAAAATATTCAGAATTTGAGTTTAAAAAAGGACCTATTTTTTCGAATATGATTCTTATTGATGAGATAAACCGAGCGCCTGCAAAAACACAAGCCGCTTTGTTTGAAGTGATGGAAGAACAACAGATAACCATTGATGGCAACCAATTTGTTTTAGACGCTCCTTTTATGGTTTTAGCAACACAAAATCCTATTGAGCAAGAAGGAACGTATCGTTTGCCTGAAGCGCAGCTAGACCGCTTTTTATTTAAAATAGATGTAGGTTACCCAAATTTGGATGAAGAGATTGAAATTTTATCAAGAGAGCACCAACTTAAAGAGAAGTCTAAAACAGGCGAAGTCTTATCATTTTTAACTGCTAAACAAATCTCAGATTATCAAAATTTGGTTACTCAAATTTTAATAGAAGAGCATTTACTAAAATACATCGCAGAATTAATTGTGGCCACACGCAACAATCAGTTTTTGTATTTGGGTGCTTCCCCCAGAGCTTCTATTGCCATATTAAAAGCAAGTAAAGCATTTGCTGCTATGAGCGGGCGTGATTTTGTGACCCCAGAAGATATTAAACGTGCCGCCATTCCTGTACTACATCATCGGGTTATTGTAACCCCAGAGCGTGAAATGGAAGGTGTTACGAGCAAACAAATTATAAAACAAATTATTGAAACGGTTGAGATACCGAGGTAATTAACAGACTAATATTGGGGCTTGATTTTTGATGCTAAAAAAGTAATATTTTGAATAGATACAAATTTAGCATTAACCTTAATAAATAAACCTTTATGAAAAAACTTTTATTATTTCTTGTAATCCCAATCTGTCTATTCAATTGTGAAACTAAAAAATCACTAGAAGTTCAAACTAAAAAGGAAAATCAAATTGTAATAGGGCAAATAGATACAATTTATTCTGATATTTTAAAAGAAAATAGAAAAATATGGGTGCATGTTCCTAAAAATGTAAAAAATAATCAATCCAAATATCCAGTTTTATATTTACTAGATGGAGATTCTCATTTTCATTCTGTAACAGGAATGATAAAACAATTGAGTACTGATGGAAACACGATTTCACCCGAAATGGTTGTAGTTGGAATAACAAATACGGATAGAACTAGAGACTTGACACCAACACATATTAATGAAATGTATGGAGATACTATATTTCCAAAAACGTCAGGTGGTGGTAAGAGATTCCTAAGTTTTATTGATAAAGAATTAATGCCCTATATCGAAAAAGAATACCCTGTTACCAGCTATAAAACCTTTGTTGGGCATTCATTAGGCGGTTTAACTGTAATTGATGCATTAATTGAGCGTCCAAATTTATTTAACAACTATGTAGCTATCGATCCAAGTTTATGGTGGGACAACCAAAAACTTTTAAAAAGAGCTTCAAAAATTTTATCAAGCAAAATATATGAAGGAAAAACACTTTACCTAGGAGTAGCGAATACAATGGATAAAGGAATGACTATTAATAAAGTTGAAAATGATACTACCGAAAATACTGAACATATAAGATCTATTTTAAAATTTGCAAAGGCTACTGAAAGTATCAAAAATAATGGGTTACTTTTTGATTGGAAATACTATGAGAATGATGACCATGGGAGCGTACCTCTAATAGCTGAGTATGATGCTATTCGTTTCCTTTTTCCTTGGTATAAAATCAAGTACCAAGAAATGATGCCATTATTAGACTCAAATTCTAACACTTTAATAGAAGATTTACTAAATTGGATTAATACTCATTATAAAAATGTTTCTAGTCATTTTGGATATGAAGTTCTTCCAGACAAGTCACTTATCAATAACATTGGGTATAGATTTATAAATTAAAAAAAGTTTGACAAAGCAATTATTCTATTTAATTTAAACATACAAAATTACCCAAATAGTTCAAATGTCTATGACTCAATGGGAGATTGTTATTTAGCACAACAAGATTCGCTTAAAGCTCTTGAGTTTTATAATAAAGCTTTAGAAGTTGGTCATAATGATTTTACTGAAGAAAAAATTGATGCAATAATGAAAAATTTAAAAATTGAATTATAAAATATAAATAACTAAAATTGAAATTCTTTAAACCATTTTACATACAACCCCGTTTTTTCTATGCAGGCATAGGTATTGTAGTATTATTTGTTTTAAGCTATTTCATTCCTGTATTATTTAATATGGCTCAACTTGCCATTTTTGTTCTTATCCTTTTATTTATTATAGATTTTCTTATTGTTTTTAGTGGTAAAAATAAAATGGAAGCTACTCGTATTTTACCAGATAAATTTTCAAATGGCGATAAAAATCTGATTGAATTAAAAATTAATAACAACTACCCTATTTCCATTTACCTTGAAATTATTGATGAAATTCCAGAGCAGTTTCAAGTCAGGGATTTTAAGATTAAAGACACTATTACTCCACGAAAATCAAAATCTATAACCTATCATTTAAAACCTACCGGACGTGGCGAATACTACTTTGGAAGTCTAAATGTTTATGCCTCATCTATCATTAATTTAGTATCAAAGCGCTTTACTTTTAACCATGGAGCTATGGTGCGCACATATCCGAGTTTTAAACAATTAAAAAAGTTTGAACTTTTAAATATTAATCAAAATTCCTTAGAATACGGTCTCAAAAAAGTCCGAAAAATTGGGCATACCATGGAATTTGAGCAGATTAAAGATTATGTTTTAGGTGACGATTTACGAACTATAAACTGGAAAGCTACGGCCAAGAAAAATCAGCTTATGGTCAATCAGTTTCAAGATGAAAAGTCACAACCCGTATATTCCATTATTGATAAAGGCCGCATTATGAAAATGCCTTTTAATGGGTTAAGTCTTCTAGATTACGCCATTAATGCCACACTTGTAATTAGCAATATTGTATTAAAAAAGCACGACAAAGCAGGCATGTTATCATTTTCTAAGCGTATTGAAAATGTTATTGTTGCCCAACGCAGAAGTTCTCAAATGCAACTCATATTGGAAGCTTTATACAACGTAAAAACTGATTTTTTTGAAAGCGATTTTAACAGGCTTTATGCTAATATAAAAAGACATATTACACACCGAAGTCTTATTTTAATGTACACTAATTTTGAAACTTTAGATGGTTTAAATAGGCAACTCCCCTATTTAAAAGCCATCGCAAAAAGTCATTTATTGGTCGTTATCTTTTTCAAAAATACAGAGCTTAATAATTTAATTAAAGAAAAAGCACAAACCGCACAACAAGTGTATGACAAAGTAATTGCAGAAAAATTTGCTTTTGAAAAACGGCTTATTGTTAATGAACTCAAAAAATATGGTATCTATTCTATTCTTACCACTCCAGAAAATTTAACGATTGATACTATCAATAAATACCTTGAAATAAAAGCTAGAGGTTTGCTATAACAGTTCTTCCGTTGGCAGTAATCCGTTGGCAGTAAAAAAACTTCATATTCATATTCTAGCTTCTAATATAATACAACTCATCATTTAAATTTTACAGTTCGGTAATAACTATTATTTAAGATGCTTTTAGTGTTCGATATTTGCTTTGATAAACACATAAACCATATATTATGAAGACATTGGCATCAATTTTCACCTTATTATTATCGATAACATTTAGTAACGCCCAAGATGTAGAAAACGGACAAACTATTACTGTAATTATTGAAAATATTAGTAGCAATACCGGTAACGTTTTACTTTCTCTTCACACAGCAGATACCTTTATGAAAGGTCCAGGAATTCAAAATAAAGAAAGTAAAATAGTAGATGGTAAAGTTAAGTTGACATTTGAAAATGTGGTTCCTGGAACTTATGCTATCATGGGATTACACGATAAAAATAAAAACAGAAGAATGGATTTTGAAGCTAATGGTATGCCAAAAGAAGCCTATGGTATATCTAACAACACTATGAGTTTTGGCTTACCTCAATATGAAACTGCCAAATTTGATATACGTAATAAAAATTTAGAAATAAAAATAATATTTTAAAAATCATATTAACTCTTAAAAGATGTTTTGCTTTTTTTATTGATTACCTTTTAGTCATTTCTTATGCCTTAATATTATTTACTATTACAGTATTTATAACTAATGAATTGAATTTAGATACCGAAAAAATACCACCCTTAAAAGGTAAATTTATTAGCTTTTTATTATTAACCTTACCAGTGTTATTCTATTTTATTACCTCTGAAAAAAGTAAAAATAAAGGCACCATTGGAAAAAGAGTGATGTCGATTTCTGTTGAAAATAATACTACAAAACCAACTCATTTTAATATTATTAAGCGTAATATTTTGAAATTTCTTCCATGGGAAATTGCACATTCGGGGGTTCATTGGTTAATATATTGTTCAAATAAAAATATAGAACCACCATTTTGGGTTTGGGCTGTTTTAATTTTACCTCAAATTGCAGTATTTATTTATATTTTAAGTATCATATATACTCAAGGCAAATCTAGCATTTATGATAAAATCTCAAAAACTTATATTTTGAAAAACAAAAATGCGACCAATTAGGTCGCATTTTCGGCTATTAATCAATTCATAATTAAACTGTTTCGCTTAACCATGCTTTCATCATCCAAACTATTTTTTCTTGCTCTGTAATAAAATCACTCATCATTGAGTTTGTCCCTTCATCATGAGCTTTATCAGATTTATCTAAAATGTTTCTTTCAATTTTTAAGAGTTCTGCTAAAGAATCAACAATCAATCCAACAGCTTTGTCATCTTGCGAAATATTTTTTCCTACGCGCACTTTTGCTTTTTTTGAATAATCTTCAAAAGTGTGTAAGGGAGTTTCTCCTAAAGTTAAAATACGTTCCGCTATCATATCTACTTTTAAATTGGCATCGGTGTATAATTCTTCAAATTTAACGTGTAAATCAAAAAAGCGTTTACCTTTTATATTCCAGTGAATACCTCTCAAATTTTGATAATATATTTGAAAATTAGCTAATAAATCATTCAAATCATTGGCTAATTCTTTAGTTTTTTTGTTGTCTAAACCTAAGCTATTTAGTGTCATTTTTTATATATTTTATGAATTACTACAAATTTAATTTATAATTAACATAAACTTCTATAAATTTTATTGATAGTTTTTATATTTTTATAGCATAAATTGATAACGAATGACCATTACACAACTATATTATGTTTTAGCAGTAGCCGAAAATCAGAATTTTACAAAAGCTGCCGAAAAATGCTTTGTAACGCAACCTACGTTAAGCATGCAAATTCAAAAATTAGAAGATCAATTGGATGTTAAAATATTCGATAGAAGCAAAAAGCCTATCGAACTTACTGATGTTGGTAAAAAAATTGTTAAGCAAGCTAAAAATATTGTAAATGAATCTTACAGAATACAGGATATTGTGGATCAACAAAAGGGATTTATTGGAGGTGAATTTAGGTTAGGCATAATTCCAACTATAATGCCAACACTTCTACCTATGTTTTTAAAAAGTTTAATAAAAAAGCATCCTAAAGTTAAACTTAAAATTGAAGAATTAAATACCGAAGAAATTATTACTAGACTAAAAGATGGACATTTAGATGCAGCCATAGCTGCTACACCTTTAGAAGATGAAACTATTAAAGAACGTGTACTTTATTTTGAGCCTTTTGTTAGTTATATACCTAAAGACCACAGGCTTCATACGAAAAAAAAAATTGATGTTTCTGATTTAGATATTGAAGATATGTTATTACTTGAAGATGGACATTGTTTTAGAGATGGCGTAATTAATTTATGTAAAGTGTTTAAAAATCATTCTGACGATAAATTTCAATTAGAAAGCGGTAGTATTGAAACTCTTATAAAATTATCAAATGAAGGCTTAGGAATGACGCTACTTCCTTATTTGCATACTTTAGATATAAAAGAAAAAGAACGCGATAATTTACATTATTTCAACGAACCTACTCCTGCTAGAGAAGTGAGTATTATATATCATAAAAGCGAGTTAAAAATGCAAATTATTGAAGCCTTACAGGATGTAATTTCAGGAATTATTCGTGGCGCCATTGCTTTTCAGAACGTAAAAATAATAAGTCCATTACCCAAAAAATAATCGTATTAAAAAAGCGGCCAATAAGCCGCTTTTTTTATGGTTTTAAATAAATTAAACATTGATTTAATTCTGGGTTTTGCTTTACTAAAGAATGAATGAATATTTTAAGTTCTTCAATTTCGTAGGGTAACAGACGTTGTATCGCCTTTTGTACTTCTCTGCAAAACAATGTAGCATCAAAACTTACTTTATTAAGTACAGTTTTTGTGTACTCTAACATAGCTCTTGCCATTTTATTTAGGTTTAGGTTTGGTTTATAATTAATAGTAGAATTTGATATAGGCTTTTATTTTCATAATATTAATATAAATTTACTAAAAAAATAAGTATAAACTTTTCTTTTGAGTAAAATTAACATTTAAAATCTGTTATCGCCATCCAATAAATCGCCTAAACCACCTAAAATACTTCCTTCTCCTTTATTTTTACCTCCGCTACGAGGTGCTGAGGCTAATACACGACCTGCTAATCTACTAAAAGGTAAGGATTGAATATAAACGGTTCCTGGGCCTTGCAGTTTAGCGAAAAACAAACCTTCACCACCAAAAACGGTATTTTTTATACCGCCAACAAATTCAATATCATAATCTACCGTTTGATCGAAACCTACAATACAGCCTGTATCAACACGCAACGTTTCACCAGCTTTTAATTCTTTCATAGCCATCGTACCACCTGCATGCACAAATGCCATGCCATTGCCTTCTAGCTTTTGCATAATAAAACCTTCGCCTCCAAAAAGCCCTCGACCCAATTTTTTAGAGAACTCAATACCCACACTCACACCTTTTGCGGCGCATAGAAATGCATCTTTTTGACATATAAACTTACCATTAAAACGTGTTAAATCAATAGGTATAATTTTTCCCGGATATGGTGAAGCGAATGATACATTTCTTTTTCCTGAAAGGTTGTTGTAAAAAGCAGTCATGAATAAACTTTCGCCTGTAAGGATTCGTTTTCCGGCACCTAAAATTTTACCTAAAAATCCTGAATCATTTTTTGAGCCATCTCCAAAAATAGTTTCCATTTTAATACCATCGTCCATCATCATAAAGCTTCCTGCTTCGGCTATTACGCCTTCTTGTGGATCGAGTTCAATTTCTACGTACTGCATTTCTTCGCCGTAGATTCTATAATCAATTTCGTGTGCTGTCATTTTGATAAAAGTGTATTAGTTTAAAAAAGTTTATTTGTTAATTGGTAGGCATATTTAGCAATTTGTTACATTATTTAAATAAGATTATTTGTATTTGATAAACTACTAATTTAGCAAATATATACCGAATAAAAATTCGCAAGAACTTTTATTAATTAAGATTACACTAGCAATTAATTATAGCATTATTTGAATACAACTCGTTATTCACTATTCATTTTTAAATTTTATAGTATTCCACAAGGCAATAGTTGAGGCCGAAAAAAAGATGACCAATATTATATTCAAATATCCCCCTTTTATTATAATCCAAATACTATCAGTTAAATATTTTGTTACTAAATCCTCAATCAAAAATGGAATGAGTGGGAAAAAAATGATAATCCATCTTGGATACAACGTTTTTCGTTTCCAAACTTGACTAATAAAAAGAATGGATAAAATTCCGACTAATGGATAGACGAATAATCTCAATATTTTGTTTGTTTTTTCTGCAAGTAAAACGGCCCTATTGATATCAAGATTATGTTCAGTAGCCAATTTAGCAGTTGTAGCGATAGCAAGAAACGCTCCGTGAACGATTCCAAATGCTATTAAAATACTTCCAAAAAAAATCAAAACTCCATTTCTAAAAATTGGTTTTGTGATACTAAATGCATGATAAACTTGACCCAGTCCAAGCATATAAAACCAAGTTGCAAATAATGCGCAAACCCCACTTGCTATAATTCTGAAATCAGAAGCATTTCCCATATTTTTCTTAAAGCTCATGTTTTCTGGATCATAATACAAAAGCATATCTCCAGCAAATAAAATCAATCCGCCTAATATTCCGAAAACTCCAAAAATTCTAATCCAAAACTGACTCATTTGATAAAAATGTGTTGGTTTAAAAAAAGTTTATTTGTTAATTGGTTTTAAGTTTTGTTGTACCGCTTTTTTAAAATCAAAAAATAAATCCCAAACTGATACTTTAATTTTTAGCTACGTATTTTGATTAATAACTTTAGCACTAATTTCAAGAATTTTCACTAATCATTACCATTCACTCATCTGGCAAGTTTCATTCTGAGATGCACCAATATAAAGGATGATCTTATCGTAAAGTTACAGAGTGTTGTGCAACTAATTACCAACTAACATATACAGCATTTTTTTCTTGTGAAGCTAAAAAATATTAATATTTAGCGTGAACAACTGAATATTGAGGCTGAATACTGCCAATTCTAAACTAAAAAGCTAACCTTTTACTTTGATACTCCATTCAAAATTAAATGTTGAAACGATAATACCTTCTTCGTTTACACCCACAGACTTCATCCAGATAGTTTGCCCTTCCCCAGTTTCGATTGTCTTTTTTATAGCTTCATCAATTAAATGTCCGTCGTTACAGGTAAAGGCTATTTTTCCTGTTGCTTTTTTTGTAAACGTCGCATTATTAGTTGTTACTAACATAGATATTTTTTTTCCTGTTTCTTGAATTTTCACAATCATTAGTGCACCTGTTGAAAACTCTGCTGCCATACCTTGTACCGCCCAAAACATGGATTTGAATGGGTTTTGGTTTATCCATTTATGTTTTACTGTCACTATACATTTGTCATCGTCAATATGCTTTGTGCGCACACCGCAAAAGTATGCAGCAGGCAGTTTGAATATCGTGAAAGTGTTTAATTTACTGGGAGTTAGCTTCATTAGGTATCATTTAATTTTTGACTAAGTTATGAAAATAAATAGCAACAATAAATGTTAAAATTATGTTAATTTTTAGTACTATGCGTAACAAAGTACCTTCTTTTAGACATATATTTGTATAAGAAACTACTATACGTTTTAAAATATGTTTGATAATCATCAAAAAAACATCGCTACTTTTATTCATTTATCAACCTTTAGTCGGTTTATAATTCCGTTTGGAAATTTTATCGGACCTATTATTTTATGGGTTGCCAATAGGGAAAAATCGGAGTTTATTGACAGCCATGGCAAACAAGCCATAAACTTTCAAATTAGTATTTTACTATACGCTATAATAATAGGTAGCATTACCATACCGTTTTTCATTTTTAAAATTTTTAGTGGTATTGACTTTATTGATTTTAATGATTTTGAAAGTTTCCACATCAATATTGGCAAACCATCTGCTCTACTTTACATTGGTGGCGCTTTGGGTGCTTTTGCAGTAATTGGTTTTATTATAGAATTAGCACTTATAGTTGTTGCCAGTTTAAAAGCTAGAGATGGCGAATACTATAAATACCCGTTTACCATTAATTTTTTGAAATAAACGAATCACTTATGAGTAAAACGTGAATGACAAATAGTACCGCGTTAGGGATTGCAGTGGAAAGCCCGCAGCGACCTTTTGGAAGTGAGGACTTGGAGCGTAAAGCCCGACCCGACCTAAGGAGGGTAACGCCGAAAAAAATAAAAATTTCATCAATAAATAATCAATTTTAATCAATCAAAAAATGAACAGTTTCACACTATTAAACACAAGACACTATGAAATGAGCAACTCAAAAAAACAAGATTTAATCTGGAGTTTAATGCGAATTACATTTGACCTCTAAAAAAATATAAAATAACACATGAAAATAGAAAATACAAAAGCACAAATGCGTAAAGGGGTACTGGAATTCTGTATACTATCGGTGTTGAAAGATGAGGATGCGTATGTAGCTGAGATTTTAGACACCTTAAAAGATGCGAAGCTGCTTGTTGTTGAAGGCACCATTTATCCGCTTTTAACACGACTTAAAAACGCAGGACTTTTAAATTATAGATGGGAAGAATCGACTTCCGGACCACCAAGGAAATATTATGGTTTAACTGAAACGGGGAAACTATTTTTAAAGGAATTAAACACCACTTGGAGTGAATTACACAACGCAGTAACCATAGTAACAAGCCAAAAAACAACAAAAAAATGAATAAAACAGTCAACATAAATTTAGCAGGTATATTTTTTCATATTGATGAGGATGCCTACTTAAAATTGCAGCGCTATCTTGAGGCTATAAAACGTTCGTTTACAGATTCTCAAGGTCGTTCTGAAATTATAGCAGATATTGAAGCGCGTATTGCAGAGCTTTTTAATGAGCGTGTGCAAAACGATAAGCAAGTGATACGTATTAAAGAGGTAGATGAAGTCATTTCAATTATGGGACAACCAGAAGATTATTTGGTTGATGATGAAATATTTGAGGATGAGCCACAGCCTTCTTACAGAAAAAAATCTGAGTCTTCAAGAAAATTATATCGAGATACAGATAACTCATACATTGGAGGCGTATCATCTGGCTTAGCGCACTATTTTGGAATTGATGGTATTTGGATTCGTTTGGCTTGGGTACTTTTAGTATTTGGTGCTGGAACAGGTATTTTACTCTATATTTTACTTTGGATTTTAGTACCGGAAGCTAAAACTACAGCCGAAAAAATAATGATGACAGGTGCTCCCGTAAACATTAGTAATATTGAGAAAAAAATTAAGGATGGTTTTGATAACGTTTCGGAAACCGTAACTGGAGTTGCAAAAAATGTAGGCGATTCTGTTTCTGGAGCAGCAAAAAATGTAAGTGACGCGGCTAAGAATGTTGATTTTCAAAAGCAAGGGAATAAGATAAAATCATCATCAAAAGTATTTTTTGATACTATTGGGGAAATTTTCATGTTTTTCTTTAGGGTTTTTGCAAAATTTGTTGGTGTTATTCTAATAATTATTGGTGCAATAACTCTTATTGGATTGTTCATCAGTTTATTTTCTTTAGGAATAGTTAATACGGCTCACTTTCCTGGTCTTGATCTTGTAGATGTTTTTAATAATAGTGGAACGCCCATATGGTTTGCGTCTCTTTTATTATTTTTTGCCATTGGCGTACCTTTCTTTTTCTTATTTTATTTAGGATTAAAAATTTTAATAAATAACTTAAAATCGATAGGAAATATAGCAAAATTCACCTTACTTGGTTTATGGTTAATGTCTATTATTGGTTTAGTGGTTATAGGTATTAGAGAGGCTAGTGAACATGCTTTTAATGAAAAAGTTATTGAAAAAATGGAATTACCAGTGACATCAATTGATACGTTAAGTATTGAAATGATAGGTAATGATAAATTTAGCTCTAACGTCTATAGACGACATAATGGATTTAAATTGGCAAATGATGAGAACGGAAATAAAACGCTCTATTCATCTGATATTGGTATTATTGTAAAATCGACTAAGGATTCTATGGCAACTATTGCTATAGAAAAAAGTGCGGATGGTAGAGGTTATGATAAGGCAATAGAACGTGCTAAAAATATTGATTATGGATTTGAACTAAAAAACGGAACGCTTTATTTAAATTCTTATTTAACGACTAATCCTAGCAATAAATTTAGCTGTCAAGACGTAGATATTATTTTATACTTGCCCGAAAATATGGTTATCAAATTAAATAAAAACACCAATTCGTATCTGTATTATAAAACCTATACTGGAAACATCATTTCAAGAAAAGAAGCGAATCATTACATAAAAATTCTTGAAAATGATATTGAATGTTTAGACTGCCCTGTTGCGGAAAACGATGAGTATGAATTAAAGGTAAATACTTCGCGCTTAAAAATTAATGACGAAGGTGTTGAAATCAAATCTGAAGATGCCCATATAAAAATTGATAAAGCGGGTTTAAAAGCTGAATCTGACGATGTAAAAGTCAATATAGATTCTAATGGTATAAAAATAGAATCTGATTAATAAAACTAGTAAACTAAAAGAGACCCCGATTTTTCATCGAGATTAGTTCAATTTAGGGTTTTAAATTCAGTTATCAGTTCTTTAAAATCCTGTTTCACTAACAATTCATCTTTAAAAAACAACAGTTCAGATATTTAAGTTACCAATCATTAACATTTTAAAAGATATTTGAACAAATAAAAACATCAATCAAAAAACGAACAAGTATGACAACATTAACCAAAATTATTATAGCAACATTATTAAGCCTGAGTCTAGTTTCATGTCATTTCGATTTTGGAGTTGCTGGAAATGGCAACGTAACTATTGAAGATAGAAACCTAAATGAACCATTTACAAGTATAAAAGCCACCGAAGGATTACATGTCTATTTAACGCAAAGTGACACTGAAAGTATTAGTGTTGAAGCTGACGAGAATTTACAAGAACTTATTATTACTGAAATTGAAAATGGTGTTTTAAAAATTCACACCAAAGAGAATATTGGTAGAAGCCAATCAAAAAAAATAATGGTGAGTTTTAAAACTCTTTCTGGTGTTACTTCTACTAGTGGTAGTCATGTATATTCTACAAACACTATTACTACTGATAATTTAGAACTAAAAAATACCAGTGGTAGTAATATGACTTTAAAAGTTAATACAACTATTTTACATAGTAGATCTACTAGTGGTAGTCATTTACGTCTATCTGGAAACACTTCAAAAATTATTGCCGAAGCGACAAGTGGTAGCAGCGTAAAAGCTGGAGATTTACATGCTGAATATAGCGAAGTTAAAGCAACTAGTGGTGCCCGTATGACTATAAATACGTCAAAAAAACTAATTGCAAAAGCAACTAGCGGAGGCCATGTGAAATTTTACGGAAACCCAGAAACTGTTAAAAAAAGTGATGACGTTTCAGGAAGTATTTTCAAAATATAAATATAAACCGAAAAAATCATAGCCAACTCATTTTAAAACCATTTTAAATGCGCATAGCGTTTAAGATGGTTTTGCTTTATATTTGTTAGTAATTTTGAACGAAAATGTCACATGGTTATACGAACTTTAGCCCATTATTGGGTTTATATAATAATAAAACGCATATAACCACCCAAGTATTAATTAATCCGTATTAAGAATGAAAAAACCTGTTGTAATATTACTTTTTAGTTTATTCGTAGTTTTTGGTTATTCACAAAAAGCAGAGAAAGTAAAAGGGAATAGAATGGTTAGCATTGTTCAAACAGATATTAGTTCTTTTCATACCATAGATTTGGATGAAGATTTTGACATAGAGATTATTTATAACAGAACGCCCTCTGTAATTATTGAAACTGATCAAAATCTTCACGAATTTATTAATTTTAAAGTTGTAGATAGTGTGTTGTCTTTTAACAAAACGAGACGAATTACCTCAAAAAAAACACTTAAGATTAAAGTGAATTATAATGATTACTTAAACCACATAAAAACCACTGACGATAGCGAAATAAAATCGTTAATGTCAATGGATTTAAACGATTTTAAGGTGAGTGCTA
Source organism: uncultured Flavobacteriaceae bacterium (assembly GCA_963815305.1). Taxonomy (GTDB): domain Bacteria; phylum Bacteroidota; class Bacteroidia; order Flavobacteriales; family Flavobacteriaceae; genus CAXBID01. The sequence continues at coordinate 574,398 of CAWFFW010000002.1, forward strand.
AAGAATCTTCAAAAGTAGGTCTAACTTTAAAAACCAATATTTTTACGTTTGAAGGCTTAGATAAATCTAAAATAAAATTAAACCTGACTTGCGATAGCACAAAATTAGTTTTGAATGGTAATTGTAAATTGGAAGCGCTAATTTATTCAACAAAAATAGAAACAGATTTATACCAACGCGCATATGCAGTTATTGAAGGAGATGCCGATGATATTTTTATAAGAGCGGATAATAATACACAATTTATGGGTAAAAATTTAACTGTAAAAACAGGTTTAGTTTCTGCTGAAATTTCTAGTGATATTACTTTAGAAGTTATTAATGATATTACTATAGAAGCCTCTGGAAATAGTTCCGTATATATTTATGGTAATCCTAAGATTACAGTAAATAGGCTTAACGATACTTCAAAAATTCAGAAGAGAATTAAGTAAATACCTTATTAAATAAGCCATTTCTATAATTTAAATTTTTTATTTTTTTGGGATCAAAATATGTTAATAATCGTAATACATCCTCTTTATCAATGGAGATTCATAATTTTTTTATGATTAACTTTTCTCCAATAAAACGACACCAAAGTCAGAATCTATTATAGCTTTTCCGTTATTGACTTTAACTTTTTGATTTGAATAAGCATCGTAAAGTATTTCACCATCCTTAAATAGTTTTGATACATCGAGATTTTTTTCTCCAAAAGGTAAATCCAAACCTATAAGCACTAAGTCTTCATAATCATCTTTTTTATAACTTCTATAAAATAAATAAGGATTTTTTGTAATCATTTTATGTATTCCTGCACCAATAGCTGGATGGCTGGCGCGAAATTGTCCCAATTTTTGCCAATGATTTAAAATAGCTTTTGTATCAGGATTATTTTTAATGGCCTGCCAATTCATAAACGAGCGTAACGTAGCATCGCCCGTAGTCTCCTCTATAATGAGAGAACGTGCAGATTCATCACCATAATAAATTTGAGATGTACCGGGAGATAATAATAATTTTGTAGCGGTTTCAAAAGGCTTTGCCCTTGCAGGATCAAAAGGTTGTCCGTCGTCGTGAGAACTTAAATAATTCAAAATGCTGTATCCTTTTAATTCCGAGTTCAAAATATCTGAATATCTTTTAAAAACATCCTCTATTGGATTTTGAGCTATATTCCATTTGAATTCAAAATTTATTAAACTCTGAAAGGCGTCATCAAAATAGTTTACTTTTTTATCTCCAAAATCAAAATATTTTCCTCCAGAAATAGCATAATTATAAACTTCGCCGACTAAATAGAATGGGTTATCATCTAAAACTTTATTCGGATTATTTTTTTTATATTTTGAAAATGCATAATCGCACTCCTTTTTAAATTCTTTCCAAACATATTCTTCAGTATGCTTCACCGTATCTACTCTATAACCATCTATCCCAAATTCTGTGATGTAATCGGTGAGCCATTTCATAATATAAAACCGAGGTGCTTTTGGATGTCCTGTTCTTTGAAAAAAAGCATCTAATTCAGCAACTTCTTGTTCGTAACGCCCTTCAGCTTTCCATTTTTCAACTAATTGCATCGGTAAATCAACAATATTATTACTTTCAGTTTTAATATCAGGAAGGTTTTTTACAAGCGTGCATGTAATGGTGTTTCCGTAAGATGTGTAATCACATTGCGGTTCTGTTCGTACCCACTCCTCTGGCCACGCAGGATCTTTTTCTGTAACAGGTCCTGTGTGGTTAATAACCGCATCTAATAAAATACGAATTCCTTTATTATGAGCAACGTCAACCAATTCCTTTAAATCTTCCTTTGTTCCAAAATTCGGATCAATTGCAGTCCAATCGCTTGCCCAATAGCCATGAAAACCATAACTAACACCTGTGCCTTCATCAGTTCCACCATGAATTTGTTCAACAATAGGGGTCATCCAAATAGCATTGATACCTAAATCGGTAAAATAACCCGCTTTAATTTTCTGTGTTACTCCCTTTATATCGCCACCTTTAAAGCCCCGAAGCTTACCAGTTTCAGAAGTCCTATCAAAATTAACATCGTTTGCAGTATCGCCATTATTAAATCTATCTGTTAAAAGAAAATACACATTGGCAGCTTCCCAAACAAATGGTGTTTTTGGATTTTCTTCTTTATTTTTATTACAATTAACCAAACTTAACGTTATTAAAAGTAAAATTATAATGTGCTTCATGTTATTGAATTTTTAATATGAAAGATTCCAAAATACCTAGCTTTATTTTGATAGTGCCCATACCATTTTCAGTTTTTAAAGTTGAAGTGAAATGATTGTACAATTGGTCTTGTACTTTATAATTCCCATCATCTAATTTCCAAAATTCTATGATTTTCTGTGGAATTTTTAATTCAAATTGATACGCATTGTTAGCATCAAAATTAGATATTATAATCAGTTTTTCTTCTTCACTCCAACGTACAAAGGACAGTATTTTGTCAGTATAATTTTGGGTATTGTCTCGATTGTATAAATGAATATCTTCATATTTACCCATTAGGGCATTACTATTTATGGTGAAGTTTAAGAGTCTTTTATAGAAATCTCTTAATTGTTTTTCTGATGCTGTTAATTGCCCGCCGTCAAATTTTTTGTTATTCATCCAACGTTGATGGGCTGGGACACCAACATAATCGAAAATGGACGTTCTTGTTGAATTTCCAAAACCAGGATTCTCAGAGCCATCTTCCCCAACTTCTTGTCCAAAATAAATCATGGTGGGTGCTGTTGTTGATGTAGCAGAGACCACCATAGCAGGTTTCCCTATTTCTGCATTACCTGCAAAATCTGGACTCGCCAACCGTTGTTCGTCGTGGTTTTCAAGAAAATGAAGCATATGATGCTCAATATCTACTAAGTTTTTCAGAATAGTTGGCACATTATCTGTTTTTCCATGATCTTGCATAACATGTTTGATGGTATCATAAAGTTGAACTTTATCATATAAATAATCCATTTTTCCTTTTTTTATATAATCACGATATAAACTTGGATTATAAACTTCTGCCATTAAAAAGGCCACAGGATTTTTGGTTTTAATTGAAGAATTCATGTAGCTCCAAAATTCAACAGGTACCATTTCAGCCATATCGTATCGGAAACCATCTATACCCATATCTAACCAGTATCCTACAATATCTCTAAATTTTATCCATGAATTTGGCACCGTTTTATCTTTCCAAAATTCAAAGTGTATTTTGTAATCTTCATTTTCAAAACCTCTTGGTAATTCTTCAAAGTCCTTTTTTCCTTCAGGAGAAATACCATAATTTATTTTAACCGTTTCATACCAATCATTAACTTTAGGTTGCGATAATCGCGACCCGTTCCCTGTCCATTTTGCTGGATTTTCATCAAAAAAATCATCTTCTAATGGATGTTTTTCATCCCCAAGAGGTGAATAATTATTTTCCCATTTTGGTACTTGAAAAGATTGGTTAGGGTTGTAATAGAAATTATTATTAACATGGTAAGTAACCGATGTATCGTCATCCTCCCCAAAATCTTTTATCCCATTTGGTTTCGAGATACTCTTATAATTTCTTGCTATATGGTTAGGAACAATATCAATAATTACTTTTAAACCTGCATTATGCGAGCGTTCAATAAGTTCTTGAAATTCTTCTAAACGATTTTCAACATTTACAGCTAAATCTGGGTTTACGTTGTAATAATCTTTAACTGCATAAGGTGAGCCAGCTCTACCTTTTACAACATCTGGGTCATCATTAGAAATCCCGTATTTGGTATAATTCCTAATCACATCGTGATGTGGTACACCTGTATACCAAATATGTGTGATGCCTAAGTCTTTTATTTCTTTTAAAGCTATATCTGTAAAATCGTTAAATTTTCCAACACCATTTTCTTCAATAGTTCCCCACGGTTTATTTGAGGGATTTGTATTTCCAAATAAACGTGTGAATACTTGATATACAACTTGCTTTTTTTGATTTTCTATGGGAATAAAAGGCTTTGTTAATAAATTCTTATTCGCTTTTTTTTGACACGACACAAAAAGTAATAAAATTAATATGGTAAAGTTAGTTTTCATTTTATAATATCTTCTTTAAACAACCATATGATGGCATCATTAAATTCTGATTTCCAAAATGTTTCATTATGCATTCCAGACGGAACCATCTTTTTATAAATGTTTTTTTCTGGAAAACCATTGTACTTTAATAAAAGTGACATTCTTTTAACATTATTAACCATCTCAACACCTTCTTTATGACCTACTAGGTAGTAAATTTTTATATTGGGTATTTTTTGCAATTGGCTTTTTGTGAAACTAAAACTATTATTAGTATACCAGAACGAAGGCGAAAAGACACCTGCTTTTCCAAAAACATTAGGATATTTGAATACAGCATAATGTGCAATTAAACCCCCTAAAGAAGAACCTATAATGGCTGTATTTTGGCTATCTTCCTTTGTTCTAAATGTATCATCAATTTTTGGTTTTAATGTGTTTACAAGAAAATCGACATATGCCTTCCCTTCACCTTTGCCATATTTTTTATGATTCCAGGGAGCATATTCATTCAAACGTTTCTCTTCACCATGATCAATGGCAACAACTATTAAACCAAAACCTGTGTTGTTATAAATATTATTTAGAGTTTCATCAACTTCCCATTCACCACTATACGACGTTTTATCGTCAAAAATATTTTGTCCATCTTGTATATATAAAACAGGATATAGTTCTTTAGATGTTTGATAATTAGGAGGTAAATATACACTTACTTTTCTTTTTCTATTTAACTGAGGAATCTTAAAATCCTCTGAAAAAATATGTACGTTCTCGGAAGCTATTGAAATAATATGCTTTATAGAATCGGTCCAATTTTCAATATTCAAAGTAATTGTTTCATCAATACCAGCGAAAGTATATCGTCTATTTTCTATCGGTTTTCCATTTAAAGAACATTCAACAGATTTCCAATGGCCATTAGTAAATTTGAAATTTATAGATTCTTGATATTTGGGTATTGAGATATGGTAGTTTAAATTTTCTTTTTTTAATTTGAATGGTGCATTTCCTCCAGACCAACCTTCAAAATCACCTGAGATATAAATTTCTGAATTGAAATCGTGGTTTTTTGGAACATGCTTTATAATAAACGTTACAACTTCATTACCTGAAAGTTTATTATCCTGAACACCCCAACAATTAATACATGAAGAATTTATAAGAATAATATTCAATAAAATAATGAGATATTTTTTCATTTTAATTAGTCAACTTCTTTAATACTTATAGCATAACCTCCTCCAGGAACAGACCGTTGAGAAAGTTTTGAATTACTTGTAATTTTTTTTGTGACGATAGTGTAAGCCTGCGGGTTGGTTTTATAGTGCGCATCTTTTGCATCAGCATAAATAGTAGCGATATATTTTTTTCCTTTTTCTAAGAAATCAAATTTGATGTTTGATGTTCTGGCTTGATTACCATTAACATTACCAACAAACCAATCGTTTTTACCTTTCTCTTTGCGGGCAATAGTAATAAAATATCCTGGTTCAGCTTCTAAATAAACGCTATTATCCCAATCTATCGCCACATCTTTTATAAACTGAAAAGCATCCATAAATTGCTCATAATGTTCAGGTAAATCTGCAGCCATTTGTAGCGGACTATACATCGTTACATATAATGCTAACTGATTTGCAATGGTGCTGTTGACATGGGAATTGTTATTAGGATTTAATTTACTAATATCCATTTCAAAAATTCCAGGCGTATAATCCATGGGGCCACCAATTAATCTTGTAAAAGGCAAAACAGTAACATGATTTGGCTTTGAGCCTCCAAAGGCTTGATATTCTGTACCTCTAGCCGATTCATTTCCTATTAAATTAGGATATGTTCTACAAATCCCTGTTGGTCGCACAGCTTCATGTGCATTGACTATAATTTTATAATCTGCCGCTTTTTCAATGGCGTATTGATAATGATTGATAAGCCATTGATTATAATGGTTTTCACCACGAGGTAAAATATCGCCAACGTAACCGCTTTTAACTGAGTTATAACCATGGTCTTTCATGAATTGATAAGCTTTATCCATATGGCGTTCGTAATTACGAACCGAACTAGATGTTTCATGATGCATCATCATTTCAATACCTTTTGATTTGGCGTAGTTGTGAATGTCTTCCACATCAAAATCTGGATATGGCGTTAGAAAATCGAACACATCATCTTTTGAATGTCCAAACCAATCTTCCCATCCTTGATTCCAGCCCTCAACCAAAACCGCATCAAACCCATGCTCTGAAGCAAAATCTATATATCGTTTTACGTTGGCATTATTTGCCGCGTGGGTAGCATTTGGTTTTAATTTAGAATAATCTGTAATTCCTAATTGCACAGCCGCTAACTCATCTGTATAATGCCATGAACTCTTTCCGGTAATCATTTCCCACCAAACACCAATATATTTTATAGGTTTTATCCATGAAGTATCTTCAATCTTACAAGGCGAGTTAAGGTTTAGTGTGATGTTTGAGGCTAAAATATCTCCAGCCTTATCACTTACTATAACAGTTCGCCATGGTGTATTACAAGGCGCTTGCATATAACCTTTATCGCCATTAGCATCTGGTGTTAGCCACGATTCAAAGATCATATTTTTGTCATCTAAATTAAGATGCATACACGAATAATTGATTAAAGCTGCTTCATGTAAATTGATGTATAAACCATCATCTGTTTTTAGCATTAAAGAGGTTTGTACGCCTGTTGGAGAATATGATTTTTGGGATAAATTTGCAGTTACTGCAGCTTCTGAATAACCTCTTATTTCTGATAACTTAGATTCGGTATAATCATATTCTTGTGTATCATAATCTCCAGGAATCCAAAATGCAGTATGGTCACCAGTCATAGCAAATTGTGTTTTTTCTTCTTTAATTACGAAATACACTAAATTTTCTTGGGTAGGAAATTCATAACGAAATCCTAATCCGTGATTAAACAAACGAAAACGAATAATCAAAATTCGATCTGTTTCACTTTGAGTTAAAGTCACCGCTAATTCGTTATAATAATTTCGGATGTTTTTTTGCTCACCCCAAACAGGTTCCCAAGTCTCATCAAAGGTTAACCTTTCCGTTTTAGAAATCGTAAAATCATCTAATAATGATTTATCATCTTTTAATTCTAAACCTAAACGACTAGTTTTTAGTACTGGGTTATTTTTATATGATAATTTATAAGTAGGAACGCCATTAGATGTAACAGAAAATGTCATGGATAATTCTCCGTTTGGAGATTGTAACTCCTGAGCATTCAGAATAAATGTTGAAATTAAAAAGGTTAGTATTATAGCAAATGATTTCATTTTTCTCATTTAAAATTAAACAGTAAATAAACTATTAGGCTGTATGGTAACTGATTTATTATTTACTAAAACTTGTAATTCGGTTTTACCTTCTAGCTCAAACTTAGTATCATTTTGACACACATTTACTTTAATAATGCTATTTCTAAAATTCACTTTGAATGAATATGAATCCCATTGTTTAGGTATTTTCGGAGTGAACGATAACGTATCGTTTTTAATACGCATACCACCAAAACCTTCAACAATACTCATCCATGTTCCAGCCATTGAAGTAATATGCAATCCTTCATGAACTTCGTGATTATAATCGTCTAAATCTAAGCGAGACGTTCGCAAATAGAACGTATATGCTTGTTCCATTCTATCTAATTTTGCCGCTTGAATACTATGTACACATGGCGATAATGAACTTTCGTGAACCGTAAATGGTTCGTAAAAATCAAAATGACGCTCTAAATCCTCATCAGAAAAGTGATCTTCAAAAAAGTAAAATCCTTGTAAAACATCCGCTTGTTTTATGTAGGGAGAACGCAAAATTCTGTCCCAGCTCCACTTTTGATTTATTGGTCGTTGTGACGTATCTAAATCTGAAACAGTAATTAATTCTTTATCTAAAAAACCATCTTGTTGAAGAAAGATATTATGTTTATCAGAAAAAGGGAAATACATATTATCGGCAACTGCTTTCCATTCAGCTAATTCTAAAGTGGTTAGATTCACTTTTTTCATGATTCTAGTAAAATCAGAAGTATGTTCTACTTCAATCTTACTTATATTTTCAATTGTATAATTAATACACCATTTTGCTAAATAGTTGGTGTGCCAATTATTATTCACATTATTTTCATACTCATTTGGTCCTGTAACCCCAAGAATAACATATTGGTTTTTATGTGTTGAAAACGTAGCACGTTGATGCCAAAAACGAGCTATTCCGATTAAAACCTCAAGTCCTTTTTCTGGAATATAACTGTAATCTCCAGTGTAGCGGTAGTAGTTGTAAATAGCAAATGCCATGGCACCATTTCTATGTATTTCTTCAAAGGTAATTTCCCATTCGTTATGGCATTCTTCACCATTCATAGTCACCATAGGGTAAAGTGCAGCGCCTTTTTCAAAACCTAATTTTTTAGCATTTTCAATGGCTTTTTCCAAATGATTATAACGATATTCTAAAAGTGTTCTGGCCACTTTTTGGTCTTTTGTTGCCATGTAAAACGGAATGCAATACGCTTCAGTATCCCAATAGGTGCTTCCTCCATATTTTTCACCAGTAAATCCTTTTGGCCCAATATTTAATTTTGAATCACGACCTAAATAAGTTTGGTTTAATTGAAATATATTAAAACGAATACCTTGTTGGGCTTTTACATCGCCCGAAATACTGATATCAGACATGTTCCAAATTTCTGCCCATGCCAATTTTTGATCAATTAATAATTGATTAAATCCTTTTTTCGTTGCTGTTTTTAAAACCTTTTTTGCGATCGTAACTAATTCGTTTTTAGCATGATTTCTATCTACTGTATAACCACCTAGCTTTTGTATGGTATAGCTTTCCCCTTTTTTAACTTTATGTTGATAACTAAAAGATGCGTAATTGGAATCTGCTTGAATATTGGGTTGTATTAATACTAATTTCCCATCAATAAAAACCTTAGATTCCATGAACGTACAGGTATAAAAATCTGTTTTCATAGTTTTGGCTTGAATAAACGCCTGATGATTTTCATGACTTACATTTACGGTGTCCCAAAATTTATCATCCCAATTCGTATCTCTGTTAGTTATACCCGAGTCTAAATAGGGTTGAAAAACAATATCAGCATTTTTGTTAATTGGTTTTATTTGATAGTGAATGGCACCAACTTCATCCATCTCTAAACTTAAAAAACGTTTAGTTTCAACTTCTACTTGGATGTCATTTTTAAGTGTCGCTTTAAACCGTCGTAATAACCAACCTTCTTTCATGTTCAGTTCTCGTTTAAAGTTTTCAACGCGCTTACATGTATACAAATCTAATTGTTCACCATTAACGGATACGTTAATACCAATCCAATTTGGAGCATTTAATACTTTAGCAAAATATTCTGGGTAACCGTTTTTCCACCAGCCAACACGCGTTTTATCGGGGTAGTAAACACCAGCAATGTAGCTACCTTGAAATGTTGGTCCGGAATAACTTTCTTCAAAATTAGCTCGTTGTCCCATGGCACCATTACCAATACTAAATAAACTTTCGGAAGACTCAACACGATTTGCATCAAAGCCTTCTTCTATGATTGACCAATTATCTGCTTTTATATAATCTTGATTCATTATTTAAAAATATTTTCTAAAAGAAATGACCTAAAAAATCCTTCAGGTATTTCTGTTAAGTTGTTAAAATTGAAATCGGCTTCTCTTAAAACATTTTTGTCCCCAATCCCAATTGAAATCATATTTGCTTTATTCGCAGCTTCTACTCCTGCGATGGCATCTTCAAAAACAATACAGTTTTCTGGCTTAAGATTTAGTTTTTTAGCGCCAATTAAAAATACTTCAGGGTCTGGTTTAGCTTTCGAAACGCTGTTTCCATCTACAATACCCGCAAAACGATCAAAAAGTTCCACTTGCTTTAGTATTAATGGCGCATTTTTACTTGCAGAACCCAACACATATTTAATACCTAATTCATCTAGTGTATTTAATAGTTTTAGGGCACCAGGAAGAATTTCATCAGCTCCCATTTTATTAACATATCTAAGGTAATGCGTGTTTTTACTCGTTAAAAACTCTTGTTTTTTTTCTTCTGAAAGTTTAAGTTTTCCAATATCTAAGAGTATCTCTAATGATCTTACCCGACTAACACCTTTTAAAAGTTCGTTATGTGCTTCGGTGAACTCAAAGCCTAAATGGTCTGCAAGTTCCTTCCATGCTAAAAAATGATATTTTGCGGTATCAACGATAACACCGTCTAAATCGAATATGACTCCTATTTTTTTCATCCTCTCCCTAACCCTCTCCAAAGGAGAGGGCATATTTTTGTTTATTATTTTATTGAATTATATCGTCAACATCTTTTACTTTATAAACTAAAGATGCTGCTATTAAAAAACTTACACCGCTCATCAATAAGGCAAATATGGCTTGATTACCGTAGGCATATTTTACAAGAGGCCCGCCAATTAAGGCATTAATAATTTGAGGTATTACAATAAAAAAATTGAAAATACCCATATAAACACCCATCTTTTTTGGAGAAATAGAACCTGCTAAAATAGCATAAGGCATTGCCAAAATACTAGCCCAAGCAATACCTACGCCTATCATAGAAATGATAAGCCAGTTTTTATCAGGCATAATATAAATGGAAAGCAAACCTAAACCACCAATGATTAAGGAGATGGAATGTGTGCGTTTTCTACCCATCTTTTTTGCAATATAAGGCAACGCAAAAGCGTAAAATGCAGAGACTAAATTATAAACCCCAAATAGAATTCCTATCCAATCACCCGCATCTTGATACATAGCAGAACTACTATCTGTATGTGGTAAACCATAAATATGTTGTGCTATAGCTGGAGTTGCAAAAACCCACATACCAAAAAGTCCGAACCAAGAAAAGAACTGTACCCAACTTAGTTGGCGCATGGTTGTTGGCATTTTTTTAAAATCATCAAAAATATCTAATAAACTAGACCTTTCATCTTCACCATCTTTTATCATGGTGTCAGAATGTGCTTGTTCATCTTCAAAACTTTCTAATTCCGCAGGCGAATATTCTTTAGTTGTTACTGCGGTAATTATAATTGAAATAATTAAAATACCAGCTCCAATTATGAATGACCAAATTAAATTTGCAGGAACAACTCCTGAAATAGTCTCGTTTGAAACGCCAAACCAATTGGATAATGCGTAGGGCAACCAAGATCCAATTACAGCTCCAAAACCAATTAAAGCGGTTTGAACACTAAACCCTAAGGTGCGTTGATCGGTTCTTAAGTTATCACCAACTAAAGCTCGGAAGGGCTCCATAGCTATATTAAAAGAGGCGTCCATAATCATGAGCATGCCTGCACCAACCCAAAGTGATGGTAAAAATGCTATAAACATATCGGCCTGTGGCATAAGCACAAGACCAACTGAGGCTAGCATAGCCCCAACTAGGAAATAAGGTTTTCTTCTACCAAAGCGTCCCCAAGTTTTATCACTGTAGTGCCCGATTATGGGTTGAACAATTAGCCCCATTAAGGGTGCTATTATCCAAAACCAAGACAGCTCATGAACATCAGCTCCGAAAATTTGAAGAATTCTACTTGCATTGGCATTTTGAAGGGCGAAACCCATTTGAATTCCTAGAAACCCGAAACTCATGTTCCAAATTTGCCAGAAACTTAATAGACGCTTTTCCATTAAATAGTATATTTAAATTAATACTATTTGATAAGCGAAATGTACTTATCAAAACTTATTTCGAGAAGTGAAAATATAAGTTTTGAATTTGGCTCAAAGATATAAAAGAATTTTTGTTATTTCCAAAAAAAAATTATTTTGTCGATTCTCTTTCAATTATTTCGGTCTCTAGAACAACCTTTATAAAGTCCTTTTTTATGTCATTATTAGTAAAATATTGTTCGGTTTCAGTGTCTTCTGCTTCCAATCTATCTATTAATAAATTTGCTGCTTGTTCCCCCATTTTTTGACCGTGTTGACTAACTGTTGTAAGGCTTGGTGTTGCGTGTTTTGACAGTACACCATCAGTAAAACCAATAACTTGAATGTCATCTGGAATACTAAAGCCCAATTTTCTAGCCACCTTCATTGCCGTTACTGCATAAAGTTCGTTTACAGCAAAAATCCCATCAATAGTTTCATTCAACTTAAAAAAGTTTTCAATTTCATTTTCTAAAATTTCTATATGATTTTCAACGTCTAAGCTATCATCAATTTTCAAAATTAAATTTGGATTTGCGATAATGTTATTTTCTTCTAGAGCTTCTATATAACCCTGAGTTCTTAACCTACCAACGCTTACATAATCCATGGTTGTAATTAAGGCAATATTTATACAGCCATTACCTATAAGCTTATTCACCGCTTTTACAGCGCCATTAAAATCATCAACAATCACTTTATCGCAATCTACCTCGTTTACAACTCTATCAAACATAACGATAGGCATACCTTGATTTATGGTTGCATTGAAATGATGATAATCTTGTTTTAGTAAGGTTTCTTTAGAAATGGATAAAATAAAGCCGTCTATACTCCCATTAGCCAAGAGTTCCATATTTATGATTTCTTTGGTAAACGACTCGTTAGACAATCCCACTATAACATTATAACCACGTCTGTTAGCGATTCTTTCAATGCCTCTAATAACTGTTGAAAAAAAGTGATGTACAATTTCAGGAATTAATATACCAATAGTTTTAGTTTTCCTGTTTTTTAAACTTAATGCAATGTTATTAGGTTTATAATTGTAAAGCTTCGCAAAAGCTTGAATTTTTTGTGTTGTGTCTTCACTAATTTCTTTGCTATTGCTCAGCGCTTTAGAAACCGTTGAAACCGAGACATCTAATTCTCGCGCTATTTGTTTCAAAGTGATTTTTCTTTTCATTAATTTTTAAAATTGTAGTCTTCTAAATATTTATCCTAAAGATATTAAACTATTTCCTATTTGAATTTGTTTTCCTCAGTATTTCACTTTAAAAATAAAAAGTTGTCAACACGAAAACGTTTTCGCTAAGAATTTCGTAATTAAAAATTATTTCTTAAGCATTTCTTTACATAGTTTTATACTCGAGAAGTGAAAATATAACTAAACTAAATCATTTATTTAACTAATTAAATTATATGAAAACAACTATTTATAGTTTTCTGTTTTTTCTGTTTTTTGCACCACTAGTCGTATTTGGTCAAACAAATTTAACAGGAACAGTTAAAGAGCAATCAACTTCCATACCACTTCCGGGTGTTAATGTCGTGATAAAAGGCACTACGATAGGAACCGTTACGGACTTTGATGGAAAGTATCAAATGAATGTCAATAATGGAGACATTATTGTATTTTCTTATGTTGGTTACCAATCTAAAGAAATCAAATTTAACGGGCAATCTACATTAAATATTCAGCTTTTAGAAGATGCTGCACAACTTGATGAAGTTGTAATAATAGGTTACGGTGTTCAAAAGAAAAGTAAAGTTCTCGGAAATGCCGTTAGGATAAATGGAGAAGACTTAAAGGATACACCGGTACCTTCTATAGATGCTGCATTACAAGGTAAAGCTGCTGGGGTTCAAGTTATTCAAGGCTCTGGTTTAGCAGGATCTGCTAACATTGTTAGAGTAAGAGGTATTTCTTCTATTTCAGCTGGTGGTGATCCCTTATATGTAGTAGACGGTATTCCAATTACTCAGGATTACTTTTTACAAGGCGACTCAAATGGTCAAAACAACAACCCTTTAGCATCCTTAAATCAAAATGATATTGAAAGTATCGAGGTATTAAAAGATGCCGCTGCAGCTGGTATTTATGGTTCTCGAGGGGCAAATGGCGTTATACTTATCAAAACTAAAAGAGGTAAAGAAGGATTAAAATTTTCATACACTGGTAGTGTTTCAACATCCGATCCAACGTATGAGCCACAAATTTTAAATAATCGCGATTTATTAAAAGTATATCAAGAAGCTTGGGAAAACGACGGCAATACTGGTTTAGTACCCTTACCTAGAAATACCACTTGGGAAGATGCGTTAAATACAAATACGGATTGGGTTGATCTTGTTACTAAAACTGGGATTTCAAACAGACATAGCTTTTCTGTAAACTACGGAAAAAATAAAATTAAGACCTATTTAAACTTATCTTACGACGATACCGAATCATTCATTAAAAATGATGAATACCAAAGATTAAGCGGACGTTTCAACTTAGATTATCAAATCTTAAAAAATTTAAAAGTTGGTATAAACTCTTCTTTAACAAAAGGTATTTATGACAAAGTAAATATTAATGATACATGGCGAAATGCTCAAAGTTTTGCGCTTCCGTTTTATTCCCCTTTTCAAGATAATGGTGATGTAGACAATACTTTTGGAAATCCGTTAGTTGAATTAAGATACCGCGATAGACGTTCCGAAGAATTAAGATCTATCAATTCTATTGCTTTAGATTACCAGCCTATTGACAATTTATATTTAAGAGGTACAGCGTCATTAGATTATATGGATTTTAGAGATTACTATTGGCAGTCTTTAGAAATAGGAAGAATAAATGATACACCAGATGAGGAAAGAAACACTTTTGCTTCTGAGACACCATTTTTCGTAACGAATTATAATACAAACTTTACGGCTTCATATTTATGGGATTTAAATAAAAAAAATGCCTTTAACTTTTTACTAGGTACCGAATATCAAAGAAGTGAGCGATTATTATACCGCTTTGGAAATCCAGAAGGTTTCATTAATAGCACTGTGCCTTTATACGAATCAGATGCACCAGATTTTGAGAGAGAAAGCACTGGCAAAACAGCCTTTTCGTTCGCCTCATACTTTGGCCGTATAAGCTATTCTTTTAATGATGCTTTAGATTTAATGGCGTTAGCACGAGTAGATGGTTCATCAAGATTTGGTGAAAATAACCGATATGGATTTTTCCCTACGATCTCTGCCGCTTATAATTTTTCAAACCATGACTTTATTAAAAATAGTAAAGCCATCAGCTTTTTTAAAATTAAATCATCTTATGGTATAACAGGAAACTCTGAAATAGGAAATGATTCAAGATTTGGTGCTTTTAGCATACCAAATTCTGGTAATGTTTATTTGGGTAACCAGTACAAATCTATTATAAGATTAGATAATCCAGACCTAAAATGGGAAACGGCTCAAACTGTAGATTTTGGAATTGAATTAAATTTATTTAATAACCGCCTTGAAACTGAAATTTCAGGATACTACAAGAAATCAAAAGATGTGTTATTAGATTTATTTCAAATTCCTTCATCTGGATTTGGAGAAAGTTTATGGGTAAATGCTGCCGAAATTGAAAATAAAGGTATTGAATTTAATTTCACATCAAAAAATATAGTAAGTGATAATTTCTCATGGACTACTAATTTTAATATTGCACATAATGCCAATAAGTTGATTAGCTTAGGTGGTGTGAGTCCAGATTTATTAGAAGGAGGATTTAATGATACGCGTGTTATTGAAGGGCAGCCAATCGGCACTAATTTTTTAGTGCGATTTGCAAGAGTGGATCCTACGGATGGTTTACCTATTTTCTTAGATATAGATGGGAATGAAACCAAGACATTTGATTTAGCGAATCGCGTGTCTGCAGGTTCTGTTATACCAGACGCTACTGGTGGATTTGGCAATAAATTCAAATATAAAAATTGGGGTCTTGATGCTGATTTTGTTTTTACAATTGGAGGGAATATTTATGATAGTTTTGCTAAACGAGCTCTAGGAACATTTATTGATGGCGATAGTAATACTACAAATGTAAGAACAGATATTTATGATCGTTGGAGAAATCTGGGTGATATTACAGATCAACCTCGATTATTTTACGATCATAGAGAAGTACAAGGATTATCTAGTGTTTGGCAATATAATCATACAGGATTCTTATATGATGCTTCTTATTTAAGATTAAGAAACATTACAGTTAGTTATTCTTTACCATCTAGTTTTTTAAATGGCACAGGGTTAAGCGCTTTAAAAATAGCAGTAACCGGTTCTAATTTATTAACTTGGACTAAGTTTCCTGGCGGTGATCCAGAGATTGCAAGAGACTTTCAGTTTCAGCGCGATAGAAACTTATCACCTAATGTGTCTTACTTAAGTGTACCTCAAGCAAAATCATTCACATTTAATATTAATGCAACTTTTTAAAATGGAAACGATGAAAAGAAATATGAAATTATTACTTGGGTTGTTTTTCTCAATCTCATTATTTGTTTCGTGTGATTTAGAAGAATTGCCTGAAAATGTCGATATCGTAGGTCCAACAAGTTTGGCAGATCTCGAAGCGCTTCTTAATGCTGGTTACAACAATTTAGGTTGGCCCTTGGGAGGAAATGCGCAGCTGTACGCTGAGATTAACGGTGATAATATTGACGGTCCTGAAGGATTAAATTCTGATGAAACTGAAATTTATAACAGAAGTACAGCATTCTTTAATAATACTATTAGAGATAACATGTATCGTGGGTTTTACAGAATTGTATTAGATGCCAATGTTGTTCTCAACCAAATAGAAACTAATTTAGAAGCTATAGGTACATCTGAAACTGATCCCAGAATTCAGGAAATCAAAGGCGAGGCACTTCTATTAAGAGCAATGGCTCACTTTGAAATATCTAAATTTATGTCTCATTCTCCTGGATTTACAACAGATAATTCGCATTTAGGAATTCAGTACATCACAGAAATTGATAATGCTATCGGTCAAACTAGAGGAACCGTTGCAGAAAACTATGCCAATATATTAAGTGATTTAAAGCAAGCAGAAACTTTACTAAATACAACCAACTCTGCTAATCAAAACTACGCTAACAAAGCCGCAGCACAGGCTTATTTGGCCAAAGTGTATTTTCAGGCTGGTTTTGGCCCTGATATCGATACGGCGGGGTCTAATTACGAATTGGCATACAACTATGCAGATGCCGCATTAATGAATACCTCGGCTGTTTTTGATGTGAATCTTTATCAAGGTGGAGCAGATGGAACAGAACGATTTGCTGGTAATCTTTTAGATAATAACAATACCGAAACGCCTAATGTAGAAACTATTTTTGGAATTATTTCAGAGTCAACAGCGAATAGTAAAGGTGGTACTTTTCAACGATATAGAACAGATACTGCTATTTCTAATACCACTATTAGACTAATGCAAGACTTATATAACGCTATTCCTTCAACCGATAAAAGAAAAGCCTTATTGGAAGAGATTGACGGTGAATATTTTCTTTTAAAATTTAACAAAGGTATATTTCACGTACCTTTAGTTCACTACACCGAAATGCTTTTAATCAGGGCTGAAGCTGCGGCAGAAATTGGTAACCTTGGTCAAGCTGAAGATGATGTAAACAGCATTCTTGATAGAGCTGGATTATCAACTATAAATGGCTTAAGTCAATCTCCATTAATTAATCTTATTAGAGAACAACGGCGTATAGAATTATTAGGAGAAGGTAATCGTATAAACGATTTAAAGCGTATTGGTGTGGATGAAAATAGTTTAACTATTAGAAATGCGCCATGGGACTGTAATGGCATTTTATTTCAATTTCCAGCAACAGAAGTGTTTACCGGATTTGTTCAAAACACAACCGGTGGTTGTAACTAAAAAAATATAATTATGAAAACAATGAAATACAGCTTATTATTAAGCCTAGTTTTAATCCTTATCCAATGTTCTCCTGATAATGAAGAAACACACGGAGATATTGTAGATAGAAATCAACAATTAACTGGCACTTGGTCTATTGAAAGCGTTTCTCAAATAGATTTAGATGCTGAAAAGAAGGGATTTCCTGCTTTTGCAACACGAGTAGATATTACAAATGCTATTTCAGGCATGCCTTTTACAGATTTCACTATAAACATTAATGCAGGAACATTATCCACAACTATTGGAAATTCACCAATGTCATATGTTATCTCAGAAGGATCAGGTACATGGTCATGGATTTCCAATGAAACGGTAGATTTAGTAAATCAAGAACTTGGTATCAATGCTTCATCTGGTATTGAAACCCAAATAAATGGAAACTCCGTTTTATTTTTTATCAAAACCTACGCTGGAATTACTGGAGACACTCCTAAACTTTCTTTAAACTACGAAAGATTAGACGGCTCTGGAAACGCAGTCACTAGATATGAGTATATACTAGCTAAACAATAAAAAATTGAATTATGAAAAAATTATTATTACCTATACTTTTTTTATCGACATTACTAGTTCAAGCACAAAATCCTGTTGTAACAGGAAATCCTGCTAGTTATACCGTAATAGACGAAAATATAGAAATCCTTTTTAATGTAGCTGGTGCCACAGATCGTGATGGTGGCTCTTTAGAGGGTAAAGATCTTTATATATGGAGTTTTTCAAGTGCTGGAGATTCTAAAATTAACGGCGAATGGACAAATATTAATCCAGCGGCTCAGTTGGAAAAATTAAGCGACACAGAATATAGATTAAAATTTCCAATTACCGCTGGAGCGAATACTTACAGAACATTAGCTGAACTTTTCGGAGCAGAGGCTGCTCCAGGTTCTATAACATCAATAGGCTATTTGCTTAGAGATAAGGCTCCCACTTTTCAAACAAATGATTTAACAATTCCATTTGCTCCATTTAAGTTTATCGAAAATGAAGTGCGAACATTTCCTTCTCAAGCTACTACAAAAGATGTTGTATTATTTCGTTTCAACAAAAACTTTCCTGGAATTAGTAATCCAGCAATGATTGGAGCTCAAAACATTACGTTACATATTGAACCTGATGTGGATGCTTTACTTGCTATTGAAATTGAAACCAGTTTTAATGGGCAATATTATCAGGCAGGTATAATTCCTGCTGAAACCTTTCAAGGCTTATTTAATGCTGGTACATTATCAACATTAAAATACTATTTCTTTGACACCGATAACCCAACAATCCAATCTACTGAAGAGGAAATTGTATTAAGACCAGCAGCCAACTAAAATTAAACGTTATGAAAAAAATAGTATATCAATTAGCAATAATTCTTCTCACCGTTTTTACCTCTTGTACAGAAGATGTAGAATTTAGTTCAGACACTGAGGCGCTTAACGGTTTTAACATTGTAGAGAGTCATGTAAATACATATGTTTTAAATTCTGGAACACCAGACAAATCGATTGTATTAAATTGGAATGCAGCAGCACCAGGGGTGTCAAAAGAACCCACATACAAAGTGTTATTTTTTAACGCCCAAGCCAATTCTTCAGAAATAGCATCATTCACATCAGACGAAGAAGGTAAAAAAAATCAGTTAACACTTACTTATGCTCAAATTGATGAAGCTTTAAGCACAGCGAATTTTGCTACAGGTGCGCTTGCAGAGTTACAATGGCAAGTTGTTGCAACCAATGGTGATGTTGAAGTTTTTAGTGCAAAGAATAATGTCTCGTTCACAAGATTTTCTGACAATGGTATTAAAGATTTTACGCTTCTAGCACCAGATAATAACAATGTTGTTAAGGCTGATATCTACGGAGATCCAAATGGAGAGATTACTTTTGAGTGGGAAGCTGCTGAAACGACATCAGGTTCAGGAACAATCGAGTACACTTTACTATTTGATGAATTGAACGGTGATTTTTCAGAACCATTAAAATCTTTTCCTATAGTTTCTGGTACAACTTACACGATGACCAACACTCAAATAGGTGAAGAATTTGCTAACAATACAAACGTAATATGGACGGTGCAGGCCAAAATAGCAGATAACGTTTCTATGCTTAAAGCAGAAAAAAAATATATTAATTGGGATGTATTTGTAATCAATGAGTTTTATATGGTTGGGAGTTTCAATGGCTGGAATCCAGATGAAGCTAAACCATTTACTAACAACGGAAATGGTAATTTTGAAATACGAATAGACTTACTTGCAAACGCAGAATTTAAATTTTTACCTACTTTAGGGACTTATGATGGAGATTGGGGTGAAGACCCAGATAACCCAGGTAAGATTATTCAAAACGGGGAACAAAATATTAGTGTTGCAACAGCAGGAACCTATATCATTACGGTAGATTTCCCAACGCTCTCATTTATAATTAAAGAATTTGCAGCACCAGATAATCTATTCATGGTCGGTTCTATTAATGGTTGGAATCCCGCTTCAGCTATTCCATTTTATAATGATGGAAATGGAGTTTTCAGTTTAACCTATGATTTTGACGCAAATTCTGAGTTTAAGTTTTTACAAACTTTAGGGACCTATGATGGCGATTGGGGTGAAGATCCTTCAAATGCTGGAGGTTTAATTCAAGATGGGGAACAAAACGTGCAAATAGCTGATGCTGGAAAATATGTAATCATTGTAGATTTTAATAATTTAACAATAAAAACTGCCGCAATAAATAACTTATATTCTGTGGGTTCTCACAATGGTTGGAATCCAGGTGATGCAACACAAGAGTTTAATACTACTGGTAACGGCGTATTTGTTAGAGTGCAGACCTTTGATGCTGGAGCTGAGTTTAAACTTTTACCAGAATCGGGTACTTACGATGGTGATTGGGGTGAAAATCCAGATGCCCCTGGAAAAATAGTTCAAGACGGAGAAAACAATATCCCAGTAGGGAGTGCAGGAACCTATATGATAAATATCAATTTCAATACACTATCGTTCACCCTTACTGAAATACCAAATAATTTGTTTCTAGTTGGCTCCCCTGTTGCATGGAATCCTGGTAATGCTATTCCATTTACTAAGTTATCAGAAGGCGTTTTTGAGCTTAGTCAAGCATTAGTAACCTCCGATGAATTCAAGTTTTTACCTACTTTGGGTACTTATGATAATGATTGGGGCGAAAACCCTACTTATACTGGCATGTTAATAAGAGAGGGGGAACAAAACGTAAAATCTCCTGGATCTGGAACATATACAATAACAGTTGACTATAATAAAGGAACCGTAACTGTTCTTTAAAATTGTTTAGTTTTTTAAAAGGCTGTATTAAATTACAGCCTTTTTTTTAAAAATTATTTTCATTCTAAAATATTTCAAATGAAAAAAAATACCATCTTAATTATCTTTTTTTTATTCGCAACTATTGGGTTTTCGCAGGTACAACAAGCCACTGTTGCTGTGAATCCATCAGAGTTTAGAATTAACCAAGAAATCACGTTAACCTTTTCTGGGATAGACCCAACCATATGGAATTCTGGGCAACCAAATAACGTTTATCTTTGGGCATGGTATGGTAATTTTAATGGCGTTGAGACGGATTCTCCAACCAATGGCAGCTGGACCAATTCTGATGCTGCCCAACAACTTACCAATAATGGTAATGGTACTTATAGTTATACCTTCATTCCTAGTACGTTATTTGGTTCAACAAATATTGCCACTATAAACTTCTTGGTTAAAGCTAATAATGGAGATGGTGATAAGAAATCCCAAAACATGACGCTTTTTCCTGTTTTTAACGAGCTTACAAAAACGTCACCTGTAAATTACATTAGTGTTGTAAATTCAGGAAACTTAGTAAACATAGCTGCAAACACAACTGAAACTTCGAATTATACTTTAAGAGCAAATGGAAATATCATAAATGCATCTAATGGTATAACAAATTATAGCTTTGATTATAGTATCACTGAAGATATTGATTTCATACTTGAAGCTAATGACGGACATACGGTTTTAACTGAAACATTCAAAGTAAACCTTACTCCTGCAAATCCAGTTCCAAACGGGATGTTAGATGGTTTAAATTTAGACCCTAATAACCCCTCTAAAGCGACATTTGTCTTATATGCACCTAAAAAAACTACTGCGCATTTAATTGGCGATTTTAATGGTTGGCAAACAAACACAAGTTCTTTAATGAAAAAAGATACAGCTCGTGATCGCTTTTGGATTGAATTAACAGGGTTATCCGCCGGTAACCACACCTATCAATATGTTATTGACAATACTATAAAAATTGCCGACCCTTACTCTACGATCATTTTAGATCCCAATGATGACACCGCTATTAGTGCCACAACATACCCCAATCTCGCAACTTATCCAGCTGGTCAAACGTATGCGGTTTCCCTATTTAATACAAATCCAGCAGTTTATAATTGGCAGGTTACTAACTTTCAAAAACCAGCAAAAACAGATCTAGTCGTTTACGAAATACTTATTAGAGATTTTGATACACCACATAGTTTTAATGCCGTTAAAGCAAGATTAGATTACTTAGAAGCTTTAGGGATTAATGCTATAGAATTGATGCCAGTAAATGAATTTGACGGAAATATTAGCTGGGGCTATAATCCCACTTTTCATATGGCTCTAGATAAATATTATGGCACGACAACGGCTCTCAAAGAACTTATAGACGAGTGTCATAAAAGAGGTATTGCTGTAATATTAGATGTGGTTTATAATCAGGCTCATGAAGAAAATCCTTTTTTTAGACTTTGGAATACGGCTAACGGAGCACCTAGTGGACAAGCTACAGTAGATAATCCATTTTTTAATCAAACGGCTAAACATGCATTTAATGTTTTTCAAGATTTTAATCATCAATCTCAAGCGACAAGAGAATACGTAAAAAGAACAACCCAATATTGGATTGAAGAATTTAAAATTGATGGATTTAGATGGGATTTAACTAAAGGTTTTACTCAAAATTGCACATCAAATGATGGTGGCTGTACTGATAGGTTACAGCTTGATAGAGTTAATGTTCTCAAAAAATATGCTGATTACCAATGGGAGCTAGACCCTAACTCGTATGTCATTTTTGAGCATTTAGGCGGCATTCAAGAAGAGAAATTATGGGCGAATTATCGAGCAGATGAAGGTAAAGGCATCATGCTTTGGAATAATTTAAATAATGTTTATAATGAGGCCACCATGGGCTATCATGATAACGGCAAATCAAATTTTTCCAATGTGTCTTCCATATCTAAAGGTTTTGATAATTTTGCAGCTGTTTCTTATATGGAAAGCCATGATGAAGAACGTTTGATGTACAAAAATTTAAACTTTGCTAACACCAACGGATACAACGTAAAAGTACCTAATAATGCCTTAGGCAGAATGGAAATTACAGGTGCTTTTTTCTTTACCATACCAGGACCAAAAATGATTTGGCAATTTGGAGAATTAGGGTATGAAATTAGTATCTTTTCATGTAACGGCGGAGCGCCACCTACGCCTTATAAAGACAACGATGCTTGTAAGCTTAATGAAAAACCTAATGGATGGGGGTTTCTAGCTAACTCTAATCGAACAGCAATTTACAACACATGGGCAAGACTTATAGATTTAAAATTAAGAGAACCTATTTTTAAAACCACCAATTTAACAATGGATTTAGCGTCAACCACTGGTTTAAAAAGTATTCATTTGACTTTAGAAAATCCGCCTACAAATGCCATAGAACATATCACTATTCTGGGAAATTTTGGAGTAACGGAACAAAATATAAGCACCAATTTTCAAGTTGGAGGAACGTGGTATGATTTAATGGATGAAAGTGGTTTAACCACAATTAGTGGTTCAACTTCATCCATTAGTTTACAACCTGGAGATTTTAGAGTTTTTGGTAATAAAACATCAACATTGGGAACCTTCAATTTAAATAAAACCCAAGATATTCTGGTACATCCAAATCCAACAAAACACACATGGAAGGTTAAAACACGAAATCAGACCATCAAATCAATAAATATATATAATGTTTTAGGAAAACATGTTTTAGAACTTAAACCTATGGCAAATGAGTTTGAAATTGATGCTTCACAGCTAGATAAAGGTATTTATTTTGTTAAATTTAAAACTGTTTTAGGAATTAAAACTTTGAAATTAGTAAAAGATTAAATTCATTTAAAAAGTTCTTTTTTGTCAAACAAAAATATAGTTTGTATTATTTAAAATTTTTATGATATTCCATTCCTAAAAATTCCCAACGCTTCTTATATTCATTTAAAGACTTTATAAAAACCTCGTAATTTTTATTAGTATTAGTTGTCCAGCCTATTTCTGCATAGGCTGCAATTCTTGGAAATATTTGGTTGTTCATTTGCTGAACAGTAGGAATCCATTCGCTCCACATTTGGCAACCTAACCCTAATATTTTATTGCTGTATTTTTTATCAACACCTTCAGGAATTGGATCGAAAGCATATGCTTTAGAGAGCGGTAAATTATCATAATTATAATCCAAATAAGTCATAGAGTGTAGAGAATTCACAATGTCATAACCATTGGTAACAGCCTCATTAATAAGGTCTACGTTTCCTTTCCAAAAATGAACAATAGTTGATTCTGCTAGTTTTTGCTTGACCTCTATATCTGAGTCCTCTTGCCATTCGTGCACATTTACACCCAATATTTCATTCCATCCCATCATTCTATGGTTATTGTTTTCTATAAAACTAGACATTTGATTGGTGAAAAATATTTGAAGATCTGCTGGAGAAGTTAAGCCTTCTTTCTTAATTTTATTTTGAATAATCTCTGAGTTTTTCCATACATCAAACATCACTTCATCACCTCCAATATGAACTACTTTACCTGGGAAAAGTTCAAATACTTCTTCAAGAACATCTGTAAGAAATGTATAAACTTTAGGATCTGCTATATTAAACGAATCATCTAACTTACCAAAAAATTGCGGTACCTTATTTGAGGTTCCTAATATTCCCAACCAAGGATAAGATGCAATGGCTGCCATGGCATGTCCTGGCATTTCTATTTCTGGAACTATTAAAATTTGTCTTTCTTCGGCATACGTTATAATCTCTTTTATTTCTTCTTGGGTATAAAATCCCTCATGAGGATATCCATAACGCGCTTCACTTTTTCTGCTTAACTGAGTATCGGCTCTATAACTCCCTACTTTTGTTAAATTTGGATATTTTTTTATCTCTATTCTCCAACCTTGATCATCGGTAAGGTGCCAATGAAACACATTCATTTTTAAAAGTGCCATTTCATCTAAGAGATTTTTAACAACTTCAGTTCCTTTAAAATGTCGCGACTCATCTAACATAAATGATCGCCATCCAAAACGTGGTTTATCAGTAATTTCTACTTCTGGAATTAAAGCCTTTTTTTCTGAATCTTTTAAAAATTCAAAATCACTTGGTAATAATTGTCTTAGTGATTGAATACCGTAAAACAAACCAGTATTTGATGCCGCTTCAATTAAAATATATTTTTTATTAGATTTAAAATGGTATCCTTCTTTACCCCATATACTTTCCAAAGCAGGATTAATATTTAAAACTATCCCATACCCTTTTTGTTTAATACTAGGTTTCTTATCAAACGCTTTCTCTAAAATTTTAGCTAAATAATTAGCTTGATTTATAGATGATTTATCCGCCACAATGTTTGTTTTATTATTTACAACAAAGAAGTCATCTCCAATTTTAACTTCCAAAGGGCGTGGTATAATATTTACTTGAGCATTACTTAATGAAATAAAGAATAGAATAAAAACTTTTAATAATTTAATTGTGTCCATAGTATATTTAAGCTTGAATTTAACTATTAACTAAATAAAGTACATTTAATTTATAAATTAGTCTCGGTGATAATATCTAATCTTGGTTTTCAAATTTATAACAAATACCACATTAATGCAAACGTTTGCATTGTAATTATATTATTAAAAATCAATTTCTTAATTTAAATTTATTTTATTTGCACTATCATTAAAAGAAATTACTTACGCTTTTATTAATTTTTAAATATCGATATCTAAAAGCATTAACTTTATCAGCAAACGTTTGTTGTATCTAACATGAAGAACACCAGAATTACCTTAAAAGATTTAGCGAAAGATTTAAACCTATCGGCATCAACTATATCTAGGGCTTTAGGAAATCATCCTGCTATTAGTGCTTCAACAAAAAAAAAGGTACAAAAAAAAGCTGACGAATTAGGGTTTGTACCTAACTCGATAGCTTCAAGCTTTAGGAAGAAAAAAACTGAAACTATAGGCGTAATAGTGCCTAGAATTGATATACATTTTCATTCACTCGTTATAAGTGGTATTGAGGAGTTTGCCTATAACAACGGCTATAATGTTACTATTTTCCAATCAAAAGATTTGTTTAAAAGAGAAAAGGAAATTGTGAAAATTCTTCAAAATAAAATGGTCGATGGTATTATTGTTTGCTTAGGTATTGAAACCAAAAGCTGTGATCATTTTAAAAAAATTAATAAACTTGGTATTCCGCTTGTATTTTATGATAGAGTACCTACTGATTTTGATACAAACAAAATAGTTATTAATGATTTTGAATCTGCATATTTAGCAACAGAACATCTTATTAAAATTGGTTGCAAAAGAATTGGTCATATTTCTGGTAGACAAACTACGAATATTTTTAAAGCACGCTTGGAAGGCTATAAAGCTGCTCTTAAAAAACATCATTTACCTGTAGAAGCTTCATTAATATTATTTACTAATAATCTTAGCTATGAAGAAGGTGTACTATGTGCAGAAAAATATTTAT
Organism: uncultured Flavobacteriaceae bacterium; assembly: GCA_963815305.1. Classification (GTDB taxonomy): domain Bacteria; phylum Bacteroidota; class Bacteroidia; order Flavobacteriales; family Flavobacteriaceae; genus CAXBID01. The sequence continues at coordinate 600,995 of CAWFFW010000002.1, forward strand.
CAATTTCAGAAAAACCAGATGGTATATTTTGTGCAAATGATTATACGGCTGTAAGTGTTATTCAAGTTTTCAGGAAAGCTGAAATAAAAATTCCTCAAGAAGTTGCCATCGTTGGCTTTAGTAATTACCCCATTTCTAAAATTATTGAGCCTCATTTAACAACAATAAACGATCGTGCTTTTCAAATGGGTGAAGCCGCTACTAAATTATTAATCCGTCAGATTGAAGAAAAAGACGACTCTATTATATCTGAAACTATTACTTTGAAAACAGAATTGATTGTTCGCGAGTCTAGTACAAGAAATTAATCAGACTTTTTCAATTTAAACAACCTATCATAAAGCACATGAACCCCTTGCACTCTCAATTCATTTTGTTCCTTTAATTCTGAATCGTAAAGAAATCCCTTGTTAAGTGATATAAACCGTTTATTTAGATGTTCTGCATCCTCTAAAATCTCATCTAATACCTTAAGTAATATTGGTGCTTGGGAACTTGTAAAATTAGGCGCATTGTATTTAAATTCCACTTCCTTAAAATCTAAATAATGCACTCTTAAATCTGCCATCAATTTAAATTGATCTAATTCTTCTTTGTTATGTTCTGTCTTTAGTTTTAACAATTCATTCCTAACTATATTATATTTATCCTTTATTTCTGCTATGCTTTCACTTTTAGTGGGTTTACCATTACTTATAAGTTCTGGCTCTGAAGATAAAAAATTCCATAATTTTAAAGCATCCTTTTTATCAAAACCAAACCTTTTGCGGGCATAGTCTACTGCAAAATCTTGAGGATTAATAGGTTCTTTCATAGTTATAGCTTTAGCGTAGCTTGCTATTAAAATTCGAAAACCCGATAATGGATATGTGTTTCTTATTTGAACCATATCTATAACATCATAACCGACGTCCCAAGTAAATCCATAAACACCAGTAGTAGACCAAGAAGTTAAAATCATCCCTTCATATCCTGCCTCTCTGGCGTAGGGAATAAATTCTACTTGATTTTTAAAATGCGTTGACCAATCTGTCACATACCAATTATCTGGATGACATCTTATCGCAGGAGCTCCCCAAAAGGTAAATCCCATGTCTTGAAGTTTAGGGATATCTCCAAAGTGATTTATTTTCCAACCATAATTCCAATCTATAAAAATGGTTTCTTTTGGTAATTCTGATGCGGCTTCAGGATGCTTTAGAATAATATCTGCCCACATTACAGGTTTCTTGCCCAATTCTATAACTATCTCTGTGATCATTTTCATATAATCTACAAATAGTTTGGATTTACTTTCTTCCTTTACCTTTAATTGACATTTCTCACAATGACCCAGTAAATAGGTTTCATCGCCACCAATATGTATATAATCTGAATTATGTGTTTCTGCCAAATCAGAAAATAAATCTTTAAAAAGCGCTTTACTTTCTAGCACTTCCATGGGGCATAACTGGGAAATATCTTTTCTATCTTCCTTTAAATTACTATATCTTGGATTTCTTAAAATATATTCTACGTGCCCTAAACTTTGCTGTAACGGAATTACTTTAATACCTAAATTTTCACAATAAGTAATAAAGTCTTTTACCTCCTCGCGTGTATAAGAATATTCGTTGGATATAACGGCATGCTTTTTATAAGGATATGTAGCTTCCCATTCCATAACCAATGTATTAATTCCCAAACCAGAAAGCTCGGTAGCAAGCTCCTTAAGTGCTTGTGTCGTCATTACCTGTATTCTTAAATCTAAATGAAACCCTTTGACTTTAAAGTCTTCTTTTTTGGTTAATGTTTGAGCTCTTAAATTTAAAGATGCAGTAAACATTACACTCGCCAATAATAAAAATTTAAAAATTTTTTTATAATTCATCATATCCTTATGTAGATTTATAACTTAATTATGGAAAATTCATTTACAAAATACAAGAACTCATTTAATTAAGCATTTTGTAAAGATTTTACATCTTTATATGCCTCTTTATCAAAATAATATTTGCAATCGGGATGTGTTCTAAGTATAGATGCAGGACATAGCGTATTTACGGGTTCTGTAAGTGCATTTTTTACAGCTTCGCTCTTGTTTGCTCCTAGCACAACACAAAATAAATGAGTTCCTTTTAAAAGTGTTGGTATTGTTAATGTTATAGCCCTTAGAGGCACTTTATCAATAGAATCAAAGCATCCGTCATTTACTTGTTGTAAACGGCATGCATCGTCTAATTGAACCACTTTAACTATTTCTGGATCATTAAAATTGGCTACATGTGGATCGTTAAATGCCAAATGACCATTCTCCCCTATGCCCAAGCATACGATATCAATAGGAGCTTCTTTTAATAATTTAGTATACTTTTTTATTTCATTTGAAACATCATTATTTAAGTTGAATGTATGCTTAACAAGATCTACTTTCGAAAAAAGTTTATCTTCTAAATAAGACGAAAATAATTCTGGGGCACTTGGTTTTAACCCAATATATTCATCCATATGAAACGCTACTATTTTATTCCAATTTATTGATTTTGATTTTGTTAAATAATCTAGCATGGAGTCCTGTGAAGGTGCTGCAGCAAAAATGATTCGTATCTGCTTTTTTGTTTTCTGTAATTTTATTATACACGCTTCTATTGCTTTTCCTGCAGCAATACCTGTTGTTATTTTATTAGAAAGAACGTTTATATTCTGGTTAAAATCTAGCATTTAGTTATCAAAAATTATTAACAAAACAAACCATAGTTTGCTTTATTATAGGTTAAAAAAATTTGGTGATTAGTTTATAATATCTCTACATGATCAATGATCATTTCTGCTGGTTGATTATTTGTGGGCGCACTACCTCTAAACAACCAAAGATTCAATTTTAATCTTTCATTGTTTTCTGGAGGAATATCACTTCCGTTATATATCCAAGTACTAATTACGTTTTCTGCATTAGGCTCTAAAGTATGCCCATAATAACTACCAAATACAATACTTTTAGCTTGCCAATTAAAGAAGTGGGTTGATAACTCACTCTTTAAATTTAAATCATAGCGCGTTTTATTACCCGCTTTAAATGAAGGTTGTACTGCGAACTGAGAGTCTTGATTCTCAGACTGAGACCATTTAGAAAACTCAATATCAATCTCTTCATCATCATTCTTATAAGTAAAAAGACCTCCAACAACATTTTCATCCAACTGATCGACTCTACTAGCTACATAAAAAACATATTTTTTGTAACCTTGAGATTGACGTAATGTGATTCCTGAACAATACCAATTACCTCCTTTTTGTACAATTTTCAAGTGTAATCGACCATCATCGTCTACCCAGACATTATCTTCAGAATCAGAAAACAAATTAGGTCCAGGCCCCTGTTTAGCATCATCTGATGTGCGCACTACCCATTCGAAACCAGAAAAATTAATGATTCGTGTTAGTGGTTCAATGGGTTGTATGATTTCGTCTTTAGATGAGCTACAAGAGCTGATAGCAATTAACAATATTAAAAAATAATGCATGTAGTCGTTAATTTTCATGAATTAAACACATTACATTATTGTACTGTTATATTTATACTGAAAGGATCTAAAATTGCTCCTGCTTTATCTTTTCCATCAACTATAATGGTATCTTGAGTTCCATTACCATTGTTGATGTAAACCACATTCATGGCATCAATATCTTCTTGCGTAAAAGATTCTCCAACCTGTAAAATACTTGCGCCCCTAACTAACCAACCGTTTAGTGGTGCTTGTTGAATTGTAAAACTAACATCTGCTGGAATTGATCCAGAAACTTCTAAAACATTATTATTTAAGACGTAAGCCTCTCCACTATTAACACTAAATCCTGTGTTTTTTTCGATTATTAAAGTAGTGCCTCCGGAAGCATATCTTGCAATTAACATAGGTGCAAAGAATCCATCTGTATTTTCTTTAGAATGGAACTCATCGGTTTCATCTCTACCAGCTTCTTGATCTATCATTAGGGAAATTCGCCCATTGCTATCTAACCCATTAAAGTAGTCAAGCATATCAAATTCGAATGTATCTACTTTTGATGATGTAATTGTAGATACTGGTGGTGTTGTTGGAATAGTAGCATTATTAAAAGTTAACCCTTGTTCTGTCCATAAGGTATCTTGTACATTATAAACATCTATATCAATTCCTTTTGCAGCAGTAAATCTTACCGCCATTTCAAGTTTAAAATCTACTATAATACCTTCTTTTGTTAAATCTTTTAGGTTATACATTAAAAAAACCTTTCTGTCATAAGTTCCATTACCAGTCACATTTTTCAATCTCATTCGAACATCATTTCCATAGTTTCTTGAAGAATTGCTTCCTCCGTTTATATAAGTATCCGCTATTGGAAATATAGTATCTCTTACTATTTCATCTGGTCCCTCTATACTCGTAGAACGTGCTGAAAAAAAGACTATAGATGGTAAAATATGAATAATACCATTGGTTGCTTTTAAATTGGAGGTAAAAATTTCCCATTGTTTGTTGGTACCTTCATTTATTAAACCTGTATAACCGCTTGTACGCGATAAATAAATAATTTGCCCATTTTCACTCATATATGGCAATGGATTATTTCGTTCAGAAATACTTGGATCATCAAAAGATACTGTAGCATTTACTACATGATATTTAATAGTATTACGTAAAATTGGTACTGGTACTTCAGATAAATCTGTGTATGAATTATCCTGAAGATAGTCTTCAAAAGCCTTATTTGAAGGAGCTATGAACGTTCTATTAGAACTAGATTCATATAAATTTTGAGTGTTTGTAAGTTTTATAGCTTCTTCAAATAGACTCAAAGAGTCCGTTTTCTGAATAAATTCCCAAGCATTTACACCTAGAGGGGCGTTAGAATTTGAATCTTTATATGAAAAACTTTCTTGAATTTCACAGCTGTAAAACACACTTGTTAGACAAGCAAAGAATATTGTAATTATAACATATAAAATTGGTTTATTATTTTTCATTTTTTTGAGTTTAAATTTTTATTTAACGATGGTATTGATATTTTACTATCTATAAAAAGCATTTTGTTCTAAGCTAGGGTTTCTATTTATAGCATCTTCATGAATAGGCCAAACAAGATTTGCTTCGTCATTTAATCCATTAATTGGATTCATAGTACTTATAGCTTTTCCAGTACGTACTAAGTCCAACCAACGGTGCCCTTCAAAAGATAGTTCAATTAATCTTTCATGTAGTATTGCAGATTCCAAATCGCCATACAAGTTATTAGCTCCTGCAAGTGTTAGTTCTGGAATACCCGCTCTATCTCTTACAGCGTTTAATAAATCAAGTGCTTCATCGGTTTCGTTTAATTTATTATGAGCTTCTGCTTTTAAAAGTATAATATCTGCCAATCGAACAAGAACAATGTTGTTCCCTGAAGGATCTGAACTTTCGTCATTAAAACCTTCCCCAAAAAATTTCCATATTTTTCGCGGATTCGCTTCCGTTGTATCCCAAATAAGATCTTTTCTCAAATCGCCATCTTCAAAAGTATTTCTAAAAGATTCACTCGGAAAATATTGGCTATCTGAACCAATAGCATATAAAGTGCGTAATGCATTAGTTTGAATATCGTTATAGCCTACTTCAAAAATACTTTCGTTAGAAAATCCAGAAGTGAATATTCTAGACCAATCGTTTATGCTTACTAGTGAGTAAAGACTGTTATCCATTACTTTTTCAGCTGATTCAACAGCATTTGCATATTCCTTTCTCCACATATATACTTGGGTAAGAAAAGCGTGTGCAGCACCTTTCGTTAAGAAAATTCTACTATTATCACCACCAAAATTATCTCTACAGTTTTCGCTTGCAAAAATAAAATCTTCAACAATCTGATCTAGCACTATTCCTTGATTTGTTTTAGGAATAAAAAACTCTTGATCAACACTCTCATAAGGCTCTGTAATTAATGGAACATCGCCCCATACCCTAACAGCATAAAAATAAGATATAGCTCTTAAGGCTCTTGCTTGAGCAATAAGTTGTAAGCTAAATTCACTTTCGTTATTAAAGACCTCTGGGATAAATTTAATAGCGTAATTTGCACGACTAATTGTCTCATAAATATTATTCCATCTTGCTGATGTAATATCTTGGCTAAGTGTGTTTTGTTGTAAAGCTAACGGATCTCCAGATTGATTTGTATTAACAGCATCGCCCCGTCCTTCGCCCCAATAAGCTACATTTATTCTACATGTAGATTGTAAGGCATCATAAATACCATATACACCTGCTTGTGCGTCACTTGATGTTTTATAAAAACCTTGACCAGAAAAGTTACTTACAGGGTCTTTGTCTAATATATCTTGAGAACATGATACTGCAACACATACAATAAGGCTCAGTCCAATAGTTTGTTTAATATTTTTTATATATTTCATAGTATCTTTTTTTTAAAATCCAACATTAAGTCCTAACATTATAGTACGGCTTTGCGGATATGATCCTTCATCGACACCTTCTCTTAATCCGCTATAAGAGTTTACATCAGGATCAAAACCTGTATATTTTGTCCACGTAATTACATTAAGTGCAGAAGCATAAATTTCTATCTTTCTTAGACCTAGATTAGAAACTAAAGGAGAAGGAAAACTATATCTTAAATTTATGTTTTTAAGTTTTATATAAGAACCATCTTCAACCCAACGGCTTTGAATTCTACTATCAGATTGTAAAGGGTCATCACGGACTGGTTTCGGGAAATTTGTAACATCACCTTGTTCTCTCCATCTATTTAACGCATCCGTTGATAGGTTGTTATACCTTACAACAGAATTTCGTTGATGGTTTATTTCGCTATATATATCGTTTCCATAAGAAAATTGGAAAAACAGTCCCAAACTAAGACCTTTATAAGAAAAGTTATTTGTTATACCACCAAAGAAATCTGGTGTTGCATCTCCAATAATTTGTCTGTCATTATTATCTATAATATTATTACCATCTACATCATCCCAAATAGGATCTCCACCTTCGAATTGAGCGCCTAAAGCACCATTTGTAACACCGTTTACGTTATCTTCATCACGGGAATAAACACCGTTAAATTTCCAACCATAAAATGTTCCAATTGGACTACCTTCTCTTAAAATATGATAACTACCATTTTGAATAAAACCGTTTGTTAAAAGATTCTCAGGAAGTTCTGTAATTTGATTGCGATTTGAACTGATATTAAAACTAGTATCCCATTTAAACTCACCAACTAAATTGCGTGAATTAACTGCTATTTCAATACCTTTATTTTCAATGCTACCAATATTTTGCGTTACCGAAGAAAAACCTGTTGTCCTTGGTATTGGAACATTATATAATAAATCATCAGTGATTTTTAAATATACATCGGCATTTAATGTTATTCTATTTTTTAAGAATGATAAATCTAAACCAGCATTATATTGCGTAGTAGTTTCCCAAGTTAAACCAGAATTTGGCATTACAGATGGTGCGGCACCCGAAAAATCTAAATAATTGGCACCAACAGCAAACTCACCTTGGGCTGTGTAATTCCCAATCGCTTCATTACCCGTTTGTCCGGCACTAAATCTAAATTTACCATCATTTATAACAGATATATTATTAAAGAAATTCTCATCTGAAAAGCGCCATGCTACAGAAGCAGAAGGGAAATACCCAAAACGTTTGTCCTTACCAAATCGTGAGGAACCATCTGCTCGGAGATTAGCTTCAAATAAATATTTACCCTTATAATCATAAGAAACCCTTCCAAAATAGGAAAGTAATGAATGTTCTGTTGTAATATTTACGTCTTGATTATCAATAGTTCCAGCACCATTTAGAGTTGTAATATTATCACTTGAAAAAAACATTCCATCTAATCCTGTTCTTTCATATTGCCAGTCTTGAAAACTAAAACCCGCTAAGGCTCCAAAATTATGATTTTCGCCAAATGTTTTGTTTAAAGTCAAAAAAGTTTCGCTGCCCCACGTTAAATTATTTATAGCTCGAACTTCACCTGAATTAAAACCTGGTCGAAAATCTAGTGTAGAAGGAATAAATTTATCTTCTTTCATTGAAACATAATCTAAATTTATATTACTTCGAAGTTTAAGTCCTTCTGCTACATTATATTCTACATATTGATTACCAATAATACGATTACTTTTATTAAGGTTTGTTCCAAGTTCTGCAAGACCAACAGGGTTTCTCCTACCAAATTGATATCCATTATATGACCCATCGGGTAGGAATATTGCGAAAGTTGGTGGACGAATTAATAATTCCCTAACAATACTAAGATTGTTAGTACCAGCGGCATTAATTCTTTTATTAGCACCATTTGTATAAGAAATGCTTTGGCCAAATGTCAATTTATCTGAAACTTTAAAATCAACATTTAAACGAGACGTTACTCTTTGATAATTTGAATTTAAAATAACGCCATCTTGATCTAAAAAGGAAGAGCTCCATGCGTATTTAATATCATCTGACCCGCCACGGATAGAAAGATCTATTTTGTGTTGAGGAGCTATTCTTAATAATTCATCTTGCCAATCAACATCTCCACTATTTCTAGGGTTTAAAGAATCTATAACAATAGCATTAGGTTGTACGGGATTATCCATATTCCTATATGAGTCGATAACCACTTGCCTGTATTGACTCGCATTTAAAACACTTAATTTGCGAGTTAAATTACTAATACCAGTAAAGATATTGACATCTATTTGTGCTTTTCCAGACTTCCCACGTTTGGTGGTTATTAAAACTACTCCGTTAGCAGCACGAGAACCATAGATTGCTGTGGATGCTGCATCTTTCAATATTTCAATAGACTGGATATCATTAGGATTTATGTCCGCTAAAGGATTTAGTCCAAAGTTTTCCGTACCATTTAAAGAAGATAAAGAGTTACTTTCTATCGGAACACCATCTATAACATAAAGAGGAGAGTTTCCAGAATTTAAAGAAGAATTACCTCTTACTTTTATAGACATCCCACCTCCCGGAGCACCAGAATTAGAAACAACCTGCACACCAGCAGCCCTACCTTGAATGGCAGAAATGGGATCTTGTAAGTTTGTTTCTGCTATTTCTTCTGCACTTATTGACGCAATCGATCCTGTTAAATTTCTTTTCTTTTTAACACCATAACCTACAATTACTAACTCATCAAGCTCATCTACAGAAGGAGATAAAGCTACATTAATTTCATTTTTATTGCCAATTTCAACTTCCGTATCAACATATCCCAAATAAGAGAACATCAAAACATCGTTAGGAGAAATATTATCCATGCTGAATATCCCATTCAAATCAGATGATGCACCCCTAATTGATCCTTTTAGAATTATATTTACTCCAAACAAAGATTCTCCAGTTATTCCGTCTGTAATCTTACCAGAAACAGTCATATTCTGAGAATACATATGAGCTGAAGCAAAACAAACAGCAAGTAACGCCAGTATTGATTTGCTTTTAAATTTCCTTTTCAATATACTTAGAAAAGGGTTTTTCGTTAGTTTTTCCATGAATTAAAATTTGTTTTGAGAATTAGTTTTTCAAATATAATAAAAATAACATGTTATGCAAACGTTTGCATAACTTATTTTAACTATAAATAAAACATTTAATATCGCAATTGTCTTAAATAGTAATAAAAACTAATAGATTGGGTATTTTTAAAAATCTTATACCAAAAAAGATTGCAAACGTTTGTTACATCTAAAATTACCCATAGGATTAATTGAGCAATAAATTTATTTTCGTGAAGAATTTCAGGAATCTATAAATTGAATCAATTGGTGGTTCTTCATCGACTTCAAAATATTGATTTTTACTCATTACCTTCCATTTTTACAGATTTTAACTGTCTCATACACCGAAGTAATTTAAGACTATGAAATTGTAATTATATTACCAAAATGCGTTCAATAAAGTTTATGACCTACAATTATATAAAAATCAGTTCATTACAATTTTTATTCGTCTTATAGTTTCTTCTTTTTCAAATTCAATAAAATAAAACCCTGATTTAGTATTAATGGGTAGATGATCATTTAAAAAGTTTTTGAATGCGAACATTACTCTGCCATTAATATCAATTATCCTTATTTTATCTAGTTTTATTTTTTTGTTGAATTGGAGAATATTATCAATAACTGGATTTATTATTCTAATATTATTAATTTCATATTGAACTACACTTAACGTTGCACAAGATTTAGAAACTGAATTTTCATTTTCAATAATACCCTTAGGGTTCAAGTCTTTTCCAGAAAAACCAATATAATTGCTAGGATATTTTTCAGCTCTAAATATGGAATTGAAATTTGGTGAAACATTTTCAAATTGATTAAATATTCTGTTCCCTGTGGGATTTTTATAAGTCCATACGTGCTTACCTGTTTTTGTAATTTCAGAAACCTGTCCTAAAGAACTTTCGCAGATTATAAAATTACCATTTGGAAGACTGTGTGTTCCAGATTTTTTTGTTTCGTACACAGCTCTCTCTAATATAGAGCCACCCCACGACCAAATAAAATCTAATGGTTTAAATATATTGTTCTCTCTAGCATAAATATTGCCAGAAATTTCAGGACTTATTAAGTGAACTGTGCTGTAGGCTCTAGTTTCATCAACTCCATTGTTAAAAACAGAAATTTTGCCTTCATCCAAATATCCTGACTCCACCCATTTTGCATCATGCTGTAAAAATAGTTTTTGGTCTTCAAGCCCTCCTTGCTTGTAAACTATGGGGTTACCCCATCTCCATAGTATATCCCCTCCAAGATTTGAATTACCCCCAGTGTGGCCTGAAGCTTCAGCAATTGTAGTGCTATGGTCAATAATATAAATTTCATTCAAATGTCTTGCAGAGATAATAATTTGGTCAAGATTTGCATTATAATCAATGCCATTTACATGGGTATAACCTCTATCGAGATCTTCAAAATTAGAATCTACATAATTAATATCAATGAGTTCGGGGTGATTTCCAACGATGCCAAAATTTGCTTTTGTGTTGTCAAAATCTTGAATTAGATGATCTATAAATTTCCATTCCCAAACAATTTCAGCATTATTAGTTCCAATCGGTTTTAATTCAACTATTTTATCAAGGTCAATAATTTGATCTACTTTAAGAGGATCTTTCCCATTAGCAATAATCTCTGTATTAGAATAACTGTCTCTAATTATACACAATATATTCCCATTAGGAAGCGGTTCAATATCATGGTGTTGATTTAATCCATTGGCATTCATCTCATAGTTCCATAGCACCGTATTATCCCAGTCTCTAATTTCTAACTTATTTCTTCCTGCCCTCAATAATGTTCCATTTTCCAAAATATAGCAGGTTGCTCCTGGTAACTCCGTAAAAGTCCATTCATTTACTTTTTCGCCACAGTTGTTAATTAGATACACACTATTATTTACTTGTGGAGTAAATAGCGTGTAACCTTCCGAAACATTGTTATCTGAAAAAAGTAATCCAACCGTTGGATCTTGAGACCTAACGACAGAAACAGTTAAAATGAGGATAAATGTTATTTTTTTTATCAAAATATTTTTTTGTTTAGGTAAGTTCAAGTAATGAGAGCAATACACACTTTCAAAAATAAAGAATAAAAAATAGAAATGCAAACGTTTGCATAACTTATTAATTTACTAATACTAAAGTTGAGATTTTTTACGTGTAGTTTTAATAATGCCACCTCACAAAAGCCTCCATAGCTGCATAGTGTGATAATCCTAGTTGGTCATATAAATCCGCTGTTTCTTGATTTCTGTCTTCTGCGCGTTGCCAAAACTCCCTGCTATCAGAACCTTGAAATACAACACCATCTTTTTGTGATTGGTGCTTAAAAATCCCTTTTCGCTTTTCCATTACTTGATCTGGCCCCATGGGTACTGCCATTTCTATCTCGTCAATATTCCATTCTTGCCAGGCTCCCCTATACAACCAGACCCAACAATCCATCATAAATTTTTTTGGTTTTAGTTCCTTAACAGCTGCAAAGATAGCATCTAAGCATACCTTATGGGTGCCGTGTGGGTCTGCTAAATCACCTGCGGCATAGATTTGATGGGGTTTTATTTTTTCTATTAAATCTGCTGTAATCTTTACATCACCTACACCAATCGGATTCTTTTTAATGGCTCCTGTTTCATAAAATGGTAATTCCATGAAATGAATTTGTTCATCTGGGATACCAATAAAATGGCAGGTAGCTCTAGCTTCACCTTTTCTAATTAACCCTTTTATGTATCTTACCTCTTCCGTATCTATTTCACTCGATTTTTTGTTTTTTAGAAAGGTCGCTGCTTTTTTATAAATAGCTTCGGCCTCAGTGTTTTCTATCCCAAATTTTTCGTTGTAATCACATACAAAACTTGCAAAGCGAAGTGCTTCATCATCGGCTACTGCAATATTCCCAGAGGTTTGATAACCAATATGGACTTCATGCCCTTGCTCATGTAACCTTTTAAAAGTTCCTCCCATACTAATGATATCATCATCTGGATGGGGGCTAAAAATAATAACGCGCTTTTTTGATGGTTCTGCACGTTCTGGTCGTTTACTATCATCGGCATTAGGCTTGCCTCCAGGCCAACCAGTAATAGTATTTTGTAACTTGTTAAATATCTTAATATTAATATCATAAGCTGGTCCAGAATCTGCCAATAAATCACTCATACCATTTTCAATATAATCCGCATCGGTTAACATTAAAATGGGTTTCTTTAAATCTAGTGCTAAACTTAATACGGCCTTTCTAATAAGTTGGTCTGTCCAAGTAATTTTTTCAACTAACCAAGGCTTATCAATTCTTATTAATTTTGAAGCTGCTGCTAGATCTAAAATAAAAGTGGCATTATTGTGTTCTTGTAAATAAGAAGCTGGCACACGACTGGTCACTTCGCCTTCTATTGACACTTTAATAATATTAGATTTGCTTTCTCCCCAAGCCATGAGAATGACCCTTTTAGCTTCCATAATCTTTTTTACTCCTAATGTAATAGCAGTTCTAGGTGTGTTTTCTAAGCCTGAAAAATCACCACTTGCCGCCACTCTTGTTATATGATCTAGTGCAACCAATCGTGTTTTAGAATTTTGAAGCGATCCTGACTCATTAAATCCAATGTGCCCATTGCCTCCAATACCCAAAATCTGTAAATCAATTCCGCCTAATGCTTCAATTTTAGCTTCGTATTGATCACAATAATCAGCAATGCTTTCTTTAGATAACAATCCATCTGGTACATGATAATTTTCAGGTAAAATATCCACATGGTTGAATAATTGCTCTTTCATAAAACGAACATAACTATTTACAGAATCTGGCTCCATAGGATAGTATTCATCTAGATTAAATGATATGACGTTCTTAAAACTTAATCCTTCTTCTTTATGTAGGCGTACCAGTTCCGCATACAAACCTTTAGGTGAGGAACCTGTTGCTAAACCTAATATACAAGGCTGTTTTTGTGCTTGTTTTACTTTTATTAAATCTGCTATTTCCTTGGCTACCGATTTGGATGCTTCTGTTGAATTATTATAAACTATAGTCCCTATATTTTCAAATCGTTTTTCAAAACTTGTTGCCTTATCTATACCGCTCTTTAACATTGCTTTTAATTTATTTTTTAATTAAATATTTTTGATTTCTATTTTGATAACTTATCATTTCATCCAATTCCTATATTTATGCCCCCAAATAGCAAAAAATAAGATAATCGCATAACACGGAATCAAAATCCAATAACTATTAGTCGCTGCCGATGCAATAGCATCTGATTTACTTAATCCTGCAGCTACCTGTTCTTGTGTATTGGCATCTACTAATCTTCCGTATAATGGGGGAATAATAGCGCCCCCAGAAATTGCCATAATTAATAATGCTGATCCTGTTTTTGTAAACTTGCCCAAACCATTTAAAGTTAATGGCCAAACAGCTGGCCAAACTAATGCATTTGAAATACCTAGACATGCTACAAATAAAACGGATGTAAAACCAGAAGTTAATAAAATACAAATACTGAAAATGATACCCAATACAGCACTAATTTTAAGTGCCGTGCCTTGATTTATGTATTTTGGGATTAAAACAACACCCAATGCGTAGGTCGCTACCATTGCCAATAGGGTAAATGTGGTAAAGAATTTTGCGTCTGCTGCTGAAAAACCAAGTGATATGCCATAGGCAATGATAGTATCTCCTGCTATAACTTCTGCGCCTACATAAACAAATAAGGTTAAAACACCCAACCATAAATTAGGAAACTGGAAGATACTTGTTTTGGTTGTTTTTCCTTCTTTTATTTCTTTAGACTCTTCTGCTTCAACATGAGGCAAAGGTGCTTTTCTAATAAGCAAACCTAAAACAAACAAGACTATGGCCATGATTAAATAAGGTATAAAAACACTATCTGCCATAGTATCTAAAAGTACCCCTTTCTCCTCAATAGATACACTACCTAATTTCACTTTTACATCATCTATCCCAGATAATAATAAAGCACCAAAAATTAAAGATCCTAAAGCACCAGCTGTTTTGTTTGCTATTCCCATTATAGCTATGCGTTTTGCTCCACTTTCTATAGGTCCTAAGATAGTTATATAGGGGTTTGCTGCAGTTTGCAAGAAAGTCATCCCTATTCCTTGAATAAAAATACCAGTTAAAAACACCCAATAAGTTCTTGCTTCGGCTGCAGGAATAAAAACCAAAGCGCCAATTGCCATGATGATTAAGCCTAAGGACATACCTTTTTTATATCCGATTTTATTTAGAATATAAGAAGCTGGTAAAGCCATAACCACAAAAGAAATATAGGATGCTGTTGCCACAAAATAAGATTGGGCATCAGTCAATTCATTGATGGTTTTCATAAAAGGTATAAGCGCTCCATTTATCCATGTTACAAAGCCGAAAATGAAAAATAAGCCCGCAATGATTATTATGGGGATTAAAGTATTGTTTTTTGATGTAGTAGTTTGAAGTTCTATCATAGATGGCTTTTAATTTTTTCTTATAAATATTTAAATCTAATAATACTTTCTTATTCAGGTTTTAGAATATGAGTTATTTGTATATATCCTTTTTCCAGATTTAAAAACGCTCAAAATAGATATCGAATTATCTTTCAATTTAAATAGGATAAAATCATTACTTTTATCAACTATTTTTGCCAGTTTCTTTGGCTGTATTGATGCTAATGACCATGCTTCAGAAAGACTTAGAATATCACTTGAAAAAAGTTTATTAACACAATCTAATAACGAAACAGCAGATCCTGCCAACATACTCTCATTATTATAAATCAAAAGTCTTCCTTCTTTTTCTAATTTAACTTTTCCACCAATATGAGAGTTGTAGACGCCTGAGTCCATGCCTGCAAACATTGTTGAGTCACTGACAAGAACTATAGCCCCTCTTTTAACCTTTAAAACTGTTTTTAAAAAATTATCTGGCAAATGAAATCCATCGGCAATGATACTTGGAGTTAATTCATCATTTGCCAATTGATCGTAGATGATATTTGAATTTCGATGAAGAGATAAAGACGCACCATTTCCAAGGTGGGTAGACATTGTTGCTCCTGCTACAACGGCTGCTTTTATTTGTTCGCTGCTTGCCGCAGTATGCCCAATAGAAACGACTATATTATTCGTAACACACTTTTTTATAAAACCTATCGAACCATCCCATTCTGGGCTTAATGTAATTATCTTGATTCTATTTCCTGACGCTTCTTGAAATACCCTAAACAGGCCCCAATCTGGAGGTTTTATATAATTTGTTGAATGTGCTCCAGATGCTTCTTTTTCAGGTGAAATAAATGGCCCCTCCAAATGAATACCAGCGACATAAGAATTAATTAAAGGGTTTTGCAAACATAACGCGTTTATATTTTTTAAAAGAGCAATAATGTTTGTGTCTGAATTTGTTATTATAGTTGGAAAAAAGGACAAAACACCTTCTTTTACCAAACTATTAATAACGTGAATAAAATCGTTTTCTAGTATTGGAAAGGTATTAAAATCGACTCCAGAGAAACCGTTTATTTGAAGATCTAATAAACTAGGACCTATAAAAATAGTTTTATGATTATTCTTTTCAATCTCACCTCTTGAAACTAATAAATTATCATTAATTTCTAATTGAATTAATTCATTTGAAATACAGTCAACACAATTAATGGTTTCTTTCATTATAATTTATTTCAGTATTACTATAATTTAATTATCGTCTTTTTTATCAATAGCTTCTAATAATTCCAAAACTTCTGAAGAGACTACTGTATTGCGATTTATAAAACCAAAAAGCACATATAAAAAAACAGATACTATTAGAGGGAAGCTGATCTCTAGTCCAAAAGACATGTTAAAAGTGTAAATTTTAATTAGAGCAAAACTTATTAAACCTCCAAAAATAGAAACCAATGCTGCCGTAGATCCGCTTTTTTTGAACAATGGAAGCATCCCTAACAACATAGGCACAGCAATTGGACCAACAAGAGCGGCAAACCAAGTCACTATGAGTCCTAAAATACCACCAAAAGATTCATATTGCGTTGCAATTATTATGGTAAAAAATATAAAAATAAAAGTCACTTTTCTAGCTATTATCAGAGGATTTCTTTCTTTAGAAACATTAAATCTCTTAAAATAAAGTGGCAATATATCTCTGGTTATGACTGCTGAAATAGTATTAGCATCACTTGATGTCATAGACATAGTTGTAGCAAACATAGAGGCTAAAACTAAACCTATCATTCCTTTAGGTAAAAGGCTGATTGTTAAAAGGCCATAAGACTCTGTAGGATCCTGCAAGTTTGGTAATAAAATAGGTGCTGCCCACATAGGAAAAAACAATATTAATGGCCATATTAAATACAAAACACCCGATAATATGGCTGCTCTTTTTGTATTAAGTTCATTGGGTGATGAAATATATTTTGTTGCTAAGTTCCAAGTCCCTCCATTATAACTTAGCATATTTATGAATAAGAAAGCCAGAGCAAAACCAACCGTGTAAGGTTCTGCAAAAGGCTCACTATTCTTAGCTGGTAATTTATCCCAAATAGTAAAAACAGAATCTAATCCACCTAACTTAGATGTGGCTGCAAAAAACATAACAATACCAGCACCAATTTGAACTATAAACTGTATAAAATCGCTAACTGTTACCGCCCAAAGACCTCCTATTGTTATGTAAACAATTGAAATACCTCCAGAAAAAAGTACACCATACAGAATGGGAACACCTGTAAATACTTTTAGTAAAATGGCAATAGCTGCCCATTTTGCAGCAACATCAAACAACTTTAAAATAACACCACTCCAAGCTATAACTTGTTGAGTTTTTAAGCCATATCGTATGGAGAGATATTCTAAAGGAGACTGAATACCTATTTTTTTTCTTAATCTTACCCAACGCACCGGAAATATATTAATGGTTACTATAATAGATATCCCAACCGTCATTGCCCACCATACATATATAGAAAAACCGTGTGTATAAGCTAATCCTGCATAAGCAACAAATACGGCACCACTATAACCAGATACATGATGAGAAATACCAGATAACCACCAAGGTAAATTTCCGCCTGCGGTAAAATAATCATCAGAATCTTTATTTTTGAAATGCGCCCAGACCCCTATGACTACCATTATTAAAAAAAATATAAAAATTACAATCCAATCTAATAGCTTTAGCGTCATAATAGTTTTGTTTTTAAAAAACGGTAACGTACCTCAAAAATATAAAAAAAATATATGAATTCATTAAATTTTAAAAAAATAAATCAATTCAATAATATTTATAGTTTTTTTTGGTAATAATATCTAAAGGCATAATAATCTCATTTTCAATTTCTTTCTTTAAAACAATATTTTCAAATAACTTAAATATAGCTTGATAACCTTGTTCTTCTGGACGTTGGCAGATTAAAAAATCTATAATTTCTTTTTCAAGATATTCTATATCATCATTAAAAAAATCATATCCTATAAGATAAATCTTTTCACCACCTCTTTTTTTAAAATATTTAGCAATGTATGCAACCTTTGAATTGGGTATAAAAACGCCTTTAATCAAGGGGTTTTCTTTTAAAGTATGAGTTAAAATAGCATCAATAGTATGTTCATTAAAATCTGTAATGACTAATGACTTAGTAATTATAGAGCTATTCTTTTCCTTTAAATAAGCATTCATGCCCTTTTCTTTAAGACCAATAATATCTTCCGTATCCATAGTTTCTTTTAAATGTAAAACAAGAATTTCTCCCTTATTAAAACAGTAATTAAATAGTTGGGCTGCTAACTCACCGCTTTCAAATAAAGGTTGCTGAATGCTACACAACGAATCGATCTTCCTTACATTAGAATCAATAAAAACATAGGGTCGTTTTTTTTGTTTGCAATCTTCTAATAAAATTTCAATCTCATCAGCAAACTTAGAAGTTAAAACCAAACCTTGAATATCACTATTAATCAACTCAAGTATTTTCTTCCTAATTTCCTTGTTATTATCTTGTTTAAAGGTGAAAATCTTAACCTTTACTCCAAATTGAGCTAGTTCTTTTTGCGCCTTAATTACGCCTTTCATTGGAAACTCCCAATAGCCAGACCCTTCGTAAATATTAGGCAATAAAACGCCAAAAATAATTTTTTTCATCTTTGATAAATTGCTAGCCATAATATTGGGTTGGTAACCCATCTTATCGATTACTTTTAAGACTTTATCCTTAGTTTTTTGGCTAACGCCTGATCTATTATGTATTACACGATCTACAGTTGCCAAAGCTACATTTGCAGCTTTCGCAACATCCTTTATCCCTATTACTCTTTCTTCACTATTCAAAACAAATTATTATTTTATTTATTCAAAAAATAAACAGGTTCAATTCCTGCTATAAAAAACGCATTTCATTAAGTTTTAGTCAACAAATTAAAACAATATCAAATTATTATAAAATATACTTTTAGTCCTTAGAGAAATAAACATATTATAAAAAATTCCAAATTGATAAATTATAAAGCTTAAATTTATTTTATATTTACGGTAACGAAACTCAAATTTAATAAAATATTACCATTATTATACTATAACAATTAGGCTGCTCAAAAAATTATTAACCAGAATAAAATATTTCGTGAAAAAAAAATTAATAATACCTAATATTTCTAAGTCTAAAAGCATTTTAAATCTGATCAATTATAATGACATTGACCATCATCCGTGGGGCTTTAAAGATGAATTCAACAAAGTACGCTTTAAAATTGCTCATAACAGCAAAAATATCTATTTACAATACGATGTTATCGAATCAGAAATAATGGCTAAATTTTCGAAACATAATGACCCCGTTTATAAAGATAGTTGTGTGGAATTTTTTATAGCTTTTGAAGAAGATACAAGCTATTACAATTTTGAATTTAATTGTTTAGGGACATGCCGTTTGGCATGGGGCAAAGATAGATACGGTAGACAATTATTAGACACGCAAACTATAAATTTGATTAAAACTAAAACTAAAATAAAAAGAATTTCAAAGAATGGATTAACAATGTTTAATTGGAAGATATTTATAAAAATACCTTTGGAAATATTTTATTTTAATACTTTGAATTCTTTCGAAAACGTTAAAGCAAAGGCTAACTTTTACAAATGTGGTGATGATTTATCAAAACCTCATTATATAACTTGGAACAACATCAAGTCTAAAGAACCAGACTTTCATTTAAAATCATTTTTTGGAGACATTGAATTTAATTGATTTAAAAACTTTAGAGTTTTTTAATTTATTGATACGGTTATCTAAATCTTCAGGCATAGTGAAGAACCACCATTGAAACACGGACGAAAATGCTGAAATATCTATTTAAAAAATGAAAAATACAAAATCTTTAATTTTGAAAAGATCAGAACTTGGAGAACATAACAATATAATTAAAAATGAGGAACTACTTTATTATCCCAATCTGTCATAAAAAACGGCTGTTTTTAAACTAATTCCTGAACGCTTTCTATTAACTGTTACAATTGCATAAATTGATAATTCATTAACAAACCTTTTAGGCTTTCTTGTGAAGAAAATAATTGAAAATGTGCTCTTTGTTTGTGTGTGTGTGTGTGTTTCAAGTTAAAAGATTACAATTGCAAAACAAACATCAAATTGCTTTTATAAGGGCTTTAAAATTATAGCAATTCCGATAAAAATTGACTCACCAAATAGTATACCTTTTAGTTGACATTATATGATACAAAAACACTGTTAATTATATAATTGACAGTGTTTTTGTAAAACCTAAAACTAGGTTTGTCGGGATGACAGAACTAACTGCCATTACCTAATACTTTAATTATCAATTAGTTATCCTAATTTTTCAAATACAGGTAACCGAATAGGTAACTTCTGCATTGATTTAATTTCATTTATTTTGTCAAATATACTATAAAATATCTAATATGATTTAACCTATTCGATGCGAATTTTATGAATTATTTGAGATGGTTTCTAAACTATTGTGGCTTAAAAATTTACATGAATTTATAGCTTATCTATTAGCAACATTTTTTAAAAGTAAGATACTTTTTTCAATTTGACATCTTTACGGTATTTCGTAAAAAGGAGCTAGTTCCTTATTATAGGAGTTAAACTGTCCGGTTCTTTTGGAAGTTGTTTTAGATTTTTAATGTATCTGATTTGATTAAAGGTTTCTTTGTGCTTTAGCATATGAAATAATTCCAAAGACACACATTGCCCGATGAGTTGGTGGGCTTCAAAATCATTATACCCGAAAGCTGTTAATCTTTTATAAGTCACATTGGTTTCTGGGGGATTATCAGCCTTGATTTGATTTTTAATGATTTCAAAAATCTGATGGCGTAATTTATCATTGGTTTTCATGAAAACATGTGATCATTTTCGTCTCTATTGTGAACTTTGTTATTGATTTTTATCAAAACTAACTATCCACTGTATACCTAATTAGCCTATAAACAAAGTTCCTATAAAGTTTTGTTTATAGGCATGGTTATCCTTCATTTTCAGAGAGTTCCTAAAATAACACTTCTTCCTCTCAGTGGAAACCATCATTTTTTTTTAAATCTAGCACTATTTATTTAATAGTTCTTTTAATGTTTTAGGATTCATCCGATTATTAAAAAATGTAATCAAATAAATCTTATTATTCTTTCTGTCTTCTTTGTAAAATAGAGAAACGTTTTTGTGGACTATTCCTTTTCGAACACCTAATTTTTTATTTGCAAATGGATGAACAACTTGTTTGTTTTTGACTTTTTCCAACAAGGAGTTAGTTGAATCATTAAAGTTTTTCATTTCTTTTTTTGTCCATCTCCATTCGAGATTTTCAAAAACTTCTTTATAAGTAACATTAGCCAGTTTCGTCCAAACAATTTCCATTCATTTATTAAATGCCGTAGGCTTCGTTAATTTCTTTCATTACCTGCTCATGGGTAAATGTGTTCCCTTCCTCAATATCTTTTAATCCAGCATTGATGAATAATTTTTCTGTTTCAATAATATCCTCAGCCCAGTCGGAGGAAGTAGGAAGACTACTTTTAATGCTCTTAAGTTTTGAAATAACGGATTCGTCTTTAAGACCCATTAACCATTCGATTAACTTATATTTTTCTAATTGAATATCCATAATATTGTCCTATGGTTACAAAGGTAACGATTTTTGAATATAATTTATTTTGGATTCAAAACTCATTTTTTTTGAAAGAAATTAATAGCGACTCTATAATAAACCAGAGCAAATCATTTTAAAATAAAGGAGTCATTTAATTTTCACCATATTTAATTAAAAAGAACGGAATCAAAAAATTCTCTTAAAGTTATTCCTATCATATAACAAAAACGTTTTATTGTATGTATAGATACTCCTCGTTGGTCATTAGTACCTTCCAAACGACTTACTAATTGTCTATCTACAAAATGACATTCAGCAAATTTTGATTGATTTGGTTAGTTTTCACCCTCAATTCTTTTATACGTAAGGCAATTTTACTATTCAATACAATATCCTCTGGTTTTAATTTAGCCATATTGCAATTTTTATTTTATATTGGGCAATCAGGCCAAAAATCTTTTGGGGAACAATTAAATATTTTTGCTATCTCGTTAAGGTGGTTTACATTGTATTTAGCTCTTCTTTTTACTGATTCTACATGTGAAACAAAACTTCCACTCATACCTAAACATTGGGATAAAGTTAGCTGAGAAATTTTCCTTTTTAATCTCATCTCTCTGATTTTAAGTATAATATGCCTTTCAATTTTAGTTGCCAAATCATATATTTAATACTTTCAAATTGATGTAATTTTATAATTTATACAACTGTACTAGTACAGTTAAATTATTTTTATTATATTGCTTAATATTTATTAAACTTGCGATTCTTCTTACACAAAGTATTTGAAGCTATCGCTTTGAATCTCTGCTAGAAAACTGGTAATTTTTGCACTGAGATGATAAGTAGATTGGCTCACGTACCCGGGCGTGAGCTCTCTTATCAGTGCATGTTATACCAGTACCCCTAGCAGTTAAGTTGAGTTCCACGCCTATTTGTATTCTACATTTGGCTAAATAGTGGCGGTGTTTTTTCAAACATTTAAGAAAACTTCAACAGGTAGTAGTGAATAACAGATATTTAACGCCCACAAGGATTATAATCTGCTTATTTAGTAACAAGGTCATGCACAATAAATGAGCGGTTCTACAGAACTTAAAAAATGTTTCCAGGCAAACCACAACATATGACCTCAGAAAAGTATAAGGCACTTTTTGATGACTTATACCCTTCCCTATCTCTATTTGCTAATAGGTATTTGAAAGATTTAGATGCATCTAAGGATGTCGTTCAAGACGTGTTTATTAAAACTTGGGAACGTAAAGTACCCTATCCAAATTACAATGCCATTAAATCGTTTCTGTACACTTCTGTTAAAAACAAATCCTTAGATTATTTACGAAGTAAATACCATAAAAACACGATAATAAGGCCAGATACTGACTTTGATAAAATTCAAACTGAAGAACACTTTTTAAGTGAAATGGTAATTGTTGACATTTATGCGAATTTGGAAAGTGCCATGAAAGCGCTACCTAATAAATGTGAACAGATTCTTAGGTTCAGTTTAAATGAATATACCAATAATGAAATAGCAGAAGAATTATCGATAACCATCAACACCGTAAAGACACAAAAGCGCATTGCCTATAAAAAATTAAGAAATACGCTAAGCCATCTAAATTGTTTTTTTACTTTTTTTTAAAAATTCTTTCACTCCCTTTTTAACTTTTTACGTTTTGGCATTATAAAGAAGTATGTCATGACCATTTTTGATAGAATATATAAGCTTAGTAAAAAAACGTCTAAGGCTTTGTTGAAAGACAAATACCTAACGGAACTAGAAGAAACAGACCTGTTTAGTGAGGGAGCTAAAATCCATATTCAGCAAAACTTGTCTAATGAAGAAATAAAAAACAATTTAGAGTTTCTAAACCAAATCGATAAACAAAAAGACTGGAAGAAAGTAGCACGTAATATAAAACCTAGTAAGAAAGTGCCAACAGTTCAAATATACAAGGTGGCTGCTTCCATCATTCTGTTGTTCTCGTTAGTTTATGCAATTAGTTATTCAGCACTCCCAAAAGGTTTTAGATTCTGAAGTAGTTGATACAAAAATTGAGATTGGAATAAATAAGGCAACCCTAACCTTAAACGATGGCTCTGAAATTATTTTGGAAAAAGGAAGCACTTACCAAACTAAAACCCTGCATAGTAACGGCGAAGAATTAATATATGAAACCGAACATAAATCAGTTTCAGAAACCAGTTATAACTATCTAACAGTTCCAAGAGGAGGACAGTTTCAAATCAAATTATCCGATAACACAAAGGTTTGGCTAAACTCAGATTCTAAAATAAAGTATCCAGTAACATTTAAACAAGGAGAGACTCGTAATGTTGAATTAGTCTATGGCGAAGCTTACTTTGATGTGTCATCTAGTACAGTCAATAATAATCAGTCGTTTAAAGTAGTCTCGCAAATGCAAGACGTGGAAGTTTTAGGTACAGAATTCAATATAAAAGCTTATAAGGATGAGCATTATGTTTATACCACTTTAGTTGAAGGTTTGGTCACGGTTTCAACACAGAATACAACCAAATACTTAAATCCAGGAGTACAATCCATTCTAAATAAAGAAACCAAAAAAATAGTGACAGCTCCCGCAGATGTGAGTTACAATATCTCATGGACAAAAGGACTGTTTAGTTTTAAGGATAAACCTTTAAAAGACATTATGGTTGTACTTTCTAGATGGTATGATGTAGAAGTGTCCTTTGAAAATAAGGCACTCGAAAAAGTAAAGTTTAACGGCGTGCTGAATAAAAACCAAAATATATCTGACATTTTAAACGGAATTAAGAACACAAACATTATAAATGCCTATGAGATAAAAGACAAAAAAATCACAATTAAATAAAGAAAAAAGGAAAGGGAATAAAGCTGATACCTCGACAGTAATACACTTAATCCCCTTTATAATATTAATCGGTTTTAAACCAACTAACACACAAATTTATGGAATTTAAATTAACAAGCGTTCATTTCGCCTGTTGGAAAAATTTAATACAGTTTTTTATGAGAACATTTCTACTCTTATTTTGTTCAACTGTTTTTAGTTTTTCTACTAGCATTGTTACCTCTCAGAATACCAAAATAACCATCAACATTGACAAAACGGTAACTATTTATGAAGTCTTTGAACTCATCAGGGAACAAACGGAATACACTTTTATTTACCAGTCGAACATTTTTAAGGACATTCCTAAAGTCCATCTTAAAAAAGGAATTATCAAAGCCATCAAACTATTAGAAGAAAGTCTCCCTAAAAATGACTTTACCATTACAACTAATGATAATTATGTCATTATCAGGGCCAATAATACTTCAAAAAAAAAGCAAGACCAAATCAAAACTCAAGGAATCATAACAGATGACAATGGTGTTCCTCTTGCAGGAGTGACCGTTAGAATCAAAGGGACTCAAAAAGGAACAAGTTCCAACTTCAATGGCGCATATACTATAATAGCAAATACTGAGGACGTATTGCTATTTTCATTCGTAGGCTTTAAAACCCAAGAGATTTCAATACAAGGTCGTACTGAAACTAATATCCAAATGGAAACTGATATCACATCCTTAAATACTGTAGAAATTAATACAGGTTATTATACCGTTAAGGAGACGGAACGTACAGGTAGTATTGTAAAAATAAGTGCTAAAACCATTGAAAAACAACCTGTAAATAATCCTTTAGCCGCGATGCAAGGCCATTTATCAGGAGTCAACATCGTACAAACTTCGGGTGTGCCAGGTGCTGGTTACAACATAGAAATACCCTTAGTTTTACAAACACGCTTTATTTAGGGATTATTTATATGTTAGTGAGTTTCTTTAATTGTTAACTTTCTATCGGGGAATACTCCCTATAATAATAAACTGTGACCAAACTGATAGGGGCGAATTATACGCTATTCAAAGCTTCGGGCTTATACTTTATTTGATAAAAGCCCTTATCAGTTATCTCCGGAACGGCATCAGATGGAAATTCAGGTTTTTAGACCTATTATCAGGGGTTCGATGGTTATCTGGATACTGGTCATTTATCTAAAATCTTATCTATTATGAACAAACAAAACTTTAACTACTTTATCGGTATTGACATATCGAAAAAGTGCTTTGATGTAGCTATTATCGAAAACGATAGGACTACCTCTTACGTTTTTGAAAACACTAAAAAAGGGACTAATGCTTTTATTAGGCTTCTTAAAAATCAGAAAATCCCTTTGGTCAACACGCTGATGTGCATGGAACACACAGGTGTGTACGGAAAGCTTATTATTGCCAAGCTCGTTGAAAAACAAGCCAATTTCTGTGTTGAAATGCCTATAAAGATCACCAAGAGTATTGGTCTTCAGCGCGGTAAAAACGATAAAGTTGATGCAAAAAGAATCGCTTTTTATGCATCTAAAAATTACCCAGAATTGGAACTTTATAAACCTATTGCTGAAGTTCTTGAAAAAATGAAGATACTGCTTAAGATTAGAAAAAAGCTGGTTAATACTAGAGCTGATATCAATAAATACCCTAATGAACTTGAGCGTTTTTCTCCTGAAATTGGTAAACTTGCCAGGAAAAACCTGAAAAGGATTAACAAAAATCTTGAAGATGAAATCAAACGTATTGAGGCTGAAATTAAAAAACTGATTCTTTCTGATGACAAACTCAATAAAACGGTCGGTTTGGTGACTTCTGTGACTGGGATTGGTCAAATCACGGCTCTTCATCTTACCGTTTTCACAAACTTCTTTACGCGCTATGACAATCCTAAACAACTGGCTTGTTACAGCGGTGTCGTGCCTTTTGAATACACTTCCGGATCTTCCATTAATCGAAAGTCCAGAATACATCCTATGGCTAACAGAACACTTAAAAAACACTTGCATATGAGTGCTTTGGCTGCTATTAATCATGATCCCGATATCAGAGCTTATTTTCTTAGAAAGGTCGAGGAAGGAAAGAACAAAATGCTTATTGTAAACAACGTTAGGAACAAGCTTGTGCATAGGGTCTGCGCAGTCATTAAAAGACAGCAACCGTATGTCAAAAATATAGCTTGAAACTTTTGTCATTTTTTCTTGGTTTTAACATGGAAATCTTTTCGTCCAGCTCGCTGGACAAAAAAAAATACCATGACATCCAAAAATGTAATGGCTTTTATAGTAATTAGAATTGAAATTCGATTTTTTAAGAGTGTTACTCTTGAAGTTTAAAAGTATCTTTAAGGAATGGCTCTTTTTATTGCAGAAAACAAAATGAGGTCATAAAAAAACCTTCGGAATTTCCAAAGGTCTTTAGGTTAATTTTTGAATTTCAAATCTACTAAATGTTAAAAATGAAATTATAAGTGTATAGGTTTTTAATCATTTCTTCCTCTATCAAACGCTCATACATTTGGTTATCTTCATCAACATATTTTTCGTCAATATGCTTTTTAATAGACTCCCCAAATTTATGTTCCACATCTTCCCGAGAAACCTTTAAAAGTTCCTCTTGTCTTTCCGAACTTAAATCTTGAAATGTTATATAAACCATATCTCAAAAATTTAATATTCGCTTGGAAGCATCAGCGTATTATCTACAAAAAATAATCGCAATTCATCCAAAGGAAAATCGGTTACAATATATCGGTGCGTTTCAAAAATTTTATCATTTCCATCACTATAATTAATGATAGCTTCACATTGCTTTTCAAACTGTTCCTTTTCAGAAAGTCGCTTAAAATCAATGGTAATAAAAGCACTTCTATTTGATAAACTTTTTGCAATTACGGATGCATCTGTAATCAACCAAAAGCATTCCGCTTCGTTGGCTAAATATTTTAATCCGTCAGTAAAACGAGTTCCAATTAATGGAATCTTAAAGACCGTTTCTGTACCACAAAAATGTTGCAAATCGGCTTTTATTTTATTAACTTTATCATTCATTGTAATTCTATTTAATAAGATTAATAATGAAAAAGAGAGCGCAACTTTTCGACAGGAACGCTCTCTTTTAATTTTCAATTATTCAGTAGCGTTTTCGCCTTTAATTCCTAAAAGCAGAATTTCATCTACGACCACTTCGGTAACATATCTTTTTTCTCCCGCTGCAGTTTCATAAGAGCGTGAGGTCAATTTTCCCTCTAGTGCTACTTCTTTTCCTTTGCCTACAAATTTCTCTACGATTTCGGCAATCTTTCCCCATGCTACAATAGTGTGCCATTGGGTGTTTGTCACTTTTTCTCCCTTAGAATCTTTATAAGATTCATTGGTTGCGATTGAAAATTTTGCAACTTTCTTTCCGCTTTCAAGGTTTGTGATTTCTGGGGCGTTTCCTACGTTGCCAATTAACTGTACTTTGTTTCTTAGAGTACTCATAATTAAAAAATTTAAAGATTAATATTGACCTATCTGAACCATTCAGAAAGGCTTTGTTATTGATTTACTTATTATATCCAGAGCGTTTTCCTTTTTTTGTTTTTTTAACTTTTGCTGCGCTTCCTTTTTATTGATTTTGTAAGATTTCATAAGATTTATTTTAGATTTACTTCCCATAGCGACGCTGTTACCTTCTTTTTGTTGCTTAGTGCTCTCCAATATTCAGCTTTGTTTAGACATATAAAAAGTGCGAGACACGAGCCTGGTTATGCTGTCGTTCAAAGCTGAATGTTGTTATTTTGCTGTCAAAAAAAGGTATGACGGTGATGGATTACGGAAGTGAACCTAAATTCTTTGCGAAATACAAAATCATAGGAAGTGGAACACAATGGCAAATACATTTTTCCTTATTTAGCGGACTTGATTCACGCTTTTTACTTAGGAATGACCTGATCCTTTCCAGAGCAACGGAAAGGAGTAACGGAATGAAAAGTCAAAAGTGGGAATTGTGTCCAAGACTTATCTTAATGAAGCGCTTTTTTCGAAATGTAGCTTTTCGCGAAATTTAGAGGAATGTGCTGAGTGGCTTTGAAAATAATAACTATTCAAACCAAAAATCATCCAATAGCACTACTCAATTTAAACATCGGTAAATACATTGCAATCAAAATCACACCCACCAAAACACCCACAACCAAAATAATAAAGGGTTCCATAATAGTAGATAACATTTTAGATTGTTGTTGTACCTGGATATTATATTGCATATTCAGTCGATTAAAAATAAATTCGGTTTGATTGGTTTCTTCAGCCACTTTAACTAGAGCTATCATTTTATCATCAAAAAGTTTATGCCGACTTAAACTTGTGCTTAGTGATTCTCCTTTCAAAATATGTTGTTCAACAATTTCTAAAGCATGCTGTAGAGGATAAAAATCAATCATCTGTTTCACTAATTGAATACTATTAATCACTGGGACTTTAGAAGCGGTAAGTAAAGAGACGGCTTGTGTAAATTGCGATAAATAAATAGCCTTTACAAAGTTTCCTATAAAAGGGAGTTTTAAAATAAAGATATCCTTTAATTGCTTGAAGCGTTTCTTTTTATTTAAAAACGATTTTGAGGCTATTATAGCTACTAAAACAAAAAACAATATAAACCCATAATCTCCTAAAAAATCAGAAACACTTATAATAAACTTTGTAATGGCTGGTAATTCTACATTTTGCTGTTTAAAGATATCTTGGAACATAGGCACTACAAAGCGTAGCATAAATCCGACCACTAAAACAGCAGTGCTTAAAATGATTACAGGATAGGTTAAAGCACTGATTAAATTTCTACGCTGCTCATTTTTTCTGGCAAAGAAGCTTCCAAGTTGCTCAGTTACTTGAAAAAGTGTTCCTGTTTCCTCTCCAATTTTTATAGAATAATACTCATAATCTGAAAACTGTTTTTGAGTCTTTAAAACTTCCGAAAGACTTTGTCCTAATACAATATTTTGAGATATCAATTTAAGAATATCTGCATTCTGCTTCTTCTTTTGTGAATTCTCAATGAGTTCCAAAGCATCTTTAAGTGTAATGCCTGCTTTTAACAGAACGCTTAATTCTGTATAAAAATCTTCCTTTATTTTGTTGGTAAAGGCTTTATTGAATAACACAATTTCCTTTTGTAAAAAAGAAGTGGATTTTGTTTTATCTTTTAAAACAGTTTTTTCTATTAATATATTATCTAGATTGAATGCCATTAGTTCACAAAATGGGTTGCATCGTTTTCTTTAAAAAAAAATAGTTTTTGATTTTGAAATACCTTTGTAGTTTCTAGTTTTATAGCATCTACATTGCCTTGTTCAACATTCTTTCCATCAAAGAATACTTGTTTGTTTTGTAGTTGAATATTGAATGTGTCAATCTCTTTAATAATAAAGGTTTCACCAAATTGATAGATTGTGGAATCTATTTCGTTTTTGAATATGATAATCTGCTCTAAATAGTCATACCTTATGTTAGAATATCTATTGAAATCCAAACTTAAAGATTGTTCCAATTTATTAAGCTCCATATTTTTATTAAAATTATTTTGAATGCTACCCATATATTTTTGTACTAAGCTTAAAACTGAAAAGGCTAATCCTATAACAATACTGGTAATAATTAATACTACTACCATTTCGCTTAATGTAAAGGCTTGTATTTTAGTCTTGGTTTGCAATAATTTGTTTTAAATAATTTTGTTTTGATTCTTTATTAATGGCTTGAAATAAAATATATGATTTATCATATTCTCTATATGATTCAATAGCTATATTCCAGGAACTATAATCATCATAAAAAGGGATATTTAGTTTCTCATTCTTATATAGATATTCTAATTCGTTTAAATGGGTTTCAATGCCTCTTGTATTGTTCTTTATTGTATTATAAAACAAATTGTTTAAAATCATACTAGATATCATAAAAACGACCACAATTAAAACTGAAGCCACTAAAGTTTCCATAAGAGTAGAAGCATTAATTTTTTTTAGTATAACCATTTTGCTACTTCTTTTATTGAGTCTTCAAATGGTAAGCCCACGTATTCTTGAGGTAAATCAGTAATAATTATTTTTCCGTTATATATATGATTTTGATAGCTCGATCCTGATTGGTTTGCAACAAAGTTTGAAGTAAAAACAGTACCAGAAACCGTTCCTAATAATTCTAAATTTTGAGCGCAATACACTTCACCTATAACTTCTGCATGAGTATCAATGAAAATTTGTGCTTTATAGTTTTTGGTATCTCCTAAATAAGCAATAACACCTTTTATTTTTGCTCCCTTATTAACCTTAATAAAAGGAGTTTCTTTTTGATTATTTGTATTTTCAATTGGTACTTTTAGTTCTAAATCTTCATTTAAAATTAAAGTACTAGGATAGTATAAGTCACAATTATTTTCAACGTTAATGCTTTTTGTTGCAAATGCTTGAAACATTCCTTGAGTATTAGATTTGATCTCTATTTCAGGTGCTATCAGAATTACATCCTTTAAATTGGAACTTGCATCCACAACAATTTTTGTTTTTGACTGTACGAGAATATGACCTGTTAAAGAAACTTCGGAAAGCAGAATATCAGTAGGGCTATAAATAACTTGTAAAGGGTTATAAAAAGAGTTTTGAAATGTTCTGGTTTTACTTAAATCGATAAACTGTTCTTGACTTATACGTTCAGATGTGTTTTGAACGCTTTTGATGTGCTCAAGTGTTTCATTTAATAATTTTGGAAGTTCCGGTTCACTCATCTTTGATATTCCATAAATCAATTGGTTTCCATAGTACGAATGTCCAGATATATTACCTGTTCTAATCCCTTGCTTTGGTAAATAAGTAACTCCTTGTATTTTAGTGTTTCCAACAACCACTAAAGGTTTATGGTTATCTTTTACATATAAAGCCACTCTATTTAGTTTTGGTTGCGAAGCACCTATTAAAGCCACTTTTCTAAAACTATTATGTTTTATTTTAGAGGTGGAAACGGCCTTTTCAAAAACACCCCAATAATCACGATGGACTTTTAATGTTTTAAAGTCTTCATCTTGTAAATTAATTTGAAGTGTGTCCTTTTGAATTATTTGATTTTGTAACACATAATTAATTCCACGCTCTGTATTGACAATCGTTTCTTTTACAAAATCTGTTTGTAGTTTGAATCTTTTATTGGTATGAATTAATATAATAAAAGAAGTTAACAATAAAGCTATCACCACTACTATAAACATGGTGAGTTGTAAAGCGCCAGCTTTTACTTTAAGCCATTTCATGTTTTATTAATGGTTTTTATATCGCCTTTATAGGCTATTGTAATTTCTTTAGTAGTTCCACTAATTAATTTTATATCATTAATGGTTTGTCCTGTCTTCATTAAGTGTTGTTCACCATTTATTGAAACCACAAACACTTTATTTTCACTTGCTTGCCTATTAACACTTCCATGATATAAAATTGTAACCCAAACCGTTTCTGGTTTTTTTATTTTTTTGATGACAGATTTTTTTTTAGTATTTAAAGTTCCTAAAAAGGGATCACGGTCAGTGGTTTGAATAGAAAAAGTATCTAAAACAGTATTTACCTTTGGGGTAAATGATTTGTTAAATTCTGAATTGGCCATATTTGGAACTGCCGGGTTTATAGGAGATATGATTTTATACCCAATAACACCCCAAATACCTAAAACAAAGGCTAATAATATATATGTCTTTGTTTTGTTTTGCATGGTCTATTCTGCTACTGTAAAACTATTGGTGGTAAAATCTGTTTTATAATCTGAGTTTTCTGCCCGAACTCGCCACTGATAATTTGCCGGTTTTAATATTTCTGAATAATTAGTTTTTGCTATAATAGTATCTACTAAAATTTGAGAAGCATTTTCAAAATTGGGTATGGCAACTTGCAAATAATAGCCTTCAGCTTCTTCAACAGTTTGCCACGAAAATGTAACCGCGGTAGTTTCAATCATACTGAGATTTGTTGGCGCTAAAGCAGTAACCGTTTTGTTTGATATATCGACTACTTCAAGAATATCATCACAAGCAATAAAACTGAATACCAAACAGAATAATAAAAGGACTTTTTGCATGAGTTATAATTTATAATAATTAGTTATTTTCTTTTCAGCTCTTTTTGATGAGCGATACGTATTTTTAGGGCAATTAGTATATTTACTTACTAAATCTACTATATCAAGTTGATGCTTTTTGTTTTCCTGCCAACAG
Organism: uncultured Flavobacteriaceae bacterium; assembly: GCA_963815305.1. Lineage (GTDB taxonomy): Bacteria > Bacteroidota > Bacteroidia > Flavobacteriales > Flavobacteriaceae > CAXBID01. Next base: position 633,771 of record CAWFFW010000002.1, read on the forward strand.
CAATTTAATACTTGATACTCAAAAACAATACTGTTAATAAAAGAGATGGTTTGTGTTTTAACCTTGTCTCTATATAGCTGTAATGCGTAGGTTTTTAATCCGTTTTCAACCAAAAAAACAGCATCTGCTTTGTTTATACTTTCTATATCTTTTTGGTTGAAAACTAAAGACATATTAGTTAAAACTTGAGCATAAGTGTTGAGGCTTAAATACGCTTTTACAGCATTATTTTCTTCGCTATTTAAAGCAGTTAAAACAGCTACTTTATCTGCTATTTGTAATTGAATATACTTTGGTTTATTGGGAATAGAATCTATGTAGTTAATTTTTATATCTGCCGATTGTAAAGCTTTTGCTTTAGTAAACGTTTTATAAGTTTGTTTTGTAAATGGTTTAGCTATTATAGATAATTTAATAGGTGTTTTATAGTTCGGCACAGCACTATTATTAAATCCTTTTTGCAATAAAAACTCTTTTTCAGAGCCGATACTTCCTAATACAACTTGTTTAGTGGTTTTAGTTTGAGTAACCTGATTAAAAACTATGGTTTTACAACTCATAAGACATATAAAAACACAACATACTATTGAAACTGATAACTTCATTTCTTTGGATTGTTACAAGTAATAAAAATAGGCTGTTTTTTATTGTAAAGTATAAGGTTTTACCTTACTTATGATAAGGTTTTAAAAATTTAGCCTTACTAGAAATAAGGATACACCCTACTTTTTTTCGAGCTTTTAATCTGAATTTTGTGCGTTAAAAAATGACTGTAGATTACAACTTGGCTTCAAAGCAAAATCCTTTTGATATTAGTTTCAGCAAGAATAGTTCTGTTAAGCGGCACTCGTGGGATACTAGTATTAAAAATTATTATAGATTAGGTTTGGAAAATAATATTCCTAAACGATTAAAAAACATTATTCCTAGCTCTAACATATCTCGTTGGAAACAAGAACCTGAAAACAAATATATGGGTTGCGAAGTTGCTGAGTTTATAAATCAAGAAATTGAACTTATTAAACGTTTTAATGAATCGTCAAATATTAAAAAAATAATGGAAAGCTATTTTAAATTATCTGATGTTTTTCATAATATCATTTCCAATGTAAAAGGCATTAAATCTATTATTAAAGATCAAAAAGAATTGATTGTAAATACTATAGAGCTTGTAAAAGATACAATTCCTATAAATAACGCTCTAAAAGTATTCAATATCTCAAAATCTACTTATCAAAATTACAAAACAATTGTTATTCATAAATGTGAAGGATCTTATTTTAAATGGTGTGCAAAAAAGGTTCCTAACCAACTATTAGCAAGGGAAGTTTTAATCATTAAATCCTATATGGAGCATGAGTCTTATAAATATTGGTCTAAATCATCAGTCTATTTAAAGGCAATAAGAGACCAAGCTTTATTTTGTGGGTTATCCACTTTTTATAAATATTGTAGGTTACTTGGATATGCAAACCTTAAAACCTATTCAAAATTTAATCAATACTTTCCCTTAAAAACCACTAAACCCAATGAAGTTTGGTGTGCCGATGTTACTATTTTTAAAACTGCTGATAATGCTAAACATTATATTCATATTCTAATGGATCATTTTTCTAAAAAGGTTTTGGGATTCTCTATTGAAAAAAGCAACTCAGGTAAAGCTATTAGAATTTATTACAAGAAGCCTACTTAAAATACAAACCCATTAATACCATGTTTTTAACAGATGGTGGTTCTGAAAATGTGAATACTTGTGTAGCCTCACTCTTAAACTCTTTTAATCAAACCATAATTCACAGAGTAGCACAGCGAGATGTATTATTTTCCAATTCCATGATTGAAGCTTTTAATAAAGTACTCAAATACCAATTCTTATACCCTCAAAACATCAGTTCTAGTAAACAACTTGATAAATTACTAGCTAGAGCGATAATAATATACAACACTAATAAACCTCAACTTAATTTGGGTGGAAACACCCCTTCTGAAACGTTTTCTGGTAGCCCAATTAATTTGAGTACGCATACTTCTGAATTCAAAACACAGCAATTAATTAGAATTGCCCAAAATAAAGGTAACGCTTGTGAAAAATGCTTGTGAATCTTGACAAAAAGGAAAAAACAAAGTAATCTACTCTACTTTGCTTTTTCCTTAAACTTTAATTTATTTAAATATAATATAACTATCTCATTTTTATTTAATTCCCTTATATGGGACACTTTGGTTTAAAATGACCTTGGGAATAGCACGTTAAAAAATTATCTTACTGATTTTTAGACAGTTATGAAAAACACTTTTTACACTTAAAACCATAAAAAAACCACACTATATTGCTATAATGTGGCTTTGTTTCTTTTGTTTTCTTACTCGATACGGCACTCGTCACAGACGAGCGCTAGCGGGGGAATTTGGTTACATTGTTTAAATGAAATATACATTTTTTTTATTTCTTACTCTTACTGCCACTAATTACAAATTAGCGGTAGCTGTTACTTTGACAAACTAGCGGCATCAGGGGCACTACAATTACATAGTTAAAACTACTTTTTATCACAATAAAAATTATCAATTGGTTCATGACTAAATCGTGAAAATATAAAATCGTATTTTCTTGAAATCTCAGATATTAAAGAATCTGATTCAAAAATTTTCAATAACCTTTCATCTTTTTCTTTAGAAAATTTAACGGATGAATCTTTAATTTTAGAAAACATAAAATATTTAGAAGAGTCTAAAGATAATGTATCTATAGTATATTTTACTTCCCCTTCTTTACATGGAATAGATTTAGCTATCATTTTGGATGTATTTAGATAACTTATAGGGATTATATTGTTATCATCTATGGCATAGATGAAATCTGTTTTGTATTTTTTTTGATAATAATTATATAATATATAATTATTATTGTCATTAGACATAACATAATATAACCCCTCGTTACTATTTAAATTTACGTTTCTTTGAATAGGATATAACCTAATATGTTCATCTGATAATTGTTCATGAAGATTTAGATTATACTTTTCAATATAATCTAAAAATTCTTTTTTACCATTACGTTCAAAAAAAAACTTCATTCTAAAAGCATCATAATATTTAGCTAAAGAGTCTTTGTTTATTTCTCTCATGCCTTTCGAAACAATATGATTATTTATATTTCTTTCTAAAGGAGTAATATTATATATAATTACAATTACAGCTGCTAAGGCTACAACAAAAATTATTTTTTTCTTCATTAGATTTTTATTTTTTATTACTTAAATATTCTTTAACCATTTTATTCCTAGTCCTTGTTTTTATATTTGTAAAATGTTGTCTCATAAAACCTTCAAAAGTTTCTTTATTTTGAAATCTCAATCTGGCAACTAATTCATCTTTACTATTAATGAATGATATTTGTCCTAAAGTATTCCCGTTTTGGTCACTTCCATAAGTGCCGTAATTCATGTATTTCAAGTCTAAATCCTCTCTGTTAGGTTTTAAATATATTTCCCCATTTGCTGAATACGTTGATGAAGACCCATCTTTATTTTTTAAATCAAAGTTTTGTACAAACGAATAATGATTTGCATCAATCAACAAATATTGTCTAATAAAGTTTCCAATACCTTTTTTAAAATCTAAATTCTCCCCTTCTATTTCTACCGTCTGCGATTCTACAGAAAGGCTGTTTTCATCAAGGTTTTCACTTGAGTAATTTTTATGCCTATATATAGCTTCTCTACCTGCATCTTTACCTGCCTCAACTCCTGAAGCATTTACAAAATCAATTAAAATATTTTTATTGTCACATCTAGGGCAATCATCATCAGAACTAGAATCATCATCACTCGCTTGATAAACTGTAATTAAATCGTCCTGTGTTATCTCGTTTTCTTCCTTCCATTCTGCTGTAGAATTTGCACCAGATGAGTCTGCCCAATATACAGGATTATTATCAAAAGCCACACTTGTTCCTTGAGAATAATGTGTTACAGGGTCTATTCCATTAAATCTACCAATAGCAGGGTCATACATCCTGAAGTCCATCTCATACAAGTTCAATCCTAATGATTCCTCGTATTCTACTCCATTATATTGGTAATCAAGTGCTGGATTATAGAATGCTGTACCTCCATCATTATAGCCTTTATGTTTAAGCCCGAATGGATAGTAGTTGTTTTCTTCTAGTATTTCATTTTCTCTTAAAGTACCGTCTCCATCTAAATCCTCCCAAAACCCTTCAATATCAATCTTACCATCTCCATCCGAATCCGAGTAGGATAGCCGTACGTTACCCAAATGATCCTTGTACTGGTATACATACGCCTTATCTATGCCTTGTGAAGTCTCTTGCACATCTACATAGCCCTCAGCGTGGTTAAAGAATTTCAAAGAACCGTTCTCGTACACATAATTGCCCGCGTACTCCGTTGTAGCCCCTGTGCTCACCACTTTTTTTAGCTTTACACCTGTAGCATCGTAAATATAAGAAATATTTCCTCCATTTAGCGCTACTGCTGTTGGTAAATTAAGGTGGTTATAGGTTATATCTGATGAAATGCCCTTGTTGTAGTCCCTTAACATATTCCCATTATCGTCATAAAAATATTCCTGTACTGCGGTACTTCCGTCCTTAAACCCATGCGTAGTATTGCCACCTGAAAGCTCATCTACCGAACGCAACTGGTTGGTGCTTGGGAAATAATCATAATCTAATTTGTCCATATCGCCATAACCAGTAACGGTGCCATTCCAGCTTACACTGGTATGTCCACGTCTTTTCAAATATTCAATATTTCCATTTTTATCATAGTCAACATCCGCTAAGCTGTAATTATTGTTGCTTGCAATACCACTTGTAATTCTATTAAGGGCATCATAATCGTATTTGTACCATCTCAAGGTATTATCATTGGCTGTCTTCCATCCGGTTTCTGAAATATTGCCGTTAAACAGTTTTTTATCATCATTAGTGTGGTAATCTATTGTATTGTAATTTATCTTAAAGCCAAACAGATCATTGCCCAAGCTATTAGGGTCATTAATCTGTTTTAGCCATCCCCTTACGTTGTAAATGTAATCTACCGTTTGTAATGGGCTTGCACTGTTATTACCCACCTTCTTGCTAGTTAACTGCCCCAACTCATCGTACTGGTTCTCAACAATGAGCTCACTGCCTGCCGAAGCCACATCAGTTATAAATAGAAATGACCCTGGTGCTATGGTGGTGGGACCGTTGATGGTAATGCTATTGGTAGCCGTTTGGTTTCCGGTAATATTTGGATTGGATAATACCAAATCTGTTGTTAGTGATGTTATACAATTATCTACTAATGCATCATCTCCTATACATTGAAATTGATGAATAAGCCGTTGTGCATGGTCATACTCAAAAGTATCTAATATTACAATTTCTTGGTGATTGTCATACTCATGTTTAGTTCTTGATTTTAAGATTTTTCCAATAAAATCAATTTTGGTTTGTACTTCATCCTTTGTTTTTAAAAAAGGATTCTCTGTGGCGATATATAAAGCGCGTGCTTTAATGTCATAACCAGTTATAGTAGTAATAAAATGTGTTTCTCCCAACACACGCACTTTACTTCCTGTGGCTAAACCTTTTGTTTTATTACCTGCTGGAATGATAGTTTGACCAAAAACTGTAGTTGAAGGAATAACAAGACTAGATTTATCAAACGTGTAATTATCATAATAATTTATAGTGAGTATCTCTATATTTGTTTTAGGGTCGTCGTTATTGGTATAATAACTGTTTTGGTAGCCAGTACCTGAACTTACTTTTTCTTCGTAATTATCTTGAGATGTTTTATTTTTAAATAGACTTCTAAGTGTCGATTCCGTTTGAGTGGTTGTAAAAATCCCTGTATGTGTTACCCTTCCAAAAACATCGTACTTTGTAAATAACCATTCATCATCCGCTCTTAAATTAGCATCTTGGGTTAATACGGGTCTATCTAAATTATCATAAATAATCAGTTCCTTTTCCTTGCCCGGTATCTGCTTTTCTATTAATCGGTTTCTCTCATCATATTTATACTGATAGCAAAGCTCTGAGAGTTCTGTTGCACTAATACCATCTGTAATATCTAATTTTGGAGGTAATACAAAGCTTAAGTTACTATAATCGTCATACACGTAATAAGTGTCGTGAGCTACCGATTGTTGTAGAACATCATTTATTTTTGAAGCTCCGTAAGTTCTTTTTAAGATGACTTGCCCTTGTTTGTTTTTAAACTCTTCTGTTGTATGGTCTTTAGGGTATGTCTGGCTCGGAGACCAGTTCTCGTCCTTAGTGATGACTTTGTATAACTCTCCTGCTATATAATTAGTACTACCGCTCAAAACTGGGTTGGCTCCCGATAGATCTACACTAAAAATCTTTACAGCATCGGATACGCTATTGACATCATATTCAAATTTTATAGTATGGTCAGTATCGGTCGCTTTGTCAACAGCCCAATCTGCTCCAGGAGCACCTTGTTCAAAAACTCTATTTAGTGGTGATGCTTCAAAATGCTTTTCTGAAAAAGGATTTGGGGTGCTTTCGTATTTTGCAGTTAAGTAAAAATCATTAGTTGCTGTTAACGCATTGTTTTGGTATTGACCGCAATTACTTGCCATAGCATAAGGCAAGTAATCTTTTGCCTGTCTAGCATATTCGTCATATTCTATATGGGTGACTATATCTTGTTGTTGACCTCCAGCACGAACCGCTACACTTTGCATGGGCCTACCTAGTCCGTCGTAATATGATATGCTCTCCATCAATTGGTCGTTAGAAAGAGATCCGAGATCAGTAGTGCCTGCAGTTGGTGTTATGGTATGTATATAGTTTTCATCGCTGGGTACACAACCTACGGGGGGTATTTCTGGTATTGTAAAGGAGACTGAACCTGCTCCCAAACTCCAAAAGTTAGTAGATGTCTTATAGGCTCTTATATAATATACGGTGCCAGAGGTTACTATTTTTGTAGCTCCATTGCCAGCAGTAGTACTCGTGCCACTTGAGCTACTCTGCCAATACCAAATAACTCCTGGTGGTGGTGTTCCTGTTCGTTCTAAAGTAACACTTCCCGTAATAGAACTCTGTACCGTTGGATTAGGAGGAGTGTCAGGTTCTGCAGAAACAACATTTACTGTAATATAATCAAAGGCTATGTAATTACCACCCACGTCATAAAGCTCTACATCAATGTTATATTGCTCAGCATAAGTAAATGCTATATCTACAGTATTGGATGTGGTATCATTAAATTCACTATTGCTATACCAAGACCAGAGGGTAGCGTTTAAATCGATACCTTCATTATAAGGATCAAGTGCTGTGTAAGTTATAATATCTCCTTGATTGAAAGTGATAGGCCCTTGTATATAGGATTGAGCATAAAGACCTGATACCATTAATAAAATTATGGCCTTGATAAACCCTTGTAAATTCCTATGTATATTTTCTAAAACCATATTGCCTGCTTTAATTTTTTGTGTAATGTAGCTCTGGGATAAGTAAAGGCCTATTGTTTTCTGACTCTGGCTTCAAGACCAATCGGTCTCCGTCCAAGGATTTTATTCTTTGAAAACTTACCTTTCCATTATTATGGGTTACCTCAATGCTGTTACTCTCTGGGAGATAAACCCAAATACCTAGAGACTTTTTTCCGTTTTTCATAGATAGCATATATAGTCCGTCTGCCCCAAATTGTAGTCTCCTCCCTTGGTAAGCCTTTAAAATACGTTCACGACGTTCTGCCGGCATAGCCTCCCACCTTTGAACGCCCGATGGCTCCATGTGCTCGATTGATGCCGTATGGTCTAAGATCCAAGTTCTTATCAAAAGATTGGGGTCTATTTCTGTTTGTCCATAACTTATTAGGCTGAGTATAGATACTAAAAGGGCTAGGATATTATGATTTGCTTTCATGATATATTCTGTTTTTAAGTCGTGGTTGATTCGTTATTGTTGTCCCTTGTAATGGTACTGGTTCTCGCTCAAGACCTTACCTTCAGAGTCTTTAACACGTTTTAACCTGTTCAAAGCATCATACTCATAATACATGGTATATCCTCTGGTATCGGTTTTTTGGGTAATTCCTACCAATTGTTTGTAGGTATAGGTGGTAATTAAGGCATTGTCATCTACCAATATTTTTAATTCATCATATAGGGTCTCGCTATCATAATTAGAAACTTTCCCGTTCAAAGAATTGACCGCGCTATGTGTTGTATTCTCAATTTTCGCCATAACATAGTTGCCTGTTGCATCCCACAGGTATACAGAACTATAGCTATCCTTCGGGTTAATTTGAGAAATCAAATCGTTGTTATAAGTATATGTTGCTCTTTCGGGAAACGTATACGGAGCAGCTGCATCTTTCGGTATGTCTGTACCACTCAGTTCAGCAACGAATAAACCTTCTGGCTGACCATTGACATTGTATTTAGTCTGAGTCCCAGATATAAGCTTTGCACCATTATATGAGCGCACATCTATAGGGTTTGATATTATATTATTGGCTTTCAAGGCTGCTATATTATCGCCCGAAGAACTATAGTCTTTTGGGTAGTGATAATAATCTATCTTGATTTTTCCATCACTGTTCTCTATCTCTTTAGAACGTAAATAATTATCACTTGTATAGTTATAGCTAATCTCTTGGATAAACGATTTTTCCGAAGCAGGAAAATAATCTGTTACAGTCTCTTGGTCAAGCCTGATATAACTAAAAGGTTTGGTATATCTACTGATTAGGTACCTGTTTAAAAACCTAACAGTTTGCCCTGTTCCAGAACCTTGGTCTGCATAAGACACAAATGCATTTACAACCGATGGGTCATCTACAAATTTATGTACGATTAAACCGTACTGCTTTTCTATATATGGCGATGAATATTCGTTCTCTATTTTTTTTACAATATCGCCATCTGAGTTGAGCGTTACTTGTTTTAAAACAGTGCCCTTTAAATAGTCATATTCATAAAAATCGCCTACTGGGTAAGCCAAGAAGGTATGGTTGTTTAAAAACAATGCAGGGTCATTGTTCCCATATAGATTGTTAGGAATCTCGATTAAAGTATTTGCTGCTCCATTTTGGTCATAACTGAGATATACAAAATTCTTTGCTGGTACCGCAACTTCTTCCTTGAAATAATAGATGTTCTTACCATTATCTGCTCCCGTACTCGTTGTAAATACCTCTTCTACCTCCTTGTAATAAATAGGAAACTGTCCCAATTTATTTTGGGGAACCGAGTGATAGGCATGTGGTATGGCTACTAACCTGTTCCTTTCATGGTTTCCATTGGGATACGCAATCCAATTATTTGAATAATCATTGTATATGGGTCTGTACATGGTAGCAATCCTTATAGAGGGATTCACCAAGACGCCGCTTGATTTTATTTTTGACGATTCTATAATACGTTCATAATTCTCATCGTGCATGTAGTAATAATATTCAACCACCTTAGAATTTCCAAACCCATCTACAGTTTCTTTTTTCGCTATGCGTCGCCCTTGTATTTTAGGAGCACCTATGCCTTGGTAAGAATAAGTAGTATTTGAACCAAAAGTAGAGTAATGGTGATCTTCATATTCGTAGAATTCATAACCGCCCGTAGGAAAGTTGACTTTTTTAATAACAAGAGAGTGTCTATTATGTCCAAAACTGACTAAAGAATTTTGAGGTTGAATATATGTTGAATCTTCTACCCACTCTATAGATTCCAAATCGGGGGTCATTCGCCTATCTGCAATAGCAATAGGACCTGGAGTACCTGCCCAAGAATACATTCCACATGTTTGGACGGGGTCATCTGGATATGGGCATGACCAACCTAGAGACAATACACTTTCATACTCAAATGTATAAGGAGGTAAATAATTATGATTCTTATCATAACTCTTGATACTATTGAGTTTTAATTTACCATTGGATTCAAAGTAATTGTCGTTACCCAACTCAAACCCCTTTATTAGTTGATTATTATTATCGTATAACTCAATAGATACAATTCTTTTAGCCTTAGTTGCTGGATCTCCCCAACCAGTATCATTTCGCGATGATGAATTAAACAGAACATACCCCTTATCAAAGTTAATCTTTTTTATTCTCTGAGAAGAGTAACTCCTAATGGCTGCGCAAGGAGAGAGATACATATTTTTAGTATATGCATCTAATTCATATTCAAGGGTGATTTCACCCCCCTGTGGCGATTGTATCTTTGATAAAAACCAGCTAGAACTAAATCCACAATCAATATTACTAAAGACCTCAAAATAATAAACAAACCCATCATCGGTCGTTATTTTATAACCGTTATTCCATCCTAAGTTTTCTATCTTAAAGGTAATATGAGGAAATAAAGTACCTGTATAAGTATTTGTATTGTCCACCTTAAAAACAATTTTCCCAGAGTAACCGTTAAATGAATAGTTAAACTCATCAGGTTGACTATCAGCTGATACAACATTATCCATAGCAACATCAAATAAATTGGTGTCATACGAGTCGTATTCTTCTTCTTGAACCTTACTTTCTAAGTAAGTTGAGCTATACTTCCATTCTCTATAATTAGAGTAAGAATCTTTTACACCTCTAACAGTATGTGAAATAACACCGCCCGCTAAAAGAGACCAACCTAAACCTATATTTGAGGCTACAAGACTTTCGGGTTTAATAAATCCAATACCAGTAAAGGAAAGAGAAATAGGTAATTTTATACCTCTTGATTCTAGATTAAACAATGGTATGCTTGTAGTTATTTGCCCTGTGTGCAGATCTTCGGTTGCAGTACGCACATTTAGAAACTGTTGGGCGTTTATACTGGGCTCAACTATCTCTGGTTCCTGTCCATTAATAAATGGAATCACCAATAGAAATAGAATAATAAAAGTTGAGATTCTGTGTGAGTTCATGATTTTTTGTTTAATGCGTTCGTATTCTCACAATTCTGATAGAAATGAGTGAGGTTTTCAAATAAATAACAAAATTAAATAAGCTTATACATAAAAAAGTAAGGCTTTACCTTACAAATAATAAGGGTATAAAAATCAATGCAGTTCTCTTTATTCACCAGCGAATACTGTAATAAAAAATATGCAGACATTAATGGATGAAATCAACCCTTCTTAGAACTAAGAAATTACCTTATTTTTATATTCAAAAAAATCTAAGAGTTTGGGTGTTAGAGTGGATGAGTGCAAAAATTTATACTAAAACTTAGGTAAAAAAACTGATAAATGTTCTTTCTAAATAATCTTGAAACCTCAAAAGGCTTTCACGGGACACTATTGCTATATACTATAGCAGATTAGCTTAAAGTCAACATGACACCTAAATTAGAGCCTAAGATAAATACTTCTATATAATCCACTGGCATCAAAAATAAGAAAACAGATACTTAGACTTCGAACTGAATAATTTATTAATAAGTATTTGAATTGATAAAATGTTCCAACCACTTTTCCACACTAAAGAGAATGATTTGAAAGCTTACAATGAATCATTTTTTAAAAAATAAGATAATCATACTTATTGATGTCTTAAATCACCCCTTCTAAATCATCATAATTCGCAAAGTATTGTTTCCCATTTTTATAGAAAAAAGGCAATTCTTCTTTACCTTTTGTTATATTTTTTAACCAATACATGGTACCAGAAGGAACATTATCAAAATTCAGAAAATTGTATTTTGCTTTTTGAATACCAAAATAAACCCAACCATTATCATAATAGAAAAGTTGATATACATCCCCTACATTTATTTTATTATTAGCACTTCTTAAGGCATACCTTATCTCTTCAATTTTTTTTGGCTCCCCAAAATCAATTCCTACCCACTTATCTGTTAAATAGGTTTCTATGTTGCCATCAAAAGATTTTTTTAGCCTCTCATAAGATGATTTTTTGTTATCACTAATCAATCTTCCTTCTAATTTTACTAATCCATTATTTATATTCGCTGTGTCTTTTATTTTAAAAATATATGGCCTTGATTCTTGTTTTGGAGTATTTGAATTACCTTTAATACCATAACATTCCATTACCGAAATATTACAAGGCAATCTATTTGGTGCGATAAATCTAACATATCGATATTTTTTATCATTTGTTATCTCTATACTTTCAACATAGTTTTTTGGTACTTTCTTAAATTCATATAAATCCTCAGCATCGTTAAATTTTGGATTATTAGCGCCTTGAAACTTACTATTGATTCGTTCAATTCTGGAATCTAATAGTCTTTCCTTTTCAGGGTATTTTTCCAAAATCTGCATTTTTATTCTTTTTTCTAGATTTGGTTTTATTTGGCGAATACTGCCATCATCACTGACATAAAACGCAATAGATAATGGAATTGTTTTTTGATTGGAAAAAGAAACTATATTGTAAATAATCCCTTTTGGGACTTTATCAAAGCTAACCTTTTTTTCTTTCTGGCTAACGCGACCATAATCTACAGGAAACCAACCTTTAGGTTTAAATATGGCTAAGTAAGCTAAATTATTTTCTTTGTAATTAAACCCATTTATTGTTACTGATATTGAAGTTGTTCGATGATATTTATCAGTAACATCCTTCCAATTCTGCGATTTAAAAAACTTAGGTATATCTTCATTTTCTTTTTTAAAATTTACCGCAGATTGATTTTGTATTTCATAGGTCTTTCTGAATACTTTTGATGTTCTTTTAAAATAATTTTTATTATAAATCCCTTTGTTTTCTAGACTATCAATAGATTGATAAAAAGGTGAAAAAGGCAAGTAATTCCCTGAGGAATCTTTCGATACGCACCATGAATGTCCAAGTGTAGTCGTTAGCCAAATAGGCGTGAAGTCTGAACGTGTTGGAATACCGATATCGTTCAAAATTTGTGAGGCTATTGCAATCTGATCATCACAATATATGCCCCACCAATTTAAAATATTATAAAAGCCTAATCTATCTTTTTGTTTAAGACCAGATGTAAGCCTGTGTATTCTTAAAAAATACCCATTAAGAGTGTTTATTATTTCTTTTGTATTTATTGAATCAGTATCTTTCAAAAGGTCATTCCAAATATTATGAGGGTAATTTTTTGGAGTATTTAATTGCTCATTTGCGTATCTATATGGTAAAAATGTTTCTGAAAACTCACTGAAATTATTTTTATCAATTAGCTCAGAATCTTTCCATTTCTTAAAAGCTTTTTCTATATGTTCTATTAAAAAATCACTACTTAGAGTTTCTACATCTTTGGTGATAAATCCATTTTTTAGCGTTCGTATTTCATTTATGAGAGAGTCAAGTTCTTTCTTAGCCTTAAAATGTTTATCCCATACTTCCTTTTTGACTTTTACCTTATTTAACCCAACAAAAAATTGTTCTTTCGCAGTTTCATTCAACAGCTCTAAAGCTTTTTCATGATTATTATTTATAAATCTTACATCTCCAACACTATAATGAGATGTCATATTAGAAATTAAAAATTTTGCAGCCTTTAGCTTTTCAGAATCCTCTTTAAAATACTGTAGTACCTTTTCTAATTCATTTTTATTTTTTTTAGACCTTAAAAGTGCATGTTCGAGTTTACTATCTTTCTTTCTTATAGATAAATAAAAATAAACTCCTGAACAGAGAAGTGATAGTAATATAGAAAAAATTATAAGGTTTTTTTTCTTCATAATCATTTGGTATTTAAAAAGTTCTTCATTTCCTGCTTAATAGTTACAACTGTATTCGAGTTAATTTTAGCTGGGGTTCGCAAAATGTTTTTTGCAAGTTCTTTAGCATTATGTTTTAAGCCCATTGAGTCGTACAGTAAAACCAAACGGTATTTTGGTAAAAATTTATGTGGTACTATATTTATTGCTGTTATATAAGCTTGTTCTGCATCCTTAAGTTTGTTAATGTTTTCAAAAGCGACACCTAAATTAAGATACAAATCAGAAGTCTTAAAATATTTCGATGATTTCTGTAGCACTTCAATTGCTTTATGGTACTCTTTATTGGATACCAATTCTGCTCCGTAATTCATTAAAATTGACCAATTCTCAATATCATTTTTATTGTAAATAGACGAAAGCACCCTTGATCTTGTTTCCCATGTTGAGCTTTTGGTCATTTCGTTTTTTTTATTCCAATTTTTTTCTATTTGAAACCTCCCAAGCTCATTCTTAAAAATTAGAAAAGATGAAAAAGTGGCTGCTATAAAAAATACAGATAAGATGTTTTTTTTTAATACAAGTATATGTTTACTTATAATATTAGAAGAAATAATAGCAACAAAAGAAAAAACTAAAAACTGAATTGAAAAGATTTTAAAAGGATATGTGAATAAAGCTAGTATTAGAAAACATAAAATACCACCACAGGAGGCCAAAAGTAATTTATTACTTTTTGGTTTGTAATAAACAATAGCGGAAAATATTACTAAAAATAATGTAAAACCTACAATTCCCAATTCAGCAGCTGTAAACAAGTATTCATTAAAAGGGTGATTCACATCATTAGCTAGAAACCGCATAGGTTCATCTTTATTCACTTTTAAGTAATTTGCTTGATGCAAAGGGTATACACTACCAAAATTCCCGAAACCTACCCCTAATAAAGGCGTTTCTTTTATTATTTCTGTCGTTATTTTCCATATAAGCACACGCCCATTAGATGAGTCTTTTTTCATATTAAAAATAAAAGCACTACAGATTATAATAAGACAAAGTACGCCCGCTATTGCCACTGTTCTATATTTTCTTAATAGACTAGTAAATAATTTAATATCTTTTTTAAATATATTGAATGCGATAAATACACTTGTAATACTAATAGCAACCCAAGAAGCTCTTCCTTGAGTAAACAGAATAACCACAATTGTTGTAATAATTATAGTTATATAAAAATGTTTAAGACGAAATTTATTTATTGAACCTACAAAAACCAGCATTAATGATGATATGATAGCCAAATAAGAAGAAAAAGCTCCTGAATTGCCCATAAAACCACTTACCTGTAATGGTTTTTTCAAATAAAAACTTTGAACAATTTGATAAAGAGCTATTAAGGAAGATAACAACGCAAGAACAAAGGGAAAATGTATTATATAATCATCAATCTTTGCTTGTAATTGTTTTAACTTAAACTTTAAAATTAAGTACAAAAATAGAAATAAAGAAAAAGGTGTTAGCATTGCAGAGCTATAGGATTCTCCTAATAACAAAAAATTTAAATGAACATATAGAATAAAAACAATAACAAACAAATCAATTGCATTTATATCCAGCTGTAGTTTTGTTTTCTTATTACGAAAAAAAAAGTTAGCGGCAATTATTGAAATAAAACAAAATGCGCTAAAACTGAACCATAAAAGCTTAATGGTAATTAGGCTAACATCGAATGAAAAAGAAGTAATTAATGGCGTTAATAATATGAAAACAAGAAATAAAAACTCCCCAGTAGAAAAGAATTTTTTAAACAAATTAGTTTTACTTATCACGATTTTAAGTCTGAAGCATACAACATCAATAATCGTCTCTGTTATATGTCACATTTATCCTATCAATAATATCAAGTGTAACGTTATAGGAGTTTTTTCCATACATGATATTGCCATTACCTAAATTTCCAAAAATATAATCAAATCCATTTTCTTCACTAAATACCTTAATTTCATCGTTAATATTTTTATATAAAGGGTCTATCCAAGAGGTTTTTATACTATCTAATTGTTGTTTAGAAATAATACTCATTTCTCTGTGTGTTCTTTCTAAATCCTTAATTTTATTTTTTGCTTTTACAATTTCTGGTTCTTTTAATTCATTTTTATTCTTTTTAAGGTATTCTACTTTTTCTTGGATATCTATATAATAAACATCCAGCAACTCTTTAAATTCTAATTCTTGTGCATTTAATCTAGTATTGTAATCTTGAAAAGCATGATACTCAGATAGAACTTCATCTAAGTAAATATATCCTATTTTAGAGCTTTTATTCAAAAAACTCACAATAACAGAAAACATCGATAAAACTAAAGCAACGACTAAAACTATGTTTTTACTATTCTTCATCAACTATTAAAAAATAAATGATTGGAAATAAGAAGGACCACTTTGAAACAAAACATAAGATGTTAATTAGTTTCCAGAACTTTAATTCGTTCTTTTAGCATTGCAATTTGATTTGACATTTTAGAAACTTCTTCTTGCTGAAGGTTAACAGCCTCTAATAATAATGGAATAAAACCTGTATAATTTACAGAATAAATACCTGAGCTTTCGTCTAAAGTTACCAAGTCTGGATATTCTTCTATAACATCTTGCGCTATAACACCATAATGTTTTCCGTTTTTAAACTTTGGAGTATTTATTCGAATATTTTTAATTTCATCGGTGAGAACTCTAATTGAATCCCCTTCCTTTTCCGTATTTGGTATTTTTATTTTCTTGTATATTGTATCAGTAGGAAATTTAAACTTACCTGAATTATGCAAGGCCAATAACTCTTTTCTAGATTTATATTTATACTGTTTACCTCTTATTTTTGACAACTTTCTAAATAAACTTTTACTATTTATCGTATCCACTTCCTTTTTTAATCGGCTATCTGAAGGATTATATAAAGTTCCAGTTATTGTAGCATCGCCATCAACATACAAAGTTGTTCCAGACGTCTGGTTCCAACCATCTGAAACACGCAATGTATTTATTACGTTTTGACTCGGATTAATTCTAAGCATATAGCTATTACTAGCGCTTTGCCCAATACCTGCAGCTTCGTAAACATAACTATAACTACTTGATGCATTGCTAGAATTGTGATTATAAAAATACGAATTAGATCCACGTATACTATATGAGTTACTTGGTTCATATCCTCCTACACCTACTTTACCAGATGCATTAATTTTAATTTGGGATTGCACATTAAAAGATATTACATAAAACAATAGGGTCAAAAGGAATATTTTTGTTTTCATAAGATTTACTTTTTTTTAAATATTTAATATTGTATAAAATTTAATATGTTCAAAATCATAGCTTTTAATTATAATTTACTTAAAGGCTAATTTTTTTCATTCCCTACTAACATAAGCAATTTCTTAACCATAAAAACAGCCTTCTTACAGAATAGATAAACTAAATAGCCATGTTTCAATGCTTTGAAATTTATATAAAACAATATTAAATATAAAATATGAAACAAAAGTAAGGGTTATCCTTACTATGTGTAAGGGCTAGATAAATAAGGGCTAATATAATTAAAAACCTGAGTGTATAGATATTTAATATATTGAATAACAATTATTTATATAAAAATCACGATTGCTATTTTAAACATTAGTTATGTTATTGAATAATTAGGAAACGGTTTGACAAGAGTCTATCTGAAATTACCAGTTTATTAATTACTGCTTGCAGCCTCATCATTATAAATAGTTATGAAAAATATAATTATCTTATTTTGAGCTAATTCCCTTATATGGGACACTTTGTTTTAAAATGGGCTTGGGAATAGCAGTACAAGTTAATGAACGTAGGAACTAACATAAGAACTTTAAGAGAGCAACGTAATATCAAGCAACAAGAGATTGCCGATTTAATTGGTATGCACCGTTCTAATTACAGTAAAATAGAAAACGGACAGCGTGAGATTTCCGTTAGTGCGTTGGACAAGATTGCTCGTTTCTTCAATATTAGTATTGACGAGCTTGTGCATTTGGATGGCGATTTGCCACAGGAAGTTGAGATTGAGGACAAAACTACAATGGAGCAGCTAAAACTGATGCAAGAGCTGGACGAAGAAGAACGTTCTATGATTTTTAAGATGATTGATTCCTTTCTTACAAAAAAGAAGTTCAAGGATTTCTTTAATAAAAATGTTGCTTCGCTTTAGAGCATAAAAAAACCACCCGAAGGTGGTTTTTTACTTAATTATTTATTACATTTTTTTTGCTCTTTTGTTAGTTTTTTTTGAGCTCTACGCATTGAACCTTCGCTCCAATCGTATTCAAATGTAAATTCCTTTGCAGGCAAAGAATCATAAATTTTCTTATACTTATTCTTTTTAGTATTATATATATACAAAACAAAATATGAGCCTTTGTTTAACCAAGGTAATTTAAAATCTTCGATTTCGTAGTTCAAAGTTTCTGTTTTTTCTCCACATTGTTCAACGTGACGAACCGTTAAATCTATCCTTGCTACATTTTCTGAAGCTAATTTTTCGTAATCCTCCTCATTAATAGAAATTTTTCCTTGTACATAATTAACTCTTATGATTTCGCTTTTATCATCTTTATCTTTTATAATAAACTTATCCGCATAAACATTTCTTAAACTATTATCTACCGATACGATAAAGTTGAACTCTTTTTGCTGTGAGTAACCTACTAGAACATTTAGTATGAATGAAAATAATATTATCTTTTTTATACTACTCATAATTAATTACCTATGATTTTATTAACCGTTCTACGACTAAATTGAAAGGATGGTGTCGTCCCTCCATTATTATAAATCACTACGCCATTTGCAGGTTTATTTATATTGGTCGCATTTGTTCCTGTATGAGAATCTATTCCTTGAGTGGCTGTAGCTTGACCCAAAGGACCTACTATTATATTGGTTCTATATTGAGCAAAAGTTGTCGCATCTGCACCCGTTCCTGAAGGAACTGTCGCATTTCCACCAAAAACTTGATTCCCAACTACTTTTGCTTCCGTTGGATGTGAATGTATTGAAACTTCTACATCTGCCGTAGTTTTGCCAGGAAAAAGACTGGGTAGGCTAGCTTTGGCTTCCGTATCCACTCCTAATTGTATAGGGTCTCCTGTAGAACCTTGTACAGTCCTTCCATCATTATACACTATAGAACTTTCTTCGCTTAACCCTCCATTTTCAATTGTCCTATCTAGAACATTCAACGCTTCGCCTAATGCTGTATCGCTAGGTAACGCAGTAATGTCAGAGCCAGTAAACGAAAATTGGTCATCTAATAAGCTTACTGTTCCATCTTTCTTATATGCCTCTTTTACTTGACCTGCTAATTCTTCATTATTTACAACTACATTAACCCCATTATCAACTCCGTCATCTCCTAGTTTATTACCATCCTTATCGAATAAATCCGTAAAAGGCGCCATACCATCTGGGTCGGTAAAGACTAAAGGATTATTAAATGCATAATTATATGGCGAGTGCCTACGCATTTGTTCAGCCAATGGGTCAAGGTTCATCCAACGTCCTAACGCAGGGTCATAATTTCTTGCAGAAAAATCTAACCATTCTAAACCAAGTTCTTTATTTTCTTCTTTTCCACCAAAGCCATAAGGATGCGCAGTTCCATTCACAACATTATTATAGCCACGATGAACTAATCCGAAGGGATAGTAATTTTTCTCTTCCAAGATTTCAGTAGAAGCCTCGATTGTACCGTTTCCATTAGAATCCGAGTAGGAGAGTCGTATGTTCCCCAAGTGGTCCTTATATTGATATACATATTCCATTTCTAAACCCTGAGTGGTAACCTTAGTATTTACATAGCCTTCAGGATGATTAAAGAACTGTAAATCATTATCTTCATATATGTAATTCCCCGCATAAGCTGTTATTACACCATTTACTTCTTTACTCAGCTTAACTCCTGTAGCATCATAGATATAGTCGATATCCTGACCTCCAATGGTTACCTTGCTTGGCAAATTTAAGTAATTATATTCAATATTCGTAATACCTTTGTTATCATCTTTAATCATATTGCCATTAGGGTCGTACCAATAGTCTTGATCGTTTGTACTGCTATCCTTATAACCGTGGTTGCTATTTCCCGTATCGGCTACTTTATATAGTTTATTACTAGTTTCATTATTAAAATAGTTATAATTCAATACATCCATATTGTTATAATTAGACGAATCCTGCCATCCATCTCTGGTTAAACTCATGATATTTCCATTCTTATCATAAGTAATAGTCTCTAAATTATAGCGCCCTGTATTATCTATTGCGCTTGTAATTCTATTTAAGGCATCATAGGTGTACTCGTATTTGTTACTTATAACACTTCCTGATGGGTTTATACTTAAACTATTCCATAGGGTTTCACTTATGTTTCCATTAAACAATGCCTTAGTTTGGTCTGTAGGCGTATTATAATTAATTGAAAAGTTAAATAAATCGTTATCAGTAGTATTACTATCTTGATTGATTTTTTTTAACCAACCTCTTACATTGTATGCGTAGTCTACTACTTGTAAAGGATTTACACTACTATTGCCTACTTTCTTGCTTGT
The DNA here is from genome assembly GCA_963815305.1 of uncultured Flavobacteriaceae bacterium. Lineage (GTDB taxonomy): Bacteria > Bacteroidota > Bacteroidia > Flavobacteriales > Flavobacteriaceae > CAXBID01. The sequence goes on from CAWFFW010000002.1 coordinate 654,039, forward strand.
TAACTGTCCCAATTCATCATAAGTGTTCTCTACAATCATTTCGCTACCTGCTGAAGCTATATCGGTTATAAACATAAATGCTCCTGGGGCTATTGTGGTAGGCCCGTTTATAGTAATACTGTTGGTTGCTGTTTGGTTCCCTGTAATATTTGGTAGGGATAGCACCAAATCTGAAGTTAGTGATGTTGTACAATTATCTACTAATGCATCATCTCCTATACATTGAAATTGATGAATAAGTCTATCTGCATGGTCATACTCAAAAGTATCTAAGGTTACTATTTCTTGGTGATTGTCATACTCATGTTTGGTTCTTGATTTTAAGATTTTTCCAATAAAATCAATTTTGGTTTGTACTTCATCCTTTGTTTTTAAAAAAGGATTCTCTGTGGCGATATATAAAGCGCGTGCTTTAATGTCATAACCAGTTATAGTAGTAATAAAATGTGTTTCTCCCAACACACGCACTTTACTTCCTGTGGCTAAACCTTTTGTTTTATTACCTGCTGGAATGATAGTTTGACCAAAAACTGTAGTTGAAGGAATAACAAGACTAGATTTATCAAACGTGTAATTATCATAATAATTTATAGTGAGTATCTCTATATTTGTTTTAGGGTCGTCGTTATTGGTATAATAACTGTTTTGGTAGCCAGTACCTGAACTTACTTTTTCTTCGTAATTATCTTGAGATGTTTTATTTTTAAATAGACTTCTAAGTGTCGATTCCGTTTGAGTGGTTGTAAAAATCCCTGTATATGTTACCCTTCCAAAAACATCGTACTTTGTAAATAACCATTCATCATCCGCTCTTAAATTAGCATCTTGGGTTAATACGGGTCTATCTAAATTATCATAAATAATCAGTTCCTTTTCCTTGCCCGGTATCTGCTTTTCTATTAATCTGTTTCTATAATCATATTTGTATTGATAGCCCAAATCGTCTAGTCCGCTTGTTATTGTAGATAGACTGCTGGTAGAGGCATTCATCTTTGGGGGCAGTACAAAGGTAAGGTTGCCGTAGTTGTCATATACATAATAGGTGTCGTGCTCAGCGCCTAAATCATAGGTGCGCTTTAAAATGACTTGCCCTTGTTTGTTTTTAAACTCTTCTGTGGTATGGTCTTTTAATTCGGTTTGTGTTGGTTGCCAATTTTCGTCTTTGGTAATGATTTTATATAACTCTCCTGCTATATAATTAGTACTGCCGCTCAAAACTGGGTTGGCTCCCGATAGATCTACATTAAAAACCTTAACAGCATCTATGGCGCTGTTAGCAGCATATTTAAATTTTATAGTGTGGTCAGTATCGGTCGCTTTGTCAACAGCCCAATCTGCTCCAGGAGCACCTTGTTCAAAAATTCTATTTAGTGGTGATGCTTCAAAATGCTTTTCTGAAAAAGGATTTGGGGTGCTTTCGTATTTTGCAGTTAAGTAAAAATCATTAGTTGCTGTTAACGCATTGTTTTGGTATTGACCGCAATTACTTGCCATAGCATAAGGCAAGTAATCTTTTGCCTGTCTAGCATATTCGTCATATTCTATATGGGTGACTATATCTTGTTGTTGACCTCCAGCACGAACCGCTACACTTTGCATGGGCCTACCTAGTCCGTCGTAATATGATATGCTCTCCATCAATTGGTCGTTAGAAAGAGATCCGAGATCAGTAGTGCCTGCAGTTGGTGTTATGGTATGTATATAGTTTTCATCGCTGGGTACACAACCTACGGGGGGTATTTCTGGTATTGTAAAGGAGACTGAACCTGCTCCCAAACTCCAAAAGTTAGTAGATGTCTTATAGGCTCTTATATAATATACGGTGCCAGAGGTTACTATTTTTGTAGCTCCATTGCCAGCAGTAGTACTCGTGCCACTTGAGCTACTCTGCCAATACCAAATAACTCCTGGTGGTGGTGTTCCTGTTCGTTCTAAAGTAACACTTCCCGTAATAGAACTCTGTACCGTTGGATTAGGAGGAGTGTCAGGTTCTGCAGAAACAACATTTACTGTAATATAATCAAAGGCTATGTAATTACCACCCACGTCATAAAGCTCTACATCAATGTTATATTGCTCAGCATAAGTAAATGCTATATCTACAGTATTGGATGTGGTATCATTAAATTCACTATTGCTATACCAAGACCAGAGGGTAGCGTTTAAATCGATACCTTCATTATAAGGATCAAGTGCTGTGTAAGTTATAATATCTCCTTGATTGAAAGTGATAGGCCCTTGTATATAGGATTGAGCATAAAGACCTGATACCATTAATAAAATTATGGCCTTGATAAACCCTTGTAAATTCCTATGTATATTTTCTAAAACCATATTGCCTGCTTTAATTTTTTGTGTAATGTAGCTCTGGGATAAGTAAAGGCCTATTGTTTTCTGACTCTGGCTTCAAGACCAATCGGTCTCCGTCCAAGGATTTTATTCTTTGAAAACTTACCTTTCCATTATTATGGGTTACCTCAATGCTGTTACTCTCTGGGAGATAAACCCAAATACCTAGAGACTTTTTTCCGTTTTTCATAGATAGCATATATAGTCCGTCTGCCCCAAATTGTAGTCTCCTCCCTTGGTAAGCCTTTAAAATACGTTCACGACGTTCTGCCGGCATAGCCTCCCACCTTTGAACGCCCGATGGCTCCATGTGCTCGATTGATGCCGTATGGTCTAAGATCCAAGTTCTTATCAAAAGATTGGGGTCTATTTCTGTTTGTCCATAACTTATTAGGCTGAGTATAGATACTAAAAGGGCTAGGATATTATGATTTGCTTTCATGATATATTCTGTTTTTAAGTCGTGGTTGATTCGTTATTGTTGTCCCTTGTAATGGTACTGGTTCTCGCTCAAGACCTTACCTTCAGAGTCTTTAACACGTTTTAACCTGTTCAAAGCATCATACTCATAATACATGGTATATCCTTTTGGATCTGTAACACTTGTAACACCAACCAATGGTAAAGAGGTATAGGTATAAATCATCGTTCCTGAATTATAGGAATTACTCCTTATCGTTTGGTTAAATGATGTCCAACTTGCTTGAGTTGTTGGGTTTGTAGAGATATCGTCCAATTGGAGCAACAGCTGTTCTAAAGAACTTGCGGTATAAGGAGCAATAGCTGTGTTCATATTATAAGTATCTTTCACGTTCACAAATTTCACGATTGGGCTTTTTGAAATATCATCATCATAATAAAACCATGTGTTTTTATCTGATTTATCTTTAAAGGAACTTAGGCTTCTTCCTGTGTAATTAAGCTCAACTTCTTTAGAGTAATTACCTGTTTTTTCCCTTTTAAAAATGTTTGAAACGTATAATGGTAAATAATTGTTATAATTGGTAATCGTGCCCGAAACTATGTTTCCTGCCACTTTTGTCTCTGTTCGTAAGGGAACCGTTAGAATATCATTACTATTTAAAAAAGACACATTGGCTTGATTTACATTAGGGCTACTATCATCGGCATAGTAGTAATTTGTTTGTATACTCTGTCCTTGACTATCTGTTCCTATTTCTTGGGTAAGGCGTGAATATTTATCTTGCGAATAATCAAAAGTTGTTGTGGTTGTTACACCATTATAAGTCTCGGTAACGCTGCTTTTTTTCCACCACTCGCCTTTTATGGGCATATAGTCTATTCTAAATGCATTATCATCAAGTGTACTAGTATAAATCCTTTTAGCTACCATGGCCAAGTAAAAAGAGCTACTCTCTTTACTGTAACCGTTGGATACCGATTTTATAATATTGTCATTATCATTCTTATAGATTATTTCATCGGGCAATCCATTTTTACTATTGTAATATGCGAGTGAAATAAACCCAACATCAGGATTATAGTATGAAGTCTGATTATAAAAACTATGCTCAATACTTCCTATATTTTGTTCTCCTATTTCATCCTCTGCTTTATCACTTTCAGTAACCACTACAGTTCCATAAGTAACATTATTGGGATATAAAAAAGATTGACTATAGCTGCTTCCTGATCCCGTCCATTCTTTATAAAACTGTGCGCTCCAATTAAATCCCCCAGGTAAAAACTTTACCTGAATATCCCAAAATCTTACTGGTATTTGCAAAAAACTACTGTACACCTCGTAATCAAATTTTTTACGTCCTAAGAAAGTGTCGTCGTAGTCCTTATTTATAATCTCTTTTATTCTTAATCCCGCACCTTGACTAGCAGCAATTGGATTTCCAGAATAATTTTTTTCATAACGATGATCTGATGCCCAAGGGTGATAATCTATTTCACTTGCTAAATGCATATATTCATTGCCATTGCCTCCTCCCAAATAAAATTTATGAGGTTCAAACTTAAACTCAGAATATCCTTTTGTTGGGTATGTTATTTTTGTGAGCTGCCCTTGTAACATATGATCAACACTTACGCCACGATTGCTATTCGCTTTTAAGCGCAAATTATCACTCGAACGAGTAGGGGATAATGTATTTTCATTAATTATCCCTCCAGCAGCATAAATTTGTGTATCATCTGGAATGAGACCCGTATTATCATCTTGTCCATTATAATAACCCCAATAATCCTGAGCTAGGGATAATATACCTGGCAAACCTATATCCTCTCTATATTCAAATTTATGGGGGTTGCCTTTATAGTTTTTATATCCATTTTTAATGACATAATTTTTTAAATCTACTAGTTTATATTTGGTTGCAACATCTTCATCCATAGTAAATGGATAGTTTTGTACAGCATATTTATGGTTCCAAGGTAGATTAGAGTTTTTAGCATAAGGCAGCAACGAAAATTCATACCCCTGCTTTATTTCAATATTTTTATTGTCTAAGATTTCAACCGATTTTAAAAAAGGTTTATTTCGGTTAAGGTCTCTTACAAAATTAACAGTATAGTTAGGTGAAACTATACTAGAAAGAACCTTAAGATTATTTTGAACTGGGAACGGCTTCAAGTTGCCTGAAGCCGGACTATTAATAAAATAACCCGGAGTAAGAACAGCACCTGGTCTATTTCCCTGATAATCATTATCATCCACATACTGCCAGTTCTGATTATCTGAAACAGATGCAGTAAGATAAAGCACATCATCGTAGTTAAATTTAATTTCAGCATTATCCTTCAATATTATCTTGGAAATTTTCCATGTGATTGAAGGATACGCTACAGGTTGACTTGTTGATGCCGTTTCTTTTTTCACAGTTTCAACAGCTTGAAAATAAATCTTCATACCATCTGGTAATGTGGCAATCCAACCGTTTTCCTCGCAGTTCCAATTAGCCGTATCTTTTTCAAACACAATGTATTCTTTCTGCTCTAAAAAGACGATTTGCTTTGTGTCAGGATGGATATAAAACTTTCCTGAAAAACCTAAAAAATTAAATATGTAAATATCTGGATTGAACCATAAAGGATTGTCAGCCATTCCTTCAAAAAAACCGCCTAATATGCTCGGTGAGATTCTATTGATCCAGAATTCAGAACTATAATTATACACATCTTCTTCAAAGCGCCAAGTAGTACCACAACAATGATGCTGGACATACTCTATATCCTTGTTTTCATTCCAGTCACTTAATAACCAATTATAAACGGAAGAATTATGCATTGACTGATCATAATAAGAAGTTGTATTATCTGGATCGCCTTGAATAATTCTTGTAATGGATCCTCCAGGATATAGATTCCATCCAAGTCCAACCCAAGTAGACTCATCAGCAACTCTAGCACCTCCAGAGGTATAGCTTAAGGAAATAGGGATACTTATTTCCTTTTCATCTATAGAAAATAGAGGAATAGAAATACTAGGAGAGCCTATATAATAATTTATATCATAACTACCATACCTATTGAAAGCCGTAACATCTGGCGGCTGCGGAGACATGTCCCAGTTTTGTTGGGCATCAGTAAATAGAAAGCTATGAATAAATACTATCAAAATATAAAAACCATTCATGTTACTAGTTGTTAATTTTTTGTTCATGGCTTTAAATGTTTTATTTATTTTAATAATTGAGCAAAAAAAAGTAAGTAATAAATACCCCTTGATATGTTGTTATGGATTAATTAGAATTTAATGGATTAAAATTAAAGAAGCTTTTTAATAAAAAAGTAAGGGTTTGCATTACAAGTAATAAGGTGGGTAAAATTTCAATCGATTATTACTTAGAACATTGATTTCAGGACAGTACAAGACAGTTTTTAATCTAATCGTCTATAAATTAGACCTTACATGAAGTAAGGTAAACCCTTACTTTTTTGTGGTTTTATATAAATAGCTTTGTAATGTTTGTATAAAATTATAGAAACGTAGAGGGTTGCTATTTTCGTATTTTAAAAACAAAACTGTTCTTTTATGACTAAATTAATACAGACTTTAATTATTGAGGATCACCCCTTTATTATTGAAGGATACATTCGTGTATTAGATCACATTGCTTCAAAACACGACAACCTAGATTTTAAGATTACAATAGCTAAAAATTGTGATGAAGCCAGTTATGAAATAGAGCATGCCACATGTCATGATATACTTGATTTAGTTTTTTTGGATATTAGCCTGCCTCCATCTAGTGATAAAAAACTACTATCTGGTGATGACTTAGGAATAAAACTAAGATGCTTGTTTCCAAAAGTAAAAATTATCATAGCCACTCATTTGGATAACAATTTCAGACTTATTAATATTTTAAAAACCATAAAACCTGATGCACTGCTACTTAAAAATGATTTAACATTTCAAAGCTTAGTCGAGGGTGTTTTAAATGTGATTCATGATGTGCCATTTTATAGCAATCCAATTTTAAAATTAGTAAGACAGCATATCTCCAATGATTTTAATTTGGATGATATTGATAGACAAATGCTATATCATTTATCTCTAGGTACTAAAACCAAGGAGCTACCTGAAATTGTGTCTCTGTCTCAAGCGGGTATTGAACGCAGAAAACGACGACTTAATCAAATATTTAATAATGAAAAAAAAACAGACAAAGCCTTACTAAAGCTTGCTAAAGAAAAAGGGTTCCTATAAAAAATTAATACAATGAAAACAATTTTGTTTCAAAACACACATAACAAATCAAGAAAAATAGCAGCCTATAACTTACAGGAAGTCTTAATAGTGCTTGTTATTATAGGTATTCTATTGTTGTTAGCCTTACCAAATTTAATGCCCTTGATAAGCAAAGCCAAAAGTATTGAAGCCCAAACTCAGTTAAAATATATATACAATTCACAAACTAGCTATCGCTATATGTACTCTAAGTTTTCGAGTGATTTGAATGAGATAGATTTTGCGCCACCAAAAACTGTTAAAGAAGATGGAACTAGTAATTATCTGTATGAAGTGGTTACCGCTAACAATAATAGCTTTAAAGTAAGAGCTACTGCCATTACCGATTTTGATGGTGATGGTGTTTTTAATGTTTGGGAGATAGATGAGAATGGCAATCCAAAACAAACTGTTAAAGACTAATGGTTATTCTAATCATTAAAATAGGACTTATTGTAAGCTTTGGAATCATTTTTTTTCAAGATTTAAAGTATAGGCAAGTATATTGGTTTTTGTTTCCACTAATTGGATTATTTGTTGGAATTCTATTTTATTTTAAAACACTTCCTGAGCTATTTTATACGTCGGTTTTAATTAACTTACTTTTTGTATCGATGCTTTTAGGGATTGTTTTTTTTTATACAAAACTCAAACTTAAAACAAAATTCGACAATGTTATTGGATTAGGAGATATATTAATGTTCATTGCCTTAATCTTTGGAAGCGCATCTATAACCTTTATAATTCTTTTGCCAAGTGCTCTTATTTTCTCATTAGCCATACATATGGTAGTTTCAAAAAAACAAAAGACCGTTACCGTTCCTTTAGCAGGCTATATGAGCCTATTTTTTGGCATCACCTACCTCAGTTTTTGGTTTGGAATTATTGATACCCTTTATCAAGTATAGCCATGGTGAAAACAGAATTTAATATTGAAACGTCTTTATTACAGCTTATCAGTAGTGAGCAGGCTTATCATTATAATATTGTTCCAGTTGAAGTTCAAAACGGACATATTATTTTCAGAGCTGCGAGCCCTTCGGATAACTTAAAACAAGAATTGCAGGTGGTTTTAGGAAAACAAATTCAATTACTTCCAGAGACCTCAGAAAACATTAAACAATACCTAGCGACCAATTTTAGAAAACAATCATCAGACGCTAAAGAAGATTTACATTATAGTACCGATTTTCTTGAAAAGCTATTACTGAAAGCAAAAAATATTGGCAGTAGTGATATTCATTTTGAGCCTTATGAATATCGATGTCGTGTGCGTTATCGTTTAGATGGTAAATTGAAAGAGCAATTCCTTATTGCTTTATCTGAATACCCTGTGATTGTTAATAAATTAAAAATTAAAGCAGGTTTAGATATTTCTGAAAAACGTTTGCCACAAGACGGACGCATTACCATAAAAACGCATATGGATGAATTTGATATTCGTGTCTCCAGTTTACCGACACTTCATGGTGAAAAAATAGTATTGCGTATTTTAAGTAAAGATGCCGATCATATCAAGTTGGAGGATTTAGGATTTACTGAAAAGGAATTAAGAACCTATACAGAAACCATTAAAAAACCTAATGGTATTGTGCTGATTTCAGGTCCTACAGGTTCCGGAAAAACTACCACATTGTATGCGACATTAAAATTGCTTAACGATGACAAAACAAATATTGTTACCATTGAAGACCCCATAGAATATACCCTTGAAGGTGTAAACCAAGTACAGCTTAAAGAAAATATTGGACTTGATTTTGCAAATACACTACGTACTTTTTTACGACAAGACCCCGATGTGATTATGGTGGGTGAAATACGTGATGTAAAAACAGCTAATATGGCTATTCGAGCTGCTCTTACAGGACATTTAGTATTGTCTACGGTACATACCAATTCCGCCTGGGCTACGGTTTCTAGGTTGATTGATATGGGCATTCCTGCGTTTTTAATTGCTAGTACCTTAAACGTGAGTGTTGCGCAACGTCTGGTTAGAAAACTTTGCAATAATTGTAAACAAGAAGAACTTATTAATAAAGACATTTTTCCAGAGCACTTTAGTATTCCTAAAACCTTAAAAACACACTTCTTAGGTATTGGGTGTAATGGGTGTTATCATACAGGTTATCAAGGCAGAAAAGCTATTTATGAGATTATACCCATAACAAAAACTTTAGTAAACCATATTAAACGTAACGATTTAGAGATTGACAATTACCTAAAAGAACACAATATTGCTACTTTAAAAACAAACGCCACTAATTTAGTAGAACAAGGTATTAGCTCTGTTGAAGAAGTTTATGCTTTACTAAGCCAATAAATCCAGTCCATAATGGACATTTAACTAAAAACAGTAATCATTTGAAAGGCCATAATTAATTAAAACTATACATGAATAAACTCCTTTATATATCAGTATTATTAACGTTTAGTTTTTGCTTTTCGCAGAGTGATAGTTCACGTATTCAAAGCATCAAAAATCAATTAGAGATTTTATCAGTTGATAATGCTGGATTAACCGAACAGGTGAAAACTGAAATTAGTGTGAGTAATATAAGTTTATCAAATTTTCTATTAGCTATTTCAGAGATTCATAAAGTTAATATAAATCTAGAACCTGACCTTAATCAAATTACTATCGTTAACAATTTTTCCAATGTCACAGTTGCTGATTTATTAGTGTTTTTATGTAAAGAATATAGTTTAACTATTGATTTTACCGGTAATATTCTTTCTATAAAAAAACATATACCTCCAATTGAAATACCTGAAGAACGTATCATTCCCATTGTATTTACTCCAAAAGATAGCACCATTACTATTGACGCAAAAGAAGATAAATTGTATGATGTTTTTAAACGTATCATGGATGAAAGTGGCAAAAATTTGGTGTTTGCGCCAGGCATGGAAAACAAAACACTTACTTCGTATATAAAAGATATGCCTTTTGATGCGGCGATGGATAAATTGGCGCTAGCAAACAATTTATTTGTTGAAATAACCAAAGATCATTTTTATGTGTTTGAAGATGTTACAGTAACTAATAACGCAAACGGCAAACCAAAAGGCAGCAGAAGAAACACGACGAGTTTTAAAATTTTAGACCATGATAGAAAATTACTTGAAGTCGATTTTGTAAATACCCCTATTGCAGACATTATCAGTGACATTGGCACAGAATTAAATATTGATATTTTTACCGCAACGCCATTGCAAAATGCTGGAACGGTTACTTTTAAAACAAAGTCCATTAGTTTTGATGAATTGCTTATTAAAATATTTGAATCACAATCTGTCTCCAATATAGCGGCTCCTTTAGATGCCAATTTGAATCCCAATAGAAACAAAGCAAATCCGAATCAAAATAGTCCAAATCCTAGTGGTGATGTATTACAATCATTCACCTTTAAAAAAGAAGGAAACACTTATTTTTTTGGGACCGAAAACCAACTAAGCGTTCGTAAAGTTGAAATTATACATTTAATTTCGCGAACGGTAGAAATTTTTGCAGATCCTTCAGGTGGTGGAAACAGAACTAGATCGGTTGGAAGAACTTCAAGATATCAAAATGGCTATAACAATAGTAACTATGGTAACAGTAATAATAATTACACCAATCAGTTTGACAACAATATTGGAGTAACTAATAGAACCAATAGGGAATCCATTAATACCAATAGTCAAACTGGATTTAGCGATTCTGGCAATAAGGGAGAAGCCTTATTGAGCATTCTTCCCGATGACATTAAACAAGGTTTAGACGTTAAAATTGATTATGAACTCAATAGTTTTTACGTTATGGGTTCTAGTGAAAAAATAGAGCGTTTTAAAGAGTTCATCAAAAAAATTGATAAGCCAGTACCTGTTATTCTTATTGAAGTGATGCTGATTGAAGTCAGCAGAAATTCAAATATTGAGACTGGTGTGAGTTGGGGCATTGGTGAAAAATCTACAGAAACTAAGGGTGGAATTTACCCAAAAACCGATTTAACCTTAGGAGCAAAAACTATTAATAAAGTGCTTAATGGTTTTGATGGTTTCGGGCATATCAATTTAGGGAAAGTAATACCTAACTTTTTTGCCACAATAAAAGCTATGGAATCTAATGGAAATATTAAGATCCGTTCTACCCCAAAATTGTCAACTTTAAATGGGCATAGAGCTTCCTTTTCTAACGGACAAACCTCCTACTATGCGGTTACCCAACGCAATATTTATGGGACAGATAATCCACAAACCTCTGAAATTACCAATTATGAACCCATCGATGCAGAACTTGGATTGACCATTAAACCATTAGTTTCTGGTGATGGACAAGTCACTCTTGATATTTATGTGGTGCAATCTAGTTTTGGATTACGTATTGCCGAAGATGCGCCGCCAGATTTAAACTCACGAGAGTTTAGTTCTATTATTCGTGTTCAAGACCAAGATATTGTGGTTTTGGGAGGTTTAGAGGAACTAGAAAAAAACGATTCTGGCTCTGGCGTCCCTTTTTTAGCTCGTGTACCTATAATTAAATGGTTATTTAGTCAGCGGAAGCGAACAGATTCTAAGTCTAAACTAACCGTACTCATCAAACCTACCGTGATATACTAATGTTAAATCAGTTAAAAACATATTTACTTTATGGCTATTATTTTTGTGGGGTTGAACATAGTTCACAAAATGGTGCAGAAAAAATATATGCCACCGTTTTAAAAAAAAACAAGAGTAATATTGAGATTGAAAATTTCTATGAAGTAGCTTCTATAGAAATTCTCAAAACTAAGCTCCCTAAAAAACAACCTATTTTTATTATAATTAATGATGATAACGTTCTTACCAAACGTATCGATAGTGAACAGATAGACCTTGTTAAATTAGTTTACAGTGCCTTTCCAAATATAAATCTTGATGATTTCTTATATGAAGTTATTTCAGAACAAAAACAGCATTTTGTATCTATCTGCAGAAAGACTTATGTTGAAACATTGATTTCTGAATATAAAAAAAATAACGTCTCAATTATAAATATTTCACTTGGCAATAGTATTATTTCAGGCATTGTTTACTATTTAGATTCAAAACAAGTTTCAACCTCAAATGCTCAGATTTCCATTAACAATAAAGCCATTTCTTCTATTGAAAAAAAGGAAATCAAAGAAATCATAAATTATGATGTAAACGGATTGACGGTAAGTAATAATTACTTATTATCCCTCTCTGGCGCATTAAACTCCATATTGGATCATTTCCATTCTGTTTCTAATTTCGAAACACTAAAGCGATTACTTAAAAGTAATTTTAAGCAAATGCGCTTTTTTACACAGTTTATAAAGTTCGGATTGGTTTTATTATTGGGAATATTGTTAATCAATTTTTTTGTTTTCAACCATTATTTTAATGAGGTAAATACTTTACAGCAAACATCTCAAATCAATCAAACAACAAAACAAAAAATACTAGAGCTAAACGAAAGTGTAGGTAAATCACAAAAGATAGTTGAAGATATGTTCAAAGGAGGTTCTTCCAAAAGTTCATTCTATGTTAATATCATAGTTCAAAGTTTGCCAAATTCTATTTTGCTCTCAGAACTAAATTATCAACCTATTTTAAAACGTATTAAAGCTGAACAATCTATAAATGTGGATGGAAATTCTATTTTATTAAGTGGTGAATCTAACAACAGTGATGTATTTTCAAATTGGCTGACAGATTTAGAAAATAGCAATTGGATTAATAAAGTAGAAATTTTGAGCTATGAAGATCTTTCTAAATCAAGTTCTGAATTCAGTCTTAAACTAGTTATTAGATGATTAATAAAACAAAAAACATATTGCTTATTGTTAGTTTTCTAATAGCCTTAATTTTGTGCTATCAATTGGCTATATCCAATACAATCAGCTTGAAAAAAGAATTTAACAGTTTAAATCGTCAAGAGGCTTTATTTAAAGACACCCCAAAGCAAGTGTCGCTATTAAAGCAAAAACAGAAGTATTATGATACTTTACTAAACAAGTATCAACTTAATGGAAGCTCCATACAAAATAGTCTTTTAAAAACAATAAATACTTTTGCTGATTCTACAAACCTAAAATTGATTGGTTTTATAGAGCCACATATCATTAATAAAAATGATTTAAAAATAAACACTTTCCAATTTACCCTAGAAGGAGGTTTCAATGCTATTTTAAAACTCATTAATAAACTAGAACAAAAAACCAAGTTTGGGGAAATTATTAATCTACATTTTGAAAAGAGAACGAATTATCGAACTGGGAAATCTTATTTGCAAGCACATGTTTTGCTGAAAAGTTTTGGTTGATTTTAAATAAAGTATTTTTTAATTTAGAGATCAATAATACCAAAATATAATTCTAAACTAAGTCAAAAAGAATAACAAAATGCTGTACTCATGTAATACCCAAACAAAAAAACTCCCCAAATTAAGAAGCTTTTTACCGTGAATATCCTATTCACAAAGTACAAGTGGGAAGACTCGAACTCCCACACATTGCTGCATTAGATCCTAAGTCTAACATCTCTACCAATTCCAACAAGCTAGCATTTAAAAATTTTTAGATTTTTCTTGCCTAATCCCTAATGTAAATTAACATTAGCTATAGTTTTACCTACACTTTTGTTTATGTTATAGCTTAATATCTTCCTTAATGATTTCATATCAACACTCACTTTCTCTTCGATGACCCTAGCATAAACTTGTGTCGTTGACAATTTGGAATGCCCTAATAGTTTTGATACCGTTTCTATGGGTACACCATTAGAGAGAGTCACTGTGGTAGCAAAAGTATGCCTTGCAGAGTGAAACGTGATATTCTTATTTATTTCAAATATTGCAGTTATTTCTTTTAAATAGATATTTGTTTTTTGGTTGCTAAACACAGGCAATAATTTCGCGTTGCCCTGAGCGTTATTATCATATTTTTTGATAATATCTAATGCTTTATCCAATAGTGGTATTTTAACGGGCTGTTCCGTTTTTTCTCGTTGGGTGAAAATCCAATAATCACTATCAATACCTCTAACAATATTATGTAACGTTAAGGATTTAACATCCGTATACGAAAGTCCCGTATAACAGGAAAACACAAAAACATCCCTTGTCTTTCTATGGTACTCTGCTTTTAATTCACCTTGTTCAAATATCTGAAGTTCCGATTCTGACAAATAATCCCTTTGGTGTTTTGTGAATTTAAGCTTAAAACGTACAAAAGGATCTTTTTCTATCCATTCCAATTGAAGTGCAAAATTCATCAGTTTCTTTAGGCGTTCCAAATGTTTCATAACGCCATTGTTGTTCAGTGGTTGCCGCTTGTTTATTGAAGGACCTTTTCGCAGGTATTGTTCAAAATCAATAATAAAGCTATAGGATAGTTGTTTTAAGTACATATCACTGGACTTGATCCTAGCCTTTAAAAACCGCTTTATATATCGCTCAGTAGTGTAATAATTCTTTAAGGTTCCGAACTTTAAGACAGTTTTCATGGTGGTGTTATGGTAATCCACCAAATCCAATAAAGTTTTTTCTTGTTCGTCCTCTCCTAAATACCTGGCCTTTATAGCTTGTGAGGTTATAAGCTTGAATTCAGAAAGTAATTGTTTTTGACATGCCAAGAGTTCAGTGTATACCTGGTTTAAATAAGCATTCAAGGCTGGGGCATTTGGAGTTCTTGGTCTGGCTCTTTTCGTTTTGGAGTCCCAAGAGGTAACCGATTGATAACGTTTTAAACTGATTTCTGCACGTTTTCCGTTGACCGTGATACGGGCATAAACGGGTGCACTACCATTCTTTTTTTTAGCTGTGTTCAACCAAAAGTGGATACTAAAAGTCTTTGAAGTTTGCATGTACTCTCGCATTAAGTTAATATTCGATTTGTTTACAAAAGTCAAATCGTTGCGAAAGTCAATTGGTATTGGACTACCAATGTAATGAAAAATTGGGTAACTTTTTAGGTAACCGAATAGGTAACCTGCCAATTGATATTAAAGCTAACCTTTTGGTTTCAAAAAATATGAAATTTGTTGATTTTCATATAATTAGCTGTATTTCGGAATCATTTGATACCTTAAAAGTCGGGATGACAGGATTTGAACCTGCGACCACACGACCCCCAGCCGTGTACGCTAACCGTACTGCGCCACATCCCGTATTCAATTTATTTACCAAAGAAAACAATTTTAGGGCGGTTATAAAAATATACGCTCCACTTTTTCGCATAAAAAAACCGAGGCTAAAAGCCTCAGTTTTTAATTTTAAAACTATATAGAATATTAATCTACAGAATCCTCAATATCATCTGCAACATCTTCTACAGCATCTTCAACTTTATCTCCTGTTGTTTCTCTACAACTTGTAAAAACAGTAGATATCGTAAATAATACTAAAAATAATTTACCTAATTTTTTCATGATTTTAATTTTTTATGGTTAGTGATTCAGTTACTTTTTTATAACACCTTTAAGTAAAGATAATACAAATAATACTAAGAAAATATAAAATAGAATTTTAGCAATTCCAGCAGCACCTCCTGCAATACCTCCAAATCCTAAGATTCCAGCTATAATAGCTATAACTATAAAAATAATGGTCCAACGTAACATATTAATTTGGTTTTAATTGTTAAATAAAAACTTGACTATCAAATTTTTACATGATAAATATCGCTTAAAACAATAAGCTTAGTTAACTCGAACAACTAACATATTAACTCAAATAAAAAAGATCCTAGCCTTTATATTGCCAAGATCTTTTTCTTCAATAACCAACCAAGATTTAATTTATTATATACTATTTAACTTAAATCTTCCAGAAGTTTTTATTCTTGATAAACCCATTTGAATTTTGCTTTTCTGAGAAGATAAAATTGATTTCGTGCTTGTTGGCAGACTTATTTCAGTTAAAACATTTTCGTATTCTTTAATAGCTGTTTTTTCGCCTTTGATAGCTTCTTCAAGCATCGACTCTTCGTCGTTAGCTGAAAATAATGCTTTTATATCCATCCACGATCTGTGAACTTTTCCTGATAAACTACCACCCTTATCAATGGATTGATTAAATGATTTAATTTCAGATTTCAACTCATGTCCAAAACTGTATCGTTCTTGAGATTTCTGAGCGAAATAAGATTTTAAAGCAGGATTATCTACATTTTCGGCTGCTTTCTCAAAGCCTTTTTCAGCATCATAAGTTTTTTCTAATAGATCGTTTAATTTTTCTCCAACCTCTTTCGTATATGTTTTCATACTATTTTATTATATATTAACAGTTATTTGATTTAAGATGCCTACTGGTTTTACATCTTGATTATAAATTATCCTTCATATAACTCATATAATCCTTAGCCAAGGATGTTTTTTCGTTTACTGAGAAAACTTTTCCCGCTAATTGAAAAAAAGTATGCTCTTCATCTTCTAAATGATGTTCTACCTTTTCTTTTAAATTTTTAGCAATTTTTAACCAAGCTGAAGAATCGTAGTTTGTGTTTTCTAACTGTTCAATAAGTTCATCAATTTCATGATGCTCCGCTATACCATGTCTCGCTTTCTCTTGCATCATATCATTACTAATTAAAGGCTTATAAAAATGACGCTCTTCACCATTAGCATGAACTTCCAATTCTTTTTTTAATTCTTTAAATAGTGTATCACGTTTTTTGGAATCACCCACGGTAGTAATTATCTTTTCTAATAACTGACGTTGAGTATCGTGATCTTTTCTTATGGCTTCAAAAATATTCATTATATAAATTTTCTTATAATCAAATTTAGTTTAGATTAAGTAGAAATTTGCGCTCATACAAAAAAAATAATAGCGCATTTAATATGTGAATTTTAATAAAATCAGCATATGTTATTTGGCTCATAATTAGCTGTATATTTACATCTTATTTAATTATAAATTATGCTTATTTGTATTCCAGATATTAGTGGTTTTACTAAATTTATGAGTGAAAGTGATTCTGGACTAAGCTCTAAAGTTATTCCGTCTTTATTAAATAAAATTATTTATTCTAATGAAATTGGACTCAGAGTTTCTGAAATTGAGGGTGATGCCGTTTTATTTTACAAAACTGGCGAATTACCAACATTAAGTGCTTTAGTAAACCAATGCGTGTTTTTTTACAAAGAATTTTACAGAGAGTTGAATTTGCTAAAAGAAAAACATAGTAATGAAGTTGGTAGTCATAAAATCCCTAAAACTCTGGGGTTAAAAATTATTCTTCATTTTGGTGATGATGTTAAAACTGTGCAAATAGGAAAACACATTAAACTAATGGGTGAAGATGTAATAATTGCCCATAAGCTTTTGAAAAATGAAGTAAAAAAAGATGAATATATATTACTTTCTGAAAACCTTTTAAAACAATATGATTTAAATGAACTAGATAATAATATATACTGGACAACGTTAAAAAAAGGTGAAAACATATATGAGCATCTAGGCGAGATTAATTATACGTATATAGATTTAGAGCCTTTAATAAATTCTAAATAAAATAATGATAAATGTTGAAATTTTAGCCGATAACTCTAAAGAAATTCTTGAACAAATTCAAGAAAAAATTGGCGGTGATATTGTTGAAGCGTGGAGTGAATGTACTCTTGTAGTTAATAATGATATGGCTGTTGGCAATATACGATTTATACCTTTTGATTGGGGTGTAAACGTTTTGGATTATAATATTCAGTTTTCTGATGATGTTGTTCTGAAAATTCATGCCTCAAATTTTAATCCTATTCGATTTATTTACACACTACAAGGGCATTTTACTAACCGCTTTGGGATCCATGATAAAGAAGAAAAAATAGATCAATTTCAGTCTTTAATATTCACTAATAGGACTGAAGGATTTAACTATATTTATTTTCCTAAAAATATAAAGTTAGAAATAAATGTGATTCAAATAATCAGAAAAAACTTTTTAGAAAAAAGAACGACTAACGCATCTACTTTAAATAAAAAACTATACAGTGTTTTTGTAGATACTGATCATGATAACAGATTTATTCATTATGGTCATTTAAATTTAAAAATGGCAGATAACGTAAAAAAACTTTGGGGTATTAAAACTAAAGGTATGTTGAGAGTTTTGAAGATTGAAGCTATTGTTTACGAGATATTATTTTCACATATTCAAGCTCATAATAAATTTCAACATGGTGTGCCATTGCCCACTTCTCTTATAAAAAGTGAATTAAAAATAATTAGAAAGATGGCTCAAAATATAGTTAAAACACCTTCAAAAGATTATTCATTACAAAAATTATCGACATCGTCAGGTTTATCGCAAGCTAAATTACAGGACGGATTTAAATTTTTATACAATAGAACGGTTACAGAATATATTAGGCATATCAGATTAGAAGCTTCGCGAGAATTAATTAAAAAAACAGATTTGAATATATCTCAAGTTGTTTACTCTATTGGCTTTACTAGCAGAAGTTATTTTTCTAAAATTTTTAAACAAAAATATCAGATAACACCCAATGAATTTAAAAAGAGACTAGCGATTTCCTCAACAGTTAAGGCAAGTTAAAAAAATATAAAAAAAACCGAATTTTAAATTCGGTTTTTTTTGTTTAGTTATACGTTGATGTTGAAACTTCAAAAGTGGAATCTTTTGCGGCTAAATAACGCTCTGCATCCAAAGCTGCCATACAACCTGTTCCAGCAGCTGTAACTGCTTGCCTGTAAACATGATCTGCTGCATCACCAGAAACAAAAACACCTTCAATATTTGTTTTTGATGTTCCTGGTACATTTATGATATAACCTGTTTCATCTAAATTTAAGAAGCCTTTAAAGATATCTGTATTAGGTTTATGCCCAATAGCTACAAAAAATCCTGTTGCCGGAATTTCATACTTTTCATTGGTTTGGTTATTAAAAACACGCACACCAGTAACTACTTGTCCATCACCTAAAACCTCATCAGTTTCCGTATTAAACAAAATGACTATATTTTCAGTATTCTTAACTCTAGATGACATGATTTTTGATGCTCTAAATTCATCTCTTCTAACCAACATGGTGACCTTTTTACATAGTTTAGACAAATAATGAGCCTCTTCGCAAGCTGAATCTCCAGCTCCAACAATAACCACTTCTTGATTTCTATAAAAAAAACCATCACAAACGGCACAGGCAGAAACACCACCGCCTAATTTTAAATATTTTTGTTCAGAATCTAATCCTAAATATTTAGCCGATGCACCTGTTGATATAATTACTGTATCACAATGAATTTCTTTTTCTTCGTTAACCCACACTTTATGTATATCACCTGAGAAATCAACTTTGGTAACCCAACCGTCACGAACATCTGTTTCAAAACGTTCTGCTTGTTTTTGTAATTCCATCATCATTTCTGGCCCAGTAATTCCGTCTGGATAACCTGGGAAATTCTCTACTTCATTAGTGGTAGTTAATTGACCACCTGGTTGTGTTCCTTGGTATAAAACAGGTTTCATATTGGCTCTAGCCGCATAAATGGCTGCAGTGTAACCAGCAGGTCCAGATCCTATTATTAAGCATTTTACTTTTTCAACTGTATCAGACATAATTGCTATTAATTTTATATTGACAAAAGTAGAATTTTTGAATAAAACCTTACCTATAAGTTATCAACAGTTTTTATAAGTTAATAATCTCTTCCTATCAAAATTAAATAAAGAATATAGTGTTTTGTAAATAAAAAACTTGAAACATAAGCAATATTAAACAGGCTTCATTTTTATCTACAAATAAAATACATGCTTTATTTTTATAATTTAACCACTCGTTATTTAATTGTTGATTGTTCAAGATGATCAGAAATTTATTTAACCTCTTACTAAAGATAAAGTTACAGAAACCAACGCATTTAAACTTGTTAATGAGCTAACAAAAGCCATTTGAGTTAATCATTACATGATTAGAACTAATTGATTTCTAAACATAATATTATATTGAAATTCTGATTATAATAGATTAAAGTTATCATTCCAGAATCTTTTATATGATGATTAAAACTTTAGAAAAATTTGATATGATTATACCTAAAAATGAAGTTCCTGATTTAAAAATACCATTAACCAATGGAACGCATTGGGATTTAAAATCTCAAAAGAGCGAAACATTCACCTTAATAGTATTCTATAGGGGTTTACATTGTCCAAAATGTAAGAAACAGTTGGAAGAACTGACTAAAAAGTTGGATAATTTTGTAGAACGCGGTATAAATTTAATTGCTATAAGCTGCGATACCGAGGAACGTGCAAAAAAAACGGTAAAAGATTGGGAGATTTCAGAACTACCGATTGGTTTCGAATTGCCCGTGAATAAAGCTAGAGAATGGGGATTATACATTTCGGAAAAAATATCAGAAAAAGAACCAGATCAATTTTCAGAACCTGGGCTTTTTCTTATTCGTCCAGATCATACTCTTTACTCTAGTTCTATACAATCGATGCCTTTTGCAAGACCTCACTGGGATGATTTATTAGACGCAATAGATTATATTGTGAATAATGATTACCCAGCAAGAGGAAGTGCATAGTTTTAAACAAAAAAATAGTATTATAATAAACATGAAAAATATGTCCATATTAGCAAGAGATAAAAGGCAATTAACCTATATATACAGCTCGAAATCCCACTTAGGAAAGCAGGTTTTGAGTTACGTTCAAGCCATTGATAAAAAAGTTAACTTCGTAGATATTTCTAAAGATAAGTTAGGCGATACCATTTGGGTAGAGTTAGCCGAAAACCTAGAGCTAAAGCTAGGAGAAATTCTTACTATTCAAGATAATCAAAAAGATGATTTTGGAAATACCGAAGATTTTGACACGGATGATTGGCTTAAAATAATTAATAAAAACCCAGAGCTTTTACAAAAACCAATTGCAGTAAATATGGATAGCGTGATGCTTATTTCTAATCGTTCGGAAATATTAAAATTTTTTGGAGTTGACTCTGCTGGCTTAGAAAAAACTTATAGCGATGAAGATCCCACAATATCTAGCACAACGAAAGATGAAGATTTTATTTAATTTTCGTTATTCTAGCCATTATTTAATAGGATAACATGACCTGCTATTTTATAAAACTAAAAAACTTGTTATAATCTAAATAGAGCATAATTTTAATTTATCGTATTACACGATGTATTTTAGTGCTGAATGGGTAATATATAAAATTAAAAAAAGCCTTTTAGATTTTTAGGTTACTATAGACGGCATATTAATTCCTTAAATTAAGAATGAATTGTTACAATTTTTGTTCACCTTCTTTACCATATTCTTTTTTGTAAATACGAACGATAATTAAGAATAAACTAATGAGTAGTGGTCCAAAAATTAAACCTACAAAACCAAACAAAGGAAGCCCAACTATAACCCCAAGCAAGGTGATTAATGGATGTACATCGTCTAATTTACGGAGCACAACCAGTCTAATCAAATTATCGGTAGATCCAACTACAATAATACCATATAACAAGATTCCCCAAGCTTGTAACGGGCTACCTGTTGAAAGCATCAAAATAAACACTGGAATAGTACCCAGAAGACTTCCAACAAAAGGTATCATAGAACCAAATGCTACAATAACCGCCCAAAAAAAAGGATCACTCACACCAAATATTAAAAACCCAATTAAGGCCACAAGGCCTTGCGCTAAAGCAACCATAGGTATGCCTAGAGAATTCGCACGAACCATTTGACGTGTTTCTTCTCCAATAATTTTTAAACTATCGCCGCTTATAGGAATATACTCAAATAAAGATTCTTTTAATTTTTTGCGATTTGTAAGCATATAATACAATAAAAAATACATGATAGAAATGGCAATTAGCGAAGTAAAAGTACCGCCAGCCAAACCTTGTAAATTTTCAGTTAGCCAACCTGATATTGAAGACACATCTATTTGAGATGTTAAATTATAACCCAACATAGTTTCCCAATCTTTTAATTGAGTCTCAGCAGCTTTAATTACCCTTTCAGAATTATCCACAGCAATCCCAATTTTATTACCAAGCATACCTACAATGCCAACTACTGGTAACAGAATGACTAAAAATGATAGAAACATTAAAAAACTAGCTGCTAAATTTGTATTCCAACCGCTTTTTACCAATTTAGTCATGGTCTTTCTTAATAACACATATAGCGTTATGGCGCCTAATATACCTGAGAAGTAAGGAAGCATCTCTCTGAATATTAAACTACCAATAAGGATTATTAAAAGAAGTATAAAGATTTGACGAATTACTTTCGCACTAATTGCTGCCATATAAGTTTTAGATAATAGTAATTGCTTTAAATTTATGTTTCAATTTTCAAAGTTTCTCTAGCTATAAATTTTCGTTTCCACTATTTATATACTGATACATTGTTATACAAATATGAAAATACATAACTATAATACTTAGCCTAATCAATAAAAAAATTAACCTCAATAGATGTGTTAGAAATTTTATTGAGTTAAGAAGTTTTTCTTTTAAGACAAAGTAACCACTTTATTTCAAGTATATTAAGGTATCAATTTAAAATAAATGTTTAATTTAAAAATTATTAATTATGAATAAGGATCAATTAGAAGGTAAGTGGAAACAAATTAAAGGGAACTTTAAACAAAAATACGGAGAATTAACAGATGAAGATTTAACATACTCTGAAGGAAAATTTGATGAAATGATGGGAAAACTTCAAGAGAAAACGGGAAAGAAAAAAGAAGAATTGAAAAAAGAAATTGAAGAATGGTCATAAATTAATAAAATTTAGACCTATAAATAACCCTCTAATTTAAACTAGAGGGTTATTTATTTTTTATTAAAGCTCACTTTTAAAAGTATTACTATTTTAGTTTTTAGTTTTTACTTCAGATTTAGGTTTTATACCCAACCCATAACGCTCTGAATAAATAAGAGTGAACTCTGCGCCAAAAAATAAAATTAGGCAAGAATACGAAACCCATAATAAAATTAAAACAATAGTTCCCGCTGCTCCATATGTTGAGCCTGGATCTGCTTTCCCAAAATACAATCCTAGCAGAGATTTACCAACTACAAATAATATAGATGTGATTAATGCGCCTATCCAAACCGTTTTCCACCTTATTTTAGCATCAGGTAAATATTTAAAAATTAGTGCAAATAAAACAGTTATAATACCAACTGATACTATAAAGTCTAGAACAAAAGCGATATATACAATAATGTCTGGAAGAATACTTCTCACATAGTTATTTAACGCCGAAATACCTGTTGTAATTAAAAAACTAATAAGCAATAAGAAACCAATAACTAAAATAAAAGCAAAACTTCTAGCACGATCGAGCACAATCTTCAAATAACTCATTTTTATTTTTGAAGATATTTGCCAAATTTGATTTAAAGATTGTTGTAAATGATAAAAAACCCCTGTAGCCCCAAAAATTAAAATTATGATACCTAACACGGTTGCCATAGTGCTTTTATTCTCATTTTGTGTTTCTAGCATCATAGATCTAATAGACTCTGCCGCATCTTTACCCAATGCTGTAGAAATTTCATCAGTTAACTGACCTTGAACTATTTCAACACCCCAAACTGAGCCCACTAAATTGATAATAATAACCAACAGGCCTGGTAATGAAAGTACCGCGTAGTAAGCCACAATAGCGCTTAACCGAAATGGATTACTAGCGTCCCAAGCTTTGTATGTATCTATAATTAAAGAAGGTAAATGCTTAATTTTAAACGTATTTGATTCTGATTTAGATGTCATTTTATACCATGCTTTTAATATCATTACTCCATGATGGGTAGGTAAACACCATATTTTTTACCTCATCTACAGTTATTTTTTTTTGTATTATTACAGCAAACAAATTAATTGTTTCTGCGGCATCGGGTCCTATTAAATGTGCTCCTACAACTTCGTTTGTGCGCTTATTTATCAAAATCTTATAAGCGTAAATACTTTGATTGATACGTTTTGCATTATACCAGTTTTCAGCAGATTTATAATTAACGATAACATTTTTATATCTTTTTTTTGCTTCAGCTTCTTGAAAGCCCACAGATGCCAAATTTGGTAATGTAAACACAACAGAAGGCACTAAAGGGGTATTTATTTTTTTAATATTATTATTTATAATGTTTTCTGAAACCACATGAGCTTCAATTCCAGACAAGGGGGTTAGCGGTAGACTATGATTGGCCACATCTCCGCATGTATAAACATTCAAATTTGTGGGATTCTGCATAAAATCATTACACTGAACGCCATCATCAGAAAAAGCAACGTTTCCATTATCTAAATCTAGTGAATCTATAGCTGGAATTCTACCTGCAGTATTAAAAACTGTTCTAGTTTTTAATACCTGTTCTGTACCATCAAGATTATAATATATTTTGTGATTTTTTTTCAATTTTTTGATTTTTGAAACCTTAACATTGAAAATAAACTTGATACCAATTTTCTTTGAAGCTTTAATTAATGCTAAAACCAAATCCCCATCAAAAGCACTCAACGCACTATCTCCACTTTCAATAATTGTGACTTTGCTACCACATCTTGCTGCAATATGCGCAAATTCCAATCCTATATAACCAGCACCGATAAAAACAATGCGCTTTGGTAACTTTTTCATTTTAAGGAAGTCATCACTCGTTTTAAGTAAATCATTACCCTTAAAACTTAATTTACGTGGTATTCTGCCTGTGGCTATTACTATTTTTTTAGCACGCACTATTTTACCTTCAACAGACAGTGTGTTCTCGTCAATAAAACGGGGTGATTGATGAAATAATTTAATACCTAATTCTTCTAATTTATTCTCAAGGGCAGGAGGAATATTTTTGGTCAGTTTTCTTTTAAATTTCTGTAACGCCTTCCAATTTAATTTAGGTAATGAAGCGACACCTTTTCCTTCCAATTTTTTTGCGAATTCTAAAACCTCCGTAGGTCCTAAAATTAGTTTTTTAGGATCGCATCCTCTATTTGCACAAGTACCACCATATTCTCTATTGTCTGTTATAGCTGTTTTTAAACCTTTATTTACGCATGCTTTTGCTACTTGACGGCCTGCCACACCGCTACCGATAACAAAAACATCAAATTCTAAATTATCCATTTTATAAATTTAAAATTAAACTATAATTGACAGTGACTTATACGCTAATTATATTAATCCAATAGATTAATATGCTTATGTTTTATGTAAGAGATAGAAGTATCATTTTAAAATTGCACTTGTTACCCGAATTAATAACTTATTTTATTAGATCTTTTCTTTTGTTTTTGCTTTAAAATGATAGACTATGTAAATAAGAATTAGTCTGATTTTTACAAAAAGACTAATGGTTTTATTTTTTTCTAAATACCCGTAATTAAAAATAATAAATAACTTAGCTAATTAAATTCAAAGGTTTGATTTAAACGTGTCTAAACCATTTTTAAGCTAACAACAACATTATAAAAGCCGCAAGTGAGGCTCCTAAAATAGGTCCAAGAACTGGAATCCAAGAATAACTCCAATCACTAGATGCTTTATTTTTAATAGGGAGTATGGCATGTATAATTCTAGGTCCTAAATCTCTAGCAGGATTAATGGCATAACCTGTTGTGCCGCCTAACGACAAACCAATAACCCAGACTAACAATGCTACTGGCAGTGCTCCTAAAGAACCTAAACCAACAGCCACTTTTGTATCTGTAATCGTAGCATTAGTGAAATATAATATAGTAAATAGTAATACAAAAGCACCAACAGTTTCACTGAATAAGTTGAAAAAAGTATTCCTAATAGCTGGAGCTGTACAAAAAACGGCTTTTTTAGCATCTGCATCTTCCGTGATATCAAAATGGGGTTTGTAGAAGAGCCACACTGCACAGGCCCCCAACATAGCACCAATCATTTGCGCTAATATATAAGACGGTACTAATTCCCAAGAAAATTTACCGGCTATAGCAAGACTTATGCTTACGGCAGGATTAATATGTGCCCCACTGTAAGGTCCTGCAATTACAACCGCAACATACACAGCCAAAGCCCAACCTGTTGTAATAACCATCCAACCACTATTATTACCCATAGTTTTATTTAATACAACATTAGCTACAACGCCTCCTCCCAATAAAATAAGAACGGCGGTGCCAATAATCTCTGAAATAAATGGTGTCATACTATTATTTTATTTTTAATAAGTTAGTTTTTTGTCCAATACACCAAAGCATCAATGGCTTTGTACCAACCTTTAATTTCACGTTCAATATCTTTTCTATCGGTGGTAGGCATAAATGTTTTGTCTGTTTGCCATATATCCTGAATTTCTTCGGTATTTTCCCAGTACCCAACAGCTAAACCTGCTAAAAATGCGGCCCCCATAGCCGTTGTTTCTACTATTTTTGGGCGCACCGTGATTGTATTTAATATATCGGCTTGAAACTGCATAAGCATATTATTTATGGTAGCTCCACCATCAACTCGCAATTCTTGAATTGAAATACCTGAATCTGCTTCCATAGCCTTCAAAACATCCATAGTTTGATAAGCAATAGATTCTAAAGCTGCACGAGCAACGTGAGCGTCTGTTGTGCCTCTTGTCATTCCAAACATAGTGCCCTGTGCTTGCTGATTCCAATGCGGGGCTCCCAAGCCAGCAAAAGCTGGAACGAAATAAAGACCTTCAGAGCTATCAACCGAACTCGCCAATGTCTCTACCTCAACAGAGGTTCTAATAATTTTTAAACCATCTCTTAACCATTGCACTACGGCACCAGCAATAAATATACTTCCTTCTAACGCATATTGTGTTTTACCATTTATTTTCCATGCTACCGTTGTTAATAAATTATTTTTTGACACAATAGGCTTGTCGCCTACATTCATCAACATAAAACAACCAGTACCATAGGTGTTTTTAACCATACCCGGTTTAGTACACATTTGTCCAAATAAAGCCGCTTGCTGATCTCC
Organism: uncultured Flavobacteriaceae bacterium; assembly: GCA_963815305.1. GTDB lineage: Bacteria > Bacteroidota > Bacteroidia > Flavobacteriales > Flavobacteriaceae > CAXBID01. The sequence continues at coordinate 681,035 of CAWFFW010000002.1, forward strand.
CGCTATTCCCGAAATAGGAATTTTAGTATCAAAAAACGTAGACTTTGTATGGCCATACACTTCACTGGACTGTTTAACTTCTGGCAACATACTTTTAGGAATATCAAATAACTCTAGCAACTCATCATCCCATGCCATGGAATTGATATTAAAAAGCAAAGTTCTTGATGCATTAGTCACATCTGTTATATGCTGGTCGCCTTTTGTAAAATTCCAAATCAACCAAGAATCAATGGTTCCCATTAAAAGTTCTCCTGATTCAGCTTTTTTTTTGCGCCTTCAACGTTATCTAAAATCCATTTTACCTTGGTTCCAGAAAAATATGAATCAATGACTAATCCTGTTTTTTCTCTAATGAAACTACTCTTTCCCTGTTTTTTGAGTTTGTCGCAAAATGATGACGTTCTTTTGTCCTGCCAAACGATGGCATTATAAACGGGCTTCCCTGATTTTTTATCCCAAACCACCACGGTTTCACGCTGATTAGTGATCCCAATGGCTGCAATATTTTTAGCATTTAAATTTTTATTCGTAATCGCTTCTGCCGCAACTCCTGCTTGGGTAGACCAAATTTCATTAGGATCATGTTCAACCCAACCTGGTTTTGGAAAATATTGTGTGAATTCTTTTTGAGCCACAGAAATAATACGGCCTTTTTTATCAAAAACTATAGCTCTTGAACTTGTGGTTCCTTGATCTAACGACAAAATATATTTTTCCATGTTTTCAAGTTGTTTTTTTAAATTTTTATAAAGTATTGACTTGCTAATTCTATAAAATTAGAAATTTGCATTTGTCTCCATTTTTCATTCCTATTTAATTCATCTGCCAGTATCGTTGCAACTATAGGTGCAATTTCAATTGAAGCTCTCGCGTCCAAAAACAATACTCTAACTCGTCTTGCTAAAACATCTTCAATGGTTCTTGCCATTTCGTTTCTAACGGCCCAAACAACTTCGGCCTTCGTGAATTCCAACCTCTGGTGTAATTTCTCTCCTAAAGCAGGGTTGTCTTTAATAAGTTTCTTAATATCTTTTTGATCGCTACCATAAATATATAGATGATTGGAACCGTTAGAAGAACCATTTGCACCATGAATTGGCAAATCCTTAGTTCTGCATGGTTTATCCATCAGCATTCCCAAATGAATAGCTTTATTAACGGTGTCTTGTGCCATGCGTCTATAAGTGGTCCATTTTCCACCTGTGATCGTAATTAGACCAGAATTCGAAACGATAATTTTGTGACTTCTCGAAATTTCTTTTGTCTTTTCGGATTTATCTTTTGGGGCAGCCAATGGTCTTAAACCCACGAAAATGCTTAAAACATCACGCTTACTTACATTTTTATTAAGATATTTATTTGCAGTAGACAGTATAAAATCAATTTCTTTATCAAGAGGTTTAGGTTCTAAACTATGACTATCCAGCAAGGTATCTGTTGTACCTACCACAACTCTATTGTGCCAAGGCACTAAAAATAATACACGACCATCATCTGTTTTTGGAATCATAATAGCATCATTTCCATCTAAAAATGATTTATCTAAAACCAAATGAATCCCTTGGCTAGGGCGCACTATGTTTTTTGCTTGTGCATTATCCATTTGTAAAATATCATCTGTAAAAACACCTGTCGCATTTACAACTACCTTAGACTTTAACGTATAAAGCTTACCCGTCTCCGTATCTCTAGTAACCAAACCATTTATACTATTATTAGCATTTTTTAAGAGTTTTTCAACTTTAAAATGGTTTAGAACTGTCGCTTTATGTTTTATACAAGTTTGAGCCATATTAATGGCCAATCTAGAATCGTCAAATTGACCATCATAATATACGACGCCTCCTTTTAGATTATCATTTTCTATTGTTTTCAGTCTTGAAAGTGTTTCTTTTTTTGAGATTCTTGTGGATTTTCCAAAACTCAATTTGCCTGCTAAAATATCATATACTTTAAGACCAATAGTGTACTTTAAAGTATCCCACCACGTGTAATTTGGAATAATAAAAGACTGATTCCTAGCTAAGTGTGATGCATTTTTTAACAGCAAACCTCTTTCATACAAGGCTTCTTTAACCAAATCTATATGACCTTGGGCTAAATAGCGAACACCGCCATGAAGCAATTTAGTACTTCTACTTGATGTCCCTTTAGCAAAATCCACTTGCTCTAACAATAAGGTTTTAAAACCACGTGTGGTACTATCCAATGCAACTCCCAAACCCGTTGCTCCTCCTCCAATAACGATAACATCCCAATTAGAATTTTCTTCTATTTGTTTAACTAACAGGTCTCTCTTAAATATATTATTTTCGTTCAATTGGTATTTTTATTAAAATTATATTTCTTTTTCTTATACTGCTAAACTAAATTCTTTCATGTCCTATTCAGTTACTATAAAAGATGTTTCTAATGCCGAATAGGAATCACCACCAATCCACACATTAAAATCTCCAGGCTCTACCTCCCATTTTTTATTAATCGTATAAAACTCTAGCGTTTTAGCATTTATAATAAAGTTAATGGTTTTTGTTTCTCCTGCTTTAAACATTATTTTTTTAAAATCCTTTAATTCTTTTATGGGGCGTGTAATACTACCCACTAAATCTCTAATATAAAGCTGAACAACTTCTTCTCCATTTTTAGTACCTGTATTTGTTATATCGACAGATATTTTTAATTTGCCGTTTACAGACATCTCTTTTTTATCCATACTTAATTTTTTATATTCAAAAGTGGTATAGCTTAATCCGAAACCAAATGGATATAATGCTGTTTTTGGAATATCCCTATAACCTGAATACGTTACATGCTTTGGGCTTGATGGTCTACCAGTCATTTTCTGACTATAATATAAGGGTTCTTGACCTACATGATGCGGAAAAGAGACAGGTAACTTGCCAGAAGGATTATAATCTCCAAATACCACGTCGGCAATAGCATGTCCAGATTCTGAGCCCAAAAACCAACATTCTAAAATAGAAGGCACATGATTGGCTGCCCAAGAAATATCCATGGGTCTACCGTTCATTAAGACAATAACGATATTTTTGTTGACTTCATAAACCGCTTCTAATAATTCATTTTGAAGTCCTAAAAACCCAATATTTGTCTGACTACGCCCTTCCCCCGATTGATAAGCATCTTCACCAATGGCCAATAAAACTACCTCTGCTTTTTTAGCAGCTTCTACTGCCGCCGCCATCCCAGAAGTGTCTGAGTTATTAAATTTTAATGGATACAAAAATTGATTATCGCTTGGTTTTACTGTGGGTATTGTTAAGTCGACACCCTTTTCATAATATATTTTAGTACTACTGCCCGCAGCATTTTTAACGCCTTCTAACAATGAAATTGCCGAATTGTATGTTCCTTTTGCTCTCCAATTTCCAAGCGGAGCATCTTTATCGTTTGCTAAAGGACCTATAACAGCAATACTTTTTATACTTTTTGATAGCGGCAATATATTTGTTTCATTCTTTAATAAAACGATAGATTTTCTTGCGGCGTCACGAGCTATCGCCAAATGCTCTTTAGTGTAAACATTTTTAATCTCTCGTTCTTCATCGCAGTATTTATAAGGGTTGTCGAACAATCCTAATTCAAACTTTAACCTTAAAACACGCCTAACGGCATCATTTAACTGCTCTAAAGTTATTTTATTTTCATTCAATAAAGCTTCTAAATGCGCTTCATAAGCATAAGATTCCATATCCATGTCACTACCTGCATTCATAGCAATTTGAGCGGCATGTTTTTTATCTTTAGCGTAACCATGTGCTCTCATTTCACCTATAGAACCCCAATCTGAAACTATAAACCCATTCCAACCCCAACTTCCTTTTAAAAGGTCCCTTTGTAATACTTTATGCCCTGTGGCTGGTATGCCATCAATCTCGTTAAACGAATTCATAAACGTCGCTACTCCAGCTTCCGCAGCCGCTTTAAAGGGTGGTAAAATGGTATTATGTAATTCATATTCTCCAACGTTAACTGTATTATAATCTCTTCCTGCTTCAGCAAAACCATAACCTGCAAAATGTTTTGCACAGGCAGCAATGGTATTTGTTTCTGATAAGTCCTCTCCTTGAAAACCCTTTATTCGTGCAACGCCTATAACTTTGTTTAGGTAAACATCTTCTCCAGCACCTTCCATAATTCGTCCCCACCGTGCATCTCTAGAAATATCTATCATGGGTGCAAACGTCCAATGTACTCCAGAAGCGGCAGTTTCTTTTGCGGCTATTTCTGCTGATTTTTTAATTACATTTAAATCCCAACTAGCACTTTCTCCCAATGGAATAGGAAAGATGGTTTTATATCCATGAATCACATCATAACCAAAAATTAATGGAATTTTAATACGTGAGTGCTCCATAACAATTTTTTGAGTCTCACGGGTTGATGCTACCGAGGTAACATTCAGCATAGAACCTACTTCTCCTTTTTTTAATTTGTCTAATTTATACTGGTCGCTATTTGAAGTTGAAGGTCCTGTAGCATTCCATTTACCGCTATATTGTACTAATTGCCCAATTTTTTCGTTGAGATGCATTAATACCAAAACAGAATCTACTTTTTGGTCAATAACCGTATCTCTATTTGATATTTCAACTGTATTCTCAACAATTTTGTTTTTAGCACTATAAAGAAATAATGCTAATAATAACAAGGGTATGTATAATATAATTTTTTTCATGTATATCATCTTAATAATTACCAATATTGGCTTTACACCAAATTTGATATGCGGTTTCCAATTCTTTTACTTTGTTGGGATATTGGGCTGATACATCTTTTCTTTCGCCTTGATCCTGTTTTAAATTGAATAATTTAAGCGAATCATCATCACGAATGGGTTTTATATACCAATTACTTGGTCTGCTTTTCCAATGGTTTTCTTTAGCATTGGTTAATTTCCAATCACCTTTACGAACTGCCCAATTTTTTTGCCATTTCCAAACTAATAATCGATTATTTACTGGTTGTAATAAATCTACTCCGTCAAGGGTACTGTCATTTAATTTTAAACCTACTGCAGAAGCTATTGTAGGTAAAATATCAGTAGCAGATACATAATCTGTATGTAACTGACCCGGTTTAATTTTATCAGGCCAACTTATAGCCAAAGGCACACGAATACCACCTTCCCAAAGCGAGTATTTGCCACCAGTAAGTGGGCTGTTGTTAGCTCCTGTAAGCGGAGACCCTCCATTATCTGAAATGAATATGATGAGTGTTTCTTTTTCTAATCCCTCATTTTTAATCGAGCCTAAAACCTTTCCAATATTATCATCCAAACAATTTAAATTTGCCAAATAATATTTTCTTAAATCGGCATCTTGAATTACTCCTAAACGCGAATATTTATCATAATACGCTGCATAAGTTCCTGCTTTATGATTTTCGTAAGCCATCAAACTATCAGGGTGGTAATTATTAATGGGTTTTACATCGTATTTATCTAGATATTTTTGTGGTACTTCGTGGATGAGATGATGTACCGCACTATATGCTAGAGTAAGAAAAAAAGGCTTCTCTCTTGTTTTTTGAATGTACTTAATAGCCTCGTCTGTTAGAATATCTGTTAAATATCCTTCATCATAGCTTTTCTCTCCTTCGTTATGCATAAGCGGCCCTAAAACGGCACTTGTTCCCTCGGGGTCTGGAGTTCTATTTTTAATGTCTTTTGAAAGTAACCAATAGTCGTGGGCATGGGCACTAAAACCTAAAAACTCATCATAACCATGGTTTAGTGGGTATTCTCTAACATCATATTTATGGAAATTTTTTCCTAGATCATTTTTACCAATTCGTGCTGTAGCATATCCTGAATCTTTTAAATATTCAGCAATAGTTTTAACAGAATCTGGTAAACCAGGACCCCAACTCGCATTTTTGTCCCAACGAAACTGATTTTTACCTGTCAATATCCCCACGCGTGAGGGACTACAAACGGGTGCGGTAACGTAAGCTTGGGTAAATACTATTCCTGATTTTGCCAATTTACCCATATTAGGTGTTTCGGCTAAGGGGTCATGATTTTTAAATGGTTCAAAATCAGCATATCCTTGGTCATCAACCACAATTAAGAGAATGTTGGGTGTTTTATATTTTTTAATTTGCTTCCCCGTATTCTTGCAGGAAAACAATCCAAAACATATTGCTATAATGAGTATTTTTTTCATATCTATTTTTTTTTCATTGAGAATTCGAAAACGATTAAGGGTTCTGGATTTCTGATATGATTAACGATGTGACTTAATAAGTTACGAACAAACGTTTATTCCAAAGTAAGTTCAACATACACTGGGAAATGATCCGATGGGTATTTTAAATCTATAGAACTTGATAAAACTCCATATTTTTCAACTTGTATTCCTAGTATTTTTGAAACTAATATATAGTCGATTCTTCTAGTGACTAGTTCTTCAAATTTAAACCCATTAAAAGTCCCAACTGGTCCAAAAACGATCTTAGCCCTATCTTTGGAATCATTCATTTTTAGTTTTAAATCTAAAATCAATTCACTATCAGGCTCTACATTAAAATCGCCCATAACTACAACAGGAATATTACTAAAATTTACCTCAACTATTTTTTTTAGAATCATTTGTATCCCTTGTTTTTGAGCTTCTGTACCAACGTGATCTAAATGTGTATTAAAAATCCAAATTTTACGATTATTGTTCAACCATGTAAATAATCCATAGGTACATATTCTTGGATAGGCTGCATCCCAGCCTTTTGAAACTTCATTCGGAGTTTCAGACAACCAAAACGTGTTTTCATGTTCAACTTTTATTTTTTTTGAATTGTAAAATATGGCTGAGTATTCGCCTTTATCTTCTCCATCCCTTCCTATACCAATAGTTTTATAATCGTTAAGAGCAGATTTTAAATCTTCCATTTGATTAGGACGTGCTTCTTGAACTCCCATAATATCAGGACTATAAAATTGAACTTGAGAACTTAAAAAATCTTTTCGTTTTGACCATGTATTTTCGCCATCAGAAGCTACATCCAATCGTATATTATAAGTCATCACACTCAAGTTTTCAATGTTGTTTTCTAGTTCCATTTCTTTTACCGATTTGCAACCTAAAACTAATATTGGTACCAATAATAAAACTAGAAAACGTATCATTTACTTTCTTTTTTTTGAAAAACCCTAACATAATCTATACGCATTTTTTGAGGAAAAATGCTATCATCAATACCTTTTTGGCCACCAAGCATACCGCCTACTGAAACATTTAGTATTAAATAAAACTCTTGATCAAACGGCCATTCAGATGTTGTTTTATGTTTATTTTCAATATGATTATAAACCTTATCATCCAATATAAAATCTATTTTTTCAGGCGTCCATTCAATCGCAAAAACATGAAATGAGTCATACGGATTATCTATAAAAATGTTTTCTCCTCTTTGGGTACCGTTCATATGGTTATAAGTTTTAGTATGAATAGTTCCGAAAATTGAATCAGAATTAAAACCTACGTGCTCCATAATATCAATTTCACCACATTCTGGCCATCCAACCTTTTTTCTGTTATCACCCAACATCCATATGGCTGGCCATAAGCCTAGACCTTTTGGCAATATAGCTTTCACTTCTATACGGCCGTATTTCCAAGACGCCAAACCCTGTGTTTTCAATTTACCCGACGTATATTTAGCTGTATCAATTTCTGCTATATAGTTTATCCAACTTTTCTTTTTTAAATCTTCGTTACGGTAATCTTTATTAGCTATTTTCTCTTTATGTGTCTCAATAATTAAATGGCCATTTTCAACCCTTACATTTTTTAGACTATCCGTATAATATTGTTCTTCACGATTGCTTAAAAAACCATAATCGTAGGCCCATTTTGTGCTGTCTGGTTTTCCGTTATAATTAAATTCGTCACTCCAAACTAGTTTGTAGTCTTTACGAGTTTTAGTTTTTTCTTGTATTTTAAGAGCAAGTTCAGGTTCGTCAGTAGTTATGTAATTAAACTCATTAGCCAAAAGCCAGTCTATATCTTCAGCATTATTAACAGTCCAAGCATTTAAAATCAGATCATAGTTTTTCGCGCTTTCTATCCATTCAGGATTGTATTTAAATTTATCATAATGATAATCTAATCCTGAAATGCTATCTTCTTTTAATTTTTCAGGTGATTTAAAACCATCTAAATACTGTGTTTTCGCTTCAGGATGCAACTCTTCTATTTTTTTAAGAATATCATAACCAAAACTGATATATGCTAAAATATATTTTTGAGCCTTTACTTCTTTAACTAATTTTATAACGCTTTCTGTGATGAGTAAATTTCTTTCTTTTGATTTTGTAGGCTTAATTTCACAAACTAAACCCGTGCTAAAATTATTTTCCATTCCTGCAAGTAAATATTGCTTTAACATAGGAAGGCCTTCACCGTTTGGAAGTTTAAATTTTGAAAGTTCCTCATAGGTAGACTCTTCAACAATTAAATTGTTGTAATCTGCATCATGAGTAACAATGAGCACACTATCTTTGGTCATTCTCACATCAAATTCTGAACCCGTGCACTTTAGCGCTATAGCTTGTTTTAATGATGCCATAGAGTTTTGAGGTAGATTGTTAGTTTTCCAAGCTCCTCTATGCGCAACCACAACGTTATCAGCAAAAAAGATTTTATTTTTTTCAGTTTCTGAATTGCAAGCGCTTAAAGAGAAAAGGAAAAACAATATATATAAATAAGGCATGTTCAATCTATTAAAAAAATCTTGGTTAAAGAAATAGTGTTGATAGTCATTTATTTAAAAAAAATCTGAAGGGCAATTTTTACTTGCCCCTAGATTTTAAAACTCAAATTAAAAATATATTATTAATAACCATCATTTTGAGGGTAATTTGGTCCTAAAAGGTCAAGATCTATTTGAGCTATTGGCCAATTAATAAACCATGGGCGCCAATTGGTTCTTGGGTCTTTATTTCCTAAATTAGCTGGAAAATACGGACCATCTCCAGCATAATTGGTCATTTGGAAATTCATAACATCTTGTCCCATACGTTTTAAGGTAAACCAACGTTGCCCTTCAAAAGCCAATTCACGAGCACGCTCATCTAAAATAGCCTGCTCATCCACACTTGTTAAAGGTGCCGCATTAGCACGTGCTCTTATCGCATTTATATAGGGTAATGGATCCCCTGAAGATCTCATCATTGCCTCTGCTGCGATTAAATATGTTTCCGCAAGCCTATAAACCATAATATTACTTCTTTGGAAGTAAGAATCTAAATTATTATCTTCTTGAAAAAATTTCATACAAGAAGGATGTATAAATCTATAATAGTTTTGATATGAATTGCTTGGATTATTCAAATCCGTAATTGGCTTATAGGTATCAATCACCTGTCCTGCTTTAGGCCCTGATGTAAAATAATATTTAAGTCTGAAATAGGTGTCATCATCTCTCGTATCATTAGGGTCTTCTCCTAAAAGATTTAACAAATATAAATTAGGTAATACCCGAGAGAAACCCCTTCCTCCCTGTTCTACAGTAGGGGCTGCAACACGCCCTGGAATTTGAAAGTATTGAGTAATATAATTGGCATTCATGAACGTTTGGTCTCCTCCACCTAATAAGCCTTCTTTTGATTGTACTACAAATAATGACTCAGAATGATTTCTATCTCCTTTAAATACATCAGCAGTAGTAGGCACTAATTTATGAGGACTATCTGGGTCTTCAATTACGGATATTGCCTGTGCTTTAGCTTCAGCCCAATCACCTTGCCACATAGCTACTTTTGCTCTTACGTGTTTGGCTGTTCCTTTTGTGACACGACCAAATGTATCCGTCCAACTTAGATGGTCTATCGCATAATTTAAATCGCTGTTAATAAGTTCAAATATTTCTTCATCAGTAGATCTATCATTAACTACATCGAACGCATTATCTACCGTCACAGTTTCTGTAGTTACATAAATGTTGTTGTATGTGCGATATAAATAAAAATAAGAATTAGCTCTGAAAAATCGAGCTTCTGCAAGCACCTTTTTTCTTACATTTTCATCAATACCTTGAATGGCTTCTGCAGCATTAATAATTTCGGTCGCCTTATTGGTTATATTGTAAAAATGCTTCCAAAATAATCTTGACGTGAATACTGCTCCCAAATCAAGTGGAGAAACACCTCTTTCGTATCTCCCTAAATTTCCTGTATAACCAGATCTACTAAACGCCAAATCACTTTTAGTTGACAATAAAACAGCACCCATATAATCTTCAACCCGGGTATCATAACGATCTCTATTGAATTTGTACAAACTTACTACGCCCGATTTTAAACCTTCTTCGGTGGTGTATATGTAATCTGAATCAATAAGTGTTGATGGTTGTTCATCAAGGAAGTCTTCGCATGAGAAAACAACTAGCACTAATATTAAGGATAGTAGCAGACTACCCTTAAATTTTGAATAAAAAATGTTCGCTTTCATAATGTTTTTTTTTAAAAATTAACTCTAACTCCAAATGTGAAAGATGTGGCATCTGGGTAACCAGTATCAGCATTAGAACCAACATTCCTGATGTTTACCTCTGGGCTATAACCAATATAATCTGTATCTGTATATAAATTTGTTCCAGTTACGTATAGCCTTAACTGCTCCATTTTTAATTTTGATGTTATAGCTTCAGGAAATGTGTAACCTAAACTAATAGTTCGTAATCTAATATAAGAGGCATCTTTAACAGCCAAGGAATTTATATAAGTAGGTGGAGAATCAAAATTGGGTCTAGGGAATGTGGTTGATGGATTCTCTGGCGTATAATAATTCACTTTAACACCGTTTGACCTACCTTGTAATGTGCCTCCATTATCAAAAGATGATGATAAAAATGGATTTACTTTGGTAGCACCTTCTACTGCATAAAAGTCTACAAATAAATCGAAACCTTTATAAGCAATTGTTGTGGATAATGATCCAAACCATTCTGGATTTGGGTCTGTAAACACCCTATCTTCTTGTGTTATTTTACCATCTGGTATACCTGTTTCATTACCATCATCATCAACACCATTATTATCTTTAATTCTAATATCACCAGGTCTTAAATCAGGTTGTGTTAAACTTGAATCTGGATTGGCTTGAGGTGCGTTTGCTAAATCATCACCCTCTTGCCAAATACCATCAAATTCGTATTGATAAATTACACCAATAGATTGGCCTACATAATAATTATAAGTATCATCTTTTAAAATTGGATCACCATTACCATCATTATAAAGCTCTATTAACTTATTCCTGTTGTTAGACCAATTTGTTGAAACTGACCATTTAAAATCATCATTATTAATGATATTTGCTGTTAAATTTAATTCAATACCTGTATTTTGTAATTCTCCAGCATTAAAAAATGTGTATTGGTAACCTGTTGTAGGAGGTACAGGACGTCTTAATAATAAATCTGTAGTTCTGGAATCGTACCAGTTAATATCACCTACTATGGCATTCTTGAATAGTCCAAAATCTAATCCGATATTAGCAGTAGTCACTGTTTCAAATGTTAAGCTTGGGTTTGGTAAAATTACTGAAGGTGAATATCCTGAAGCAGACTCGCCATTAAAGATGTAGTTTTGTCCCTCTGCTGTAAATAGTGAGGTATATGCTCGACCTAAATCGTTTACTAAAGAACCATAACTAGCTCTTAGCTTTAATGATTGGATTTGGTTAACATCTCGTAAAAAGTTTTCTTTATGTAATTGCCAAGCAAAAGACGCTGCTGGATTGAAACTCCATTTATTACCTTCAGAGTTCACTGATGCACCATCGGCTCTAGCAGTAACTTCAAACAAATATCTGTTCATCAGACTATACCTTGCTCTTCCTAAAAATGATGACAATCGTTGTTGATTTTTATCACGCTCAACAAATACGTTTCCTATAGCATTAGTAATACCATTATATCCTAGGCTTTCATTTGTAAATCCATCGGCTTGTGTAAAAGTTCTGCTATACGTATTTTCTTGAATAGATTGAACGAATGTAAAATCTAATTTATTATTATCATTGATAGCTTGGTTGTAGTTTAATATGTTTTCAACTAAATAAGATTCTCTTAATTGATTCTCTATACGAGCAATACCCCTTACATCATCACCCCCAGAGCTTAGAGATGATAAGTATTGACCTCTTTCAGCAGTACGCCTTGTAAAGTTTGTTTTTAATTGATACTTAAGATTATTAGTAATTTGCCAAATTGGCGTTACGTTAATTACATAATCATTACCTCTTTCTTCGTTATTTTGTTCTCGAATATTCCATATAGGACTTGTTGCACTGCCTTCTTCACCACTTGGAAATTGTACCAAACTACCATCATCATTATAGGCCTTGCCTAATGGAGAGGTTGTTATAACATTAACGCTTGCAGCACGATCTGTATCATCGTTTAGCAAGTTTAAATCAAAGTTAACAGATATCTTATCACTTATCTTTTGATCTACATTTAAACGCAACGTTTTTCTAACGTATTTTGATGTGGGTATAATACCGTTTTGTTGATAATAATTGATACTTCCAAAAACCTTAGTGGATTCTGAACCTCCACTTACGCTTATAGTTTGGCTATTAACAAGACCATTTTTTACTAACTCATCTTCCCAGTCTACAAATTGATTATTAGCAATAGACTCTAATTGAAGTGGTGAAAAAACCTCATCTTCATTAAAATATTCATCGCTAGCATTAGTAGATCTAAAAGCCTCTCGACGTAATTGTGCAAATTCCTGACCATTATATACATCAAAGTTCCTTTCGATTGAGCTTGTAGTAAAAAACCCGTGATAATTAACACTAACTTTTCCTGCTTTACCCCTTTTGGTCGTAACAAGAACAACACCATTTGCGCCACGAGAACCATAAATAGCTTGTGCAGAGGCATCTTTTAAAAACTCAATAGACTCAATGTCATTGGCGTCTATATCTTCTATTCCACCATCTTCTGATAATACCATCTACTACATAAATAGCACTTACATTACCCTCTATAGACGCTCTACCTCTAAAAATAATATCAGATGTTCCTCCTGGTCTTAATGTACCTCCGCCTACATCAACTTGTAAACCAGCAATTCTACCCCTTAACATTTCATTTACATCTGATGTTGGTGTTAATGTTGCCTTTGTCAAATCTGCAGTTGCAACAGCATTTACAATATCGCTTTTCTTTTGCGTACCATAACCTACCACCACCACTTCATCCAATATATTCTCATCTGCTTCAAGCCTTACGGTGATTGGGTCCGAAGTAATTGCTAGCTCTTGAGTTACATATCCTATATACGATATGACCAATGTGTTTCCATTATTACTAACTGATAATGAAAATTTTCCATCAAAATCAGTGGAGGTGCCATTGGCAGTTCCCTTAACAAGTACCGATGCTCCTGGCAAAGGCATATTATCCGAAGCTGCAAGTACAGTTCCTGTAACTGTTTTTTGAGATTGTGCCACTACTGAGATTGATGAGAGCAAAAACAGTAGAGATAGCACAACCCTAATTTTTTGATAAAGTTGTTTTAGTTTCATAAAAATTTCGTTTTAAGTTTAGTTTCAAAAATATAGTTTGATTTGATTACGAAAATTAACTATATGTAAACTTAGCTTCAAATAATGAGAAATTAATAATTTTACAGCCGATAAAAAACGAACATCGCAACATTAAAGTGATTTTATAACAGATTTTCTTTTGTAAATCATTGTAAATACTACAAAGTTGAAATTACAAGTATTTTAGTTGTAGATCCCTAAAAACACTAGATTTCATGGTCTTGTCGTGGTAATGTCGTGTTAAAATCGTGGATTGTCGTGTTGCTAAAACTTTAAGATATAGTTAACAAGACCACTATCGTGCTCTAGTCCTAATTTTTTACGCAATCTATACCGTTTTGTTTCAACGCTTTTAGTAGATATATTAAGTAGTGGTGCCATTTCTTTTGAAGATAGGTTAAGCCTTAAGTAGGCACAAAACCGTAAATCATTTGGCGTTAAATCTGGATGCGATGTCTTTATTTTTTCTAAAAAATCTTTATCTGCATTATTAAAAGCTTGCTCAAAAAATGACCAATCTTTAGTATCATTTAAATTACTATTAATAAGTTCTAATGCTGTATCATTATGAGAATGTCTGTTCTTTTTCAATTCCTTTTTAATCTTATTTAGAACTCTATTCTTTTTAATAATACTCATGGTTGAAATGGCTAATTCTCTATTTTTACTTTCAATATCGCTTTTTAAGGTTTCATTTCTAATATGCATGATCGTTTGTTTGTTTTCTAACTCTCTATTTTTGAATATTTTATTGTAATAATTTTTATAGGCTTTATGAGTAAGTAAGGCTATAAAAAATAATGCAAATAAATATAAAACGATTGCCACATTGGAGATATACCAAGGCCTGTTTATTATAAAATTATACGATGCTGTATTTTTTGTTATATGGTTTCCAATTTTAGCCCTAACCTCAAAATGATAATCTCCGAATGATAAATTTTCAAAACTAACTTCAGCTTTATCGGACCATTCACTCCATTTATCAATATGGCCATTAAGTTTATATTGGTATTTTACATCTAAAAATTTTTCGTATTCTGGTACTGAGTAACTGAAAATTAGAGTTCCGTATGTATAATCAAAATTACCTGTTTCTAGTGGTGATATTCTTGTTGCTGTACTTTGATTTAAATCAAAGTTTTTGATTGAATTTAAATAAACTAAATAATCATCTCTATAATCAAGATTATCAAGGTTAAACTTTAAATAGCCGTTGGCAGTTCCTAAAATATAGAGTTCATCTTTAATTAATTCAATATTTTCGAAACCCAAGGCAGCTTTCCTAAAATAAAACGGCATAGGCATTTTAGTAATTATAGCCTTATTTGTAATATTATCGTTATCAACAAAATTGATATTTTCTTTAGTAAACATCCATAACTTATTATTTAAGTCTACAATCATTTTACCAGTTACATACTGATTTTCTGAAGTTATTGAACTCAAAATTGAATCTTTATAAAATGCTTTTACGCTATCATTATATCTAAAAACACCCTCTTCAGAAGTATATATGATGTTATCTCTGTAAGATATTAAACTTGTAGTTTTACCAAGCGGTAAGTTTTTTTGTTGTTCTACTTTAATGGCTCTTGTTAAGCTATCATTTAAAGTAATTTTGAAAACGCCTTTATATTCATGGCTAACCCAAAGTTGGTTGTTAAAATTAACCTCAAAATATCTTGATGAATTGTCAAATCCTTTTATTTTATTTCTTAAAACCCATGTATTGTTTTTCTTTTCTAATATATATAGACCATCATAATTTCCTTGTAATAATAAATTTTCTACATTGGGAATAGCTCTAAAATCCCAGCCTCCTAAATGATTACTTATTTGTTTAATGTTATCTTTATCAACCAAAAAAGTTCCCAAATGATGGCCACATAACAAATTTTCGTTTTTATAATTGAACAAACTCCAAACTTGACCAGCAGTACCTTCTATAAATTTAAATGGCTCATTAACAGATTCTAAATCCCGGTAAAACAAACCTTGATTCGTTCCCAAATATAAAAACCCGTTAAAAACTTTAGTTACATATACGGTACCTATAAAGCCATCATAATCATTAAATGTTTTAATAGGTGACTTAACATTAATGCAGTTTATACCGTTATTCAATCCTACCCAAACATTATGACGTCGGTCTTCAAACAACGACAATACGGTATTATTACTTAATCCCTCTTTTTGATTTATTGAATAATCAATTTTTCCATTTTTAGTTAAATGTAAAACACCATTAGAAATAGTGCCAATTACAAAACTTTTATCTTCTAGTTGTATTGCAGTAAAAACGCTAACGTCTTTAATAGTATTTTTGGCCTCAATAGCCCATGACACAAGTTTATCATCTTCAAATTTGTAAAATCCAGAATTTCTTGTAAGAATGAGAAGTTTTTTATTGATTCCGAATACATTTATAACCCGATCATTTAATACTATATCATCACTAATTATTAGTTTGGGTTTACCTTCTTCAAGCAAATAAATACCTTCGTTTGCTACGTGGTAATAAATTCTATCATCTACTTTAAATACTTTATATATTAAATTTTGCGAAGCAATAATTTTAAGTTGCTCAGTATCGGTATCGTAAAATACGATATGATTATTTGTTTGAAAAAGAACCCAGTTATTATATTCAATAATGTTCCAGGTTTGCTCATCAAGTAACGTGTTATCCTTAAGCTTAGGTATTAACGACGTATATTCTAAAATACCAAGCTTACTTTTCTCCCAATATCCAAATTCAGAATAGCAGCCTGTATAAATCTTATTCCCAATTACATTTACCGATCTAACAATAGTATTATTAGGAGACGCATATGTATTCCAGATTGAACCATCAAATTCCAACAAACCTCGGTTATTCGCTACATAGATAAAATCATTAGAGGCTTGAGAAACCATCCAGTTTTGATTATCTCCTCCGTATCCTGTGATATCAAATTTTTGTGTTGGAGGTAATTCCTGTGCATTTAAGGCATTTGCCATAAATAATAGGATATGAAAAAATAAAGCTATTTTAAAACTAAATTTCATTAAAGCAAGATTTTTTAGGCATGGATTTATATTAGGATATGACAATTTAAGAAGTTTTATTGGCATTCTAAGTATTACTTTTTAGTCTTATCTCATAAAGATAATTAGGTAATTTCTAAATTCACTTAAAAAAATACTTTTTTAGATGTTTTTATATTTACTTATTTATTGGGATTTATTTTACGTCCACGCTCCAGAAAAACTAAATACCATAAATTTAGTTTCTTCGGTATTAGCTTTAAAACGCCTGCCTTATGGCTATATTTTAATCAGGGTAGGTTGAATTTAAGTTATAAAACAAAAAACCTACTAATCAAATGATTTGCAGGTTTTATTGTTATTTAATATGCTTAAAAGTCGGGGTGGCAGGAAGCCTCTATACCTACACAACATACTATATATCAATCATTTACAAACTCAAAAAACAATCTGTTAGCCGATTTGTTGACAGAACTATAAATGACCTCAAAATAAATTACTTTACTTACTGGTTTTATAAAGATAAATATTATTTGGTATTAAAATAGTACAAATATCTATAAATTAAATTTTCAAGTATCTTTAAGAAAAAATTATGGATGAAATTAAGAATATAATTGGATAGGGCAGTCAAAGTGAACCAGTGAAAATTGAAAATTTTGAGCCAATTAAAAAACCATTTCAGCCTATGCTATAAAAGGAATTGCAATAATTATTGCTATGCTCACTTTAATCCGCTGAAGGTGGTTCACTTTGACCATTTTTTCCAGGTATTAGGCTACATTACTTCTTCTAGTGTAGATTTCCATAATATGAATCCTTTTTTATTATCCGAATAATCGTGTATAATTTTAGTAAAGTTTTCATGGCTGTTTTCTAAAAAAGCCTGCCTTCCTTTTTCTCTAATAATACTTAGCTGGTTGTCGATTTGTTTTATTTCTTCAATTAATGATGCTTTGCATTTAGGGGTATGCCAAATGTAAGTCGCTTCTTCTGTGTCCAAGGTTTCCAAAACAACAAAATAACGTTGCTCTCCTGCAAGCAGAAATAGGAATGAAAATGGATTAAGTACAAAACGAATTTTCATTACCAGATTTTCATGTCTGTCTGCTAAATATTGAATATGTTGTGAATGTTTGTATTGTTTGTTTTTGAGAATTTCGTTCAACAACTCTTCTGCATTTGAATAAATTTTCTCCTTCTCTTGTAATTCGTCAGAAGTAAAGATGTTTTGCTTTTTTGGAGTGAATTGCTTGAGCAATCCTTTATTTAAAAATTGAAATTTTACACCCTCAACTACCTCTTTATTTATATGATCAATATCTGGCGATAAGGCTAATTGAGAAACCAATTTTCCGTTTTCAAACTCAGCTAATAATTCTACTGAAATACTCTTGGACTTTAGGGCTTTGATGAAATACAATTTCAACACTTCAAATTCAGGCCGCATTTCAATGTTTTCAACTTGGAATTCAAGAGTAGTGTTCATCTCCTTTATAGGATACTTGAATGCCACACTTCCATAATGAAACTCTAATTCCTCAATCGGAATTTTGATTTTCTTTTCTATTTTGATAACCGAATTTGGAGTTTTAATATATTCTTGTGGTTCATCAAACAAAGTTGCTTGCTTGTCAATTTTTCGATAATAAGTATTTCGCTTTAAAAAAAGTTTGTTGAGATAATCAATCTTGTAATCACGATAATCGTAAATAATCGGATTGATTTCCGAGCGTTGTACTCTGCCGATATATTGGATTAGTTTGCCTTCAAAAGAAAATGGATAGACCAAAAACAAACAGCTAATATTGTGTAAGTCTGTTCCTTCTCCAAAATATTGTCCTGTAGTTATTAAAACCTGAAAATTCCCTTCTTGTAATGTTTTCCATTTTGATTTTTTGGAAGTTTCTGAATCTTCTCCACTTAGTGCAATTATTTCATACGATTGTTTTAAAAACAAATACAGCGTATCAATATGTTCTTTTCGTTCGGTAATGATAACCGCTTTTTTCCCTTGATTCAATTCCTTTTTTACATCTTCCAATATCACTTTGTTTCGGGCTGTATCGTGAACCAATATTTTTGATAAAGCTTCGAAATTATCCGTTTTAGAATTGTATGGCACATCTAATTCCGTGTTTCGGATGATGATTTTTGCGTGTTTATAATTTTCAATTTCAGTGGACTGAATATTGGCAATAATTTCTCCCAAATGAGTGAAAATCATTTTACCATCATTGTATTTCCTAAATGGTGTTGCGGTTAATCCATACAAATAATAAGTTTCTAATTTTTCAATTGTATTTCTAAAAGTTTGGGCAGGAATATGATGACATTCATCAACTAGAATTAATCCGAATTGGTTTTTAAGATTCTCTATTTGCTTTGATAAACTTTGAATTGTTGCCACGGTAATTTGTTTGCCGATTTTTGACTTTCCTTGTCCGATAACACCAATATATTTTTTTGGAATACCCAAAAATGCTTCAATCCGTTCTGTCCATTGCTCCAATAATTGTTTACGATGAACAATAATAAGTGCAGGTTGTTGTTTTTTTGCAATGATTTTTAAGCCAATTATTGTTTTTCCTGAACCTGGAGGTGCCACAATTACTCCGTAATCTTTTTTAGAAACCGTTTCTAGTACTCCTAATTGATGATTTCGCAATGATGCATTAAACACTAAAGTAATGAATGGTAATAATTTTCTTTCATCAACAAATTTAAATTCGATTTGTGATTCCTTGCAGAACCGTAAAAGCTTACCAACAAACCCTCTAGGCGAAAAAACTTCACTTTCAGTTTCTTCAACTAATTTAAAATATCGAACTGTTTCAAATGTGTTCCTTCCTGATTTCTTCTTGATGAAAAACTCGGAGTTGGCAAAATTCAATTCTTCTTTCAAAAAATGAATAAGATTTGGCGTTAATCCAATCCTGCTTAATCTTAGATTATTATTTAATGTAATGTTTAGCTTTCCATTTGTTGGCTGGGGAGTTATTGTTTTAACATCAGGAGTTAATCCTTTATATAGTTCGTCTAAATAATCTACTGAAACTTTTTGAATATTTTTCAGGTAATCCCATTGATCGTTTATAGGTTCAAAGGATTCAGGATTGATAAAACAACTATTTCCTTTTTCAAAAGTTGGTTTAAAAAGTGGCAGAGCAATCAGGTTTCCGAAGCCTTTACCTGAGAGGAAATCCTGATTGGGAAATAATCGATCAAAACTTGAACTTTTGTCGAACATTGAAAATGCACCCGATTGTTCCAAAATTGATATGAATATTTTGCGACTTCTTATAGCAGGACATGGTTTGTCAAAAAATATCCAAACGTGTCCGCCATTACCAGAACGGGAACGTTCCAAATAAGCTGGAATGTCATTTTCATTACAGGCGTTTAGAAAAGTAATAGCTTCCTTTTGCCAATTGGTTTTATCAAAATCTGCTACTAAAAACCAAGTGGTATTGTCTTGTAATAGTGGATAAATTCCAATTTGATGAAATCCATCTAAATGCTTTTGAATTTGTTCATCAGTAAATTTTAGATAGGATTTCTCTTTAAAATTCTGAAAAGTACCACCGTTCATTTTATGTGCACGAAAACGATATGGGTCGTAAATAACGGCTGGCATATAACCTGATTTGCTCCCCTTCTCCCAACGAACTGCAAATATATCTTCACGCCCTTTGAAGAGAGATTTGAATATTTGAACTTGAAGTATAGAGAAAGCATTCATTAAAAAGAAGTCTATAATTCGTTGATTTCCTTTTCAATTAAACGATACTTGTCTTTTACGTCTTCTCCTGAATAGAAGTCTAGCAAGTCTTTCTTGGTTAATGTTCCTTGACTTAAAAAGCGTTTCAAATATTCTTGGTTGAATTCCATTAGTAGCATTGACTTTTCTAATTGTTTTAAAATAGCTTTGTTGTTGTCAATGTTGTTTTGAACGAGTAATTTTATTGTCAATACTTCGTTTATGTCTTTGATGATACGATTTACCATCATTGCCAAAACATCCTTGTCGAGTTCGATTTCTCTTGCATTTAAGGCAATGTCCCTAGCCAACATATACGCAATAGCCAAATTGCTGTAATCTCCTTTTTGTGAGTTGATAATGGCAACAAAACCAACTCCCGGAATGTAACCTACATTTTCAAAATTCTTTAAAATGGAGTTTTCAACTAAAGAAATATCAAAAACAATCAAACATACTTTACTGTCTCTGTTGGCTTGTGCTTCTATTAACTGACTCCAAGCGGTATCCGATCTACGAGTAAAAATATCTTTGCTTTCAATATTACCTAAACGAACACTTTTATCAAACTTACACTCAATAGCTATTTTTAAATCAGGTGTTCCGTTGACTTCACAGATAATATCACCCGTTTTGTTTTTTGGTAAATTTCCTGCGGTATTACCAGTTAAAAAAGCACGGTCTTTTAATCGCTTATCTAGGAAATATTGATTTAAGAATTCTGCGACTTCATCCTCTGCTAATGTTCCTTTAATACTTGATTTATAGAAGATTTCTTTTTTCATTTCAAAAATCATCTTCAAACTTTCGAGTTCTGTACCCAATTCATTAGACGTTTTTGAAAGAAAAGATGAAATGCGGTCTTCCATTAGTGCTAACACACCGATGTAAATTGCTCTAAGTAGTTTTTCATCTCTTTCACTTGCAGGAAGATTATCAAAGTAATTGAAAACGATTTGATTTTCGATTTCAAACTCTTTTATTTCAATTCTCTTGAGTTGTTGGTTGATTTTAAGCATTGTTATACTTTAGAATATCTATAAACACCTTTTATATTTTGAGCTAAAAATTGACCTTTGGAATCTGCTTGTATTAGCCCTCTATAAATATGCTGAGGCACATCAAAATACTGATAAATTGAATTGTTCAAAAATTCAATCTCTAAGGTTGAAGTGTTTTCATCATAGCCAATTGACGCTATGTTTGACGATTGTACAGGTATTCTTTCCATTTCTATAATTTATTTAATTATTCGTTCAATTTTTGGATTTTGTGCTCTCCAGGTTTCTACAACTTCTTCATAGTTTGGATTTTCCTCCATTTTATTTCCCCAACCTCCTGGTCGTAATGAATCTTTAGATTCAACCTCGTCATAAACAATTGGGTCTTGACTATCTGGCCGTCTATCCTTTGGTGGAGCTTTAATAATTGTTCTCATAGGTAATTTAACCGCTTCTCCTAAAATTATTGCTTCTCCTGTTTTCAAAATAGGCAACATATTTGTAAGTCCTTCGAGATTATCAGAAACAACACTAGTAATGTGACCTCTGTCTGTAGAGTTTGAAAGTCTTAAAGCGAAGAAAGTACCACATTGAGAAAGAATTGTTGAATTGATTTCAGAAGGTCTTTGGCTTACTATCATTGTCCCAATACCATATTTCCGACCTTCCTTAACTATTTTCTGAACAATTGAAAGTGCACTTCCTTCTGAATTTAAATAATTGTGAGCCTCTTCCATTAGCAATAACAAAGGTCTTTCTTTTCCTCCTTGAGAAAGGTTTCTCGACCAAAACAAACTATCATAGATAATCCTAAGTAAAACTCCAATTATCGTGTTTAATATCGTAATTGGAACACCTGACAAATCTAAAATTGTGATCGGTTTATCACTTCCAATCCAGCCTTTTATTAATTCATCTAAATCTTTGTTTACCTCTCCATCGTGTTTTGGAGTCAAACCTGTAGGCTTGAAAATAAAATCAAATCTTGGAATTCTTAATTTTGAACCAAGTGAATGAAGTTGTTGCCCATTTGTTAAAGGAGATTCATTCTGGTACTGAACTCGATCACCATTTGCTCCATTTGAATTAATTTTTTTAAAGATAGGAGGAAGCCCATTAATTGGATCTCCTTTAATTTCATTTCCGTTTTCGTCAAATTCATAAGCCAAAGGTTTCCCTTCTTTATCTTGATACAATTTGCCAAGTGTTTGTGTATATAAATCATACCAAAGATGATTTAGACTAAAAGGGACTGGTGAATCAACATTCAGGGTGTCTGTGTTCAATCCTTTTCTGGGGTATTTTTCTAAGCTCTTTCGCTTTTCAGATAAAATTCTTTCGAGTATAGTATTGTAATCTTTCTCGTTAGCTATTTTCCCAAAACTGACCTCTATTAATTCGTCAAAGTTTAAAGCCCAAAAAGGAAGGAGCAGTTCTTTTTCAATACTCCCTTCACTTTTATCTGCATTTATTTTATAAATATTTGCCTTATCTTTTAATGCTTGGCCATATTCACCATGAATATCAAAAACCAAAATTCTGGAAGATGGATATTTCTCTGCATCGGATAAAGCATTTAATAAACTTGCAACAGTTGTAGATTTTCCAGAACCAGTAGTTCCAACTACAGCAGAATGTCTTGTTATTAATTTGTTTACATCAATTAATGCTGGAATAGATTCTGCACCTGCTATATGACCAACATTAACAAAGTAAGGTTTATCAGGTTGTCCGTATATTTTTTTCAAATCTTCTTCAGATACCAAATGGACTTCATCACTTATAGTTGGATATTGGGAAATACCTCTTTGAAACTCACCTGTTCTTTGCCCTTCACCAACTAATTGAATAGTAATCCATCTATTACCAAATGGCTGACTTTCAACCTGATTTTCAGGAACTGCTCCCGCTCCAACTTGTGTGATAATGCCAAATAAATAATTATATCCAATAGGAATTTTCACAAAGCTCCCAATTTGTCCAATTCGATAACCCTCTCCGTTAACATAAGTCAAACCCGATAGTGAATCATTAACCATTGCTACCCTTATGGTTGTTCCAGTTACATCCTGAACAGTACCTATATATGTAGAATTATTTTTCATCTAACTTAGTTTGATTGTAACCAATGAGAGCTTGAAGAAAATCACCTAACATAGAAAAATCGCCTAATTTTAAATGGGTTTTTCCCTTCTGAATCCTCAGTAGATGGTGTTTTTTGAATACAATTTGCCAAGTTATCTTCATCCTCCATTTCTAAAGGGAATTTCCATTTTCCTCTTGCAGTACCTATTATCGCTTCGTCATATGACCATACAGCTAGATTATTTCTCCTTTCTGCCGTTTTAATTGCATCTGGATACCTTTCAACCATTGCACCTTCATTATCATATGTTAAAGTATCAAATAACAAGGCTATAGCCATTGAATTTGGATTGGCTCTCAGAGCGTTAATTATTGTGTCATTTAAATGTTGATCATTAAATGAATACCCTGATATAATAAGTAATGAATTCGGTTGTCTAATAAACCTATTTAATTGATCTATCAATGCCAAATATGGCATTTTTCTGCTTTGCTCATATTTTAAGTGTGAAGGATATATTAAATAAGAATCGCCATTTTCTTTTGTTAAACTTGAGCGATAAACATGTTTATTTTCCTTTTGAAACCAATTTATAGAGCCATGTATTTTCCATAATCTTGTCCAATGCTTTGGTATCAAATTATCCTCTACTGCACGTAAGTCAAAAAAAGATTGCCTTGACCCAACAAACCCATCAAAATATGGTATAGCTAAATCTTCTAAGGCTTCTTCTAAAAGCAAATCATAATTTGTCGTGAATACTTCAATTGGTTTTTCTCTATCAATTGAAATCCATTGAGCAAGTTTATGGTATGGTGTTTTCTTATCAGGTAGATCCACTTCAAGCTTTTCAACAATTTTTTTACAAATATCTTTTTCAAGTTCAACCAAGTTTTCTCGAGTGAACCCTCTAACAGAGTTACCAACAGAAACTTCTTTTAAGCCACGAATAAAACTTAAAATATCTTCTATGTTAATATCTTCTATATTTTTCTCATCTTTTAGAGAAAGGTTTATTTCTACAATAAGATTGTCATAATTGTTGTTTTCTTTTGTTTTCGATTTTAATTCATCTGTAACAAATTGAGTTAGTTTAGCTACATCAGGTATTAAGGGCCACTTATCATCTGGCATATTTACCGCTAAAGGGCAGCCTGCAGAAATAAAAAAACCTAATGGTTTCTTATCCTGTGATAGTGTTTGTCTTAAAAATTTTATATGTTTTACTGGGTCGTGTGTAGTCATACTAAATCATTTATTTCTATTTAATCTCCTTGACGAAAGCTTCTTCCAAATACTATTAGCAAGTTTTATTTCTTTTGATAATTAAATTTATCTTTTAATTCATTCATAAAGTAGCTTCCCTTTGCTGCAGAACTCATTAGTTCTTCATAAACCCTTTCCGGCACATCAAAATACTGATAAACAGCTCCGTGGTGAAATTCTATTTCTAATAACTTCTTTTCCGCATCATAGCCTACCGAAGCAATATTGGAAGAAACTACGGGAATGCGTTCTGTTCTTCCTATGTTACCGTCCTCTAAAAATGATAGCAATTGCTTACCAAGGGCAGTGCTGAGATATTGCTGGTCTTTACTGGTAGGTTTATCGGGAAGCGTGAGTTGAAGCCACCCTGAATCTATTAATGGTTTCAGATGATTTCGAAAATTTTTGGTGTTGTTGTATAGCCCAATTTTATCGAAAATTGCCTCCCTTGATTTTGGTTCTATACAATATTGGAGTAGCTGTTTGGCTTTTGGTGTAATACTGTTTCTAATGGCTTCTTTGTCTCTGTTACCAATTTCAGAGACAGAGAGCCTAAGATAGGTATTAACATCATTTAAGTTTTTGAATTTAAGCGTTTTATCTTCGTCTCCTCTTAGTTCCTCTTGCGAGCCTAAGATGGAATTTGTAAGCGGATGTACAGGCAGAATACACAAAAAGTAAGCATTGTTTTCGTCGGTTTCAAAAATGGGTGGAGGCGAACCATTTTCGGCTAAACTTTTGTGAATAATAGGCAATCCTGTACCTCTGCCTTCCGTGAGTTTCAGCTCTTTTAAAAATCCACCTATTTTTCGGTTTCTGTAATCCCGTGCCACTACCCTTTGTTTTTTTAGCATCGCTTGATTAATAGGTGGCATAGGACCAGGGAAACTCAATATTTCAATTTTATCTTTATGTATTTGAATCTCAACAGGATTTTCACGCTCATAGCTTTTATGATAAACAGCATTGACCACCGCTTCTTCTATGGCTTGAAAGGGATAGTTGAAGAAGCGTATGGATTCTGCTTGCTTAGCTGATTTAACCACCAATTCTTCAACAATAGTTGATTTAAAATACTGCAAAACATCCCTAATCTGCTGGATGATAGATCCTGTAAATAATTTTTCGGTATAATCTTTTCCAACTTCATTTTTATGAATAACTAGATCAATTTTTGCTTCAGAAAAGAATTTTTCAGGATGCTCATTAAACAAGAGTAATCCGGCATTTGTAGGACGTAATAGCTCGTCCGAACCTTTGGCTATCATTAGAAGTCTGCATAATTCAGAGAATGGCATTTTTGTACTCTCGTCATATAAAGAACTCATCACTTCCTTTAAATAGTTTTGAATCAAACGCAAATTCAAATCATCTAAACTGGCTGTTTGGTTTATCCGGTCATCAAATGGGATGCGTGCCGTGAGTTCAATTAGTCTTCTTTCTTCATCTGAACCATCTTTTACTTTTATCGTTTTTGAGCCACGTTTTATATACATGGCTCTTTCTGTTCTTTTTTCACTTAAGCTAATTGGGGCTTTGTAGGGTCTATTATCTCCAGCGGGAGCAAAAACAACTAGTATGTACTTTTCATTAATTAAATAAGGTTGAAAAACAGGAACATAAACAGGACTTAATTTATGAGACAGTTCAATCAGTTTTTTCTGAATAGAATCCAATTCCTGAACTTGTAGACCAATAGGTGGCAACTTGGCTTTACCATTTTCTTCTTCAACTCCAATAATGACATAACCTCCATCCCAATTGTTAATATCATTGGCATAGGCACATAAAGAGTGAATGATATCCTCTGGATTCCACCCTTTTTTTAACTCAATCCGATCCCATTCAACGGTATTACCGTGCAGTAATTCATCTATATTTATTGGTAACGCCATAGTGTTATTATAACAAATTAAAATCCAATGCAATCTATTTGGTAATTTTTCGTCAAACCAATGCCAAAAATCAAAACGATAAGTTTCTTTTTCCTACCAGTAAAAATCCACCTCAATTTCAGCATTATTGCTAGTTGGGATATTCGTAAACTCTTCTCATATTTTTTCTAGTTTGGAGATATTCATTTCTTCTTATTCCCTTTTATATATTTTGCTCTTTCCTCTGCTACTTTCAGTGCTTCTATCCCTAACTCTTCGTCTTGAATTTCATATAATATTTTGTCGCTTAGGAACGAAACCAAAAGTTCGTTTGCGTTGTAGTCGTAAATCTTGGCAAGTTTCATAACCACCTCTTTTGTGATTTTCCTTTCTCCACGTTCCATTTTGCTCAGAATAGCTACATCAATGTCGAGCAAAGCAGCAACTTTTCGCAATGGAAGTTCCTTTTCTTCTCTAATGTGTCTTAACTTTTCGCCTATTGTTTTTGTTGACATAACCTCTATTGACATAATGTGTCAAATTAAAAAAATATTTTTGATTTTTCATCCCTTATTTGCGGATTTTTTTCAACATCTTGCAGTGGATAGGGAAAATGGCACTTTTGCGAAACTTTGGTTGTGGGTCGGCTTGTATGGTTTTACTGGATAGAGCGGATAAAAGCGAACATAGCAATAATTATTGCAATTCCTTTTTATAGCTTAGGTTAGAATACTTTATTAAGTGGTATTATAATTTCCGTTTTAAGCGGTTCGCTTTCTCCACTTTTTACAGTTATGGCTAACAACTAAGAAAAGTATTCCCTAATAATAAGTTATTATCCCATAAAATTTCCATCCATAAAGTACCCTAGAAAATTGGTGATATGAAACTAAGGGGCGAATAGCAAGAGGGTAACACGGCAAGCCGATGTTACTAATGTATATTTTACTGATTTTCAGGTAATTAAAATCATTTTAATTGCTGATATTTTAGTTTTTTGTAGTAAATTTGGTTTTCGCCCCAGTAAAACTCACGTTTCATTGTAACAATCTCACAAATTATGGATGATTTTAATACCATTCAGTTAAAGAAGAAAACTATTGATAAATTTAAGAAATATTCTAAAAAAACTAGCCCTAGCTACTCTGAAACTTTAGATTTTATGATTGCTTTCTTTGAAGATAATGATCTATCTCCTTATGATGTTTTAAACGAAAATATGACTTCTGTTAGCAATAGAATTGATAAACGTATAGATGCCTTAATTGCAATATTCAGAAATGTTGAACACACACAACTCAAACCCACAAGGAAACTTTTGGAGTCTTTATTTGCTAATGAAAAAGAAAAGAAACCTTTATTAGTAGAGCGTAAACTATTAAGGATATCAGGTCAAAAAATAAAAAAGAAAGAGTAAGATTTTTATAGAGAAAATTATGAAAAATCCAATAAGAAATATCAGGATTTAAAACAAAGCTTTAAAAAGCTTTTGAAACACACCTCTTTTGTCAACAATACTTTTGACAGGAATTATTATCGTATTAATATTAATCAAGAGACCTTGGAAGAAATTACTTCTAAACTATCCTAGTATTTCCTTAATCCATAAAATGTATGCAAAAATAAAATAAATTGTTCTGATTGTTGATGACATTTTGTAATTGTTTCGATGGTATATAAATACTAATCAAAACAATTTATCATGAAAGTTCTAAAAATATGTTCAATTTTCATTCTATGCGTTTCTTGCAATTTTATGTCTGCTGACAAAAATCCAGATTACGCAAACAATAACAATCCGTATAATCAATCAAATTCAAATGGCTTAGAATACCACAACATTTACGATCATGAAAATGACATGGTTTTGTGTCGAATACCTTTACCAAAAAATTGGAATTATAATGCTCAAAAAAATGCCCCTATTACTATAACAGCAGCAAATAATATTAAAGTAAACAAAACTGAAACTCAAAATTATGTGTATGCAAATGATGCGTTTGCATTACAATCCATTAAACAATTGAACAATCCTAATGTTCAAATATCTCCTGTTTATAATTTACAACAAATATTACAAAATCACATAATCCCATCTGCACAATCACAGGGTTATCAACTTCTTAATAATTACGATTTACCAGAAATAGTATCATTTTGGAAACAATTTAATTCTGGAATGTTAAAAACAGGAAGTAGCACTCAATATAATGTAATGGGTACAGATTGGCAGGATAGTAATGGTAATAAGTCGTGCATCGTACTAGTTCAATCAATAATCACTAAAGATAACTTTGTGTACTGGACGCTTCAAACTACTGAACTTGAATCTCCAGAAAACTACTTTGTGGATGCTAAAAAATCTTTTTTATATGCTTTAGCAAATACTCAAATAAATATGGAATGGCAGCAAATGAAAAACAATGAACTTTTGAGAAACATAAGAAATAATAATGCTTTTTGGGCCAATGCCACAAGAGAAAGTCAAATAGCTCATAACCAACGCATGGCAGCTATTAAATCTAGCGGCAATGCGACACGCTCCATTGGAAATACTTACAGCGATATTTTAGATATTAACCATGCTGGCTACCTAAAAAGGGATAATATGAATAGTTCTGGTCATTCAAAAACCGTTGATATGATTGGAGAAAGAACCACTATTTCCAGTATGGCAACGGGAGAACGTTACAATGTGCAAGATGGTAGTAAATACTATTGGGTAAATAATAATGCTCAATATTTTGGTACTGACAATTCGTTTTACGACCCCAGAACAGACAATAGAGTTAATAACCAACAATGGACTCAATTTGAAATAGAAGATTAAAAGTGATGACATTTTATTTTAATCTCGATGTACTTAAAAACAATAAAACCAAAATTATGAAAGCAATAAAATTATACTTCTTTTTAGCTTTAATTATAATATTTGTAGCATCATGTAGCTCAAACGATGACAGTAATAATGCTAATAACTTAGCAGGTTTTACAACATCAGATAATTGCCCTGAGTTACCTGTTGGGCCAACATCTGCATATTGGGAATACGCTAAAGGAACCCCTATCCCTTTAAATCAAGTACCTGTACTACAAAATCCTCAAGCGGCTTTTTCCTACTCTCATAGCAACAAAGCGTTTCCGCCTTTAACTTTAACACCGCCACAAGGCTTTCAAGCAATTGATTATGTGAACCCAAACACAAATCCTTTTGGAGTAAATATAATTAGAAATGATGGTGCTGTAGTTTGGAGATATGTTCCTATTTCCACTTACCCTGCTAATTTCTCAGACTCAAATATTCTTGATACTGAAGTTAATAATGTTACAAATGCATTTGGTTTTAACGGAAACTATAATATACTCTGTGAAGCAACCCCAATAGTATTAAATGAATTCGGCATAGCAAGAGTTTTTAGGGCACGAACAATAGAATTCAATAATACAACAGCTCTTATTTGGATTGCCGCAACCTATGTTGATGGTTTATTAACCGTAAGCGTTGCTTCCTCAGTATCTGCGGGACCAAGTTCAGAGTATGCTAATTTAGTTACCGATATATTTTTACCATTAAATTTTCAGTTATATCCATCTGGTAGTAGTCCCTTATCAGACAGAGATAGGGATGGCACACCAGATATTTTTGATAGAGAGCCAGATAACCCAGACGTTCAATAATAATTTGATTACATAAAAATCTTATAAATAAAAAACAAAAATCGATGATGATATTTTATAAATGTATCGATGTACTTATAAACCATAAAAATATATCATGAAAAAATTAAAACTAGCCTCAATTATTATCATTACTATGTTGGTATTTACAGCATGTAAAAAGGATGATGATTTAATTGAAAAACCAGAACAAATAGAGGGTTTAGAAACCATTGATGTAAAAGTCATCTTACCGGAAGGTTCAGATCTTGATTTAACAACAACCAAAATTATTTCATTTGGCCGACCATTTGATGTTGCAAGCACAGGAGAGTCTAAAATAGCTATAAATCCAGAAAGTCCAACTTTAATTTATTTACAAGGTGAAAATGAGGACATGATTTTCATGGGATTCATAACAGAACAAAACAGAGAACTCTCAATTAAATCAACAGGGCAAGCTTCCTTATATTTTGCTTTAGGCACCATTTTTCAGTTTCAAGAAATAAAACAAAAATACCTTAATGAGTATCATACTAATTCTGAAATAGTCCCTTTTCATGAAGCGCTTACCAATTTATTTTTAGCAGATTCCAATTTCTTAGAAAAGGACGCTTTTCAAGATCTAATTGTTGAAACGGTTAAAGATTTGATTGACCCAAAACAAGTTATAGATATTACAAATAAAGGTATTATCGTAAAAGACACTCAAGACAAAAGTGGGATTAAAGTTACTAACGAAGGGCCTCTTTCGATAGGTTTTCAATCTCAAACCCGTAGAAGAACTCATGCATTTATCTATAAAACGGCTTCAAAAAAAGAAGGGGAAAAAGCTTTTAAAGTTGAATTATCCGATATTTCAGGCTCTGTAGAATGTACTAAAGAAGTCCCGATTGAAACTACTGATGGTTTTACATCCGTTGTTGGGTCTTTATGGAGCGTAGCATCGGGAAAAGGGCAAGACCTATTCATTAAAGATACGCCACCCGTTTCTTTACCACTGACCGAAGACGAAATAGCGGCTAAATATGAAGTACGGGTTATTGGCTTAAATTGTGATACTTCTGAAAAAAACAAGATGACGCTTAAAGAGCGAGAAAAATTCGAAGAACTACAATTGGACTTTTTCGTATTCGATCTAGTGTTGCCTACATTTGGAACTATATTTGGTTTTGAAGAATTTGACTCCACAAAAGCCAACCTCTTTAAAGGTGCCGTTGTAGCTGCCCTAGGTTCTGGAACCTTGGAATTAATTAATAATGGAAAATACAAAGAAGGCTCAATAGCTTTTATTAAAGAATTTACCCAAGGTATCATAAGTGGCAACCTTGACGAAGCGTATAAAAAGCTTGCTATAGAAATAATAAAAATCGCTGACTTAGACAAAATTATTGGAAAAGACTTAAATACGGATGATATTAAAAAGCTAAGAAAGATAATCAAGCCTTTTGCAATAGTTGATGCTTTACTCCAATTAAATGATGCTTATGGAAGAATATTATATGATGCTTGTAGATCAAATGCCATTGAAAGTTGGGAAGTTATTGCCACAAAGAGCAATGTAACTTTATCTCCAAGAAATGACATTATTAAAGTTGATGGAAGCAAATTATTTGAAGTACTTGTTGAGGAAGCTGACTTGGCAAATGGGCAATCTTTTGAGTTTGAATGGGCCACCACGGGTAATTATGGAAAATTTACAGCAGGTGGAGGATCGGGCAACACATATACTGGAACAAATAAGACCCTTGCTTATACGGCTACAATAACCGAAGAGGAGTTATCATCATTAAATGAAGCTATAGATTCTGTTTTCGTTAAAGTTTATATTATAGAAGGGAGTAATAAGAGTTTAATTGGTGAGGATAAAACGTCGATTAAAATTGTTAAAGATGGTTATAAAATAATACCAAATGGAGTTACGATTAATGGTGGTACAGAGGTTGCACTAAGTGTGGTAGATTATAAGAATACCCCTATTGTAGCACCACCTGGGCAAAGTCTGAGGATTTATTGGAGTACCTCAGGAAAACATGGAAGTTTTTCTGGCACATCAAACACGTATAGTTCTGGTGATGGACAAATCCTTTACAACAAAGCCCCTTATGAATGTCTCGATTTTGAAACTGACCAAGGTGTTGAGAACATTTCAGCAAAAATATACTTTGTAGATAGCGGTATATATAGTCTAATAGACGAAGTTGAAACTACAATAAATATTGACAACAACGAAAATAAGATTGTATTTAATGTTAATGCGACAAATTGGACCTGGAGTGAAACTATTGTACCTGGCGTCGGTACAGCTGTAGGTTTACATTCTGGTTTTTATGTGCCCTATTACAAAGATGCAACAGGTTATAAAATCGAAATACTAGATTGGAAATTTGGTGGCAAAGTATATGCAGGTCAAATACAATTTATTGGAAGAATCTATACTTGGACTAATGAATCTCAATCCTCTCCTATTGGATCGTTTTTAAAAGGTAAGGATATTTCTGAGGGCTATGGAGTCCACATTGCTGGTTCTGGCATATATCTTGAACATCCGGATTATGATAAAACTCTTGCTACTCATGAAGCTACCACTGGTGAGGCGATAGTTACAGTGACATTATCAGAATAATAATAATATAATTATGAATTTGAGTTAGTTGAAAAGGCTTTATTGCTTTTGTATGAATGAAATAGGGCCTTTTAAAAAAAGAAAAACCAATAATCGATTAATAAATCATTTGATAGTGAAGTATTTGTAGTAAATTGAAATAATTGTATATTTCTCCTAGCTATTAATTCATGGGGGACACATTACACTTATTAAATCAATCACAGCTTATTCATGCGATCAAATCAAACGAATCAGCAGTCTTAAAATACTTTTATACCACAAATTATAAAAAAATAGAAGTTTTAATTTTAAAGAATAATGGCTCTATTGAACATGCAAAAGATGTTTATCAAGATGCTTTTATAACTGTTTGGGCACATGTAAAAAATGATAAGTTTTTACCAAAAAATGACACTGCCTTACAAGGCTATTTATATACTATTGCAAAAAATAAATGGACAGATGTTTTAAGGTCAAAATCTTTTAAAAATTCAAAATCTTTAGATTCTGAAATCTTAACTTTTGTAAGAGAGGACGATGAAATAGATGAAGATTTGGAAAACAATAAATTAAAAATAGTCATGGATACATTTAAAAATCTAGGACAACCATGTAAACAACTATTAAAAACATTTTACTTCGAAAAAAAATCTTTAAAAGATATTGCATTAGAATTGAAAATTGAAGAAACTACAGCAAGAAACAAGAAATACCGTTGTATGGAAAAATTACGCGCTCTGGTTTTAGAATCAAAATGATTAAGAATTGAAAGATAATAGCAACATATCAGAAGAACTATTAGAAATTATAGAACGCTATATAGATGGTTCTATGAATACTCAAGAATCGAAAGATTTCATTCAACTACTTGAGGTTGACGATGATTTCAAAATTAAATTTGAGGAAACAAAAACTATGTTTTTGGGTATTGAAGCACAAGCTTTAAAAGAACAGCTTAATGAGTTTCATGAAGATATTCCAAAAATTGAAACACCTTCAAAAGTTCGTTTTTTAACAGTCAGAAAATTTGCCGCTGCTGCAGCTATAATTATTGCAATTGGTAGTATTTGGTTTTTTAGCAGTTCGCCAAACGAAAGACTTTATGCTAAGTATTTTAAACCAGACCCAGGTTTACCAACTACTATGAGTAGTACTGATGAATTTGAGTTTTATGACGCCATGGTTAATTACAAATATGGGGACTATGAAATAGCCATTTCTAAATGGAAAACTTTATTAGCTTTAAAGCCCCAAAATGATACCTTAAATTACTTTTTAGGTGTCGCAAATTTGGCAAATAAAAATGAAAAATATGCGATTCATTATTTAAAAAAATCAACTTCTAACACAGAATTTACATTTATAAATGATGCTTATTTTTATTTAGGTCTTGCCTATTTGAAAGAAGGAAATATTGAGCTTGCTAAAAAGAATTTTGATTTAAGTAGTAGTGATAAAGGAAAAGAAATTTTATTAAAACTTTCTGATTAAAATGCTAAAATCATTAAAATTTATTAAAAGTAGTTTCATAGTTTCCCTTATAGCAATATGTTTTTCTAACATTAATGCTCAAAACAATTCAAATTTTGGCATTTCGTATATTCAAAAACTAATAGATACGGACTCTTTACAAAAAGCTGAATACCAATTATATAAACAACTAGATTATTTAAAATCTGAAAAAAAATATGATTCATTAATTTCTTATATCTCATTAGTTGGAAGCTTTAATTTAGCTAACGGAGATTCAAAAAAAGCTATTAAAAAGACTGAAATATTTGTAAACGAATTAAAACAATTAAATAATCCTTCTATTTCAATAGATGCATTAATTGAGCTGTCTAATATTTATTTTAACGCAAGGTTACATGATAAAAATTATAGTATTAGTAATGAAGCACTAATTATTGCAAAACAAACACCTAAAATAGACCCATTAAAAATATCAGAAATTGAATATAATATGGGAACTGCGCAGCTTAATTTAGGGAATATAAAAAAGGGTAAAGAACATTTATATAAGTCTAAAAAAATATTAGAAACACATAATAACCAAAAGCTTGATCATGTTTACAACACATACAATTCTATAGGAAGAGCGCAATCTAGTTTAACACAAATAGATAGTTCTACATTTTATTACAAAAAAGCATTAGAAACTTTGGAAAAAATGGATTCTACAGAGGTTAATAAAAATTATTGGAGAGCAATTGTAAACAATAATATTTCATTAAATTTTCAGAATACGGGAAGAACTGATGAAGCTATAAAGTATATTACTGATGCTATTTTCGATTTTCAAAAATTTACTGATGTAACCAAAGATGAGTCAAGAAAATTAAGAGCTAAACGATTTCGTTTAACAACCATAGATAATTTAGCTACTTTTCATGAAGGTATTGGAGAATATAACAGAGCAGTTGAATTGTTAACATATTCATATCAAGAAAAGCTGAAATTTTTAAGTGAAGATGATTCTAATGTCATGTTTTCTTTAGTATTGTTAGGACATGCTAACCTGAAAACAAAAAATTATAAAGCTGCAGCTAAATTTACAGATAAAGCACTTTCTATAATTAATCTAAATCCAGAAAATTACTCTTTCTTACATAGTTTTACACTAACTGTAAGAGCTTCAATTTACAAAGCTTTGAATGATTTAGAAGGCGCAAAGCGCTTGTATGAAGAAAGTGAAACTCTTTATAATAAAACATTTGATGGCACTTATTCTGCAGACCATTTGGACACATTAATAGAAATGTCAAAGTTTTACGCTAAAAATAATGAAAAAGATAAAGCTATAGAATTAGCATTAAAAGGGTATTATTATACTAAACATAAAAAGTTTGAAAATGATTTAATTCAATTTAATCATACTCAAAACTTAGCTGATGTTTATTTAGAATTAAAAGATTATAAAGCTGCTTTAAAATATAGTGAAGAATCCCTTTTATTCTTTAAAGGCAATAAAATTAAACCTCTAACACTTACAGATTCTATACAAAATGAGTTTAGAAAACCTAGAGCTATATTTATAAATGCAAAATCAAAATACCACCTAAAAGACATAAAAGATGCTCCTTTCTTAACATCTTTATTAAGTCAAATAAAAGAAGCTATCTCAATTTTAGAACGAAGAAAAATTATTATAAAAACACCTGATGATTTAAATTTACTCATCGAAGAAAACAACTTTTTATTCGATTTTTCAAAACAAATCATATTAGATCTTTATGAACAAACTGATAATGATATTTATTTACAAGATTTGATTACCATGCATGAATCAAGTGTTTATAATAGAATACGATCTCGTTTAAATATAAGAAATAATATTGCTTTTAATAGTATTCCTAAAAAAGTATTAGCTAGGGAAAAGTTTTTAAAAACACTTTTAAATACATCTTTAAAATCTTCTAAAAACACTATTGAAGATTATATTGAAACTAGTAAAAACTGGAGTGTATTTATAGATTCCTTAAAGCTTATATATCCAAAATATTATAAAATGCGTTATGCTACTATTGAAGAGCCTTTAAATAGTATTCAAAAAAGCATTCTAGGTACTTCGGTTGTCCGTTATTTTTTCACTCAAAAGCAACTTTATGCATTAATAATAAATGAAAATGAAAAACATCTTTATAAAATAAATTCAGATGATTTAAAAGAGACTATAAATACATTAGGAGAAAACCAATCCAATTTTAAAGTAATTAGCACTTTACTAAATAAACTCTACGTAAAGCTTTGGTTACCTTTTAAGGATAATATAATCACAAAAAAAGTAATTATTATACCAGATGGAGAACTCTTTAATTTAAGCTTCGAAACACTAACTCCAAAGAAAATATCATCTTTTAATGATTTAACAACTAATAGCTTATTGGCAGAATACTCTATATCTTATAATTATAGCTTACTATTATTAGATAAAAATAAAAACACAATTGACTATACTAATGATTTTATCGCATTCGCTCCAGAGTTTAATGATAAAATGAAAAACGATTACAAGATTGCTATCACAGATTCTTTAGTATTAGACAAAATGTATTTAACCTTATTGCCTCAACCTTTTAGTGCTGATTTGGCCAAAGAATACTCTAAATTATTTAGCGGCACTTCCTTTTTAAATGAAAAAGCATCCAAACAACTTTTTACGAATGAAGCAAAAGAACATAAAATAATACATATTGGTACGCACGCAGAATCTAATAATGTATCTCCAGAATTATCACGATTAATTTTTGCTAAAAACACTTCAGATGAAGACAATTCATTGTTCACTTACGAAATTTACAATCAAAATTTAAGTTCAAATTTAGCCATTCTTACAGCTTGCGAAACAGGCAAACCAACCTATCAAGCTGGAGAAGGTATGATATCGCTGGCGCACGCATTTAATTATGCTGGTAGCGAAAGCATTTTAACCAGCCTTTGGAAAATAGATGAGCAATCTAGTGCTAAAATTATTGAGAATTTCTATACCTACATTAAAAGAGGATTACCAAAAGACGAAGCTTTGCAAAAAGCAAAACTCGATTATATCGCAACGGCACAAGGCAGAACGATACATCCTCAATATTGGGCAGGCTTAGTTTTAATTGGAGATACATCGCCAATTAAGTTAACATCTTTCAATAATTCTTTTTGGTGGATTATTATTGTAGTTTTTGGTATAGCTTTAATTTGTGTTTTGTGGTTTCTCAAATCAAAAGTAAAGCCAGATATCATGAACGATATAAAGTATCAGAATCCATTAGAAAAAAGTTTTAGAAAAATAACTGGTTGGTTACCATAAAATCTCTATATGATTGGTTGTGTTTTGAGAAGCTACAAATTTCTACTAAAAGACATTTTTTTTACAGTTTTGTTAGCTCTTCAATAATACGAAAACTAGTATTTCAAAAAATAAGAAAACTACCGCACTCTCTTTTGACTCGTTTGCTGCATTTTTAAACTTATGGATTCTCCTTGCTCCATGCAGCCTCTAAATCCATAACTTTAAAAACGTTTTTCTTTTCATCCGCAGTTTTTACTAAAATGATGAGCATCAGCTCGCATTGCCTACAAACAATACATTTCCGTATCATCGGTTTTTCGTCATCTCGTCGTTTAAGCTTCCACTCATTGTATAAAATAAGAGTTTTACCTACTGTTTGGCAGATAGTTTACGAAAGCGTTTTACCACATGACGTTTTAAATTAATTGCCGCATAATCGTATTCATATTTGTTCTTAACTTTCATTTTTCAATAAACTTTTTCAATGTTTCTGGCACATTTCGCAGGGTTTTCAATAAACTTTTGAAATAGAGCTATTTAAATAAGTGCTCAAAATTCAAATAAACAACTGATATTCAATGATTTGAATATAAAATCAATATATGTAACATCGCGCTAGCGTGTTACCCTCTTGCTATTCCATTTCGTCACGCTCGCGGGACAAAAATTCCATACAATTCAGCTAAAAAGCCGATTGCCTTTTTCGGAACTGTTCAAGTTTCGATATGTAAAAAATAGATGGATACAGCTATCAGCGAAAGTCAAAAATGGATAGCTATATTAATTTATGTGTGCTGAATTTCAGCGAAATAAAGATACGGTTTTTTCTTGACTTAGTATTAATTACATACAAAAAACACCTCTAAATTTCAGAGGTGTTTAGTGGTGATTTTGAAAATTAGATGATGAATACGTATTTATAAGAATATAAGTTCCGAAGTGCTTCTTCCTCAATCATCGTTTCAAAACAGGTATAATTTTCTTTTACGTATTTGCGAATAGCATCGCCAAATTTTCGTTCCACATCTTTTTTAGAATTCTCTAAAAGTCGGTTTTGAGCTTCTTCGCTCAAGTCTGTAAAATTGAGATATACCATAGCTTTAAATTTTACAAAATTCCATTGTCAGAAAAACTATAATAATCCCCATCGGGCGCAAGTATCAAGTGGTCAAGAAGCTTTATATCAAATAGTTCAGACGCTTTCTTAATCTTGTTCGTCAAACGCTTATCTGCTTCACTTGGCATCAACTTACCACTTGGATGATTATGGGTTAGTATAATCCCCACCGATAAAGATTTTAAAATGACCGCAAATAAAATCCTAACATCTACCAAAGTACCTATAATTCCACCTTGCGAAATTTGATATACCCCTTTTGCTTTGTTGCTGTTGTTTAACAATACAACCTTAAACGTTTCTTGCAACTCAATTGTATCTTTATCCCAGTCCTCAAAAAGTAATTCAGCCGCATCTTGTGAATTACTTATTTTCTGCCATATTGAGGATTTTAAACCCCCTTTGTAGCTGATTTTTATTTCATTAACTTTACTTCTCATTATTTCTCTATTTTGTAGTGAATGATGAAAAAGAGGGCGCATCTTTAGACGGTTACGCCCTCTTTCATTTTTAAATCCTATTTGTCATTTTTAGTTCCAAGCAATAGGATTTCATCGGCTACCACTTCCGTTACATAGCGTTGGTTGCCATCATCGGTCGTGTAGGTTCGGGTTTTTAGTTTCCCTGTTATTCCTACTTCTTTGCCTTTTTCGACATATTTCTCAACAATTTCAGCGGTCTTGCCCCAAGCTACTACGGTATGCCAATTGGTGTCCGTTTGCTTTTCACCTTTGCTGTCTTTGTAATACTCGTTCGTTGCGAGTGAAAAGCGGGCGACTTTCTTACCGCTTTCAAGGTTCGTAATGGTTGGTTCTTGTCCAACGTTTCCAATTAACTGTACGTGATTTTTAATAGTACTCATAATAAAATATTTAAGTGATTTATATTTCCCCTATTGATTTAAAACAGATTAAATTTTAAGGGGTGTTTGTTCTTTTCTTTCGTGCACCGCACAATGGATAGAGTGGGTTTTGTCAAGACTTTTAGGGAATAAATCAGGTGTGTTTGCGACGTAGTAAAATCCTTGGATTTTCAAGGAAGTAGAAACCTTATTTTTCACTAAAACTTGTACAGTCTTGACAAGTTCCATAAGGGCATTAGCAATTCTTTTAAAGCCAGTTGCGACCCGAGCGTACGGGAAGTTAAGCGAGGTGAGCAGCTGGATTTAATTTAGAATTGGTTATGTTCTGCCTGTTTTTCGATGCCCCGAAAAACAACAAAGGCCTTATCCATTATAAACCCCTTAAAATGTGTAAGGCAGCGGTTT
This sequence comes from uncultured Flavobacteriaceae bacterium, assembly GCA_963815305.1. Taxonomy (GTDB): domain Bacteria; phylum Bacteroidota; class Bacteroidia; order Flavobacteriales; family Flavobacteriaceae; genus CAXBID01. Next base: position 721,073 of record CAWFFW010000002.1, read on the forward strand.
GATTTTTAAGGATTTTCGAGGAAGCGCTCAAGAAGGGCTTACCGTAAATTCTGTTAAGAAAATCAAGGCGATGGCTTTCCGCTTAAGAAAGCGGACTTAATTCACAATTTTGGTTGAGGAATGTAGTGTTCCTTCCCAGCGCAGCGGGAAGGGTTAACGGAATGAAAAGCTGAAATTGTGGATTGTGTCCAAGATGTTTGTAGTGAAGCTCTTTTACCGAAATGAAGTGTTTGCCAGCTTTTTCAGCAGGCAGGCGTGGAATGTAGGGGAATGTGCTGAGGGGGTATTATGAACGCGATTTTATAAAAAGTACAAGTGTAAAAGAAAGTAGGTTTATTATTTGTTGTAGCACGTTATTTCAATTTATTTCTCATCTATTCGTTCGATTGTACAAGAGGTTTGAATCCTCCATAAACCATTCTATTGGCGTCAAAAATCAATTTTTCAGGATTGGTCAATGGCTCGACTAATTCTGTCATTCTTGGGTCTATGGGAACTTTTTTGTTGGCTAAATTAGTGCTAACATGAAAAAATAAAAGAATAAAAACTATATTTTTACAATAAACAGTAATTGTATGGTTTATAAACATTTGGAAGCATCTAAAAAAGTCGAGCAAATTATTAAATCGTTTTGGCTAATTGATAGCGATACTAATGTAGAAGTGGCTAGAGAAAAAATTATTCCAGATGGTTATCCAGAGCTAATTTTTCATTATGAGGACGCTTATAACGTAAATATATCTGGCTTTTGGACTCAACAAGAAAAGTATTTAATAGCAGGACAAATAAAAAATCACTTTTTTCTTGAGAATACTGGAAAAATTGGAATGTTTGGAATTAAATTTCAACCATGGGCTTTAAAATTTCTTTTTGACATAGATATGAGTTTAGTGACAAATACTATTGTTAGCCTTAATAAAGCATTGCATAAAAGAATTAATCCTGTAATAGAAATTGCTATCAACAAATCATTATTATTTGAAGATAAAGTGATGGCAATTGAGTCTTGGTTTATTGATAATTTTAATTTAAAAAAAATAGATATCCATAATGGACAAATAGCTACAAAACTAATTATTGACACAAAAGGAAAAATTCCTATAAAAGAAATACTCGAAACCGTTAACATAAGCGAACGTAGCCTTGAACGTTATTTTAAAATTTATATTGGTTTAACGCCTAAATTTTATAGTCGTATAATACGCTTCTCATATATTTTCCATTTAATACAAGATAGAAATTTCAATTGTTCAGATATCACATTTTTAGCGGGATTTTATGACCAATCTCATTTCATTAAAAACTTTAAAAAGTTTACAGGAGAAGAACCTACAAAATATGGGTTTACAGAAGAAAACATGGCTAACTTTTTTTTAAATAAATAATGTCGGTTTTTTACAATTTTATAATCACATATTAAAATATGTTTGTGTTTAATCTTTAAATATAAATGTATGAAAAATGGTATTGCATTAACATTATTAGTAGTGATGTTTAATTCTTGTGCTGCACAAAAAAAACTGAATGATTTAAGTTTTCTTTTAGGCACTTGGAAAGTAGAAAATAAAGAAACTTTTGAAACTTGGAAAAAGATTAGCGACAAAGAATTTGTTGGGGAATCCTATAAAACTTTCAATGGAGAGAAAAAAATGACAGAAACATTATCTATTAAAATAGTTAATGATGAAATAGTATATGAAGCTACTGTACCCAATCAAAATAATGGACAAACAATTCCCTTCACATTAAATTCAACGATTGAAGGTAGAATCTCTTTTGAAAATTTATCTCACGATTTTCCAAAGAAGATACAATACCAAAAATCATCTGAAACAAAGATTTTGGTCAATGTTCTTGGCGAAGGAGATAAAGGGTTTTCTTATAGAATTGTAAAGCAATAGATATTGATAAAAAGAAATATCTATTAAAGATATTTGACTAATCTTAATGTGATTTCATATATTGATTTGGTGTCATGCCTTCCTTTTCTTTAAACACTCTGAAAAATGTAGCTTTAGATTTAAAACCGCAGTCAAAAGCAATACCAGAAAGTGTATAGCTCTTGTATTTTGTATCATTTAATTTATGTTTAAAGCATTCTATACGATAGTCATTTATAAAACTATTAAAGTTTTTATGGCCATTCGATTTTATAATAGTGGTCACAGATTGTGAAGTTAACTTCAAATGTCTTGAAAATGTATCAAGATTGATATTTGGATTTAGGTATGATTTTTCCGCCCTCATATCATCAAGAATTGTTTGATAAATATCGGGGTCAATTTTATAATCACTTAATTTTTCCAATGGTGTTTTGATAAAGAAATCTTTTATCCAAACAGCCTCTGTTAAACCATAAAAACAAAGAAAAAAACAAAATGTGAAGAACAAAATATTATAAGCTAGTTTTGCAGGTTCTAAAGACATTTGAAAGTTTGTAATAATGGAAAAAATACCAAAAACGATCACGGAAAGAAAAAGTAGAATAAAATAACTATTAACAGTGTAATAAAATAAACGAAATCTAAACTTGTAAATAATGCCATGATTGTTTTTATAATCCCTTACCAGTCTATAGCCCTTTATTAAATAAAAAAGCAATAGCAAACTTGAGGCTATCAGGTAAAGCATGGCAATTATGCCTTTATAAGAAACTATATCAAACAGTTTAACCAAAAACTTTAGAAGTGAAATTAATATGGGTATTAGTAAGTGTATTAAAATTGTTCTTGTACTAATATATTTTTTTAGTAAAGAAAGTAAATACAAGTACAATACGGGGCCGTAATGTATTATCGAAATGAATAGTCCAGATATTTCAAAATACAATGAGTCTTCATAATTAGGATTAAAAAGATTGTATAAATTCCCGTGAAAAACAATCAATAAAAAGTAAGCAAAAAATCTATTGTGAAGTTTAGATTGTATTAAATTAAACACAAGAATGATGAGCATAAAAAATGCCAGACTATATTGAAAGAATTCAAGCATTGAAATATCCAAAAAGTAAAGTTTAATGTATTTAAAACGCTTTAAATATAATTGATATTTAATTGTCTTGAAAAAATAAGTGTTTTTTAAATCACTTCTCAAAAATCATAAAATGGGTATATAACTATATAATTGCTGTGTTTTGAGGTATCAAATCCTTTTTTTGATACTCATAAGCAATAGATATAGAAGTTCTTGGGCACTATATCCAATACATTTACGACTACATATTAAGTCCAGAAGAAAAGTTGTCTTCTTTGGAAATGATTAAAATATAGATAAGCCAGAAGCAATTTTTGAAAGATTACTACTAAAGTACCATTAAAATGGTACTTGTGTTAGGTCTTATTAAAGCAAATTGTTATCATTTTTGAATCAGATATAAAAACACATGATACTAAAAAGAATTTTCGCCTATTGTATTGATTACTTTGTGATTATTATTTATGCAGTCTTATTATTTTTAGTTGTATTTGTTATACACAAAATTTTGGATAGACCTATAGAGCAGTCAGATCCAATTACGGGAAATTTAATTAGCTTTTTTACTCTAACACTGCCTGTGTTCTTATATTTCTATTTTTATGAAAGTAGCTCTAAAAAAGGAACTTTAGGAAAACAGCGACTAAAAATAAAAGTTGAAAACAATTCAAAAAGAAATATTTTTATCCGTGTATTATTTAAGATTTTTCCTTGGGAAATGGCACATTTCGCAATTCATTGGTCTGTGTTTTATACTAATAAAGGTATGGAAGTACCATTATGGAATATCGTTATAACCATTGTTCCTAATGTAATAATAGTAATATATTTTATAACTATTGTTTTAAGCAAAGGTAAATCTAGTATTTACGATAAAATAGCCAAAACAAGTATAGAAGCTGTATAATAAAATTAAGTTTTAAATGAAATCAACAATTAAAAAATATGGACTTTATGGATTCTTTTGTTCATTAATACTTTTTCAAATTGCTTTTACAGTAGGAGAAAGTTTTCCATATAGTATACAAGAAATATTAGGCTACTTAACAATAGTCATTGCATTATTATTTGTGTTTTTTGCGATTAAGCATTATCGCGATAAAGAAAACCAAGGAAAGCTCACTTTAAAAAATGGTATTTTAATAGGTCTATCCATTACATTTTTTGTTGCATTGGGTAGTGCTATCGCAGATTACATTTATGTAACTATTTTATACCCTGATTTTGTTACAGATTATTCTAACTATCAGTTGGAAAAATTAAAAACAACACTTTCAGCAAACGATTTTGAAGTCAAACGTCAGGAGATGATGAATAACATAAAAACAATAGGCAGACCTGAAGTTATGGCATTGGTCATGTTTGTAACCGTGATAATTTTAGGCACGATAATCACATTGTTATCCTCATTATTACTTCAAAATAAAAAAGTAATTGTAGAATGAAAAAGCAACAGCTAATAAAATATAGCTCAATAATTTTACGAATAATTATTGCTGTTCTTTTTTTATTGGCTGGTTCAGGAAAATTTCAAACAGATTCTACTATGGCATCTAATTTCAATAATTGGAATTTAGGAATACCTATAATGTTTATTGTTGGCATTTTTGAAATTGTCGGAGCAATCTTATTGCTCATACCCAAAACGATTACTTATGGATGCTACACGCTGATTATTGTGATGTTAAGTGCTCTAGTTATTCATATTTTAAATTATAAAGAATTAGGCTTTCCTATCTTAAATATAGGGTTGATAACAGTACTGTTACTCATATTGTATCTAAAAAAACGAGCAATAGTAATAATTGAGAGTCAATCTTAAATAATGAAACTATGAAAACGAATTCCTTAATAATTATTGCCTCTACGTCTGGTGGCGAAAAACAAATTGATTACAACTTTGAAAAACAACAATAAACCTTTGAAAATGAAAAAAATTAGAAAGTATTATTTATTAAGTCTATTAGCTTTTATAGTTATATGCTGTTCAAGCAATGGAGACGATAGCAAATTATGTATTTTAGGCCCTTGTGGAACTATTACGGCTAATGAAACAAACATTACTATTTCCATTGCGAAAATCAACACTATTATTAGCAATGTGGAGCTTGTATTTGCACAAGAAGATGTTGCGCTCACTGCTTCAGGCTTTGACCCTGAAAACACACTTACTTACTCTTGTTGGGAAAAAATACCTAGCGCTAATATCCTAAGAGTAAAATTTACCTTAGAAGGTACATCTTACGACCTTGAGTTATCAAATATGGTAACTTCAAATTTAATTATGATTGAAATCATAGAAATAGACAATACAATTTCAGCCGAAATAAAAGAATATATCGAATGTGAGGACAACCCTATCGTTAATTGACTTTCAACGATTCTAATTGTTTAAAAAAATTGTCATGATAAAACTTTCAGAACTAGTCATTGCTTGTTTTAATATGGATAAAATGGTAGCATTTTAGCAAAATGTGTTTGGTATTCCATTTAAAACTATCAAAATTCCAAAATGTTCTATTTATTTAGGATGTATTGATGACCTACAAATTACGCTTTGTCCCGCTAGTATGGCAGATATAAAAGCAAAAGACAATAGACATCAGCTAACTTTTCTAATGGATGATATTAAAAACACTATTGAAAAAACAAAGCGTTATGGCGGAAGTATAATGCAAGAGATAGAAGAGACAGAAAACGTATTACAAGCTGCTATTAGAGATGTGGATGGTAATTCAATTGTATTAAAACAAACAGTGTAACACTACAACCACTTAATGGTCTTTTAAGTAAAAAATTATATAATGATAAAAACAAGTCTAATATTTTTTCTCGCTATATCGCTTTCCTTTCTATGTCACTCACAGAATTTAACGCAAAATGAAATCAGTCACCTCAAAGAACAAATACTGGTACTAGATTCGAGTAACACCTATAAAAACCTCAAATGGGATTCAGTAATCGAAAAAGTGAAAACCAAAAAAATACTATTACTAGGCGAGTTTAATCACGGCTCTAAAGAAGTGTTTACATTACGAAACGATTTGATTAAATCACTTCATAACAATCATGGCTATAATGTGATTTTATTTGAATCTGGTATTGGAGAACTGGCCGCAATAGATTTGTACAAGGATCATCTAAATCCAGAGCAATTAACGAGAGGTTTCTTTGGAGGTTGGAGAACAAAAGAGTTCCAAGAATTGATGGCATTCGTAAAAGAAAAAAAAATTAATGTAGCAGGGTTTGATATTCAAAGAACAGGAAATAACTTTAGTGAGTTATTTACAAACAAAGAAGTCGATGAAGAAGATTCTTTAACCATCGCTAGTTTAGAAATTAGATTCTCGAAAGTAAAACAGATAATTTCCAATCGAAAGAATGAATATGATTCTATAAAAGAATCCGTTGAACAATTAATTTTTGATTATAAAAAATTTAAAACCGATTTTGATCAAAAACATACTAAAATCTTGTCCAGAGAACTCATCAACAGAACACTTTACAATAGAATACAATTTTTAAGCTATATGCTAGAATGGCAAAAAAACAAAGATTGGCACAAACGATGGGAAGCTAGAGACAAAGCAATGGCAGATAATATACATTGGTTAATAACAAACTTTTTTCCAAATGATAAAGTAATAGTAGTCACTCATAATTATCATATTTCAAAATACAATAAATTTGAAGAGGTTATGGGAGAATTCCTAAAAGCAACCTATGGAGATAACATGTATAGTTTAGGCGTATTTGCCTCAAAAGGCAGTTTTAGTAATAACTCTGGAAAAAAAGAAGACATGTCCATTCCAGATACTACGAGATTAGATATTAAACATATCATTAATGCGCTATCAGGAAATGTTAGCTTTTTGGACATTCCTAAAACCGAGGGGGAATTCGATAAATGGCTGTTTAGCAACATCACTGTAAATGATACATTCATCACTTTGAGCGGTGATAATGAGATGAATCTTTCTAAACACTTTGATGGACTTTTGTTAATTGATACCGTTTCAATACCTGAAAAATAATAGATAATATGATAAAGAACAGTACCAACACTAATAATCAAAAAAGTTTGAAAAAGTCAAATAATCAAATGAATTTCATTTTTTCAATGGTACTTATCAGTATACTAATCGGCTGTAAAAAAGAGAATATTACATTCAAAAATCTAGACTTCGAAAACACTTGCCAAACAGAAGAATCCGGATTTTGTAATTGGGAAGTAAGCTATAAAGTTTCTAGCAATATCATTCCATTTAAAGACGTGAAATCAGGTAATACTTTGCTGATGATAGACAACGAAGATGGGGTAGGTTTTATTGAACAAACCTACGAACTTTCAGAGACTTTAGAAGATTATATTTTTACCCTTTCTGGTAAAATAAAAACGAAAAATCTAAAAGGTAAAGGTGCTGGATTAAACATTACCATTCTTGATGAAGAAGAAAATATGCTAGAAAGTGTAGATATGGGTTATGGTGATTTTAATTATGTAAAAGGTACTGCTGATTGGCAGGCAAAAAATATCAAAACCATTCTTACAAATAAGGAAAAAAAAATAAAAATCGGGTTAATTTCCTATGGAAGTGGAACTGCTTATTTCGATAATATTACTGTAAACTTCAAACCAATAACAGGCCAAAAACCAAATGATCTGGCAAAAGAATATATTGATAAGGCTGCTGATTCCATTATGAAAAATTCGTTATACAGAGACCGTATAAACATAAAACCTATTAAAAAGAAAGCCTATGCTATTGCAGGAAATGCAAAAACGCCTGAAGAAATTTATTTGGCAATTGAGTACATGCTACAATCCATTAATGATAACCACGTATTTTTTGCAACAGCAAAAGCTAGAAAAGAATGGAAAGGAAATAACGATGAAAAAGAAGTGGACTTAAGCAGCATAAAATATAGTACAGCCAAAGTAAAAGAAGGTTTTGGATATATTTCTGTACCAGGATTTCATAACAATGATGCCACTTTACGATTATCTTTTGCAGATACAATTCGCAAACAAATTCAAAACCTTTATAAGAAAAAGGTAAAAGGTTTTATTGTTGATTTAAGAGAAAATGATGGTGGAAATATGGAGCCAATGCTTGCAGGATTAGAACCTTTTTATTCTGCTGATACCACTGGGTTTCTGATTGATATAAATAAAAATAAAGAATTCTGGGGAAGAAATGACGCTTTTAAAAAAGAATTAGGCAGCGACTATACACAACCCAAAATTCCAGTAAAAATAATAGAAAATCTTCCCATAGCAGTTTTATACGGAAGCAAAACCGGTAGCTCTGGTGAAGTCATTATCATCTCATTCATCGGCAATGCCAATACCCAAAGTTTTGGACAACCAAGCTACGGACTTACTACGGGAAATGGGGAATTTGAATTACCAGATGGCTCGTGTATGTTTTTATCATCTACCTATATGGCTGACCGTAGCGGCAAAATTTATAAAGAAAAGGTCATCCCTGATGTTGTAATTGATGAAAATGATAAATCAAAAGACAAAACACTGGAAGCAGCAATAAAATGGTTACAAAACAAATAAGAATATGAAAATTACAGAATTCTTAAACAAGCAAAATGATGAAGCAAAAATAGTTTTTAAAACTATGGATGAGTTTATCAGAAAACACGATGAAAAAGTTACAGTTGAAGTAGGCTCTATTATGAGCGTAAAAGAAGCTTTAGTCTATAAGCAAGATAATGTATTTAAGTATGGACTTACAGTTACTAAAAATCATTTTTCTTATCACTCAATGGTAATCTATGCCTATCCAAAGGTTTTAGAAGAATTTAAAACGGCATCTAAAGGCATCAAATTTCAAAAAGGATGTTTCAACTTTAAATCACTAGAAAATATTGATTTACTAAAGTTTCAACAATTTTTAAAAGTTTCTGCGGAACAAGATTTTTATCCTGTCATTAATCATTATAAAAACAAGAAAAAATGAAGTTTAATTTTATTTGTTTCAATAGTAGTCAACCAGATATGGTAAAATAAATCAAGATAGAAAAACCAGCAATTACATAGTTACCTATTAATTATATTATGAAGACAATTATTTGGAAATTACTTTTAAAATCTGATTCAAACACAGTCTATAACTTACTTTCTAATTCTGAAGGAAGAAGGAAATTTTGGTCTGAAGATGCGACCGAAGAAGGAAACATAATTCACTTTTTATTTCCCAATGGTCAAACATATAATAGTGAGATAATAAAGACTATAACTAACAAAGAATTTCATTTAGACTATTTCAATAGTTTGGTGAAATTTAAGTTAGAGTCTACTAAAAATGGTGGAACAGATCTTACCTTAATGAAAATATATCTGAAAGTGATTTTTGTGAGGTAAAATCTGGATGGATTTCGGTATTGATGAACCTAAAAGCAGTTGCTGACTTTCAATGTGATTTGAGGAATCATGACCCAAAAATGACTTGGGATCAAGGTTATGCGGATAATTGATAAAAATTAATAAAATAAAGAAGTTGAGTATAGAATGTTGCTATTATGGCTTTCTGATAGGAATTAGTCAAACATTTTAAAAACTAGCTTAATATGAAAAAAATAGGACTAATTGGAGGAATGAGTTGGAAATCGTCACAGGTTTATTATAAAATCATTAATAAAAAAGTCAATAAAATTTTAGGAGGTTTTCATTCTGCTAAATGCATTATGGAATCTGTTGACTTCGCTGAAATAGAAAAACTCCAACATAATAATGATTGGGATTCTTTAAACAAAATTATGGTAGACTCTGCAAAGAATTTGGAAAACGCTGGAGCAGATATTATTGTTTTATGCACCAACTCTATGCACTTATGTAGTGAGGAAATAATAAAAAATACTAATATTCCTTTTTTACATATTGCAACAACAACAGGAAGAATAGTTAAAGAAAATAATATTAAAAAAGTCTTATTGCTTGGTACAAAATTTACAATGGAAAAGGCGTTTTTTAAGGATATTCTTAAAAATGAATTCGGGATAGAAATAGTTATCCCAAGTGAAAGCGATAGAGAAATTGTCCACCAAATTATATATAAGGAGCTAGTTCATGGAAACATAAAATTTGCCTCTAAAAAAGAGTATCAGAGAATAATTGAGAATTCAATTAATAACGGAGCTAAAGGTGTGATTTTAGGCTGTACCGAAATCCCGTTATTAATTAACAATAACGATATAAGCATCCTTGCTTTTGACACAACAAGAATTCACGCTGAAAGTGCTGTGGAATTCGCTCTTAAATTAGGAAGTTATTAAAAACTAATAGGAACAGAAAATGAAAATAATTAGATTAATCATTGGTGTATTCGTTGCAATGGCAGTGTTGACAATTGTCGTAGAAAGTTTGGAATTTTTCATTGTGAAATCTTCAAGTGGAAAAACGATGGAATACTTGTCTAACAATCAAATAGAGTATTTTAACATTAGAAATCAAACTTGGATTTTAGTATTAAAAGCTGTTTATACTTTCTTATCCGCTTTATTAGCAGGTTGGTTAGGCAGTAAAATAACCAAATACCTACAAAAACCATATTTTATAACCATTGTTGTTTTGCAAGGTGCTGCATTTTTATATGCGATGTTATTTTCAGAGTTCAAAGACACCTTGCCTATTTTTTATTGGCTTTTATTATTGGTATTGGTTTTAAGCGGATTTTTTATAAGTAGTAATCAGTTCAATAAGAATAGTTAAACATAATAAATAATTGTATCATGAAAACACTTTTTAAAATTGTTTTAAAAAATTAAGTATATGTTCATTTTAAAATTAAAATCATGACAACACAAACCAGCACTACCAATTATTTAAGAATCCTAATACCATTTTTTTTGTTTTGCTCTTTGCAATTTGTTAGGGCGCAAAACAAGGAGAGCACAGCTAAAACAGATTCTGAAAATATTCTAACAAACATGTTATCTATTATAAAAACGGAGGTTGACACTAGTTTTGTTTACAACTATAAAAACGCAAAGTTTGTTCCGCCTAATGGTCAAACACTACTAATCATGGGACAAACTGTTGAGCGCATAAATGAATATTTAAGTCATTTTCCTAATAAACAAATTCCTGGAGGCTGGTCGGCTTATTGGGGTGTTCCAGAATTTAAGGGTATAAAAGACTACTACAAAACTGAAAGCGGAGATACTCAAAATCATCAAATGCTGGTCGATAAATTTTCTAACACTGTGATTAATAGTGGTATGTGGATGGTAGGAAAATGGAATGTTGCAAAATTTACCAGTGATGGTAATTATGATAAGGTTATAAGGAAATACGCTAAATGGGCAAAAAAAATAAACCGACCAATTTATTTAAGAATAGGTTATGAATTTGACGGACCGCATAACGAATTAGAACCAAGAGAATATGTAAAAGCGTATAAACACATTGTAGATATAATGAGAAATGAAGGTGTGAGCAATGTTGCCTATGTATGGCATTCATGCGCGAGTAAACCCTATAAAGATTACAAGCTTTCCGAGTGGTACCCTGGGGATGATTATATTGATTGGGTTGCTATTTCAGTCTTTATGCAACCCTATGATGACATTTTTAACCATAAAGAGACCAATGATGTTTTAAATTTTGCCAAAGACCATAAAAAACCGGTAATGATTGCAGAAGCAAATCCAGTTTTAGGAATTTCAAAAACGAATACAAAAGTATGGGATGATTGGTTTGTAGATTTCTTTTCATTTTGTTACCAAAAGAACATAAAAGCCATTGCCTTTATAAATGAAGATTGGCAAAGATTAAATATTAATGGCATTGAGGGCTGGAAAGATGCAAGACTATATAATAATGATGTAATCGCTAAAGCTTGGTTCATGGAAGTTACAAAAGAAAGGTATTTGAAGCAATCGCCAGATTTATTCAAAACTTTGAATTATCCAAGTAAAACAGATTAATACCTTCAATATTTCTAGTTGCAACACATAAAGAAATGTAATTGACTATTTATAAAAAAACAAATGAAGAAATCGATCACATTGCTAAAAAAAATTGAGTGATATGATGCTTTATAAAATTAAAAAATGCGATTAATATCAAAATGTTGGTTAAGCTGTAATACCTTAAAAAAGGTATTTATAATCTATATACTTAATCTTACAATATGGATGATTTTTTTTGTAATTAAATTTTTTGATGTAAACTTTTTGGAAATAATCTTCACTGTATTTACTTCAATTCAAGGGATTGTTTTGCTTCATGTTTCATTCTTCGTAATTGCATTTTTAGTTTTCTATTTTATAAAGCATTTCAAGGCTTATAGAGAAAAAGGTTTAAAACGGCTGGTTATAATGTTCTTAAAAAGCACAGTACTTCCCTTATTTAGTATAGGTGTTATTTTGTATGTTATAAATATGTTTAACAATAATGAGAATTTTAATATAATTAATTCTAATGAATTCAATTATAGTGGGGTTTCTAAAGGTAATTATGAGCGAGATTTTAAAATAAGAGGAGCTAGTGTATTTGGTTTAAGTGGGGATAATAATAAAATTTCTACCATTATTCAAAATAATATTGAGTGGGTTGCTTTGCATCCATACATTTATCAGGATTCTGAAGATGATGTTGAGATAAAATCAAAAAGTGAGAATTGGTCAAAAACAGATTCAATTTTTACTAAAACTGTTATTCAACTTCATCAAAAAAACGTACATGTCATGCTAAAACCGCATTTATGGGTAGTTAATGGTTGGAGAGGTAATATAAGTTTTAAAGATTCGAAAAAATGGAATAAATGGTTTCAATCATATTCCAATACAATACTGCTTTATGCAAAACTCGCCGAAGAAACTAATGTAGAACTATTATGTGTAGGTACTGAACTAGATAAAAATCTAACTAACCATAAGCAAGACTGGTTAGAACTAATAAAAGAGATAAAAAACATATATCGTGGTAAACTCACTTATGCCATGAATTGGGATACAGATTTTTTTAATTCAGAGTTCTGGAGTGAGTTAGATTACATAGGGATTCAAGCCTATTATCCATTAACAAAAAATGAAAAACCTAATCTTTCTGAAATAAAAAAGGGATGGATAAAGCATAAAAACAAGTTAAAAACAATCACAAATCAAATTAAAAGGCCTGTTTTATTTACTGAAATTGGCTACAGAGATGATATTTATGCAACAGTAGTGCCATGGGAGTGGTCTAACATCTTTAAGCGTTTTTTTAGAAAAAAGTCTAACAAAACGCAATACTATGCATATAAAGCATTTTTTGATGAAATTTGGGGAGAGCCTTGGTTTTCAGGAGTATTTATTTGGCAATGGAATAAAGAATCAGATTTTTCAATAATAAACAAACCTGCTCAAAATTTAGTGGTGCATGAATTTTCCGAAATTATCACGGAATAATTTAAATATACAATTGAAAAAACAGGGAGTACAGAAGTAGGTAAATGGGCTAATATAATTGTTTAAATCAATAAACTTGGAGGGTATTACGCTGTTGGAAAAAGTTGAGATTCTGATGAAAGGAGATAAAGTCTCAAAATCGTATTAAGTTCATTCTAAATGAGAACTGAAAATCTTCAATTATTCATGCATAGAACAATATTCTCTAAAGCCTGACAAACCGTACGTTTTATCAGGCAACTATTAAAGATGATTTTTAAAAGAAATAAGGTTTAATATTGAATGAAGGTAATTCTCACCAATTTTATTCAACGCATCAAAACTGCAAAATAATGTACCTATGTTGTACCTAACCTTTTTTTTATCTTCGATTTTTAACAAAAAAAACGAAGATTTCTCTTCGGCTTTTATACAGGTAGGGAGACTCGAACTCCCACACCTCACAGCACCAGATCCTAAGTCTAACATGTCTACCAATTCCACCACGCCTGCATTTTTAATATTTTAACACTATTAATTAGGTTAAATACTAAGTCTGGCTTGTCTACCAATTCCACCATACCTCATTATAAGAGTTAAGCGAACTTGAGCCTAAAATGTATGTTTCTCATTTTAGGTTCATGTTCAAGACCTTTTAATGAAGCGCTTTTCCCAAAAAGAGTGTTTACGGAATGTAGTGGAATGGGCTGGAATGGAATTTATTTGGTTTATTGCTTATTTTCTAATTACTGCTCTTTTGATAATAATAGTTTTTCTATTTCGTCATAACTGCTTAGTTGGTCATCTGGTAATATATTATCTATCAATTCAAGTATGGTTATAACTGCTGATTCGTTTGAACAAAAAGGTAATCTTGGAGGGCATAAAATCCCATCGCCCTCTAAAGCTAAAATACTAACCCTTAAAAGGCACGAAATGATATAGCGCAATTCGCCATTATTTTCAACCATAAAAGAAACCTCTTGTGATGATAGCTGTTCATCATCAATCTTGTAGTACTTTCGTTTTCTTGGGATTAAAAGCTTAACAATAGCTTCTAGTTTTTCTTTATCCGATCCTTTGGTGTTATCCTTATTTTTCATCTTTATTATCTGCTGTTTCAAGAAGTTCTGCGATACGATCCATACAATGCATCTGATCGTGTGGTAAGAGTTCCAAAATCAGATTAATAATCTTTGTGACACTGTGCTCTGCAATAGTGCTTCTATAGGCAGGGGATACGAACATCCCATTTCCATCTAAACAATAATAACATACTTTTAAAAGTTCAGAAATGTAACTGGTGATATCTTCATTACTGGATACTTCAATACTAATTGTTTTTCGTGTTCGATTTCCATAAAGTTCTTTTTGTATCCCAGAAAAATTTTTTACTAATTTTTTAATGGTTTTTATTTTTTTGTTTTCTTTTTCATAATAGTATGATTATTTACCTTTTTTATCGGATAGCATAAGTTCTCGCATTTCATCTAAAAAATACCCTTCTTCTATTGGAATTAGATTTTTTGCGAATTCTAAAACAGTTTTTACATCTGATTCTTTATTCTTTATATGTAGTGTTGAGTCTTGTTGGTCTTCCAAGGCTAGAATGCTAACATTGAGCATGGACTTTAATGTACTGAAAAGCTCCACATAATCATAAACCCGAACAAAATTCAAATAATAGCCCTTGTTATTACCTCCTATTGGCTTTAATAGCTTAAAATTTTCTTTACTTAATTCCTTTATCTTCTTTATTTTTTTAAGCTTTTTCCTGGAGTTCTTTTTTGGTTTTTTAATCGAACAGTTGGTTTCTGTTATGTTCGTGGCATTGTAATACACTTCGTTTTGAAACTTTAATAGTTCTTGATTGAATAGTCTAATAACTTCTCTTATAAAAAGTGACACCCTAAGGTTTAGGACTTGCAAGTCTTGTTCTGTAATGGTGCAGTGATTCGTATATCGGGATGAAGCATAAGCATCATCTAACAACTTTAATAAAGCTTTATCTGCTTCTTTGTTTTTTGAGTACGTTCCTTTTAATAGGTTAATGTGGCCTTCAATATAACTTTGATGGCTACTAATGCTATGGCATATTTTTATGGCTCCTGTTATAAAACTTTCAAACATGCGATAGGTCAGTTCGTAGGTTTGGTGCACCATAAATGCGGCTTGTGGATAGTCCTTTCTGTTTAAGTAAAATTTTATGCCTTTTTTGAATGATTTAACTTTGGCTATATCGCGCTTGAATCTGGCCTTTGCTTTTTGGTAAACCTTTTCTAAATCCACCATTTTTAAAGCCCAAGGAGCACTAGAGCTGGTATCTTTATAGACCAAATATATATCTGGGCAATGGTTATGAAAATATAAATTGCCCTGATGCAATTCTTGATTGACATATTGCAAGGAGAAAAAAGAATATTTGTAACTTGGGTAGTCCTCAAATATGGTTGTGATAACGGGTTGTATTTGGGTCGAAATTTCTCTAGGCATCAAGTTTGTTATAATAGTCATCATATACTTAAAAGGGTTTTCCTCTGTGCCTTTGCTTAAATAAATACGCTCGACATCTACTATTTCAATGATTTTTAAAACAATGGTTTTAAGCTCCGTTGGGTCCTTTGTACTGGCTTTATTGCTGGTTTTTGATTCCATATTTTTACTTTGATATAAACTAACAACATTAGCTTTGAGTACCGAACCACAGTAAGTTGTATTTTACACCGCCTTACTTGTTTTTTACTTGTACATTTATTGGAATAATTACTATATTTGAAATATGGAAACAGCTACAAAACCAAATCACATAGGGCGGAAAATTAGTCGGATTCGCGAACTTAGGGGCATGAAGCAGGAAGCTCTTGCCGATGCTTTGGGTATTAGCCAACAGGCAGTCTCGAAAATTGAACAGTCCCCAGAGGTTGATGATGATAAACTCCAAGACATAGCACAAGCCTTAGGCGTTACCAAGGAAGGGATTGAGAATTTTTCGGAAGAAAATGTATTAAATATTATATCCAATACTTTTACCAGTAATGATAGTTCTACTATTAACGCCATAAATGTTCAACCAAATTTCAATCCTTTAGATAAAGTCATTGAACTTTATGAACGCCTTTTGAAAGCTGAAAAAGACAAAATTGAATATCTAGAAAAGCTAATGAAAGAAAAATAAAATTACTTGATAAAAATATATTATTGAAAAAGGGAATCGTTTTAAATGATTCCCTTTTCTCTTTTTACACACAGCCTTTATGCTTGAAAGGTCTATAAACTTTGATACACCTTATCTGAATCGTTTTTTGCCTTCAAAAACTGGTCTCTTAGCTTTTTCATATCATCACTTACCTTTCGCTCAATGACCTTGGCATAAATTTGAGTAGTTGATATTCTGGAATGTCCCAATAATTTTGAGACCGTTTCAATGGGCATGCCATTACTTAAAGTTACCGTGGTGGCAAAGGTGTGTCTAGCAATATGGAATGTCAAATTCTTTTTGATACCACATAAATCTGCGATTTCCTTTAGGTAGGAATTCAATTTTTGGTTTGAAATTCTAGGAAACAAATTTTCTTGAATTTTTGAATTTATGTTTCTTTTATATTTTTCTATAATTTCCAATGCCTGTGGAAGTATTGGGATTCTTATAAACTTAGTTGTTTTCTCTCGTTTATAGTAAATCCATAATTCGCCGTCGATGCCTATACTAATATTATCTTCCGTCAAATTAATAACATCTATATAGCTTAAACTGGTATAGCAGCTAAACACAAATAGATTTTTGACCAATTCCAACCGCTCAATAGTAAACTGCTTCTCCTCTACTGCTTGCAACTCTTGCAAACTTAAAAATCCTCGCTCTGTTTTTATAAATTGGGCTTTAAAGTTCAAAAAGGGGTCTTTGTCTATCCATCCCAGTTTAAATGACAGGTTTATTAATTTTCTAAGGCGTTCGATATGTTTCATCACCGTATTATTGCCCATGGGTTTTTGGTGGTCTTTAGGCATATATCCTCTTAGGTATTTTTCAAACTTGATTATAAAGTTGTAATCCAGTTCTTGTAAATAGATGTCAGTGGTCTTATAGGTTTTTAATAGAAATTTTGAGATATACTTTTGGGTGGTATAGTAATTTTTTTGAGTGCCCCATTTTAATTTGCCTTGCATATCTTCATTATGATACTTAATAATATCAATAACGGAATGATTCTGCTCATCTTCTCCCAAATACCTTGCCTTTATGGCTTGAGAGGTTATAAGCTTATGCTCTAGCTTTAAATCTTGATAGCTTTTAAAAATACTGCTATTTACTTCTTCTAAATAGTTGTTAAGTATTCTAGCTTTTTGGTTAGTGCCTCGGGAGCGTCCCTTATGAACATCCCAATCGGATACGGGAACTTTTCGTTTTAAACTGATTGTTGCGCGTTTACCGTTTAATGTGATTCTTACGTAAATGGAGGCTTGGTTGTTTTTTGCTCTGGAAAAATCTGCCCAGAACAAAATGCTGAAAGTTGCTGTTGTTTTCATGTTTTCGTCTTTTTGTTAATACTTATTTTATTACCAGACGAAAGTCAAATCACTTTAAAGATACATTTATTCTACCAACTAATCATTGAATTTTAACAATTCGGTCAACACTTTTACTAAAATGGATTTGTTATCCGATTTGTTGTCCTTTTTAACAGTATTATTTACATTCATATGATACCCTTAAAAATGAAAAAACCTGTAAATCATACGATTAACAGGTTTTTGATATAGATTGATATACTATTTTGTCGGGGTGGCAGGATTCGAACCTGCGACCTCCGCGTCCCAAACGCGGCGCGATAACCGGGCTACGCTACACCCCGATTTGGTTATCTGTAACGGGTTGCAAATATAATTTATTAATTCATTTTAAAATCATAATTTTTAAAAAATTTTTTCCAATATAAAAATGATATTTTTGCATTTTTAATCATTAAAATAATATTTTGAATTTTACTTTAAAACACCATTTAACCTACCTTATTTTTAGTATTGCTTTTATAAGTTTTGGTCAATCAAAAATTAAGGGTAAAATAGTTAGTATCAATAATAATACGCCTTTAGCTACAACACAAATTAAAAACACTGAAAATGAAATGATTAGCGTTTCTAATTCAGATGGGGCTTTTGAAGTTCCTGATTCAGGACGGTATGTATTTACAAAAGAAGGTTATGCTGAAAAAATAATTGAGTTGAATAATAATCAGTATTACATCATTCAACTCGATATTAATCCATCAGAATTAAATGAAGTTATTATTAATGCTAATCATATTCCTAAGAAATTAAAAAAAGCAACAGCTTCTATTAATATCATTTCTTCTGAAGATATTCAACTTTCAAATAATACCGATTTTGCGCCCATTCTAAACAGAACGCCCGGAGTATTTATGCAAAGCGGAGCCCTTAATACAAACCGAATAACGATACGAGGCATTGGTTCAAGAAATCTTTTCGGAACCTCCAAAATTAGAGCTTATTTTAAGGATATTCCTTTAACGAATGGGAGTGGAGAAACTACTATTGAAGATTTTGAACTAGCCTCAATTTCTAGTTTTGAAATTATTAAAGGTGCAGCATCAAGTATTTATGGTGCTGGTTTGGGTGGCGTTATTCATATAAACCCCAAAAATGCTTTTTTAAATCAGTCAAGTTTAAATACTGAGTTATCTTTAGGTTCGTTTAGTTTGATAAAAGGTATTGTAAATATGAATCATGGCACTTCAAATAATAGTTTTAGAGCAGTTTATAGCAATACAGAAAGTGATGGATTTCGTGAAAATAATGGTTATAATAGGAAAACATTTACTATGACCTCAACACACTTTTTAAGCAAAAAAGACGAGCTATCCTTTTTAGGAAGTTATGTTGATTTAAAGGCTTTTATACCAAGTTCTATTAATAAAACTGATTATTTAAACAATCCAAAAAAAGCAGATTTCAATTGGCAACAGGCTCAAGGTTTTGAAGATGCCAAACGCGTTGTTTTGGGTTTAAGTTGGGATCATACTTACAACAGTGAAATTAAACAAGTTACAAGTGTTTTTACCTCATTTAGAGATGCTTATGAACCTCGACCTTTTAATGTTTTAGAAGAAAATACGTTAGGTTTTGGAATTAGAACACGTATTTTAGGAAATCAAAAAATACTTAATAAAACGCTTCGCTGGACGTTTGGAGGTGAACTTTTCAGAGATACTTATATCTACAAAACTTTTGAAAATTTATACAAAGATTTTCCACCTGGTAACGGCAGTGTTCAAGGTGACATACTATCTAATTTTAAAGAAAAACGCCGTTACTATAATATTTTTACTGAAGCAAACTATGAATTTTCTGAAAAAACAACACTTTCAATAGGTTTAAATTTAAATGAAACCGCTTATAAGTTAGCCGATAGATTTGAAGTTTCAAACACAAACCCAGATCAATCTGGAAGTTTTAAATTCAAAAATATAGTGTCTCCAAAATTTGGTGTTTCATATTTAATTTCAAACAACATAAGCCTTTTTACAAGCGTTAGTCATGGATTTTCACCCATCTCATTAAATGAAACCTTGCTGCCAAACGGACAAATAAACACCAACTTAAAACCAGAAACGGGCTGGAATTTTGAAATTGGTACAAGAGGTTCTCTACTCCATAAAAAAATGCAGTATAATTTATCTGTATATAGGTTACATATTAAAAATCTTTTAGTTTCAAGACGTACCGCTGAAGATGAATTTATTGGAATAAACGCTGGCAAAACACAACATGATGGTTTAGAGTTAGGCTTAAATTATCAATGGCTTCAAAATAAAAAAATAACTTTAAGTACTTTTTTAAACTATACACTCAATAATTTTTCTTTTAAAGAATTTATTGATGATACCGATAATTTTTCTGGAAATGACTTAACTGGAGTGCCTTCGGATGTATTTAATACTGGTATTATTTTTGATACTACTTTTGGTTTTTATGGAAATATTAATTTTCAATATGTGGGAAGCATGCCAATAACAGACTCTAATAGCTTATATTCTAACAGTTACAACTTAACTAACTTTAAAATTGGCTATCAATCAAATCTTGATAAAAACCTAAAAATAAACGTGTTTTTTGGTATAAATAATATCTTTGATGAAAAATATGCGTCTCAAATTTTAATAAATACCACAGGATTTGGAAATAACGCACCAAGGTATTATTATCCAGGAAATCCAACAAATTATTTCACCGGATGTAATGTAAATTACACTTTTTAACGTAACTTTAAAACAAAAAAATCATGAAAACAATTCAATCTTTAATATTAACTTTAAGCATCGTATTTTTATCTTGCGCACAACAAATGGAGTCTGAGGTTAAAGCCGAAGATCCCATTGATATGAAATACACCACAGAACTTGTTGTGCCAGAATTAGTAATTCCTTGGGGTATGACCTTTCTGCCTGATGGAAGTATGTTAATTACAGAAAAATCTGGAGAACTTATTCATTTTAAAGATGGTATAAAAACAAACATTGATGGTACACCAGAGGTTTACGTTCGCGGTCAAGGTGGGTTTTTAGATATTGAGTTACATCCAGATTATGAAAACACAGGTTGGATTTATATGACCTATGCTTCTTCTGAAGGTGAGGAAGAAGGGGGAAACACGGCTTTAATGAGAGCAAAATTAGAAGGTAATGCTTTAGTTGAAAAACAACTGCTTTATAAAGCTACTCCAAACACAAAAAAAGGACAACATTTTGGTTCTCGTATACAATTTGACGATGAAGGTTATTTATATTTTTCAATCGGAGAACGTGGTGAACGTGATGTAAACCCACAAGACATTACTAGAGATTGCGGGAAAATTTACAGATTACACGATGATGGCTCTGTACCTTCTGATAATCCTTTTGTTGGAACAGAAAACGCCAAAACTGCAATATTCAGTTACGGACACAGAAATCCTCAAGGGATGGCAAAAAACCCATTTACGGGAGCTATTTGGGTTAACGAACACGGCCCACAAGGAGGTGACGAAATCAACATTATAGAAAAAGGGAAAAACTACGGGTGGCCTGTTATTTCTTATGGTATAAACTACAATGGCACTTCGTTTACAGATATAACTGAAAAAGAAGGTATGGAACAACCACTATTTTACTGGGTTCCGTCAATTGCGCCGAGTGGCATGGTGATAGTTTCTTCAGATAAATATCCAGATTGGGAAGGTAATGTGCTTGTTGGTTCTTTAAAATTTAAATACCTTGAACGCTTAATTTTAGAAAATGACGAGGTAGTAAAACGTGAAAAACTATTTGAAGATATTGGACGCGTTAGAGACGTAGTTCAAGCTCCAGATGGTTATATTTATGTAGCTGTTGAAGGGAAAGGTATATATAAAATTGTTCTTCAAAATTAAAAACAAACCCATGCAACATCCCTTTAACCATATCTTGTTACCCTAAGACATGCTTAAAGGGATATTGTAAATAAAAAATAAAAAATAGACCTATGAAATTAATTATAATTTGCTTGTTAGTGTTAACATCGTTAAGTGTTTGTAATTCAAAAGCAAACTCATACGCCACACAAGATCCCTTAGAAGAAAGTATAGAAAGAGGCAGCGAAATTTATACAGACTTTTGTATGTCTTGCCATTTACCAAATGGAGAAGGTGTTGAAAATATATATCCTCCTTTAGCAAAATCAGACTATCTTATGAAAAAACGTACGGAAAGTATTAGAGGGATTAAGTACGGACAACAAGGTGAGATTGTTGTAAATGGAAAAACGTATAATGGCCATATGGCTGCTCTAGGTTTGAGCGATGATGAAGTTGCTGATGTTATGAATTATATAACTAATAGCTGGGGAAATAAAAACGATAAAATAGTTACTGAAGCTGAAGTTTCTCAAGTCAAAAAATAAGCTAATAACCTCTTAAATGATTATCATTTAACTAACTTTGTAGAGGTTAACCAAACAATAAAGCATGCTTATTATAGGAATTGCAGGTGGTACAGGCTGTGGCAAAACAACAGTTGTAAATCAAATACTCCATGAGCTTCCAGAAGGAGAAGTAGGTATTATTTCTCAAGATTCTTATTACAAGGACACGAGTCATCTTTCTTATGATGAGCGGGTTAATATAAATTTTGATCACCCTAGATCTATTGACTTCGATCTATTGGCCAATCATTTAAAAGCGTTAAAAAATAATAAACCTATACACCAACCTGTTTATTCGTTCGTTAAACATAACAGAACAGGCGATACCATTTTAACACATCCAAGAAAAGTGATGATTGTTGAAGGTATTTTAATTTTAACCAATCCTGATTTGAGAGATATGTTTGATATTAAAATATTTGTACATGCTGATTCGGATGAACGTTTAATTAGACGATTAAAACGCGACATAAAGGAACGCGGAAGAGATATTGATGAAGTTTTAACACGCTATCAAACCACATTAAAGCCCATGCATGATCAATTTATTGAACCCATGAAAGAATATGCAGATATTATCATACCCAACAATAAGTATAATACTGTAGCTGTTGATATTGTGCGGACCATAATAAATAATAGGTTGTAAGTGGCAAAATTTAATAAAAATACTAATAAATATTTAAAGCCTTTTAAAAATTGGTTTATACTAATTTTAGTTGTTTTTGCAGTATGGATGTTGTTTTTTGATGCCAATTCATGGTTTATTCATCATGAATTGAATACTGATATTGAGGCACTTGAAGATGAAAAAGAGTACTATAATAGAGAAATTGAAAAAGATAATAAAGCCATAAAAAAGTTAAGTACAGAAGAAGGATTAGAGAAGTTTGCACGCGAGGAATACTACATGAAACGAGATAATGAAGAAATTTTTATTATCGAGTACGAAGACAGTTTAAAATTAAAACAAAATGACTAAAACGTTATTTGGTAAATTTAATTCGGTATCGGCTAAACAGTGGAAACAAAAAATACAGTTCGACCTAAAAGGTGCTGATTACAATGATGCACTTATTTGGAATTCTAACGAAGATATTGCAGTAAAACCTTTTTACCACGCCGATGATTTTACTGAGCTTCCTGAAATTTCAAATACCAAAGCAACCCAATGGAAAATCTGTCAATCCATATTTGTAGCCCATGTAGAAAAATCGAACTTAAAAGCTGTTGATGTAATTGAGAGAGGGGCTGAAAGCATTAAATTCATTATTCCTTCAGAAGATATTCAAGTTAAAGATTTATTAAAAAATGTAGATTTGAATGAAATTTCAATTCATCTTGAATTACAGTTTTTATCTCCAAAGTTTATTGAAAATCTATATGTAATTTCTGGAAAGTCAAAAATATACATAAACACAGATATCATTGGAAATTTGGCTAAACATGGCAATTTCTTTTATAATTTGAATGAAGATTTTAGCAAATTTCAATCTGCAGTAAAATATACGAATTCATTTGGTGTTGATGTATCCCTATATCAGAATGCTGGTGCAAATATGGTTCAACAATTAGCTTATGCCATGGCTCATGCCAACGAGTATTTAAATCAGCTTTCAAATACAAATAACGAAAATTTTCAAGCTATTTTTAAGGTTTCCGTAGGAACTAACTATTTTTTCGAAATAGCAAAACTTAGGGCTCTACGTATGCTTTGGTCAACCTTAGCTTCAGAATATAATATCAATTCAGACTGTCATATAATAGCAACACCTTCAAAAAGAAACAAAACACTTTACGATTATAATACCAATATGCTTCGAACAACTACGGAATGCATGAGCGCTATTTTAGGGGGTGCCAATACCATTTGTAACTTACCTTATGATGCTATTTATCACAAAGACAACGAATTTGGTGAGCGTATTGCTAGAAATCAATTATTGATTCTAAAACATGAAAGTTATTTTAATAAAGTAAATAATCCTGCTGATGGCGCGTATTTCATTGAAACATTAACTCACCAATTATCTGAAAAAGCTTTGGATGTATTGAAAGATATTGAAAAAAATGGCGGTTTTTTGAAGCAACTTAAAGAAGGCACCATTCAACGTAAAATAAAAGAAAGTGCTTTGAAAGCACAACAACAATTTGATACAGGTGAAGATGTTTTATTGGGTACAAATATACACCCAAATACTAATGATATAATGAAAGACGAGATGGAGATTTATCCTTTTGTAAAAACAAATCAAAGAAAAACGTTAATTGAACCCATCATAGAAAAAAGATTATCAGAAACATTTGAACAAAAACGATTAGAAAATGAAAAGTAAAGTAAACTTAAAATTTAACCTTATAGTATGCTTTTTAGCATTGGTATTTGCTGATTGTAAAGATGAGGAAAAATTTGATAATTTTAAATTTGCTGATAAAGACATTAGTATAGATTGTGAAAAAGCAAATCTAAAACTTCTTATTAATGAAGCCGTTTATAGTTTTGAAGATGATATTACTACATTTTACAGCAAAAATGAACCTAATATAAATATTGCCTATTCTCAATTTGTAAGAAATGCAGTTAACGGGCAAATAAATTATGCCGAAATTGTTTCTCCACACACAGTTAAAGTCTTCGAAGTACTTAAAAAAGAAAGTGTATTTTGGGATCATAAAAACCCAAAAAGCCATTTAAATTATAACAGTCCTTTTTTTCAATGTATGACTGACAATATTCAAGATGAAAACTTAAAAACTACGCTTAACGCGCTCATTTCAACAAACAGTATGAGCCCAAAACTATTTGCTGCCCCTTTAATGAGCAGATATAACAGGGCGACATCCGATAAATATTTGGCTAGTTATATTGCTTTTGATTTATATTATGCTAAGCTTTTTGATGTGGATTTTTCGCGAGTAAAGGAAGAGCTAGTTGAAAAAGAAAAAGTAGATTTTAATAAAGTACCAATACAGCAACCTGTTGCAGATCCCAGCGGGACACAATTATTAATTAATAATGGCAAATAACAAAAACATATTATTAATTATATTTAGTATTTTTTCTCTGCTATTAGTCTCTTGTTTAAATGTAGCTACTGAGATAAAAAATTGGATTGAAATTGGTAATATTGAAGAAGTTAATGGAACATATCATTTTTTAAGTGAAGATGGTATAAAAATTTATTTACCTGATACCTTTAAAAAATACTCAACAGTTGAATATCAAAAACTTTTAGACTCTTTAGCCACTAAAGAAAATTATCAAATTGAAATAAAGAGGTTACAACATTTAAGAGAGATGAATGGAAATTTCTATATATTTTTTGATGAAGAAACACGTTCTACATATACCGTCAACACCATGCCTTACATGCCATTGTATAAACGCGATGCTCAATATATGTTAGGATTATTTTCTATGAACAACAGAAAAATGTCAAATAAAACAGATTTAGAATTTACTAAGGTTACAGCTAAATATAATAGCAGTTCTGGTTCACAAATTTTCAAAGCCATTTATCGTATAAATGACCCTAAAAACCAACTGACTAGTTTTAATTCATCATACATCATTTCATCAAATAACAAAACCCTGTATATTCAATTGTTTACTGGTTTTGATGTTAATTTCGATCCATTTTTACAAAAAATGATTTTATAATGTCTAGAAAAAATGTTCAACATATCAGTATGAAGCCGGTAGCCAAAAGCCAAGAACTAAAAGCTAGCAGCCATTTTAAAACTGCTGAAGACATTCATTTAAAATCAACTTATACCAAAGATGATATTGATAATTTAGAACACCTCAATTTCGTTGCGGGCATTACGCCAAACCTCCGCGGTCCTTACAGCACCATGTACGTTCGCAGACCATGGACTATCCGTCAATATGCAGGGTTTTCAACCGCTGAAGAAAGTAATGCGTTTTACAGACGTAATCTCAAAGCGGGACAAAAAGGGCTATCTGTAGCTTTTGATTTGGCAACACATAGAGGCTATGATTCTGATCATGAGCGTGTTGTAGGCGATGTTGGTAAAGCAGGAGTTGCCATCGATTCGGTTGAAGACATGAAAGTGCTATTCGATCAAATCCCCTTAGATAAAATGAGCGTCTCAATGACTATGAATGGTGCCGTTTTACCCATAATGGCATTTTATATTGTAGCTGCGGAAGAACAAGGTGTAAAACCCGAGCTATTGGAGGGCACCATTCAAAATGATATATTAAAAGAGTTTATGGTGCGTAACACTTATATCTATCCACCAACGCCATCTATGAAAATCATTTCAGATATTTTTGAATATACCAGTAAAAATATGCCGAAGTTTAATAGTATTAGTATCTCTGGTTATCATATGCAAGAAGCTGGTGCTACCTGCGATATTGAATTGGCATACACCTTGGCTGATGGTTTAGAATATATAAGAAAAGGACTAGAAGCTGGAATGGATATAGATACTTTTGCGCCGCGACTATCATTCTTTTGGGGTATTGGTATGAATCATTTTATGGAAATTGCTAAAATGCGAGCTGCACGCATGTTGTGGGCAAAATTAGTGAGTCAATTTAATCCTAAAAATGAAAAATCTTTAGCATTACGAACACATTGTCAAACTTCGGGGTGGAGTTTAACCGAACAAGACCCTTTCAACAATGTGGCACGAACCACTATTGAAGCCGCTGCGGCAGCTTTTGGTGGCACACAAAGTTTACATACTAACGCATTAGACGAAGCTATAGCTTTACCAACAGATTTCTCTGCACGTATAGCCAGAAATACTCAAATATTTTTACAAGAAGAAACCAAAATCACAAAAACAGTTGACCCTTGGGCTGGAAGTTATTATGTTGAAAAACTAACACATGATATCGCTCAAAAAGCGTGGACTTTAATTGAAGAGGTTGAAGAATTAGGTGGTATGACGAAAGCTATTGAGGCTGGAATACCTAAAATAAGAATTGAAGAAGCCGCAGCTAAAAAGCAGGCTCGTATAGATTCTGGACAAGATATAATTATTGGCGTAAACAAATACAAACTAGAAGAAGAGGCCCCTATTACCACACTTGAAGTGGACAACGAAACGGTTAGACTTCAACAAATAGAAGGTTTAAATAAAATTAAATCCGAAAGAAATACTAGCAAGGTAAAGCAAGCTTTGGCTAATTTAACCACCGCTGCAAAATTTTCACTAAATT
Organism: uncultured Flavobacteriaceae bacterium; assembly: GCA_963815305.1. Taxonomy (GTDB): domain Bacteria; phylum Bacteroidota; class Bacteroidia; order Flavobacteriales; family Flavobacteriaceae; genus CAXBID01. Next base: position 748,584 of record CAWFFW010000002.1, read on the forward strand.
CGAATGATTCCCGCCTTCTAAAAAATAATAATTTATTAGCTTTAGCTGTTGAAGCTGCTAGAGAACGTGCCACACTTGGTGAAATAAGCGATGCACTGGAAGTAGAATTTGGAAGATATAAAGCACAAATAAAATCATTTTCTGGTGTGTATAGTAAAGAAATAAAAGATGATAAATCGTTTAAAAAAGCTCAAGAACTAGCGGATATTTTTGCAGAACAGGATGGTAGACGTCCTCGGATAATGATTGCAAAAATGGGGCAAGATGGACACGACCGTGGTGCCAAAGTAGTGGCTACAGGTTACGCCGATGTAGGTTTTGATGTAGATATTGGCCCACTATTTCAAACACCCAAAGAAGCTGCAAAACAAGCCGTTGAAAATGATGTACATATTTTAGGCGTTTCATCACTAGCTGCCGGACACAAAACTTTAGTTCCACAAGTTATAAAGGAACTTAAAAAATATGGTCGAGACGATATTATGGTTATTGTTGGTGGTGTAATTCCTAAACAGGATTATCAGTTTTTATTTGATGCTGGTGCTATTGCTGTTTTTGGTCCTGGTACTAAAATTAGTGAGGCCGCCATTAAGATTTTAGAAATTTTGATTGATGAGTAATAAACAGTTTAACAACTTTCAATCACATGAATAATTCGTCAATAATAAGTATTGTTAGTTTAATAATCGTTATTCTATTTTTACTTTTAGGCGTTTTTTTATTAACCGTAAAAACTTCAAAAAAACTCAGCAATCAATTACTGGCTAGTTTTTTAATTATTACCGCTGTAGATATAAGCGTATTTTTTTATCATAATTTTATTGAATTTCCGCCTTCAATAGAAATGTTAAGAATACAACTTTCTAGTTTTAAAGACCCCCTTCTATTTCTTTATATTCTTTCTGTAATTTATTCCGATTTCAAACTTAAGGCGAAACATTTGTTGCTTCTATCACCTTGGGTGATTAGTATTTTATTATTATTTCCTAATTTCTTTTTGGCTTCTAAAATCAATCAATTTCAAATTTTATCTAACTATTCTGAATCTTTTGAGGGACAGTTTATAAGTGTGATGAATCGTATTGTTGAGATTATTTTCATTATTGCTGAAATTTATTATTTACTGAGATATAGAAAATTGCTTTTAGAAAATTATACAAGTAAGGAAGCCTTCTACTATTACCATTGGTTAAAACAACTTATAATTTTTATACTCATTGGTCAAGTATTAACCTTGATTAAGGGCTTAATAAGAGATTCTGGTAACTTTGATATAAATTATGTCAATATTTTCAGAATTATTTTATTATCGTTTGGTTTGTTTTTCAGCTTTTGGCTGGTTTTCAAAGCGCTTATATCCCCTAAATTATTTAGAGGTGTTACTATTAATCTACGTTTATCTAAAGAAATGGTAAAGCCTAATTCTGGTGATGAATCAGAACGCCATGAACAGATTCAAAATCTTGAATCTTACATGCTTAAAGAAGAACCTTTTTTAGACCCTTCGTTAACTGTAAAAAGTCTTTCAGAAAAAATTGATATGCCGCATCGCGATCTTTCCATTATAATAAATCAAGAACTTGGTCAGCACTTTTTCGATTTCATTAATAAATATCGCATTGAAAAAGCCATGTCAATATTAAAAGACCCTTCAAAAGAGAAGCATACCGTACTCGAAATTTTGTACGAAGTTGGGTTTAATTCAAAATCTTCATTTAATACGGCTTTTAAAAAACATACGGGAAAAACACCTACTACATACCGAAAATCATAGTAATAACAAGGCTTTGTTAAAAGTCGAACGTTTCAAAAAAAATAGTCGAACGCATTTTATAAACAGAAATGCGTTCGACTTTTAACAATCGGTCGTATAGCGTTTCTATCCGCTAGATATTTGTTTCAAATAAAATAAACATCAATTCTAAAACAAAAATCTTATGAACCGGTTAATCATATCTCTCCTATTAATAATACCAACATTATTAATTTCGCAAGTCAATATTAAAGGTAAAGTAACTGATCAATATCAAGCTATCGTTTGGGCTAATGTAACTTTAACAAATTTTAATGGCGATATTATTACTGGAAGCATAACTGATGACAATGGTACTTTTGAATTAAAAACAGAATCTGGCAGCTACAAATTGATAGTTAGTTTTATAGGCTATACTACTTTTGAGAAAGAAATAATTATAAAAAATAATTTAGATTTAGGCACTATACTACTTAAAACAGATAATACCCTTGACGAAGTAGTGATAACACATCAAAAGAAACTCATTGAACAAAAACCAGATCGTATTATTTTTAATATTGAAAATAGTGTAACAGCCATTGGAGGTGATGCTTTAGATGCATTACGAATAGCTCCGGGTTTAAGAATTCAAAATAATAGTATTAATTTACTTGGTAGAGGCGAATCTAGAGTTATGATTAATGGACGGTTATTACAACTTTCTGGTGAAGACTTAACTGCTTACCTTAATTCCATTTCTGCTAATGACATTAAAAAAATAGAAGTTATAACAACGCCTCCGGCAAAATATGAAGCTGCTGGTAATGGCGGATTAATTAATATTATTCTAAAAAAAGGACAATTAAACTCTTGGAAAAACACCATTTCTGCTGTTTATAATATTAATACATATAATTTCTTAACTTTAAGAAATAGCTTGCTCTACAATAAAAATAAGTTAAGTATCTCTTTTAACATAAATAGCACAAAAGGTAACTCAAGAAACACTGAAGACTTTCAAGTTTATTACCCAGAGAGTAATTGGGATATAGATATTAACTCCAAAGACCAACAAGACAATCTATCTGCACAATTATTATTAGATTATAATGTTAGTGATAATACAACAGTTGGTATTCAATATTTAGGAAATTTAAAAACGCCAAATCTGATTGACAGAAGTGTTTCTAGAATTTTTAATCAATCAAATGCTTTGGATTCTTTACTTATTAATAATGGAAATAACCATGTAAAAGTAAATAGCCATTTAATCAATCTGCATTCAAACACAAAACTTGATACTTTAGGAAGACGAATTTCATTCGATTTTGATTATTTTAGATTTGATTCTGACCAAAATAGAGATTTCATAACCAACAGCTTTTCGCCTAATAATAATGCCTTAGGAATAAACGCAACTGCTAATACCTTTTCAAATCAAAATATAGAAAACTACAGTATCAAATCAGATTTTGAACATCCTTTAAGTTTTATAAATCTTTCTTATGGATTAAAAATTAGTACCATAAAAAATAACAGCGATATTCAGTTCTTTAATAGAATTTCTGGAACACCAATTTTAGATACAAATATTTCAAACGCTTTTAATTATGAAGAAAATAATCAAGCATTTTATATGAATGGAATAAAAAAAATAAATGAAAAATGGAATATGCAATTTGGGCTAAGGCTAGAAAATACAAATACTAAAGGTTTCGCTATAGAATTAAATGAAAGCAATACAAATAACTATACAAAATTGTTTCCTTCCTTTTATACGAGTTATACAAAAAACGAAAATAACACTTTTTCAATAAGCTACGGAAAACGTATTGAAAGACCACAATTTAGAGATTTAAATCCTTTTAGGGTGGTTATTAGCAGTAATACTTATAGTGTTGGTAATCCGTTTTTAAGACCTTCTTTTACAGATAGCTTTGAATTTAAACATACTTACAAAAACAAGTATACCACTAATGCTTTTTTGAGTATTAAAGATGATGGATCGAGTATTATTTTTACCTCAGATATTGAAAATAAAACACAAGTTGTTACACGATCAAACTTTTTTAAACAGTATGTATATGGTATTGGCGAGAGTTTTATTTTTGATAAAATATTTTGGTGGCAAAGTCAAAACAGTTTAAACCTTATAGGCTCAAAAACACAATTCATCGAAAATATTGCTGCAAAGCCACAAAACGGCATCACCTTTAGCGCAAATTCAAGTAATAAAATCACAATAAATGAATCTACTAAACTGCAAATCGATGGTTCTTATGATTCACCTTTTAAAGCGGGTTTATTTAGTTTAGGAAAAACATACAGCTTAGATTTGGGGATTAGCAAACAATTCTTAGATAAAAATCTACACGTTACTATTTTGATAAAAGATGTTTTTAATACCTCAAGTTTAAACAACTTAGCATCTACTGTAAATGGCGTAAAACAAGTTTATGGTCAAAACAATAATAATAGATTTATAAGACTTTCCGCTAGTTACAGTTTCGGAAATAAAAAAATAAACGAGAAAAGACGAAACTTTGGAAATGAAGAAGAAAGAAGGAGAGCAAACTAAAAAATAAATTATTTATAAGATGATTGATATTGATCTGTTGTTAACAAGTTCCGTTTTTATTCCTCATAAATAATTGTATTTTTACCGCTAATAAAACCAAATCATTAATGGGTAAAATCATTGCAATTGCTAATCAAAAAGGCGGGGTTGGAAAAACCACAACATCCATAAATTTAGCAGCATCTCTTGGCGTTCTAGAAAAAAAAGTACTACTTATTGATGCTGACCCTCAGGCAAATGCAACTTCTGGAATTGGTATAGATGTCGAAACGGTAGATATAGGAACCTACCAACTTTTAGAACATTCCAATACGGCTAGAGAAGCTATTATTAAAACAGAAACACCTAATTTAGATATTATTCCTGCACATATTGACTTAGTGGCTATTGAAATAGAACTTGTTGATAAAGATGCACGTGAATATATGCTGAAAAAAGCATTACAGGAAATAAAAAATGATTACGATTATATTATCATTGATTGCGCACCTTCTCTTGGGCTTTTAACATTGAACGCTTTAACTGCTGCTGATGCTGTAATGATTCCTATCCAGTGTGAATATTTTGCGCTTGAAGGTTTAGGCAAATTGTTAAATACGATTAAAAGCGTTCAAAAAATTCACAATCCTGAATTGGATATTGAAGGTTTACTATTAACTATGTACGATTCACGTTTACGTTTATCAAACCAAGTGGTTGAAGAAGTTCAAAAACACTTTAACGATATGGTATTTAAAACCATCATCCAGCGTAATGTACGTTTAAGCGAAGCACCCAGTTATGGTGAGAGCATAATTAATTATGATGCCAGTAGTAAGGGTGCCAGTAATTACTTAAGTTTGGCGAAAGAAGTCATCAATAAAAACTCCTAAAATTATGGCTAAGGCAACAAAAAAACAAGCTTTAGGTAGAGGTTTATCAGCACTATTAAAAGATCCTGATAATGACATTCAATCTGTTCAAGATAAGAATGCCGATAAAGTAATTGGCAACATTGTTGAATTAGATATTGATTTTATTGAAGTCAATCCCTTTCAACCACGTACAAATTTTAGTGAAGAATCTTTACGAGAATTAGCATCTTCAATAAGAGAATTAGGTATTATTCAACCTATTACCGTTAGAAAATTAGGATTAAACAAATATCAACTTGTTTCCGGTGAGCGTCGTTACAGAGCTTCAAAACTCCTTAGTTTAGAAACTATTCCTGCGTATGTTAGAATTGCTAACGATCAAGAATCTTTGGAAATGGCATTGGTTGAAAACATTCAACGCCAAGATTTAGATCCCATTGAAATTGCGCTTTCCTACCAACGTTTAATTGATGAAATTCAACTTACTCAAGAACAAATGAGCGAACGTGTAGGTAAAAAACGTTCAACTATAGCCAACTATCTACGCTTATTAAAACTAGACCCCATTATTCAAACAGGAATGCGAGATGGTTTTATTTCTATGGGACACGGACGTGCTTTAATTACTATTGAAGATCAAACCATTCAGTTAGATATTTACGAAAAAATTCTTTCAAATAAATTATCTGTTAGAGAAACTGAGGTCTTAGTTAGGCATTATAACAATAACGACGAAGTTAAAACACCTTCAAAAAATATTGAGGATGAAGAGTTACCAAAATTCATTAAAAATGGTATATCCACATTTTCAGAATACTTTGGGCATAAAATAGACGTTAAATTTTCTAAGAGTGGTAAAGGAAAAATCACTATTCCTTTTCATTCTGAAGAAGATTTTAATCGTATTAAAAAATTAGTTCAAGGTGCCAAATAAAATCCTAATATCAGGTCTATTCGCGTTACTTTTTAGTTTTTCTGTAGTTGGTCAAGACAAAGAGAAAAAACCAGAAATTCCTTTGATAGTTACCGACTCTATTATAGAAATTAAAGACCCCATTAATCCTTTGGCACCTGCAAAAGCTGCTTTTTATTCTGCTATTTTACCAGGTTTAGGGCAAGCTTACAATAAAAAATATTGGAAAATTCCTATTGTGTATGGTGCACTAGGTACAGGTATCTATTTTTATATTAATAATAATAACGAATACAACAGGTACAGAGATGCCTATAAAAGTAGGTTGGCCGGTTTTACAAATGATGAATTTTATCTTGATGCTGAGGACAATCAACTCTCTAGCCCCAGAGTAACTACAGAAGGTCTAGAGCGTGGACAAAAATTTTACCGCCGGAATAAAGAACTTACACTTTTAGTGATTATTGGTATTTATGCTTTAAATATTATTGATGCGAATGTTGATGCGCATTTATTACAATATAATGTAGATGAAAACTTATCTTTGGCTCCACATTATAACATCAATGAAATTGATGCTACTGGTAACGTTGGATTAACTTTAAATTTTAACTTTTAGCCCATAATGGGCATCTGGCAAATTAAAACTATAAATAAAATGAATATAGCTTTACTTGGATATGGAAGAATGGGACAAACCATTGAGCAAATTGCCATTAAGCGTGGTCATACCATTGTTTTAAAAGTTGACAAAGATGATAAAGATTACGACATCACGAAAGCCGATGTGGCTATAGATTTTAGTATTCCTACGGTGGCCTTCGGAAATATTTCTAACTGCTTAAATAACAGCATTCCGGTAATTTCTGGAACAACAGGCTGGTTAGAAAACTACGATAATGCAGTGGCTTTATGTAAAGAAAAAAAAGGCGCCTTTATTTATGCTTCTAACTATAGTTTAGGGGTGAATATTTTTTTTGAATTGAATAAAACACTAGGTAAAATGATGAGCACATTGAAACAATATGATGTTTCTATGGAAGAAATTCACCATACTAAAAAATTAGATGCACCAAGCGGAACAGCTATTTCTTTAGCCAATGATATTATTTCTAATCATGAAGGTTATTTAGAATGGAAACTTGATGAGCATGGCGAAACGACTATTCCTATAGTTGCAAAACGTGTTGAAGATGTTCCAGGAACACATACGGTTACTTACGAAAGCGAAGTAGACACAGTTACTATTAAACACGTTGCTAAAAACAGACAAGGTTTTGCTTTGGGGGCTGTAATTGCAGCAGAGTGGATTGTTGGAAAATCGGGTGTTTTTACTATGAACGATGTGTTAAATATTGGTTAATACTTACATAAAATGTAACGCCATTAGTAAGTTTAGCTACAAATTAAAGAATTAAAAAATAAGATTATGACATTGATGCAATGGTTTATTTTTATCTTGATTATTCAAGTAATACATGGTTTAGGCACTTGGAAATTATACATTAAAGCTGGACGACAAGCTTGGGAAGCTTTTGTGCCTGTTTATAATGGCATAGTTTTAATGAAGATAATTAATCGGCCTTGGTGGTGGATTATTCTTTTATTCTTGCCTATTGTTAATTTAATTATGCTTGCAATTGTTTGGGTAGAAACGGCTAGAAGCTTTGGTAAAAACTCAAATCTTGATACATTTTTAGCTGTTGCAACTTTAGGTTTTTATAATTTCTACTTAAACTATATAGCCGATGTTCAATATATTGAAAATAGAAGTTTACAACCTAAGTCTGGTGGTGGAGACTGGGTAAGTTCTATATTGTTTGCCATTGTAGCGGCCACCATTGTTCATACTTATGTTATTCAACCTTTTACAATTCCATCATCTTCATTAGAAAAATCATTACTTGTTGGAGATTTCTTATTTGTAAGTAAATTTCATTATGGCGCTAGAGTACCAATGACCACCGTTGCTGCTCCAATGGTCCATGATACTATTCCTGTTTTAAAAAAGAAGTCTTATTTATTTGATGACCATAAAGGCAGTGATTCTTGGGTTAATAAATTACAATTACCTTATTTACGTATTCCAGGATTTGAAAAAATAGAGCGTAATGATATTGTCGTTTTCAATCAACCAGCAGATACGTTGTTAGATATGAACGACTTTCACCCTGATAGAAATTACTACAAACCAATTGATAAGAAAACAAATTTAGTGAAACGTTGTGTTGGCATTCCTGGAGATACCTTGGAGGTTCGTGATGGCTTTGTTTATATCAATGGTGATAAAAATGAACTACCTGATAGAGCACATCTGCAGTTCAGCTATTTGGTTCAGCCAAAAACGAATCAGTTTAATGCGAAATATCTTAAAGATCGCTATGATATTACTGATTATTTTGGAATTATGAATCAACAAAATACCTACTATTTTTCAGCGATCTCAGATGAAGCCTTAGCACAATTTAAAAATCACCCTAACGTTGCTAGTATAAAACCTAATAAGAAAGAAAAGGGCGTTAGAGACCCTGCTATTTTTCCTCATGACCCTTCGTATAACTGGAATGTTGATTTTTTCGGTCCGCTATATATCCCCGAGGCAGGAAAAACTATCGCTATTAATTTAGAAGTTTTACCGCTTTACAAGCGTGTAATTACAGAATATGAAGGTAACACATTGCAAGTAAAAGGCAATCAAATTTTGATAAACGGAGAATTGGTAAATACATACACCTTTAAACAAAACTATTATTGGATGATGGGTGATAACCGCCATAACTCAATAGATGCTAGAGCTTGGGGACTTGTACCTTTTGATCACGTAGTTGGAAAGCCTGTATTTATTTGGATGAGTTGGGACGGTGCTAGCCCACGTTGGGAACGCTTTTTTACAACCGTAGGTGGGAGCGGAAAAGCAACCTCTTATTTGATTCCATTTTTAGTATTACTTTTTGGGTATATTGGTTTTAATAAATGGAGAAATCGCAAAAAGACGAATAGTTGATTAATTGTTCGTTAATTTGTTTATTTGACTCACGTATACTTACAGTTTTTAAAAATTAGAAGTTTGGGTTTAAGCAAAAGAACTCTCAAAAAACATATACTTACTAACTAATCATTTTCCATCATAGGAAAAATTTGGATTAACGTCACAATCAAGAAGAGCTTCAGTATCTATTTGTTCAAACATTGCCGAAGGATCTGCTCGTAAAACAAATAAAGACAATGCTCATTTTACTATAATACCATTCAGTTCAGCAGTTGAAGTGTTAAATGAGTTAATAATTACTCATGAAGGAAGTACAATTAATTAATACAGAAGATTATAATAATTTACATTCTCAAGTTGAAAGTATCACTAATAAGTTAAATGCGTTGAAGAACCATCAAATAAACAAATAAACGCATCAACAAATGCCCATAATTATCCATCCCACATACTTTCCTAGTATTGCTCATTTTGTCGCTATGGCAAATGCTGAAAAAGTTATGTTAGAAATAGATGATAATTTTGTAAAACAAACCTATAGAAACCGTGCTTATATTTATGGAGCAAACGGAAAACTAGCTTTAAATATTCCAGTAATCCATTCACAAAAAAATCGTCAGAAGTACCGAGATGTTAAAGTATTTAATGAAGAAAAATGGCAAAGTCTGCATTGGAAATCTTTACTATCAGCTTACAGAACTTCTCCTTTTTTTGAATTTTATGAAGATGAGCTTCAACCCCTATTTGACCATAAAGTAGATTGTCTTTTAGAATTCAATTTGAGATGTTTTGAGGTGATTTGTGATTGCTTACAATTAGAATTGACTATATCTAAAACTGAAGTCTATCAAAATAAAATTGAAGGTATTAATGATTTTAGATATCTAGTAAATGCTAAAAAAGAACCATGTTACGCGTTCGATACCTACACCCAAGTATTTAACGATAAACACGGTTTTATTCCTAATTTAAGTATTCTAGATTTGCTTTTTAACGAAGGCCCAAACGCTTTAAATTATTTAGAATCTCAAACAACATTGATTCTATGACACTACAAACAGTTGCACATTATAGTTGCCATATTTTCATACCATTAATTGTAGCGTTAATTTTTTATAATCGGAATTGGAAAATAGCATTTCTTATAATGTTCTCGGGTATGTGGATTGATGTAGACCACCTTTTAGCAAATCCTATTTTTAGCTCAAACAGATGTAGTATTAATTTTCATCCGCTTCACTCCTATTATGCTATTGCGGTTTATATCTTGCTGCTATTACCAAATAAAACACGTTTGATAGGTTTAGGCTTAGTTATCCATATTTTTGCAGACGCGGTAGATTGTAGTTTTATGTAACTACTTTTCTAAACTAAGGGTTGTCGTAATAGGAAAATGATCAGAATAGTGTTCGTTAAACGATTTGAAACCGTTTACAGAGAATCCGACATCTGAAAAAATAAAATCGATTCTTACAGGGAAAAATTTAAAATCGTAGGTTCGTCCAAATCCATTTCCAGCTTCTTTAAAGGTATCATTTAAATCGCCTTTAATTTTTCTATACACATATGAAAATGCCGTATTATTAAAATCGCCACATATAACCATTTTGTATTTACATTGCTTTTTATGCAGTAAAAAAAGTTCGGTTTGAAATTGTTGCATTTTAAATGTCTTACCAACTCGATTGAAAAGACGCTCTGAATTTTCATTTTTTAAACTTTCAATTTTTGTGTTAATCCGTAAAGATTCCAAATGAACATTATAAATTCTAATGGTATCACTTTGTTTTACAATATCAACAAATATGGCATTATTCGGAGTGTTTGGAAATTCTATTGAACCTGAATTTATAATTGGAAATTTAGAAAATATGGCTTGACCATATTTGATATTTTTACCAGAAAGCTTTTCAAATTTATATTTAAAAAAAGTAAGATCGATGTTTTTATGAGGATGATATTCTTGCATACTCAAAATATCGGGATTTTGGGCTTTTATAAAATTCACAACTTTAGTTTCAACATTTTGTTCTGGTATCCAATCGTACAAATTAAATAAACGCACATTATAATTCATAACCTTAAAATTACTCTTGTTTTCAACCCTTTTTGACGTTGAAAATTTATATAACGATCCAAACGAGAAATAACCAATTAATAGCACTGCTAATGACATTAAAAACTGTTTATTCAATTTTAATAACCAGTATAAAAAGAATAATACATTTAATAAAATAAGAAATGAAACGCCTAAATTAAGAACAGAAAGCACAGAAAATGTTTTGGGAGGTAGAAAGGGTAAAGCAAATGAAAATAAAAGTAAAATAGCTACAATAACATTGATGTAATAAATAACTCGGTTCATGGAACTTTGCTTTTTCATATTACTATTTACCCGCCCTAAATAAAAATTCCTTTTCTTCAGAGGTTAAACTATCATACCCACTTTTACTAATTTTGTCTAAAATAACATCAATTTTCTTTTGGTTGTTAAGCTTATTAAAATCTGTTTTAGTATAACCACCAACTTTACTCTTATTTTTATGAACCGTTTTTAACGGTGTTTTTTTAGATGGCCTAAACGTATTGGTAATCGCATCCATAAAACGCTCAAAACCTTTTCCAATGTCATGTCCTTTCAATAATTGTTTCGCATAAAAATAACCTAACAAAGCGCCACCTAAATGTGCTAAATTACCACCGGCATTTGTACCAAATAATCCAAAAACATCTAAAATCACAATAGCTACTCCTACATACCATAACTTTAAATTGAATGTAAAAAATCGTAACTCTTGATTTGGCAAATATGCACAAAGAAAAATCAATAAAGCTCTAACTGCAGCTGAGGCACCCACTAAATAAGACGTTCCTCCAAAAATATCTGGAAATATAGAATAGCACAATACAAATAATAAACCTCCGAATATGGCTCCTAAAAAATAAATATTCAGTGCCATTTTAGGACTGAATAAATTCAAAAACATACGTCCGATAACATAAAGCCAAAGCATGTTAAATAGGATATGAAAAAAATCGTAATGTAAAAAAGCATAGGTTATAATGGACCAAGGCTGAACAATAGCATCAGAAATATCACTTGGCAATTCAAACCAACTTAAAGCTGACTTAAATAATAATCCTAAAAGAAAAAACACCACATTAACTGCTATGATTTTTTCTAAAACATTAAGTTGTGAAAGTTTGTATTTTATGTCTTGAGTAAGTGATGCCATTAATCCCAACGATTTTTATTAAATTGATTTTTTTTCCAATACCACATAATGATAAAACCTGTTAATGCGCCACCAACGTGGGCCATATACGCTGTATTACTCGGGCTAAAGAAAGATTGCCCAGTGATACCAGAAATTAAATCTAAAATTATAATTCCAGGGATAAAATATTTTGCTTTTATAGGAATAGGAAGGAATATCATCATCAATTTAGCTTCTGGATTCATCATACCAAAAGCTGCTAGGATTCCCATAATACAGCCTGATGCACCAACCATACTAGCATAATAAATCTCATTAAATTCTTGACCAATATCTGTAAACACTTTTCCTTCCTTAAATACTTCTATGATTTGTTCGTGAGTAGCTCCAAGTGCTAATGCCTCTGTTTCCATTGGAATATATTTGAAATAATAATACCCAACTTGCAATGCGACAGCACCTAAACCTGCTGAAAAATAAATAAACAAAAACCGTTTAGACCCTAAAACTTGCTCTACAGGAGATCCAAACATCCATAAGGCAAACATATTAAATAAAATGTGCATCGCGCCTCCGTGCATAAACATATGCGTAATAATTTGCCAAGGTTGAAAAGCTTCATTTTTAGGAAAATGCATAGCAAACCAATCGTAAAACAAAACACCGTCTCCTATTGCTAAAGTACCAACAAACATAATCACATTAATGATTATTAAATGTTTAACGGTTTCAGAAATTTGCATCATAATTTATATAAATTTTTTGTCTAACTCGTCAACACTCATCGTTATAAATGTTACTCGGTTAGTTGGTGATACATTAGGCTCTTTACAAGCAAATAACTTGTTTACCAAATGCTCTTGTTCATCTTTTTTTAACGACTGCCCTGTTTTAATGGCTAAACTTTTTGCCATCGATTTTGCTAATAAATCAGTGGCACTAAAATTACTATCGGGCACTTCATTTTCAACATCACTTATAAGCTGTTCTAAAATAATAGATACTTCGCTTTCTGGAACGCTAACGGGTACGCCTGTAATTTCGATAGATTCTTCTTTAACGTTAGAAAACACGAAACCCGTATGTTGTAAATCGTCTTTTAATTGTTTAATAATAACCATATCTTGATTTGAAAAATGTAGCTCTAGCGGAAATAATAATTGCTGGCTTACACCCTCTTTGATGGTCATGTTTTTTAAAAAATCTTCATATAAAATACGTTGATGTGCCCGATGTTGATTAATTAACAACATTCCAGATTTAATCGTATTTACTATATATTTGTTATGAAGTTGATACGTGGTATTTGATGTTTCAACAGTATTATCACTATCAAATGCAGCAATTGTTTCTTCTTCGCTTTCGAAACTCACCTCACTAAAATCGTGTTTCATTTTTGTTCCTTTGGATTCTAAACCTACATATAAACCCTCCCAACTGGTGGCTGGTTCTTTTTTATAAGCTATCGCTCTGGCTTTTGAAGCTGTTTCCTCTTTAAAAGGATTATACGTTCTATCTACTTCTATATTGGGCGTATTGGCGCTATTTTTATGGTAATTATATGGTGTATCTAAACTTGGGTCGCGCTCAAAATCTAAAACTGGTGCAATATTAAATTGCCCCAAACTGTGTTTTACTGCTGAACGTAATAGAGCATACAGGGTATGTTCATCATCAAACTTAATTTCAGTTTTTGTGGGGTGAATGTTTATATCGATAGTTTGTGGATCGACCGTTAAGTTTAAAAAATAACTTGGATGCGTTCCACTTTTCAATAAACCATCAAAAGCTGATGCAATAGCATGATTTAAATACGGACTTTTTATAAAGCGGTCGTTCACGAAAAAGTACTGCTCCCCTCTCGTTTTTTTTGCGAATTCTGGCTTACCAACAAAACCTGAAATTTTTAAAACCTCTGTATTTTCCTCAACCGGTACTAATTTTTCATTCGTTTTATTCCCAAAAATATTGACAATCCGTTGTCTGAAATTGGTATTTGGCAAGTTAAAAGTTTCACTACCATTATTATATAAAGCAAATCCGATATTAGGATGTGCCAAGGCGACACGATGGAATTCATCAATAACATGGCGAAGTTCAACCGTATTCGATTTTAAAAAATTACGTCGTGCAGGGATATTAAAAAATAGATTTTTTACTGACACCGAAGTTCCTGTTGGAGTTACAACAACGTCTTGGGATGTTACCGTGCTACCTTCAATAATTAAGGCATTACCAACGTCATCATCTTCCTGTTTGGTTTTTAACTCCACATGTGCAATGGCGGCAATACTGGCTAAGGCTTCACCACGAAAACCTTTAGTATGAAGTTGAAACAAATCATCGGCTGTTCTAATCTTACTTGTGGCATGGCGTTCAAAACTTAATCGCGCATCGGTATGACTCATGCCTTTACCATCATCAATCACTTGAACCAGTGTTTTACCGGCATCTTTTATAATAAGTTTTATAGTTGATGCACCTGCATCAATAGCATTTTCAAGAAGCTCTTTAACCACAGATGCTGGACGTTGTACAACCTCTCCAGCTGCAATTTGATTTGCAACATGGTCAGGTAAAAGCTGTATGATGTCTGCCATAAATTATTTAGAAAAGAAGATAGATAAATCGAAATCGATGATAAAAAGAAAAACTAAAAGAAGCACACCAGCTATTAAAAGAATGCGTCGGTTTGCTTCTTTATCTTTATTATGTTTTAGTTCATTTAAAGCATTGTTTATTTTTCCCTTAAATCCAGGATTACTTCCAACCGTTGTTCTAAATTCATCAAATTTATGTTTGATTTCATAAGGATTTCCCTCTCCTTTATCATCAAAATAACGAGGTGTATAACTGAATTTTTTGTTTTTTTTCAATTTTAAAAGTCCCATAATTTCTAAGCTTTAAGTTACATGTATTTTTTTTCTAGTAAATACATACAAATCAATAATACTACCAAAACAAAGATTAAAGTGCGGATAGACATCACCCTTCCCGTTTTGCGTTCGCCACCTTGTTTCCATTTAGAAGCAAACTCTTTTTGGTTCAAAGTTTCTAAATCAGAATCAACGCGGTTGTCTTTAGACAATCTAGATTGGTAATTAAAGGTTTTATTTTCACGTTGCTTAAACAAAATAGGCTCATGCTTATCCTTCAAAAATACTTAAAAATAGACAGAAACTAGGGATGGAAGTGCTAAAAATTGTTAACAAATAAATCTAAATAAGCCATGAAGTTACAAAGAAAACTAAGGTGGTGACTTTGAGTGAAAACTAAATAGTTTTACGCAACTCAGCCATTTTAATAGCGGCAATAGCGGCTTCAGTTCCTTTATTACCATGTTTGCCCCCCGAACGATCTATAGCTTGTTGCATTGTATTATCAGTTAATACACAAAAAATAACGGGAGTTTCGCGAATAACATTTAAATCTTTTATACCTTGAGAAACCGCTTCACAAACAAAATCGAAATGCTTAGTTTCACCTTGAATAACGCTTCCTATAGCTATAACCACATTCACAATTTGTTCCTGCATTTTTTTACTTCCATAAATAAGCTCAAAACTACCAGGCACATCCCAACGGATAATATTACTTGGTAAGGCACCATTTTCAATTAAAGCATCGTAAGCACCTTGATACAACCCTTCGGTAACGGTATCATTCCATTCAGAAACAACAATCCCAAACCGAAATTTACTCGCGTTTGGGATTGTTGTTTTATCGTAATGGGATAGATTTTTATTTGCGGTAGCCATATACAAATATAGTTTATTTATTTGCTAGCCAATACTTGTGCTTTTCCAATAAAAACATCTACCGTTGATGCTTCAGTAGCGTTTGGATAGTTTTCTTTTATTCTATTAAAGTATTTTAATGCCTTATCAGGCTGCCCCAAATCTAAAGCAATAGCTCCAGCTTTATATAAATACATTGGCGTAGTATATTCATTATCGCGCATTTCAACAGCTTCTTCATAGTACCCTAAAGCATCTTCTTTCTGATTTAACTGCACAAAAGCATCACCAACGTTACCTTTGGCAAGAGGTGCTAAAATTTCGTCATCACTTTCAAAATTACTCAAATAATCAACCGCATTTTTGTAATCTTTTAATCGTAAATATGCCGTACCCGCATAATAGTTAGCTAAGTTAGCTGATGGTGTTCCGCTATATTCTTCAATGATATCTAACATTCCAAATTTACCTTCACCACCATGTAATGCTAAATTGTATAATGAGTCTTTAACGGTGCCAGAACTAACCACAGCATCATTAAAATATTTTTGAGCTTGAAACATATCGTTCATCGCTGCCGTTTGCTTAGGTTTAGCAATAAATTCTTTATATGCTAATGAGCCTAAAACAACCAAAGCCACTACCCCAATAATTATAAAAATATACTTTTGGTTTTTCTCAACAAAAGCTTCTGTTTTAGATGCTGATTCGTCAAGTGTATTAAAAACTTCGGCTGTTGTAGATCCGTCCTCTATATTTTGCTCTTTCTCTTCTTTAGTTTTTGCTTTGTATTTTTTCTTGTAAGTAGCCATCTATTGATTCTAAATTAATATCGCGCAAAAATATAATTTTTCTTCATAACTAAAAGCCTATTTATTTGATATTTTTCAATAATTTGCACTTCTTTCGGGGCGTTTCACTTCCAAACGCCATATAAGTTACTTTTTATATGATTTTAAAATCACTTTCATTACTTAATTATAAAAATTTCGATAGTAAATCGTTCATTTTCAATGCTAAAATAAATTGTATTGTTGGAAATAATGGTATAGGAAAAACAAACGTTCTAGACGCTATTTACCATTTATCATTTGGAAAAAGTTATTTTAATCCGGTAGCAACGCAAAATATTAAACACGATGAAGATTTTTTTGTAATAAATGGAAATTACAATAAAGATGATAAAACCGAAAAAGTAGCCATAAGTTTAAAGCGCGGACAAAAAAAAGTTATAAAACGAAACGGAAAAGCTTATGAAAAATTTAGTGAGCATATAGGGTTTTTACCATTGGTTATTATATCGCCGGCTGACAGAGATTTAATTATTGAAGGTAGCGATACAAGAAGAAAATTTATTGATAGCGTAATTTCGCAGAGCGATAAAAGCTATTTAAGTCATTTAATTAATTACAACAAAATACTAGCGCAGCGTAATGCGTTGCTAAAATATTTTGCTTTAAACCATACATTTAATAAGGATACTTTAGAGGTTTACAACAACCAATTAACCGATTACGGAACGCATATTTTTAAAAAACGCGAGGTTTTTTTAAAAGCGTTTATTCCTATTTTTAAAATGCGCTATAACGTTATTAGCAACGGGAAAGAAGAAGTCGATTTGGTGTATAAAAGTGATTTATTTGAAGCTGATTTAAATGCATTACTAAAAGCTAGTGTTAATAAAGACAAGGCTTTACAATATACCAGTGTAGGTATACATAAAGACGACTTGCACTTTAATATTGAAACGCACCCTATTAAAAAATTTGGCAGCCAAGGCCAACAAAAATCGTTTTTAATTGCGTTGAAATTGGCCCAGTTCGATTTTATAAAAGCACAAAGTGGCGTTAACCCTATTTTATTATTAGATGATATTTTTGATAAGTTGGATGAACAACGTGTAGCACAAATTATTAAATTAGTAGATGATGAAAACTTCGGACAATTATTTATTAGCGATACGCATGCTGAACGTACCGAAAATGCAGTAAAGCAAGTGCATCAAAGTTATGAAGTTTTTAAGTTGTGAAATTAAAAAAAGAGGGAAGAAAGATGACCATTGCAATTTGTATGGTGTGAATTAATTAGTATTTCTAATGCTACCAACATGCCATATCGATTTAGTTTATTACTTGACTTTGTAGAAAATTTCAGCTACTTTCGTTTAACGTTGGATATAAGTCATTAAAACGACTCATATCCGTAAAACATTGGCTTTAATGCTGCAGCAAGTTTACGCAAATAAAAAAAGTCGGCTTGCTTTTTCGGTTTTTGTTATATTTTTTGAATTTTAGGAAAGATAAATCAGCAAAAGTGTAGTACGGAATTTGATAAAAAAATGAAATTGAAAATCGGAACTGAATGGCATTACGGTTGACTTTCACTCTGCTAAATAAAAAACAAAACCTGAATTTGAGCTGGTTTTCGGAATTGAAAAAACTGAATAAAAAAAATATAATATGGATAAAATAATCAATGATTTCTCAATTGGACTTTTTACATGGCAAGCTTTAATTCTATTATCAATTGGACTTTGGATTTATTGTTTAATTGACATTTTAAAAAATAAATTTGCTCAAAATGACAAAATAATTTGGGTTTTAGTAGTCATATTGATTCCATTTATTGGTTCGTTATCGTACTTATTTATTGGAAAAAACAAGAAACTGAAATTAAACTAATAAAAAGTACTAAAAGCCAACAATGTATAAAAATAATTGCGGCTTAGTGCTTAGAAAAAAGTAGTTGCGTGTTTGCTATGTGTGATTTTCCTTCGGAAAATCCTCGCACGCAAACCCGCAACTATTTTCATACGAGACCGTTAAACGAACCTTTCCAAAAACAAAATAACTTTCAATTAAAAAATAACATAGTAAATAATTGCGTTAGGGATTGTAGTGGAAATCCTTTTTGTGAGGCACGAGCAAAAAGATTGTAACAAAAAGCCCGACCCTTGTGGTAACGCCCAAAATTATGTTATAAAAAATACAACCGTTTTATGGCTAAACGAAATAACGAACATATTAGCATTCAAGATGCATTAAAAGAATTTGTAGAAACTAATAAACTTGAAAAAGGTTTAAATAAAGTTAATGTTGCTGATGCTTGGGCAAAACTTATGGGCAATGGCGTAAACAACTACACCACCGCGGTTAATTTAGAACGCGATACGCTTTATGTACAACTAAGCTCTAGCGTTTTGAGAGAAGAGTTAAGCTATGGGAAACAAAAAATAATAACTATGCTTAATGAGGAATTAAAAAAAGAAATTATTAAAAAACTGATTTTAAGATAATTACTCGTGTTAATTAATTGTAAATAATTATACGAAATTTAACAACTTATTGTTTTTTGTATTACATTTGCACCTTAATTATTATTTTAATACATATTACAATGAGTAAAGGTACAGTAAAATTCTTCAATGATTCTAAAGGATTTGGTTTCATAACTGAAGATGACAACAACAAAGAACATTTCGTACACATTTCAGGACTTATCGATGAAATTCGTGAAGGTGATGCAGTTGAATTCGATCTACAAGAAGGTAGAAAAGGATTAAACGCCGTAAACGTAAAAGTAATCTAAAAGATAAATACTTTAACAATTACAACTAAAAGTCTATCAATCAATTTGATAGACTTTTTTTGTTTATAGTGGTTTATAAATTAATTGGCACTACCTTTGTAAAATATAATAATTTAATAGTTTAAATAATGAGTAAAGGAACAGTAAAATTTTTTAATGATTCTAAAGGATTTGGATTCATCACTGAAGATGATAACAACAAAGAACATTTTGTACACATTTCTGGATTAGTTGACGAAGTTCGTGAAGGTGATGCCGTAGAATTCGATTTACAAGAAGGTAAAAAGGGTTTAAACGCCGTAAACGTAAAAGTAGTCTAAACATATACTTTAACAATTACAATTAGAAAGTCTGCTCATTTTTTTGGCAGACTTTTTTTTATTTCCTATATTAAGATTAATGCAAATTAATGCTGATAAGTTTGGCATGCCCTTTGCATTACAGTTAGTAATTAATTTAATATTTTTAAAACATGAGTAAAGGAACAGTAAAATTCTTCAACGATTCAAAAGGATTTGGATTTATCACTGAAGAAGGTTCAGAAAAAGAACATTTTGTACACATTTCTGGTTTAATCGATGAGATTCGCGAAGGCGATATTGTAGAATTCGATTTACAGGAAGGTAGAAAAGGTTTAAACGCAGTAAATGTAAAAGTAGTTTAATATATAGATATTACTAGTAAAACATTATTGAAAACAAAATCCCGCAACAGTGTTGCGGGATTTTTTATTATTATTTTTTAAGCATTTAGCTTAAAAATATGAATTAAAATTGCTCTCTTCCAGAGAAATGAAAAGCACCTTCAATAGCTGCATTGTCATCACTATCGCTACCATGTACCGCATTTTCACTTATAGAATCTGCATACATTTTACGAATAGTACCTTCTGCTGCATCTGCAGGATTTGTAGCTCCAATTAAAGTTCTAAAATCTTCAACCGCATTTTCTTTTTCTAAAATTGCTGCCACTATGGGTCCGCGAGTCATGTATTCAACTAACTCACCAAAAAACGGACGCTTGTTGTGCACCGCGTAAAAGGTTTCTGCGTCAGATGTAGTCATTTGTGTTAATTTCATAGCTGCAATTCTAAATCCTGAAGCTGAAATTTTTTCTAATATAGCACCCATATGTCCTTTTTCAACGGCATCGGGTTTTAGCATTGTAAATGTTCTATTAGTAGCCATGTTTTTAATTTTAAGTTAAATAAAGTCCTCTTTTCAGTTGAAAAAGAACTCATTATATTTTGCTTTAATTTCGTGCAAAAGTAATGTATTTCTATTTAAAAGCAACATAATACAATTTTAAAAAATTGTATATTCGCTACCTATGATGAAACAAGATATTAAAGACCTAAAACACTTACTTTCAACAAAAAAAAAGATAGTAATTGTTCCTCATAAAAACCCTGATGGGGACGCTATTGGCTCGACACTAGGCCTATACCATTATCTTTTGAAAAAAAATCATGATGTTCGTGTTATTACTCCTAATGATTACCCTACATTTTTAAAGTGGATTCCGGGAGAAGCTACAATTTTAAAACACGACTCCCAAACTAAGGAATGTAACACCTTGATTAAAGAAGCCGACCTTATTTTTACGCTCGATTTTAATGCTTTTCACAGAACTGGAAATATGGAAATTGTTTTGGCTGAAAGCGAAGCTATTAAAATCATGATTGATCATCATCAAGCACCTGATGATTATGCCAAATGTATGTTTAGCGATGTAAATATGAGTTCTACTTGCGAAATGGTCTATCATTTTATTGATATGTTAGATGACACAGATACAATTGACTCTGAGATCGCTACTTGTTTATATGTTGGAATTATGACAGATACAGGCTCTTTTCGGTTTCGTTCAACAACAAGTAAAACCCATGAAATTATAGCAGACCTCATAAAAAAAGGTGCTGACAATACACAAATTCATGCTAACATTTACGATTCTAATAGTTATAATGGATTGCAGTTATTGGGTTGTGCACTTAGTAACTTAAAAATTATTCCAGAATACAAGACAGCCTATATTACCTTGTCTCAAGACGAACTTAATAGGTTTGATTACAAGAAAGGAGATACTGAAGGCGTTGTTAATTATGGGTTATCGTTAGAAGGTATAATTCTTGCAGTTATTTTTATCGAAGATAGGCAAGAAGGGATTATAAAAATATCATTACGCTCAAAAGGCGATTTTTCAGTAAACGAATTATCACGTGCCTATTTTCATGGTGGAGGACATGATAATGCCGCAGGAGGAAGAAGCGATATGTCTTTACAAGATACCGTAGACCAATTTATTAGTATATTACCGCGTTACAAAAAAGCCCTAAATAATGAATAAATTAATAATTACAGCATGTATCCTACTTGCTTTTATTGGCTGTAAAACACCAGAAGCCAGAAAACCTATTTCTATTAAAACTGGTTCTTTTATAGATGCGTCGGTAGAGCGCAATAAAAAATTAAATGCTCAAGAACAAGCGGCTATAAAGCAACTTATGGAGGAAGACTATCAAGATTATGTGGCTTCAGAAAGTGGTTTTTGGTATTATTACAATACTAAAGTTGAAATAGATTCGCTAAAAACACCAGATTTTGGAGATGTTATTAATTACGATTATGATGTAAAATTGCTAAATGGTTCAACGATATACACCAAAAATGAGGTAAAAAATCAAACTTACGCCATGGATAAAGAAGAGCTTTTTACAGGTTTACGTGAAGGTTTAAAACTTATGAAAACTGGTGAAACTGTTACTTTTATTTTTCCATCACAAAAGGCGTATGGTTATTATGGTGATGACCATAAAATAGGTAGAAATACCCCTTTAATTTGTGAAGTGACTGTAAATTCAATAACCCAAAATTAGAATCATTAAGATGTATTTAATAAAATCAACAATCAAAATTTTATTTTTTTCCTTACTTATAAGCTTAACGTCGTGTAAAGCCCAATACCCCGATTTAGAAGACGGTATGTATGCAGAATTTGTCACTACAAAAGGTACCATGCTGGCTAAATTAACGTATGATAAAACACCTGTAACCGTTGCCAATTTTGTTTCATTAGCAGAAGGAACAAATACCATGGTTGACAAACAATACAAAGACAAAAAATTCTATAATGGCACAATTTTTCACCGTGTTATTAACGATTTTATGATTCAAGGTGGCGACCCAACGGGAACGGGTTCGGGAAACCCTGGATATAAATTTATGGATGAATTTAATGAAGATTTAACACATGATGAACCAGGGATTTTATCTATGGCCAATTCTGGTCCCAAAACCAATGGAAGTCAATTTTTTATCACTGAAAAACCTACACCACATTTAGATAACAAGCATTCTATTTTTGGTAAAATTATTAAAGGTTTAGATGTACAAGATTCTATATCTAACGCTGAAACCGCTAATGGTAATAAGCCCGTTAAGGATGTTGTTATTAAAGAATTGAATATTATACGAAAAGGTAAACAAGCTAAAAAATTTGATGCCCCTAAAATATTTGTAAATCATTTTGCTGAAGCAGAACGTTTAGAAAAAGAAAAAGTTAAGAAAGCTGAAGCTATTTTAAAGGCCACAAAAGAAAAATTTGAAAAGCAAAAAACAAATGCCATAACACTTCCATCTGGTTTGCGATATACAATTACAGAAAAAGGTAAAGGCGAAAAATTACCTGAAGACGCTAAGGTTCTCACTCATTATGCCGTTTATTTTGAAAATGGCAAAATATTAGAAACTAGCAAAATTGAAACTGCTGAAGCGCTTGATATTGTTAATGAAAACCGAAAATCAAAAAACGGTTACCAACCTATCTCTGCTGATATTGGTCCTGATGCACAAATGATTCAGGGTTTTAAAGAAGGTTTACAACAATTGCATGTTGGTGATAAAGCAACCCTTTTTATACCTTATTATCTGGCTTATGGAGAATCTGGCACTAGAGGTATTCCAGCAAAATCAAATATTATATTTGAAGTTGAAGTCATTGAACTTCTTAAATAATTTTTAACAATTAAAACATATCAAACCTTTATATTTACGCTGAAAAACAAACCTTATGCAAGTATTAAAATTTGAATGGAATCCAATAACCGGCATTGATATTTTTGGAAATTTCAAACTGCACTTTTACAGTCTTATGTGGATTATTGCTTTTCTAATAGGTTGGTATATTATGAAACGCATCTTCACTAAAGAAAAAGTATCGCTTGATTATTTAGATCCGCTTTTCATTTATACCGTTTTAGCAACCATGTTGGGAGCTCGATTAGGACATGTTTTATTTTATCAATCCGAATTAATAAGTGAAGATTTTTTCAGTATCTTTTTACCATTTAAATTTAAAGGTGGTTTTGAATTTACAGGTTTTCAAGGGCTTGCAAGCCATGGCGCAGCCATTGGTATAATTATAGGCATGTATTTATACAGAAAAAAATATAACTATAAATCCTTACTCTGGATTTTAGATCGTGTAGTCATTACCGTGGCATCAGGAGCCGTTTTTATTAGAATTGGAAACTTTATTAATTCTGAAATTATTGGAAAAATAACAGATTCTAATTTGGGAGTTCGCTTTATTCAAGATTACTATTACAAAAGTCAAATCACACAACTTACAGGGATAAAAGACGTCAAAAAAGCATACGCAGCAGTAACAAATAACTCTCAATTTTCTGACTTATTAGAAAAAGTACCGTATCGTCATCCTTCACAGTTATATGAATCTTTTTGTTATATTTTTGTGTTTCTAATATTATTCTACTTTTATTCTAAAACGGATAAAAAAAACCAACCGGGCTTTCTATTTGGCTTATTTTTAATTTTACTTTGGACCATTCGTTTCTTTATAGAATTCACTAAAGAACCTCAAGGTGAAGAATACATTAATTGGTTTGGTTTAAACACTGGGCAATGGCTGAGCATCCCCTTTGTTTTAATTGGTTTGTATTTTATGTTTGTTTATAAACCAAAACCGACAGTTAAATAATGGTGTGTTTAAAACAATTCTTACTTTTAAATTTTTGTTTAGTGCTTTGTACTACGGCTTGCAAAAACGATAAAAAAGTTATAAAGCAAACTGAAGTAAGTTTTACAAAAGAAGGTGAACTCAATATATTCAAGTCGGATTCTACTCAAGTTAATTTAGATATTGAAATTGCTGAAACAGATTTTGATATACAAACTGGCTTAATGTATAGAAACTCAATGAAAGACAATCAAGGGATGTTATTTGTTTTTGATGATGAAGAGCCTCGTTACTTCTATATGAAAAACACACAAATAGCATTGGATCTTATCTTCATAAACAAAAATAAAAACATAGTTAGCTTTCAAAAAAACGCCCAACCTTTTAATGAAACCTCACTCCCATCAAACGCACCAGCTAAATATGTTTTGGAAGTAAACGCGGGATTAGTGGATATCTGGCAACTAAACATTGGAGATAGTTTGGAGTATAAAAATTAGATTCTAAAAAACATCTAAATTTGGATGGCCTTTTACGATATTACAAGTAACGTGCTTCACGCAAACCTCATTCTTTATAAAAACATTTGATAATACGTCAGCTATTTTGATTTTTTAAATAGCTTGACATCAAAACAAATTTCAAATCCATTCGTTTAACTTATAATACAAACATCAAATAATTTATAATTAAATTGGGTTGTAATGAGCATAGAAAATTAATAGAAGGTTACATAAGACGAACTTAAAATATTATTTTGCAGTTTGTAAAACGGATGCTCTTTTTATATAATTTAGATTAAAATTCTAATTTAAATTATCATGAAAAAATTGACTTTTCTTTTATTGGTATTGTTTATAAATTCTATTTCTGCTCAAAACCAAACAACGCTAAAAATCATAGAAAGTGCCGAATATAATGATGAGGTTACTGCTAACGCTATTTTAGCGATTCATACCACAAATACAGGTATCACTGGTATAGTAAGAGACAGTAAAAAAGATATTTTATTTGATATTTTTGATGTTGATCTTAATAAGATATTTTCGAAAACGATAGATAGTGACAAAAAAGAAACGTTTGTTGGTGAGGTTTTTTTTGGTGATGAAATTAAATTCTTTACCGCATATGCCCCTGAAAAAACAGAGCGCATTGTGTATTGCCATACTTTTGATATAACAAACAAAAAAGCTACTAAAGAAAAGCTTTTTGAAACTACTGTGGAAAAAAGTCAGGAACTTTTTTCTGGTGGTAATAAGCGACAAACAAGTTTTGCAATGTCACCTAACGGTAGTTATTTTGCAGTGGCTACAGATAATATTAAAAAAAATTCAAACTCTTATACTGTGAGAGTTTTTAATGCATCAAATTTAGAGTTGGTTTTTGAAAAAGCCTATCAAGAGCACCAAGAACGTTTTTTCCAGCATAACGATTTAGCTATAGATAATAATGCTAAGGTTTATTCGCTTGGTAAACTATATATTAATGGACGTTCAGAAAAAAAGAATGGAGAGGCCAATTACCAATTTATTCTCAATGAATTGACAAAAGACGGTGTAAAAGATGTAATCATTGATTTAACCGATGAACATATTTTGTCTTTGAATATCTCAATGGTATCTAAACAACTTCATTTATTAGGCTTTTATTCAGAGAAAAATGTTTTTAAAATAAAAGGTGGATGTAATTTTATAGTAGATACGGATGATTTTTCTATTAAAACTAAAAAGATGTATACCTTGCCAATAGAAATTTACGAAGATTTATATGGTGAAGATAAAGCAGATGATAAAAAAGATAAAGAACTATCTAGTTTTTATGTAGACTATGTTTTAAAAGATGCCAATAATAACACCTATGTATTGGCTGAAGTTTTTTACGTTACTCAAACCTACGTATCTACTGGTTACGGTGGTACCATGGTTATAACACCTCATTATGATGATATCTTGGTTTTAAAGTTTGATGCTCAGGGCGAATTACATTGGGGAAGAAGTGTGTTTAAAAAATCGACTACCCCATCATATAATGCATTTTTGAAAGAGAATGATTTACATGTCATTTTAAATTCTGGAAAAAACCTCATCGAGAAAAAAGATGGAAGAACTAAAGTGTCTAAAGGTATATTTGAATCGTCAGCACTTTATGATTTTGTATATACTGCAAATGGAGACGTATCGTATAACAAGATACAAGACAATAGTGGAAACACCTACTACGTACCTTTTTATGGGACTTACGAAAACGATACTTTTATTATGACTAGTGATGGTAAAAAGAAAAAACAGTTTATGATCCTAAAATAATAGTTTCACAAATCTGTAAAATATAGAATACATATGATAAAAATAGTAATACATTATTATATTATTCGTCTTTGTAAACTACACAAGTGCTCAAAAATTGACCCCAAGAAAACTATTTAGACAACGCAAAATACATTTGGCATTTTATACCTAAATCTGAACAAGCAAAATTTATACAAGGTGATTTATTAAGATCCATAGAAAAATTGAGAGATGAAGCTCAAAAAAATGGACATGGTAATTTTCATAAAAAATGCCATGGCGCTTTAATCAACTATTTAAAGGCAAAATCATCTAATAATTTAATTTTCGATAAAGAAATAATTAAGCAAATTAATAGAGATTTAGATAAATTAAACAATGAACGACAACCTTACCTAGAAGATGATATTTATGATATATATCCGATAGAATTGTAGATTGGTACCTATTTTATGGGCAAAACATAAAACAAATCAATAACGCTGACTTACAATGTTAGTTAATAATCAAGAACTTCGTAGCAAGCCCACGAGGTATGAAAAAGGAAATACCTTTTCGATCGAGGCAAGCCTTGGCGTATCAAAACCGACTAGTGGGAATTAAGACTATAAAATTCAACGGTTTAAAAACAAAAATTAAGTTTAACAATTTTAACGAAATGGTTTGGACTTCTGGTATTAAATGTTAAAACGATTTCGTATCATGAGAATTAAACGACCCTCCAATTTGCGTTAGGGATAGCAACGGCATCCTTTTTAAAAAAACAAATCATGATTTTGTTTTAAGGTAACTGATTGGCAGTTTGCCATAACACTCATTCTCGCCATGAATTTTAAAAAGATATAGTGTATAGCCCGACCCTTTGGGGTAACGCCATAGAAAAAGCCCATCAATAAAAATTGATAGGCTTCTTAAAAAAGAAAAAATTGAGTTAGTTAGTCTTTCTTCTTTTTATCTTCTAATTTTTGTACAGTATCGTACATTATGGGTGTGGCTATAAATAATGATGAGTATGTACCCACGATAACACCCACTATTAAAGCGAACATAAAGCCTCTGATAGAATCGCCACCAAAAATGAAGATGGCTAATAATACGACTAAAGTTGTTAATGACGTATTTAATGTTCTACTTAACGTGCTACTTAATGATACATTCACAACCTTTTTAAAATCCCAATTGGTATGCTCGTTAAAGAACTCACGAATTCTATCAAAAACAACCACGGTATCATTTAATGAATAACCTATTACTGTTAGTATAGCTGCGATAAATGCTTGGTCTATTTCCATACTGAATGGCATAAACTTGTAAGTTAATGAGAATACCCCTAGAACAATTAATACATCGTGAAATACCGCCACAACGGCACCCAAGGAATATTGCCATCTTTTAAAACGAATTAAGATATAAAGGAATACGACGATTAAAGATCCTAATATAGCCCAAAATGATGCCTGTTTAATATCATCTGCAATAGTAGGACTTACTTTGTAATACTTCATTAAACCTACCGTTTTAGTTTCCGCATCACTAATAAAATCTTCGTAAGACACACCATCTAAATGTGGTTGTAAAGCGGTGTAAAGTGTTTTTCTAATATCTTCATCTACCTCTGCTCCAGTTTCGTTTACCTTATATTTTGTAGTAATTTTTAATTGATTGGCATCTCCAAACGTTTTAGCATCGGCACTTCCAAAAACATCTGGTTGCGATAATACACCCGTAATTTCAGACGCACTAATATCTTGAGCAAAACGCACTTGATAGGTTCTACCACCAACAAAATCGACACCTTGATCTAAACTATTCGTAAATAAAGATCCTAAACTTAACAAAATAAAAGCCCCTGAAATGAGGTATGCTACTTTACGTTTTTTTAAGAACTCTATATTTATGTTTCTGAATAGGTTTTTAGTTATTGCTGTACTGAAGTCTAATTTACCACCTCTATTAGCATACCAATCGATTAATAATCTGGTTATGAAAATAGCTGTAAACAAAGAGGTCATGATACCTATTAATAAGGTTGTTGCGAATCCTTTAATTGGTCCTGTACCAAATATAAATAAAATTAAAGCTGTTAAACCTGTAGTAATGTTAGCATCTAAAATAGATGATAAAGCATTACTAAACCCGTCTTTTATAGCTTCTTTTTGGCCTTTTCCTTTAGCTAATTCTTCTCGTATCCTTTCAAATATAAGAACGTTGGCATCTACCGACATACCAATGGTTAAAACAATACCCGCAATACCTGGCAATGTTAATACAGCGCCTAATCCTGATAAAATCCCGAAGATTAATAAGATATTTAGCAACATGGCAACATCTGCAAAACCACCTGCTTTTCCGTAATAAAACACCATCCAAAGTAACACTAAAGCTAATGCGATTAAAAATGATTTTGTACCACTATCAATAGCTTCTTGACCTAATGATGGTCCTACAACTTCACTTTGAATAATATCGGCCGATGCTGGTAACTTACCAGCACGCAATACGTTTGCTAAATCGATAGCTTCATTTAAAGTAAAATCTCCAGAAATTGAAGAACTACCTCCTGCAATAGGACCTGTAGTAACGCCTGGGGCAGAATACACAACATTATCTAAAACAATAGCGATTTGACTACCTTGTGTATATGCTTTACCTGTCATTTCTTCCCAAATTTTAGCGCCTTTGGCATTCATTTGCATAGATACTTCAGATTGCCCTGTTGCTCCAAATTGGTTTCTTGCGTCGGTAACTACCGCACCACTTAATTGTGGCTCATTATCTCTATTTCCTATTAAGGCATATAAATCTACAATCTCACTATCTTTATCTGGTTTACCAAAAACAAACTTTACGTAACGTTGGTCTGCAGGAAGTAATGCTCTTACTTGTGGTCTGTTTAAATAATCTAAAACCGTTTCTTTGTCTTTAATTTCAAATCTTGCAATTACTGGTCCGCCTTGGTAGCCTTGACCTCTAATTAAGTCGAAAATAGGGTTAACCGTAGCAACTGCTGTCGAATCTGTGGTAGCATCTCCTAAAAGATCATCAATGGCAGAATCTGTAGTGTCTTCTGAATCTTGAGATTCTCCCTCTGAAGTTTCAGTTTGTGGTGCTACAATATCTTTTAATGCTTCATTAGCTTGTGCTAAAAAAGGAAAAAATTGTTCACCTTTATAAGCATCCCAAAATTCTAGTTGAGCCGTACTTTGTAATAAACCTGTAGCACGCTCCACATCTTTAACACCTGGTAACTCTACTAAAATACGCCCTGAAGTTCCTAAACGTTGTATGTTTGGGGAGGTTACACCAAACTCATCAATACGCTTACGCAATACCTCAAAAGCAGAAACAATAGATTCATCTATTTTGGTTTCAATGATAGCCTTAACCTCATCATCATTCATGGTTCCATTAATCTCGCCATCTAATTCTTTAGTATAGAAAATATCTGGTGAAGCTAATTTGGTATCTCCTTTAATATTATCAAAAGCAGTAAAAAAATCTTCTAAATACGTTTCTTGACTATTTTTTTGAAGTTCAGTAGCATCATTTAAAGCTTTATTAAAAACTGGATCTTTGGTATTATTAGCCAATCCTTTTAAGATATCTTTTACTGAAACTTGCAAGATTACATTTAATCCACCTTTTAAATCTAAACCAAGATTCATGGCTTTTTGCTTCACTTCATTATAAGTGAATTTTGCAACTCCAATATTAAAAACCGTATCGGTAGCAATAGACTCTAAATAGTTTGCCTCCTCAAGACTTCTTTTAGCACGGTAATCGTCTTCCTCTTCTGAAATTTTATTGATTGCAATTTCTTCTGCATTGCTTTCAATTTGATTTGCTTTGAACGTGAATGATAATTGATAAATACTTACCAAACCAAACAACACTGCAAATAATTTTACTAATCCTTTATTTTGCATTTTAATGATTTATTAGAAAGTCAAATTTTTTTTAAAACGAGCAAATATAGAATTTACCGTATCATTTGACAATTTTTATGTTTAATTAAATTTTTGAGTTTTTTAATAATGAAAATTACCTAAAAACAAATCTTTAGTACATTTTTAGTTTTATCGTTTTTGGATTTTTAAAACTGATTAAGAATAACCCTTAGTAAATGGGTCCAGCTCTAACTTCTGGGATGCTTTTTGAATTATTATCTATGGCAATAGCCATATTGCTATAAATGGTGTAGGCAACTTTTACTGTATTATTTTTTTGTTGAACATCTGTAACTAGACAAGCAAAATAAGGATTAGGATCAAAAAAACGATCACTCTTTGATTCTAATTCAATAACGTTTATGCCATTAACATCCCAATCTGAATCAGCGCCATTTTCAATTTCGAAAACATCAAGATTGTATGTAAAATTATTTTGATCTGTAGGAAATTGATCTGTATTTTTATGTTGACTTTTAGAGGGATAGCTAAAATCTAAATTTTGATGTTTAGAAAACGAATCTTTAATTATTGAAATATCAGCGCTACTGAAATATGTAATTTTAAGCTTACCGTTCCGACTTTCTTTTACTTGAATATTATCAGCCCCAAGGTTTTGTAATTGGGCTTTTACAGTATTTATGGTATTTTGAATCTCTTGAGACGCTATATCTCCATCAGCAAATTGTAAAACAATTTCTTGATTGGGTATGACCATCTGCTCCTGAGATACAAAACCCAATACAGATAGTACTATAAGAAAAATAATTATGTACCTCTTTTTAAACATGCGCCAAATATAAAAAAATAAAGACTGCATTGCTACAGTCTTTATATAAATAAATGTCTTAAGGCATTTTATCCTTTAATAATCTTAGTTTATGAATACTTTTTTGAGAAGATAATATTATAGCTAAATCCTGGGCTTGTTGTAAAGTAAAGTCACCTGAAACTTCTGATTTCCCTCCTTTTATAGCCCCAACTTTTACACCAGGGGCTGTATAAACTAAATCATTCAGCGTTACAGCAATGAAAGTACCATTGCGAAAAGCGTTTCCTGTCATCCTCTCCCAAGTTATTGCTCCTTCTTTATTCATATTAATTGTAACAATTGGTCTACTCAATTGATCATAATATTGATTTGCATTTAAAATAGACTCTCCAGTTAATGGAGCTTTACTGCTCCTATTCGACTTAGCGGCGTATAAAGGATGATGCCCGTTACCGTCGGAAATTCCCCATAAAAACTTGGTGTTTAGATAATCTGGAGATAGCAAAAACCTTATTTCATCATTATTCAACATGTTGTTTACTAAAGTAGTATCTTCTACTTTTGATTGAAAAATAACTTGCCCTCCTTTGTAGCCTTGAGATGCTATTTTATCAAAAAGTGGATGTATTTCCAAGCTATCATTTTCTCTTTTTTCAGCATAAAAATTATTAATCTCTACAATTATTGGAAAAAACTCTTCTCCCCTATATAATTCCCAAAACTCTAGTTTTCCTTGATTTAAAACAATATTATTTAAGCGCAGCGTATCAATATCAAAAGCACTAAATTTTATACTTATCTTTTTACCTTTGTATTTATCTATGTTATAATCAATTCCGTAAGCATCTAGTCTCTTCTTTAAAACATTAATAGTTTTGGATACTTCGCCAAGTGATGTTTTTTCCTCATTTTCAAATTCATAAATAAAGGAAAATTCTTTTTTTTCTTTAAACGTATTACAAGACATAGCCAATAAAAAAGTAATGAAGTAGAAAGTTTTTTTCATCATTGAAAAAATAAAAGGCTATCAAATTAAAAATTGATAGCCTAAAATATATTTGAAAATTTTTATGTATTATACATCTAACAACCCGTTGGTATTTCTAACACCTTCAGCACTAGCTTTCATATGCTCTTTTTCAGCATCACTTAATTCAATAGTAACAATGCTTTCAATACCATTTTTACCTAAAATAACAGGCACGCCAATACAAATATCGCTTAAACCATATTCGCCATCTAAAAAAGTAGAACAGGGAAACATTTTCTTTTGATCGCAAGCAATAGCCTGAACTAATCCACTAACAGCAGCACCTGGCGCATACCAAGCTGAAGTACCTAATAATTTAGTTAGTGTTGCTCCACCAACCTTAGTATCAGCAGCTACTTGCTCTAAACGGTCTTCACTTAAAAACTCAGACACTTTAATACTATTTCTAGTTGCATGAGATGTTAATGGTACCATACCCGTATCGCTATGTCCACCTATTACCATCCCATCTACATCACTTATTGGAGCATCTAGGGCTTCAGCTAATCTATATTTAAAACGAGCAGAATCTAATGCCCCACCCATACCAATAATTCGGTTTTTTGGTATATCAAGAGATTTGTGTGCTAAATAGGTCATGGTATCCATGGGATTACTTACAACAATAAGAATCATATTTGGAGAATGTTCAAGTAGACTGGTTGAAACAGCTTTTACAATGCCAGCGTTAATGCCAATTAATTCCTCGCGCGTCATTCCTGGTTTACGTGGAATTCCAGATGTGATCACACAAATATGACTATCAGCTGTCTTACTGTAATCGTTAGTAACACCTGTAATTTTAGTATCGAAACCATTTAAAGATGCACATTGCATCAAATCCATAGCCTTTCCTTCTGCAAAGCCTTCTTTAATATCTAGTAAAACGACTTCTGATGCAAAATTTTTAATAGCAATATATTCCGCACAACTTGCGCCTACTGCCCCTGCGCCTACAACTGTTACTTTCATAAGTTAATTTTTATAATTTAATTTTATAGAATGAATGTCTTAATGTATTGGTACAAATTTCTTTGAAAAAGCCTTCTTAAGTCTTACAAAACTACGAATTTAAATACTCTAAATAAAAAAAGTGCCAGATTAAATCTCGCACTTTTTAAATAACAACTAAAAAAACTAACTAAAACTAAACTATATTAAATTGAAAAATTTTTATACTCATTTAAAGACCATTTATCTACCTAAAACCAAAGTTTATACCCACTGAAAAGGCATTAAATTCAGACAGATGATATTCTGCATTTAATCTAAAAAATCCCAGTTTCAATTTTGTTCCTATAGTACCTCTTACTGCCGTTACTTCACTTGAAACTGAAAATGGATCATTAATAGTTTGAGAAAACAACGGTCCATTGGAAACTGTATATGACCCTAATAAATCTGATTCTGATGTTCCTTTAATGTAACCAATACCACCATAAAAATTAATAATTGGTAATTTGGTTGATACTATGGCCTGTAATGACCAAGTACTTGTATCATTTTCTAAACGCTGATTGCTCCCACTAATTCCTGAAGATTCTGTTAAGTTATAAGAACCATTTAAATGCGTATAAGCCACTAATCCTGAGATGGCAATAGGCAATAATTTATCTGCTGGTAGCCATTTGGTGACTTCAAATTGCAAACCTGCACCATACATACTAATTGCAACATCATCCGTATCAATTTTTGGCACAAAACGCGCTTTAAGCTCAATACCTTTGCTTAAACCCAACGCACCTTGTATAAAAGCCGTTGGTAATAAGTTAGCAGTATCTGAACCAATACCGCTAGGTAACGTAATAGTTTCTTGTTGCTCACCAAAAATCTCATCTTGGTAAGTAATAACAATATTTATGTCTGTCTCATTTTCACCTAAGGCTGTAGCTACATTTTTTGTAGTAGAAAAATCTTCGAATTCAATAGTGAAATCCTGTTCAGGATTACTGTTATAATCCGCTATATTCATCGAAAACATCTTTTGATCATCCTTTATGGTAGCCGCATTTGCAATAATAGAAATTTCAAAACCTCCTAAGGGTTTTGCTTCTGCAGTATTAAACCAGTTGGCATTCATACTATGCATTAAACCATTTGTTCCTGGAGCTAAATAATCGTTTGCAAAACGTTCAGCATTATCTACACCTGCGGCTAGAAGCGCATCAATATCTTGTGCTTTTGAGGACATTGCTGCTAAACTGAGCAACGTAAATAAGGTTACTTTTTTCATTTTTTAAGATTTGGATTTAACAAATGTATAAAAAAAATCATACGAAACAACTTTTTGTCGTAAAAAAATGCTTTTAAACGATGATTTAATTTTAAAACTAATTTTTAAAATTTTATTCTAAAACTTAAATTTGGGGTTAAACCAAGTGATTTATTGTTTATTTCAATGGTCGTGTTTGCGTCTTCTGGATTAACTTCATAATAACGATTTATCGTATTTTCTCTATTTAAAATATTTAAAATACCAGCGCGTAAAATGCCCGTAATAGAATTACTCAATTTAAAATTATAACTTATTGAAGCATCCAATCGCATGAAATCATCAAGATTTCCATTATTTGGTAAATCATAATTTATATTGGTATTATTTCCGTTTTGTACCGTTTCATTCCCTTCAACTGGCTTAGTATATGGCTGTCCAGAACGCCATATACTCCCTAAGGATACTTTTAAATTTTCTAATAAATCGTAATTAAAAGCTAAAGATAGAGAATGCCTAATATCAACATTATTAGGAAAAACTGAAGGTGTAAAACTTGTAAACTTATAATCATTCATGCTATAAGCATAACTTATCCAAGTACTGTATTTATTTGATGTTTTATTCAATAGAAATTCTAATCCTTTTACATTATAGCTTCCAATGGCATTCAAAAATTGAAAATTATTATAAAAACCTTGATTTGAAGCTGTAATACCATCTACTTGCTTATAAAACCCTTCAACATCCAAAAGCCATTTATTTTGGTTAAACTCGAAACCGAAAGATACTTGCTTGCTTTCTGAAATTGGAATATCGTTTTCATTTGCCAATACCCATCGCCGATTTTCAACACCCAAAAAGTCATCTTGAAAATCAACTTTTTGATTTGCAGATTGATTTTTAAACTCACCTTGCAACTTAACTGCTAATTGATGTGATAATTTTTGTCTAAAATTTAAACGCGGCTCCATAAGGATTTTATCAAACTTTTGAAAATAATTTCCTCGAACTCCTATGCGTAAAAAAGTATTATTGTTTTTGTATTCAATTTCAGTAAAAAGAGCATGATTTAGCAACACATCTTTTTTCGTTTTATCATATGAAGGGGCGCTTAAAGTCGTTGCGTTTAAAATACCAATTTCACTAAACTGATATCCATTTAGTACATTAAAATTTTCGTTTATTTTATATGTAGTTTTAAATTTTACTCCTGTTTCTAAAACCTCATTTCGCTGTGTTAACCTTTGATCGGTTTCTATTCTAAAATCTGTGGCATCCACATTATATTGAGAATAAAAAGAGGTAAAGTGTGTTGAAAACCTATTATTCCACTGGGCATTCCAGTTTATACCGAAACCTAAATTTTCTTGTTTTAAATTACTGGTTTTAGAATCTATTTCACCGTTATCATTTTGATAGCTTTCGGTATAATCTAAATTATTATTAATACCAATAACATTAGCTCTGATTTTATGGTTATCGTTAATATTAAAAAGAAGTTTTACTGTATAATCATAAAAGAAAAAATCAGACATCCTATCACCATCACTTATATTATCCCTATTTGTGGTTAGCTCACTATCTTGAAAACTGCGTTCAAAATAATTATGATACGTTGGTGAACTCAAAAAATCAGTAAATGAGCGTCTCCCTGAAACGTGTAATGCCAATTTTTTACTTAATGGAATCTCTAAAAACGCATCAGTATGAATTAAATTAGCACCAAAACCACCAGCAAAATTCTGATTTAATTTATCCTTTGTAAACATGCTTATCGTACTAGAAACACCGTCACTAAATTCACTTGATGTTCCATTTTTAGCAACCAAAACTTTATCAGTTAAATATGGATTATAAGCTGAAATTAAACCGAAAAAATGACCAGAATGATACATTTTAATATTATCCCAGAGTATTAAGTTTTGGTCGTTTGTTCCGCCACGCACATTAATATTGGCAATACTTTCATTTACACTTTCCACCCCTGGTAATGCTTGAATAGATTGTAAAATATCGGGTTCAGTCAGTCCCGGTAAAATTCCAAATTTTTCGGTATTTAAAACCGTGCTTCCGTCAATGCGTTTTTGCAAACCTGTAGTTAAAAACTTTGAAATTAAAACCTGATTAAGTTCTTCAGATTTCTCCTCTAATTCGATTGTGTTACATCCATTATTTCTATACCATAAATCTTTCGCATCAAAATTTAAAGTCTCAAAACCCAAGAAAGAAATACGAATTTTATCATTTAAACAAATATCATTAATGTGAAAATTTCCATCTACATCTGAAATTATACCTTTTGTTGTATTTGCCACTAGAACAGATGCGCCCAGTAAAGGTTCTTTGTTTTTTTTTGAAATTAAAATCCCGCAAATAGAAATAGCTTTATTTAAAGTAGAAACCGTTATATAACGATCATCAAGCAACTTAAAGTTTAAAATTGTGGATTTATTGAGGTTCTCTATGATGCTTTTTAGTGTCTCTGTTTCATTTAAATCATTGACAAGAATAGATTCAACATCATCTATCGAATATGAAAATTTAACATCAAATTTTGCTTCAATTTTTGAAATTACCTCTAATAATGGTAATTTTTCTTGAGATTGCAAACCAAAAGAAAAATTACCATAAAGAATAAATAACATGAAGACGTATTTAGTCCTATTCATAAGTGTAAAACTTAACGTTATCGTCATTTATTTTATAACTTAACTTAAGTGGAATAGTAACCGACTGTAATGCTGTATTTCTATTGTTATGAGTAAAACTACCTGAAAATGTTTTAGACGTATCAACTTCTGAAGCATCTATTTTAATATCATATTGTATTTCAAGCTCCTTTATAATTTGCCATAACGGAACATTATCAAAGCTAGATTCTTTGGCTAACCATGATGGTGTTTCATTGGTAAAATCGTTGGTAACATCAATTTTACCATTTATAATTCTAAAAGATTTTCCAGAAGTTAAAATAACTTTTACAGAAGAGTTAGTAACACTTACAGAACCTTCATAACATTGTACTTCAAAGTAATTATCACGCTCTTTTACGTTAAATTGAGTTCCTAAAACCTGAATTTGACCAACATCGGTCTGTACTGTAAATTTTTCTCCTTTAGTGACTTTAAAAAAAGCTTCACCCTCTAAATTTAGACTTCGGCTTTCTTTCCATTCTTTTTTATTAAACTCTAATTTTGATTTTGCATTTAAAATAACTTCTGAATTATCAGGTAATTGGAAAGTTTTAGTTTGAGCAATATTTGTGGAATAAGATTCTGTGTTATTGAAAAACAAGAAATATGTAGATGTTAATAGAACCAAAACCAACGCCGCTACTTTTAAAAAGGATTTAAAGTTTAGTGGAATAACTTTTGTGTCTTCATTTTTATTGAATGTTCTTTTCTTAAAATCAGCCAATGCTTTTTCAGCGTCAACTTTAGGAACATCAATTTGCTTTGAGTAAAAGCCAAGTTTTTCAAGCGTTGAAAAATCTTCATCAGGATATTTTTTCTTAATATCTTCATAAGAGATTTCGCCTTCGTACCATTTTAATATGTCATCTTCTTTTTTCATTTTTAATGCTTTACAACGTTAAGACACCTTAATATATATTTACCCTACCGAAAAACTAAAAATGGACTTCTTTAACTTTTTTTCGCAATACTTTTAAAGCCGCAGACATTCTTTTTTCCACTGTTTTTTGAGATATATTAAGCATTTCGGCTATTTCTCTATACTTTTTGTCTTCTATCCTATTCAATAAAAAAACTTCACGTTGCTCTGCACTTAAATCTTGAATAACCATCATTAACTTATTCTTAAACTCATCTTCTTCCATTAAATATTCAGGATTTAAATTCGTTTGATCTAAATAAGGTGCTTCTTTAGCATAATTCATCACCACTTTATTGTGTCGAATCGTATTTAGAAATAAGTTATTAATCGATGTAAATAAATATGTTTTAGCTTTTGTAAAATCTATTTTCGAGCAATTCTCCCAGATTTTAGCAAAGGCATCTTGAACATAATCTAATGAATGCGCTTGATCACCACATTTATAAAAAGCAAAATTACTAGCAGCCTGAATATGATCTAAATAAAACGAGTTGAAATAGGCTTCTTCGCAAAGTTTATGTTTGGGGTTCTTCATAAATTCTTATACATTGTGAATATTTACAAAAATAAAATAAAAAAATAATAAAGTAATTAATTGATTTTTAATGATTTGTTAAAAATAATGCGAAAAAAATAAAAAAATAGCGTAGGGTAAAATTAAAGGTAGGGGTCTTAAATACAGAATGCGAAAAAAATCGCAAAAAATTTAAAAACCCAAAAATCTAGTATCATGAAAAATTTAAATTTATTTACAGCAATTCTATTAATTTTAACATTAAGTTTCACATCTTGTCAAGATGAAATAGACACTGAAAACGGAAACAATCCAAACACGAATTCTTCAACATCACCAACAGCGAATAACTTAGAACGCGCATCAATGTACGATGGTAGTTTTGACGATTTTTTAGACGGTATTTCCTGTTCATCTATCTTATTACCTGTTACGGCAACGATTAATAACACTGAAATTACGTTAATCAGTCAAGCCGATTATCAATTAGTTTTAAACATTTTAGGACAATTTACTAATGATGATGACAGTATCGCATTTCAGTTTCCTTTAACAGTGAAATTAAGTAATTACACCGAAGTACAAGTAGCTAATCAATCTGAATACGATGCGCTAATTGGTGCTTGTGAAGCCACAGAAAACCAAGCGAAAG
Organism: uncultured Flavobacteriaceae bacterium; assembly: GCA_963815305.1. GTDB lineage: Bacteria > Bacteroidota > Bacteroidia > Flavobacteriales > Flavobacteriaceae > CAXBID01. The sequence goes on from CAWFFW010000002.1 coordinate 788,209, forward strand.
ATGCCATTAATTGTTTAGAAATAAATTTTCCTATTACTATTTTAACTTTTGATTTAAGAGCAGTACAAACTGGTAGCGTAGTTATAGAGTCTAAACAAGAATTGTACACGTACATAAACAATTTTGATGATGATAGTCTTTTTGCGATTAACTATCCAATTACGGCGACTTTAAAAGGACAAAGTAATACAGTTATTGAAATTTCTAGTGATATGGATTTACAGTCTAAAATCACAGATTGTTTAGCTGATGAAGATATTATGGAAGATGCGGAAGAAAATGCCGATGATATAGAAGATATTTTAGTAGAAGGTATGTTTAAAGTAGAATCATTTATTAATGCTGGTTTAAATACGGCGAATGATTATGCCAATTATACTATAGATTTTGCTAACGATTTATCAATTACCGCAAAAAATACAGTAAATGGAACTATTGAGAATATTGAGGGTACGTACTCTGTAACATCAGAACTTAACGTGTTTTTAAACTTAACATTTTCTGGAAATTCTACTTTTGAGTTATTAAACAATACTTGGACAATAACAAGTTACTCAGAAAGTTCTATATCTCTACAAAGCACAACAAATGCTGCAATTACCTTGGTCTTAGTACGAATCTAAAATCTGGTGTAACGTTTATTACGTATGTTATACTAAAAACAGCTGTCTCCCATAGGCAGCTGTTTACTAATTTAAATTTTAAAAGATGAAGTATAAAATTTTAATAGCCTTTTTATTTTTAGCCATCATAACGGGGTGCTCAAGAGATGGTTCTGTTAACGAAAACAACGATCAAAATAATATCGTGAATAAATCTATAAACCGACAAACTACTGGAAGCTCTGCTCATGATTTATTGTCTGATGATACCTATACAAACATGCTTATTGAACTGGTTTATGTAGAAGGCTTTGAACCATCACAAAAAACTATCAATAATTTTATAAGTTTTTTAAAAGCTCGTATTTATAAACCTTTAGGAATAACCGTTGAAAAACGAAGCATTCCTTCACCAGGACTAGATGTTTATACTATTGAAGATATCGCTGATATAGAAAGAGAAGAAAGACAATTTTACAACACTGAGCAACAAATAGCAGTTTGGGCATATTTTTCTGATGGAAAATCCGACAAAGATTCTGATGCCGATCGTACTGCAGTTTTAGGAAGTGCTTACTGGAATACTTCTTTCGTAATATATGAAGAAACGGTTCAAGATTTAAGTAATAGCACTTTTGAACCCAATCGTTCTTTACTAGAAACTACGGTAATTACTCATGAATTTGGGCATATTTTTGGGCTAACTAACCTTGGAACAACTATGCAAGAAAATCATGAGGATGGTGAACATCCAAAGCATTGTAATGAAGCCAATTGTTTAATGTATTGGGCTTCAGAGTCTGGAATAGGACTTTCAAACATGGTAAATATGAGTTCTGCTCCTCAATTAGATGCGCAGTGTATTGCTGATTTAAGAGCTCATGGTGGAAAATAAAAAAATTTAATCAAACTTAAACTTTAATACAATGAAAGCAATTTTAATAACAATTTTAATAACAGTAGGTTTTATTTCTAATAATTACGCGCAAGATGATTCTGGTTCAATAAAATCAAATGCCGGGTTAAAATTTGGATATAACCTAGCTGCCGTAAGTTTTGATGGTAACACTGAAACAGGACAAAGACATGGTTTTCATGCAGGGTTTTACAGCGAATCGTTTATTTCAGAATCATTGGCATTTCAGTTAGAACTTTTATACTCACAACAAGGTTATGAGCTAAAAGATAATGGCGGTACATTTATACAAAAATTAGATTACATCAATTTACCTTTATTATTAAAAATATATGCTTCAGGTAACTTATTTCTTGAGACAGGACCACAAGTTGGTTTAGCAATTTCACATAAAGAAGAATTTGATAGTGATTTTGCACTATTTGATGCATCGAAAGAATTTGAGCCTCAAAATTTTGATTGGGGAATTAATTTTGGTGGTGGATTTAAAACTGATTCGGGAGTAAGCTTAGGGTTTAGATATCATTTAGGTTTAGGTGATATTTATGATGAGGGATCACCACAAAATAGAGTTTGGCAATTCACCTTAGGTTTTGATTTTTAAAATTATTATCAATTAGCGTAGGGTAAAAAAGAATTAAGGTGTCTTAGTTATGAAGGCTCGAATAGAGTGTATTATAAACCTTAAATTAAAATATTATGAAACTATTTAAAACATCAATATTTGTTATGACAATGAGTGTGTCTTATTTTGGCTATACACAGGAAAAAAATATTCCAGATGAAAATAATACCATCGACAAAAAAACATATTATCAAAAAAGAGCTGCTGAAGATGCTAAATATGAGCAAGAATTTGTTGCTGAAAACAAAGAGGAAGAAGACACTTTTTGGGATGAACAAAAAGAGTATGAAGAAGACTTAAAAAAAAGAGATAGAAAAGCCTATAGAGCATATATGCAAGGAAAGAAAGATGCATATGCAGAACATTATGATCATTGTAATAATCATTGTCACCATAGTCATGGTTACTATCAACACGCTTCATTTTACTACTATGGTTACAACAACTATTATTACGAAAGATATCCAAAACAAAGAAGTACCATAAGTACAGGCGTTAGAGTAAATGCACCAAGTGTAAGATTAGGTATATTTTAATATAATTTCTCAAAACTACCATAAACAAAAAGGCTGATTAAAAAATTTAATCAGCCTTTTTACTTTTTTAATCTGCCTATTTACGCATCAATATTTGCGTAAATAGCATTCTTTTCTATAAATTCTCTACGTGGTGGCACCTCATCACCCATGAGCATAGAGAATATTCTATCAGCTTCAGCACCATTATCTATTTGAATCTGACGTAATGTTCTAAACTCAGGATTCATGGTGGTGTCCCAAAGTTGAATAGCATTCATCTCACCAAGACCTTTGTATCGTTGTATTTTGGCTCCATCACCAAATTGTTCCATTAATGCCAAGCGTTCCACATCATTCCATGCATATTCTTTTTTAGCTCCTTTTTTCACTAAAAACAAAGGCGGTGTTGCTATATAAATATGACCATTTTCAATTAGCTCCTTCATATAACGGAAGAAGAATGTTAAGATTAATGTTTCAATGTGAGAACCATCTATATCAGCATCACACATGATAACAATTTTATGGTATCGTAATTTCGAAAGGTTTAGCGCTTTACTATCCTCTTCTGTTCCAATAGTAACACCTAATGCCGTAAAAATATTTTTAATTTCTTCATTCTCAAACACCTTATGAACCATGGCTTTTTCCACATTCAGGATTTTACCACGTAAAGGTAAAATTGCTTGAAATGCTCTATCACGACCCATCTTTGCTGTTCCACCTGCCGAATCTCCCTCAACAAGATATATTTCGCATTTTTCAGGATCTTGTTCTGAACAGTCGGATAGCTTACCAGGTAAACCACCAATACTCATAACCGTTTTACGCTGCACCATATCACGAGCTTTCTGAGCCGCATGACGTGCTTGTGCTGCTAAAATTACTTTCTGAACTATGATTTTGGCATCATCTGGGTGTTCTTCAAGGTAATCTGTCAACATTTCAGAAACTGCTTGACTTACCGATGCAGATACTTCCCTGTTTCCTAACTTCGTTTTAGTTTGCCCTTCAAATTGAGGCTCTTGAACTTTTACAGAAATAATTGCCGTTAAACCCTCACGGAAGTCATCACCAGCAATATCAAACTTTAAGTTTTTTAATAAGCCCGATTCATCCGCATACTTTTTAAGAGTGTGAGTCAATCCACGACGAAAACCAGATAAGTGCGTTCCTCCCTCATGCGTATTAATGTTGTTTACATAAGAATGTAAATTCTCAGCATAAGATGTGTTATAAATCATGGCTACCTCAACTGGCACACCATTCTTTTCACCTTCAAAAGCAATGACATCTTTCATTAAAGGCTCACGAGTTGCATCTAAATATTGTATAAATTCTTTTAAACCTTCTGTAGAATGAAATGTTTCGCCTTCAAAGTCACCATCCTCTTTTTTAGATCTTTTATCAACTAAATGAATGGTTATTCCTTTATTTAAATATGCCAATTCACGCAATCTACTCGCCAAAGTATCGTAACTATATTCTAACGTTTGGGTGAAGATTGTAGGGTCAGGTCTAAAAGTAACTATTGTTCCTCTCTTATCAGTCTCGCCAACTTTTTTTACAGGATACATAGCTTTACCCCGCTCATATTCTTGCTCCCAAACTTCGCCGTTTCTGTAAACAGTAGCTTTTAAATGTGCCGATAAAGCATTAACACAACTTACACCAACACCGTGCAAACCACCAGAAACTTTATAAGAATCTTTATCGAATTTTCCACCAGCACCAATTTTAGTCATTACAACCTCTAAAGCCGAAACACCTTCCTTTTTATGTAAATCAACTGGAATTCCTCGGCCATCATCTTCAGTAGTAATAGAATTATCTTCATTGATAATAACCGTTATGTTGTTACAATGCCCTGCTAATGCTTCATCAATAGAGTTGTCTACAACCTCGTAAACTAAATGATGTAAACCTCTTGTACCAACATCTCCAATATACATGGATGGACGCATACGCACATGCTCCATACCTTCTAAAGCCTGAATACTATCAGCTGAATAATTGTGCTTGTTAAATTCTTCTTTTGGTTCGCTCATATTCTATATTTTATCTTCTATTTTAGTTTAATTGTACTTCACAAAAAAAGATGCTAAAAAGCATCCTTGTGAACACAAACAAATATACGAAATTAAGGCTCTTTTAAAAAGCATTTCAGACAGTTTATTCAATAATTATCAACAATTGTTAATTATCTAAAAGTGTCTTAAATCGACTAAAAAGTGTCTTAAATTAGATTTTGATGCTTTTATTGGCGACATCAAATTCATAAAAAATAACATCAGGCTGTAAAACAATATTTTTTTATTCAAAAGTTTGAAAATCGCCTAAAAAAAAGAATTTCTCAAGATAAAATACAACTCTTTTTTATTCGAAAAATAATCTAAATTTAGAATTAAAAAAAAAGAACTTAAATATCACTTTCACATTTGTAATATCTATTGCTTTTTTACAGAAATCTATAACATAATTCAACAAATTGCACAGAGATTAAAAGGGTATTTCATAAAGATCCATAGTTCTCAAGTTTCAAGCTGACAAAGGTTCAAACTCGGCAAAAACTTTCGTAATTTTGCTAGCTTGAAGTTTAACTAGTTTGAAACTAAAATTATTGACATGAGTAAAATTATGACAGTCGACATATTGTCGAGTATTAAAGGCGCACAACCCTCTGAGGCGGTGAACAAATTATTTGATGTGATTAAAAATGCTAATCCTACTAATAAGGCTTTTAATAATGTTAAAAATAATAATGCTGTGTTTCTAAAAGATTTAAGAGATGATGTTGTGATTGAAAGTTCTGAAACCGAAAAAAAAATTATCAAAGAAAACTTCCCAAAAGAGAAAGATGGATATTTAGTAGTTACTAAAGTTATTGAAGCTTAGATTAAAATGGAATCTCAAATAAAACACATACACCAACAACTGGTGAATAAACAATTACGCTGTACTGATTTGGTACAACAAAAATTAGATTCACTAAAAAAGAACACGAACCATACGGTTAACAGTTTATTAGAGACATTAGCTCTAAATTTAGCTGCAAAAGTAGATGCTAAAATCGCCAATGGAGAAACTATTGGTTTATTAGAGGGAATCCCTTTCGGAATTAAAGATGTATACATGCTACAAGGCACTTATACAACGGCGAGTTCAGATTTATTAAAAAATTATAAATCGTCATATACAGCAACCGCCATTCAAAAGCTTTTAGATGCTGGTGCTATTCCTGTTGTAAAAGAAAATTGCGATAGTTTTGGTCATGGTTCTTCTAGTGAAAATACCATTTTTGGTGCGGTTAAAAACGCCATAAATCCAGATTTGGTTGGTGGTGGTTCAAGTGGTGGTTCTGCTGTAAATGTAGCTAAAGATTATACTGTGTTTTCTATTGGAGGAGATACTGGTGGTTCTGTGCGACAACCAGCAGGTTACAACAATATTTATGGTTTAAAACCCACTTACGGACGTATTTCGCGTTACGGGTTAATGGCATATGCATCATCAACTGATTGTGTTGGCCCACTTGCAAAATCTGTTGAAGATATTCGTATTGTTTTAAATGTTATGAGTGGAAAAGATGTGAAAGATCAAACCACATATGCTTCCGCGGAAATAAAAGAAGATTCAATTTTAAAATCTGATAGTATAAAAACAGTTGGTTACTTCAAAAACTTTATTGAAAGTGATGCGATTGATGCGCAAATAAAATCTGATTTTTTAGCAAGTATTGAAAAAATAAAAGCAAAAGGCATAATAGTAAAAGCTCTAGATTTCTTTGAGTCTGAAACTTTAGTCTCAACATATTATACTTTGGCTATGGCCGAAACGGCTTCAAATTTATCACGGTTAGATGGCACAAATTATGGTAACCGCATTGAAGCTGATAATTTAAAAGAAACCTATGCTATAACACGTTCTGAGAATTTTTCAGAAGAAACAAAACGTAGGATTGTTGGTGGAAACCAAGTATTGTCTCAAGGATTTTCAGATGACATCTATTTAAAAGGATTAGCTATTCGTGATCATATTTCTGAAAATTTCACTAAAGATTTTGAAGAAGTTGATATCATCTTATCGCCTGTTACACCAAGTACACCGCCTAAAATTGGGGATAGTTTAAAAGATCCTTTAGCGATGTATTTATCTGATGCTTATACGGTTGGTTTTAGCTTAGGTCAACTACCAACGTTAACTATTCCGCAAGGAACTGCAACAGGCTTACAAATTACGGCAGCAAAAAATAATGACGAACTCGTTTTGAAGTTTGCTAACTTCTTAAAAGATACGATATAATGAAATATCCATTAATAAAATTGTCAATCGAACCAAGTATCTTTATTTGGATATTGCATCTGACCCCTAAAAAAATATAATAAGCAGATGAAACTGGAGCAACTAAATGAGTTATTAAAAAAACACGAGTTAGAGCTGGTCATCGGACTAGAAACACACGTTCGATTAAACACCAATTCAAAATTATTTTGTTCTTGTCCAAATGAGGAGACTGATATACCTAATCAAAATATTTGTTCGGTTTGCACGGGACAAATGGGTGTTTTACCTGCCATAAACAAAGAAGCCATTAAAAAGGCCATTTACTTTGGAAAAGCAGTGAAATCTACTTTTGAAAATGAGGTTATTTCTTGGGACAGAAAACATTATGAATATCCAGATAACCCAAAAAACATTCAAATAACACAGTTTCATAACCCCATTATTCCAGATGGACAAGTATCCTGTTTTAGAAACGACGGGTCGCAGTTTACGGTGAATTTAACACAAGTTCATATTGAAGAAGATGCTGCAAAATTAATACATGAGAAAAAAGTGTCGCTGGTAGATTTTAATAAAGCTGGTGTTCCTTTAATTGAAATCGTAACTGAACCTTGTATTCGCCATATTGAAGATGCGTCTATTTACGCACAATATATTCAACGTATTGTTCAGAATTTAAAAATATCGGAAGCTAATCTTGAAAAAGGTGAGTTTAAATCGGATGTCTCAGTCTCTTTACGTAAAAAAAGAAGTTACGATTTAAATCCGCGTACTGAAATAAAAAACTTGAACTCTTTTAAGTTTATGGTGGAAGCTTTAAAAGAAGAAATTGAAAAACAACTCAATTACTTTTTAGAGCATGCAGCATTTAGGCCAGAACAAACTACGGTGTTATGGGATGCCGATTTGAAGCAGACTAAAACCATGCGTAAGAAGGAATTCGAAGCAGATTACCGTTTTATTTCTGAACCAGACTTACCTTTTGTAAATATTAAAAACGAAATTGAATCTATAGAGGTTGATACTAGTGCACTGCCCTACGCCGTTGAAGCTATCTTAATAAAAGGCGGAGTTTTGCCGCAGGACGCTAAGTTTTTTACAGCAGATTCTATGCGTTCAAAAACCTTTATGACTATTAATGATGAATTAAAAGATCCATCATTTGTATCAAAAACGTTAGTAAATAATATTGGCGCTGATGAATATAGCAACATTCACGACATCAATCATTTAATAGACATATTTAAACTTTTCCAATCGGAAAAAGTTACTGCTGTATTAGTTCAAAATGCGATCACATCGTATCTTAAAGATAGTACTTTTAACTATAATAAATACTTTGAAAAAAATACCATTTCAGAAGACAAAATAGCAAATGCTATTGAAAAAGTGATTTCTGAAAATGAAGCTATTGCAAACGATATAAAATCTGGAAACCAAGGAAAAGCTGGAATTTTAGTTGGTAAAGTGATTGCTATTATTGGTAAAGGCGCTTCAGGTAAAGTGATTCGCGGAGGAATTTTGAAAGCTCTGGCTGAAAATATTGACGGAAAACAGAACGCGGAAAACCTAGGCTCACAACTTCCAATAACAAATACCCCACAACCAATAACCAGTAGAGCAAAAGAGGAGGAAATTCTACCTGAAATTCCAATTATACTTAAAGATAATTACAGAACGCATAAAGCATCTCAATTATCAGAAGCATCTATATCAGAAAAAGTGACTTTATCTGGTTGGGTATCTAGTGTACGTGATCATGGTGAACTTATGTTTATTGATTTAAGAGATTCTAGCAATGAAATTTTTCAAGTGCGATTAAGTAGGGAAACGTTCCCTAATCTCGATGAGCTTGTAAAATTAAAACCCGAGTCGGTTATTTCAGTGACGGGTGTCGTTGTTCAAAGAAAAGAAGATGATTATAATGCGAGTTTACGTGCAGGAACTATTGAATTAGAAACCTCTGAATTAGAGATTTTAAACCTGTCGAAAACGCTTCCTTTTGAAATTAAAAGAGCTACAAAAACTAATGAAACGGTTCGTTTTCAATATAAGTTTTTAGACCATAGAAATAACGATGTTCGTATAGCCATAGTAAACCGTCATAAGGTGATTAAACTTTTGCGTGATATTTTAGATAACGAAGAATTTTTAGAAATTGAAACGCCTATTTTAAGCGCAGGAACAGATGAAGGCGCACGCGAATTCATTGTACCTACACGCAAACAAGCTGGTTCGTTTTACACCTTACCACAAGCACCTCAGCAGTTTAAACAAATGTTGATGGTAAGTGGGTATGAAAAGTATTTTCAAATAGCACGCTGTTTTAGAGATGAAGATTCTCGTGGCGATCGTCAACCCGAATTCACACAACTTGATATTGAAATGGCTTATGCCAGTATGCAAAACATCATTGATTTAAACACCAAAATGTTTAATGAAATAGTTGAAAAAGTATATGGTAAAAAATGGATTTTACATCCTTTTGAAGTTATTACCTATAAAGAAGCTATGGACCAATATGGTTGCGACCGACCAGATTTGCGTTACGGCTTAAAAATGCAAGATATTACAGCTATTGTAAAAGATACGACCTTCCAAGTATTTAGTAAACCTATTGAAGATGGTGGTATCGTTAAATGTATTAAGGTTTCTGCTGAAGAACAAGGCAACAGACGTATGTCTAAAGGGCAAATAGAAAATCTTACTACTATTGCACAAGAAAACGGACTTGGTGGTTTAGCTTATATTATCGTAAATGAAAACGATTTACAATCGCCCATTATTAAGTTTTTAGGTGAAGATATTGCCAAAAGGATTATTGAAGCTACCAATGCTAAAGTTGGTGATATTGTGTTTTTCTCCGCGGCTGATTATGCTACTGCTAATAAAGCTTTAGATGCCGTTAGACAAGAAATGGGACGCTTACTAAAACTTATAAATCCAAAAGAATTGAGACCTGCGTGGGTGATTGATTTTCCAATGTTTGAAAAAACAGATGAAGGTCGGTGGACGTTTACCCACAACCCATTCTCCATGCCCGCTATGGCAGATTTAAACAAGCACATGAAGGGAAATGAAGACGAAATTGGAAGTATCATTGCACAACAATACGATCTTATCCTAAATGGTTATGAAATTGGTGGTGGCTCTGTACGTGCACATAAACCTGAAATATTAGAAGCTACCTATAAAAACATGGGCTATAATAAAGAGGAGATGATGAAGAGTGTTGGCACCATGTATAAAGCATTTCATTACGGCGCACCACCCCACGGAGGTATTGCTTGGGGTATTGACCGCTTGATGATGATTTTAGAGAAAAAAGCATCTATTAGAGAAGTGATGGCATTCCCTAAAACAGGTACAAGTGAAGATTTACTATTCGGAGCTCCATCTAAACTATCCGATAAAAAGGTTGAAGAAATGAATGTGAAAATTATTAGAAAATAGTTTTTTGATCATAAATTTTATACTATAAAAATCTCGATATTGAATATCGAGATTTTTGTTTTTTAAACGCATTATTAATTATATTTACACTTTAGTAGTGGTAAAAAACTGACACTATTCTGATCTGTTTCTTTGTATATAAGTGATAAAAGTTATTGTATAACGAGTTGCCCAACACACTAAATAGAGACCAAAATGCTAAAAATTAAATCTGGGGTTTATTTTTTTATTTTTATCGCTTTTAGTTTTTTATCATGCTGTAAAACAAAAAAATCTGACAAAGAAAATAAAAGTAAAATCTTAGTAAATAATCATGTGATAAAACCAAAATCTATCGATTCTACTAAAAATATAATATCAAAAGAACAATCTCAAAAACTCAAAAACATTAGAGATTCTTATGTTGCCATAAATGGTCTTGAAAATTTATACAATGACAAAACGCATACTAACGGTATTCCATACCATATCTATATCTCTGAAAAATTAGAAAAAAACAAAGCATATCCCATGGTTATTTTTCTTCATGGATATTCTGATTTATCTATAAATACACATAAAGGTTTTCCGAAAGGAGTATGGTCTTTACCCTTGATTCAAAAAGAACATCCACATATTCTACTTGTCCCAAGATATCGAACATTTGATGATATGTGGGTACAAAATAAGTATCGTAAAATGGTTGTAGAAGTTATTGACTTCATTATTACAGAACATAACCAGAACCTAACAACACCTAATATAGATATTAACAGACTTTACCTAACAGGTTTTTCACAAGGAGGAATGGGGACTTGGAATTACATTAAAAATTATCCTAAAAAATTTGCTGCTGCAGCCCCACTATCTGGGTTCTTTGAGGGACCTAAAAATATAGATGAAGCAAAAAAAATCAAACATATCCATATTTGGATATTTAATGGAGATAAAGATAAAAGTATTGAAGGATCTAGAATAAGTTACCAAATGCTAGTAAATGCTGAAGCCAGAGATGTTTCATATCATGAATACAAAGACCAAGGACATGTCATTGATGATTTTGCTTATTTTACAGAAGGATTCATGACATGGTTCTTTGATCAAAATCTAAAAAATAATATATCAACCTTTTAAAAAAAACTTTAAAAGGTTATAATTACTTCTACAGAAAATGGATTGGTATAACCAAAAAATAAGTTTAAATGGAATTATTTTTAACTTGTTTTTTAATTAACGAACACCATGCGTTTTTCTTTTCATCATTGGATTTAATAAAATCATAATTATTGCCGCAACTATAGGAATAATAGTGAAAATCAAAAAGAACGTAGAAAGTCCGTATTTTTCAGAGATAGGATCTATATAACTTCCCGTAATCCCTCCTAAAAGATTAGCGATGAAATTTGCTGTAAACCAAACTCCAAACATTAACCCTACTAATTTCACAGGAGCCAATTTTGAAACATAAGATAATCCAACTGGAGAAACACACAATTCACCCATAGTATGCAAATAATATGCTATTACTAAAAATATTAAGCTAACTGATGCTGTTTTTGCTCCGTCTGGTATTGAAGCAGATCCATACGTTAGCGCAGCAAAACCTAAACCTACTAAAAGTAATCCTATAGCAAATTTTATAGGACCTGACGGATTGTATTTACTTTGCCAAATTTTAGAAAATAGGTTAGTTGAGTTTTCTACCGATGATTTTTACATCAATTATCTGCTAATTCAAAGCCCTCTGTTTCATCATTATGCATCTCTCTTTCGTTATCTTCAGCACCATGTGTTAAGCGTTTTAGCGGCTTTAAAAGTAATATAACTAACAACCCGAAAATTACAGTAAAAATTGTTATACCTGAAAAAATTGCGTATTCACCAAATTCTGAAGCAGATTCTCCTAAAACACCAGCCACTTTATTTCCTAAACCCGTAGCAGCGAAATAAACACCCATCATTAATGACGCGTATTTTGCTGGTGCTAATTTTGTAATAAATGACAACGCAACGGGCGATGAGCATAATTCTCCGATAGTATGAAATAAGTAAGCTAAAACTAACCAGTACATTGCAGAGCTTCCTGTAGAATTATATTCTGAAGCCGCAAAAATCATAAAAACAAATCCTAGCCCCATAATCATCGTTCCTACAGCCATCTTAAACAAGGATGAAGCTTCTTTCCCTTTAAGTTTTCGCTTAGCCCAGTAGCTAGCTACTGAAGTTGCAAAAATAATTATAAACCCAGCATTTAAGCCTTGAAACCATGTTGCTGGAATTTCCCAACCAAACATCATTCTATCTGTATTTGTTTTCGTATAAATACTCATTAAACCGCCTGCTTGTTCGAAAGCTCCCCAAAAAACAATAACGATTAAAAAGGAAAGTAGCAGCACTAAATACCGATCTTTAGATACTTGATTTTCTAAATTTTTATAAATCATCATCATTACACCTGCAACCAAAGCTATAAAAATATATAACGCGGTATAACCCCAACTATCAACTCCTTCGTAATTAAATCCTGCATAAACTGCATAAATCATTATTAAAACAACTATTCCTAAATTGGCTGGAGATTTAAATAAATCGCCAAATAATTTTGTTAATGATATATCATTGTTTTTTTCATTCTGGGTTGGCTTATTACCTACTTTAACTAAAAATTTCTGTCCATATAAATAAACCATCAATCCAAATAACATGGCAATACCTGCTAAACCAAATCCATAGTGCCAACCTATTTTCTCACCTACATATCCTACAATAAATGTTGCCAGAAGAGAGCCAAGATTAATACCAATATAAAATATACTAAATCCTTTATCTCTTCTTATATCTCCTTGTTTATACAAGCCACCAACCATTGTAGAGATATTAGGTTTTAATAATCCAACTCCCAGAATGATTAATGCTAAACCAGTATAAAAAGCCCACATTTCATCAAAAGCTAAAATTCCATGACCAGCAACTAATATTAAAGCTCCATATAAAACAGCCTTTTTTTGCCCTAAAAACTTATCTGCAATCATTCCACCGGGAATAGACATGACATAAACCAACATAGTGTACCAACCATATAGCATTATAGATTCCGAATCTAACCAACCTAAACCTGGATTATCTGCCGTTGTTTTTTCAACCAAATACAATGTTAATAATGCTCGCATTCCATAATAAGAAAAGCGTTCCCACATTTCAGTAAAAAACAAGACATACAAACCTATTGGATGTCCAAAAAGTTCTTTTTGATATGGTTGTTTAATTGTTGAGGTATTTGCCATAAATTTAATTTTGGTTAGTTATTGATGATTATCCTTTTATCTCTATTCCTTGAATTTTACTTTTTTAGTTTTTTCAATTTTATCACCTAATTTTTCATGGATGAAGTTAGTCATTTTATTGTAGAGATGTAATCTGGTATTTCCGCCGTATATTCCATGGTTTTTATCTGGATATATCGCCCAATCAAATTGTTTATTGGCTTGAATTAAAGCGTCTACCAATCTCATCGTGTTTTGTACATGCACATTATCATCTGCAGACCCATGTATCAGCAAGTAATCACCTGTTAATTTATCAACATGATTTATTGGGGAATTATCATCATAACCACTCGAATTTTCTTGAGGAGTTGTCATATATCGTTCTGTGTAAATCGTGTCGTAAAATCGCCAACTTGTAACTGGAGCTACAGCAATTGCCATTTTAAACGTCTTGTTACCTTTAAACAAACAATTACTACTCATAAAACCTCCAAAACTCCAACCCCATATTCCAATTCTAGAATCATCAATATATGGCAATGCGCCTAATTTTTTTGCAGCTTCTATTTGGTCTTCAACTTCATACTTTCCTAATTCTTTTTGTGTTACTTTTTTAAACGCTGCCCCATTAAATCCAGTTCCGCGTCCGTCAACACAAGCAACAATATATCCCTGTTGTGCCAAATATTGGAACCAATAATCATTTGCACTATTCCATGTATTTGATACCTGCTGAGACCCTGGACCAGAATATTGAATCATGAACAGGGGATATGTTTTAGAGCTATCAAAATCTGCTGGTTTAATCATCCACATATTTAAATTATTCCCATTTACATCCATGGTGCTAAATTCTTTTTCCGAAGTTTTATAATCCGAAAGCTTTATAGACAATTCCTCATTCTCTTTAATGCTTTTAATTAAATTTCCTGAAGAAGCACTATTCAAACTATATTCTGGTGGAGTTTTAGCGCTAGAAAATGTATTTATGAAATATGAAAAATCGGCACTAAAAGCAGCTGTATTTGTGCCTGTACTTTTTGAAAGTCTGGTTTTATTTCTACCATTTAATTTAATTGCATAAACATCTCTATTTATGGAGCCATTTTCAACGGATTGATAAAAAATCTTATTATTCTTTTCATCATATCCGTAATAATCGGTGACTTCCCAATTCCCTGTAGTTACTTGGTTTATTAAATGACCTGTTTTTGAATAATGATAAATATGATTAAACCCATCTTTCTCACTAGTCCAAATAAAACTATTGTCTTTCAAAAAGGTTAGGTTATCTGTGATGTCAACATAAGCTTTATCAGTTTCGGTTAAAACTAAATTGGTGGCATTTGTTTTAGCATTGATCATCCATAAATCCAACTCATTTTGATGTCTATTCATAAATTGAGCACTTAAAACATCAGCATCATTAGTCCATTTAATTCTTGGAATATAAAAATCATTATAAGTTTTATTTACTTTAACCTGTTGTATTGAATCCGTTTTTAAATTGTAAATATGAAGTGATACCAGGGAATTGGCTTCACCTGCCTTTGGATATTTAAAAACTTGCTGGTTTTGATAAAGTCCTGAACCATAAACGTCCATTGAAAATTCTGGGACTTCAGTTTCATCAAAGCGAATGAAAGCTATTTTATTGCTACTTGCATTCCAATCGAAAGCGCGAACAAATGCAAATTCTTCTTCATAAACCCAATCTGTAATGCCATTAATAATTTTATTTTTTTCACCATCAAAGGTTATTTGAGTGGTTTCATTAGATATTAAATTTTTAATATATAAATTATTGTTAAGTCCGTAAGCAACTTTTAAACCATCGGGAGAAAATGTAGGTTCCTGTATTTTTTCTTCTGAAATTTCCGTTAACGACTCATCTTTAACATCGTAAACATAATAATTTCCAAGTGTAGATCTTCTAAAAATAGATTCCTGATTAGTGGCCAACAAAACTTTAGTTTCATCGTTACTAAACGTGTAATCTGAAAAATAATGCAATGCTTCAATATCTTCAGAATTTACGAGAGTCTTCACCTTTTCTAAAGACTTATAGTCATAAATATCAATTGAAGTCGTTTTAGAATTTCTATCAAAATTCAATATAGAATATTGCTGCCCATTTGCCATTGAATGCAATGCATCTATGGTTTCAGTTCTAAAAGTCCCATCCCAAATGTCCGTTAAAGTAATATGTTTAGTTTGAGCTGATAAAATTGAAGTTATAAAAAGACAAATTTGAAAGGAGAATTTTAGATATTTCATTAAAATTGATATTTATTTCATAAAAGGATGTCAAGTTTACTAAAAATTGAGCAAAAAACCACCAATATTAACAGTTAAATAATAGGGTAAAATCTAGATTTTCAATATTCATACCAAGAGTAGTATCTTTGCAACTGTAAATTAATATTTTATGAGTAAAACTATTGCTGGCTTTTCCAAACTATCAAAAGCTAAAAAAATTGATTGGATAATAAATACCTATTTTTCCAATCCCAATGATGCAAAACGTATTTTAGAACAATATTGGAATACCGACGAGAAGCTACAGCAATTACATGATGAATTTATTGAAAATACCATTACAAATTATTACTTACCCCTTGGTGTTGCGCCTAATTTTTTAATTAATAACGTCCTTTATGCCATCCCTATGGCTATTGAGGAAAGTTCAGTAGTTGCTGCGGCAAGTAAAGCTGCTAAATTTTGGCTGGACAGAGGTGGGTTTAAAACCACAGTAATTTCTACCACAAAAATTGGACAAGTTCATTTTATATATGGTGGTAATTTTAACAAGCTGAAAGCATTTTTTGATCAAGTAAAAACAAAACTTATACACGAGACTAAACCCATAACCAAAAATATGGAGTTGCGTGGTGGAGGTATTTTAAATATTGAATTACGTAACAAAACAAGTGATATAGCGAATTATTATCAGCTGCACGCATCTTTTGAAACTTTAGATGCTATGGGTGCCAATTTCATTAATTCCTGTTTAGAGCAATTTGCTAAAACATTTAAAAAAGAAGCCTTAGCTTTTGATGATTTTTCTGAAGAAGAAAAAAATATTGATATCATTATGAGCATACTCTCTAATTATGTTCCAGATTGTTTAGTTCGAGCCGAAGTAAATTGTAAGGTTGTTGATTTAGAAGAAAGCAACGGTATAAGCGGGGAAGCATTTGCAAATAAATTTTTACAAGCTGTAAATATTGCAGAGGTTGAACCTTATCGTGCCGTTACGCACAACAAAGGTATTATGAATGGTATTGATGCTGTTGTATTAGCAACTGGAAACGATTTTAGAGCCGTTGAAGCTGGCGTTCATGCCTATGCCTCAAAAGATGGAAAATACAGGAGTTTATCGCACGCAAAAATTGAAGATGGTATATTTACTTTCTGGATAGAAATTCCCTTGGCGTTAGGCACTGTTGGTGGACTTACTGGTTTACACCCCTTGGTTAAATTTGCATCCGAATTATTAGGAAAACCTTCAGCTAAAGAACTTATGCAAATTGCAGCGGTTGCTGGTTTAGCTCAAAATTTTGCTGCATTACGCTCGTTAACAACAACTGGAATTCAACAGGGACATATGAAAATGCATTTAATGAATATTTTAAACCAGTTTGAAGCAAATGAAGAGGAAAAAATAAAACTGATTAAATATTTTAAAAAAAATACCGTCACTCACAATGCAGTTGATGAAGCCCTAAAAGATTTACGATTTAAGAATAACGATTAATGATTTGTGATTCACTCTTACAAGCTTGATAATTCAACCTTAAAAGAACCTATAAATTTGACACCCAAAACCTTTTACAGCAACGGAAAATTACTAATAACAGGAGAATATACGGTTTTAGATGGTGCATTATCATTGGCTGTACCAACAAAACTCGGACAATCATTAACCGTTGAATTTATAAATGAACCAAAAATTATTTGGGAGAGTTTTGATGAAAAAAACAACATTTGGTTTAAAGGTGAATTTTTAATTAAACAAATAACACCTTCGTACACTTTTCATCATGAAGTTTCAAATAGATTGATTCAAATCTTAAATGCTGCAAAACAGTTAAATCCTGATTTTTTAATAACAGAAACAGGATTTAAGGTATCTACTCAATTAGATTTTCCAATAAATTGGGGATTAGGAACGTCTTCAACTTTGATAAATAATGTGGCGCAGTGGGCCAAAATTGATGCTTACAAACTTTTGGAAGGTACTTTTGGCGGAAGTGGTTATGATATTGCTTGTGCGCAACATAATACACCTATTACATATCAACGTTTAAACATTAAAAATGAGATCCTGACACACGTTCATAACAACAAAAAAATAGTTATTAACCCAGTAGATTTTAATCCTATTTTTAAAGAACATCTTTATTTTGTTCACTTAAATAAAAAACAAAATAGTAGAGATGGCATTAAACATTACAATGCCAATAAAAAAAATTTGGATACCGTTATTTCTGATATTAATAGTATTTCTCTAAAAATGCTTACTTGTAATAGTTTATCTGGTTTTCAAAACTTAATAAATCTACACGAAACTATTATTGCTAAAGTCACTAAACAAACTCCCATAAAACAATTAATGTTTAATGATTTTAAAGGAAGTATAAAAAGTCTTGGGGCTTGGGGCGGTGATTTTGTTTTAGTCGTATCAAACGAAAATCCACAGCGTTATTTTAAAACAAAAGGTTTTGAAGTTATTATTCCATATATAGAAATAGTTCTATAGAAACCAAGCAAAAAAAAGACCTCGATAAACGAGGCCTTGAATACTTATTACTTTTTTTTTATTTCAATAACTATTGAACTTGTGTTTTAGCTCTGTTATCTTCAATCTCTGCAGCTTCTTTTAAAGCATTGTATAATTTGGTATTTACCACATTCGATTTTTGTTGCTCAACTCTATTCGCTGCTGCTTGATAATTATCTAATTCTACTGCTGGAGTAGTTTTAGTTACTTGTAACATGTATACTCCATTTTCACCATCAATTAAATTTGATGTTTCACCTTCATTTAATCCAAAAGCTGCACCAACAACTAAGGGCTCTCTTCCTGCCCCAGAAATTGTTGGAGTTTTCATATTTATAGCAGAAGCAGTTCTTACTATAGTGTTTTCAGCTTTAGCTACATCATCCAGATTTTTAGCCGAAACACGTTCTCTGATAATTTCTGCTTTCTTTTCCTTTCTTATTTTAGGCAGTACACTAGCCGTAGCATCTTCAACTGCCATTAAGCCTTCTTTATGCTTTGCTACTAATTGTACAATAACATAGCCATTGGGGATATTAAATCGTTTTGTATTACCTTCTTCAACGCCTTCTTCAAAGGCCCAACGTACTATAGGTCTTTGGTTCCCAACACCAGGAATATTTTCATCTAAAATTTTAACACCATTTACAGGGCGAACGGTATAATTTTTTTCATTTGCAACCGCCTCAAAATCTCCTTTATCTATAGCCAATTCGAAACTTGAAGCATCTCTAAATACCTTATCTATGGTAGCGTCAGAAGGCTCTATTTTTCTAGCAAGTGTTCCTGTTTTTACAGCTCTTTTCTTTTCTCTTTGTCCTTCAATTTCAATAATATGGTAACCAAAAATTGTTTTTACAACACCTAAATCGCCAACCTTACCGTTAAACTCAAAATCATTAAATTCTGGAACCATCGCGTTGTAAGCATGCCAATCGTAACGTCCTTCATTTTCCACGCTTCCTTGATCGGATGAAAATTCCTTAACAAATTCTGGGAATTTTGAACGGTCTGATTTTAATACAGATAAAAGGCTATCAGCGGTTACTTTTGCTTCTGTTTCAGTTTGAGTAACTTCTGGAGTAGCACTTCTTGCGCCTAAAAAGGGAATTAAAATATGTCTTACTTTTACAGAATCTGGAATTTGCTTAACAGCAATTAACTTAGTAACTTTAAAATAACCGTTATCTTTATAAGGTCCGAAAATTTCACCTTCATTTAAATTATAAATACTATCTGAAAATGTTGATGGTAAACTAGATTTAAACACAAAACGATTGTCAAACTTTATATCAGAATTTGAATTTACAAAGGCTTCATTATCTTTGGCATTTAAAAATCCTTTTACACTGTCGTTTCCTTTAATTACTTCGTTGTATTCAACTCTATCATTTAGCAATTTAGTTAATTCCGTTTCAATAGCATTTTCATCTTCAACAGTTGGCTCTTCTTTAAACTCAACAAATCTTATATCTCTAGATGCCTCAACTTGGTATTTTTTCTTGTTTTTATTAATATATTTTGAAATATCAGATTTTGATACTTTTATAATACTGTCAGGAATTGAAGAATAAGGAATTTGTACGAACTTGATATCTACTTTATTGCCTTCTAATTTATGATCTAATTCGCCTTCTGCAAGCGTTCCTGTTAAACCAGCTTTAACTAAATTAAAATAGTTTTGTTGTAAGGCATTGTTAGCAACTTGTTTTTCATAATTAACCCAACTTTCATAACCTGCGGGTGATGTTTCTTTTAAGTTTGCTATATATTCGTTAAGTTTATTTTCGTCAAATAAGCCAGCTTCGTTTAAAAACTCAGGGCTAGTTGCTAAAGCGGTTTTAAGCAAATCGCGCATTTGATCCTGCTCAACACTAATTCCTAATTTTTCGTATTGTGTTTCCATTACCGCATTTCTAACTTCCTGTTCCCAAACTCTATTCATAACTTGAGTACTAGTAGCATTTGGTCCTGCCTGCCGTTGTGCAGCCTCTACTTTTTCTAAAAAATCTTCACGAGTAATGTCTTTTCCGTTTATGGTAGCTACAATATTTTGTGACTTTGCTGTGAGTGCATCACTATTTTTAAATAAATCTGCTAATACAAAAGAAAATAACGCAAGCGCTATAATTAATATTAAAAATAGTGAACGTTGTCTTATTTTATTTAAAACTGCCATTTGTAATTTGAATTTTATAAAAATCCCTTTATTGGGGATTAACTTGTTAAATTAATTGTCAACTATTTAATTATTGACGAAAATATCGTGCGCGAAAATACCATTTTCTATTTAATAATAAAAGTAGAAAGATGCAATAATCTTCTTAACTTAATCTTCTTCTAAAAATTTAAGTTCCACCATATCAATCTTAGTATTTGAAACCTCTAAAATGGTGAATTGAAAATCGTCTATTTTAACAATTTCATTTTTTTCTGGAATTTCTTCGGTGTGGTTGACTATCAGGCCTCCTAAAGTTTCATAATTCTCGCTTTTAGGAAGATTAATTTTATAGGTTTCATTAATATAATCGACCTCCAACCTCGCTGAAAATTTATAAGTTTCTTTATCCAAGGTTTCTTCAATTAAATCTACTGAATCGTGTTCATCTTCGATTTCACCAAATAATTCTTCCACAATATCTTCAACAGTCATAATACCTGAAGTTCCCCCATATTCGTCTAAAACCACAGCGATACTTTTTCTCTTTTTTATAAGCACACTAAGCACATCTTTTATAAGAACTGTTTCTGGAACAAACTCTACTGGCATCATCATGCTTTTAATAGTTTTTGTTTTTTTAAATAGCTCGAAAGAGTGCACATAACCCACAATATCATCAATAGTATCTTTATAAACCAGAATTTTAGTACGTCCAGTTTCTGTAAAAAGTGCATTTAAAGACTTTACAGAATCTGTAATTTCGACCGCAATAATTTCGGTACGAGGTGCCATCACTTCTCGAGCTTTAACTTCTGAAAATTCTAAAGCATTTTGAAAAATTTGTATTTCGGTATCAACTTCATCATGTTCCTCAACAGATTCCATTTGCTCACTAATGTAATTACCAAGTTCTACTTTAGTAAAAGCCATTTGAATTTGATCGCCTTCCGTTTTAAAAAAATTTTTCAAGATAATATCTGAAATCCAAATAACGAAATCTGATATAAATGAGAAAAACCCATAAAACATAAATGCAGGAATTGCCAAAGCTTTAATTAAACTATTAGCATAAATTTGAAAAAACACTTTTGGCAGAAACTCTGCGGTTATCAAAATCACTAAAGTTGAAATTATAGTTTGCGTCAACAAACTTAAATCCGTTAGCATGTAATTTATAAAACCATATGAAGTTGGTACTATAGATTGGAACCAGTGTACTAATAAATCACCCATAAAAAAACCATACAACACAAGTGCTATATTATTTCCAATAAGCATAGTTGTAATAAATTTTGAAGGTTTTGCGGTTAACTTAGTTAGTACTTTGGCAAGTATACCGTCTTGTTTTTTTTCAATTTCAATATGAATTTTGTTTGAAGACACGTAAGCAATTTCCATTCCTGAAAAAAAAGCTGAGAGTATTAATGATACTACAATGATAATGACATAAATACCCATTTATTCTGATTTATCTTTATTTTCATATTTCTTTCTAAATTTTTGTCTGAAGAAATACATAAATATAGCTAAACCACCCAAAGCAAAAGCGACAAAACTTCTATTTGTGCCATCACCCCATTTGGAAATACCATCATAAATAAATAAAACTGCAAATACTAAATAAGCGTATTGAAAAATTTTTGAATATTTCATTTAATATTAAATTGAAGTACAAAGATAATTAAAATAGCAGACCAATGTTTTAATTAAAGTGTTAATCCTCTACCGTAATTAATGCTGCGCCTTCTAAAACTTCAGCGTTTGTAAAGTCTTGATTAGAATCAAATCCATTACCGCTAATAATATCTATCCCCTGCTTAAAAGCTACGGGTTTATTCGTAAATACCCATGCCTTATTTTGGTCAAAGTATAATTGTTCTGTAAATAAGGTGTCATTAGTTTTGTTGATGATTTTCACATTACCCTGTAAATCAATCAACTTGGTTTTATCGTAAGATATGGCATAATCTGAAATAACGGTAGTTTTTTCATCATTTTTATCATAAAGATATAAAATGATTCCATCAGGAAACTCAAAGTATGGAAAATCTCTATTTGAATAATCTAGCATTTTAGGGCTTAATAAATTAACTGCTAATCGTCCAGAATCCGTATGTTTTAAATTAATGTTTTCAGCTACTCCAATAGGTTCATTTTCAGAAACACCCATTTTTTGAACCTGATTATAGTTGTTATTACATGAAAAAAACATAGCCACAGTAATTACTGCGGCTATGTTTTTAATATAAAATGTTAAATGAAACTTCATTTAATTTTTAGGTACGGTTACTGAGGCTCCTATCCAACAACCAATCTGAATAGTTTGTCCAGCATTGGCCGCTTTAAATATATCTGATTTTGAAGGCGCTCTTGCTACATAACTTGCTACAGATTGTCCTGCTCTTTTACTAAGTGTAGGATCTACCCGTGCTGCTTTTCTTGCTTCATCAGCAGCCAACCAGTATACTGCTCTTTTATTAAATGTTGTATCACCACAGCTATTTGCACTATCAGCATACATATCTGCTATTGATAAATATGGACTTCCATTTGAAGGGTTTAATTTTAAAGCGTCTCTAAAATAACCTCTAGCTTGTCCGAATCTTCCTTTCTTTTTTAGTATAAGTCCAATTCTATTTGCCAACTTAGATTTTTTGAAAGTATCTTTTTCTAAATCAAATGACTCTTGAAAGTAATTAATAGCTTCGTTTTCTTTACCGTTTTTAAGTAGAATAGTTCCAACAAAGTATTTGGTATCAGCTGAAGGATCAGCTTCGTCATAAGCTTTTACTAACTTTTCATACAATGGATCATCAGTACATTCTTTATAATACATTTTGCTTACGGCACGTTTTAACCAGACAGAATTTGACTTGTTTTCTTCAAAATCTTTAGTATACAACGGTATCAAGTTTTCACAATTTGCTCTTTCACCTAATTTTTGATCAACACCATCAGAGATTTGATCGTAAGCTTTCAAATAACTTTCGTAGAAGTTCTTATATTTTCCTTCTTTTGAGGATAAAGAATTTCCTGCTTCTTCCTTTTCAATTATGTCGTTAAGTTTTAAAGAATAGTTTTTTACCTCACCTTCAACTTTTTCAACAATATCGTCATATTTATTAAATAAATCTGCTGCTGATTTTTTCTGTGCATCATATAAATCAACCATCAAAGAAAAGTAAGTATATAAACTTTTAGGGTTCGTAAATGTATCTTTATCTAAATTATAGGCAGCATCAAAACAATCGAACAATTCTTGTGTACTTTTATGCATAGTCTCTTTGTTGTTATACAACAATTGACAAGATTGTGCCGCATACTCTCCTTTAGGTGTTTTGCTAGCAAAATGTTCTGCTCGCTCCTCCCAAAGTTTTATGAGATCATTTATATAATCCTCTTTATCCGATCCTGTTGACTTTTCAATTTTATCTTCTAATATTTTTTCACCGTCTGAATAAATGGCAAGACTGAACTTAGGGCATTTATTTCTTACGGCCATCCAAGGCTCGTATGCAGCATCAAAATTTTTTGATTTCGCATATTCATGAAATATAGAAAGTTTAGTCATACACTCTTCATCTTGTTGTGCAAAACCAAAATTCAAACCTATAAATAATAATCCTAATAATGTAATTTTCGCTTTCATGTTAGTGTTTTTAATCTGTTATTCAAATTTTCTTTTTACAAACCATCTATCGTTCAAAGATAAACTTAATTGGAAATTAATAAAATTCTCTTGTATTAAATTACTGCTTGTTGTACCGCGTTTGCCAATTTCGAAACCTAGATTAGCATTAGAAATACCATTTCCAACTGGTAATCCTAATCCAAAAGATATGCCAAACTCGTTTATAGTTTCATTTTTAATTTTTAAACCTGTATTTTCAAAGTATAACCCTGCTCTATAAACTGCTCGCTTAAAGTAACTTGTGAATGAATTGTATTGAGGAATATAAAATCCTCCTAATGATATTGTAGATGCATCTTCAAAGGTTGTTGCATTGCTACTTGTAGGTATTACGTTAGTTAAATTGCTATTGTTTTGAAATAAATATTCAGTACCAACAAACCATTTTCTAGGTTGTCCAATACCGGCTCCTATTGAGAATCTTGAAGGTAATATTAAATCTGTTTCTTGCAAACCCAAAGCTGCCAAGTTTGTTTCAATATTATTAATTACAAATTCCTGTCCTGAAGCATTTGTTGTAATTGTTGAAAATGAACGTTCATTTTTTGAAGACAATAGACTTTCTGGGGAATACGTTATACCAGAGACTAGTTCTAATTTTTCAGTTAACATTCTTTTATAAGCGATCCCTAAATTTAAATTCAAACCACTTAAATCGGATCTATTATTCTCTCGAGATTGATATTGTGCTGGAACACCATCATCATCATAAGTAAACTCTATAGTACTATTTTGAATATTCCCAAAGTTGTATTGTGCATTAATACCAACATTCAAACCCTTTGTAATTTGATATCCTACACCTAAAAAAGCCTTATTTAAACCTCCTTCACCATTAAATCTATTTGAAATGTTACCACTTTCGTTGATAGATTCAAGTTTATAACCAACGGTAGTAAATGGCATTAATCCAAAACCAAAACCAAATTTACCCATAGGAACTGATAGAGCTAAATAATCGAACGTTGTAGAGCTGTTTTTGCCTTTACTATTATTACTTTCTAAATCTATACTAGAATGAGTTCCTCCTACAGTAAACTTCACGGGTCTATCTTCATTACCAAACATTTCTAGATTTTCTCCTGCATAACTAGCAGGGTTTCTTAAATTCATATGGATACTATCCATATAAATACTTAATCCACCCATACTTCTGTTTTCAACCGTTCCTTTGAATTTAGAGCTTCCTATGCCATAAAATGAATAGGGAGACGCTGTACCCTCTTGGGAGTTGCTTTGAATTGCGAAAACAGCAATAAAAACTATTACAAGTTTTTTTATCATGAGTATGAGTTAAATTGTAAAATATAATTTAGTCCTTTTAAAAGAAAATTAGAGTTGGCAAATATGCTACTTTTTAATTGTTTAGACAAGAAATTAGCATCTCCGCCTGTTAAAATAACTGTTAAATCTGAATATTCTTCTTTGTAATCTTTAATTACACCGTCTATTTCTTTTAAAACACCGTTAACGACGCCAGAATGGATAGATTTTTTTGTAGAATTTCCTATTATATTTTCTGGAGTTTCTAGGTCTAATAACGGCAAATTAGCAGTTAAATTATTTAAGGCCTTGTAGCGCATTCTCAACCCGGGTGAGATAGCACCTCCTAGATATTCGTTTTCATTATTAATAAAATCATAAGTTAAACACGTGCCTGCATCAATAATAAGAACATTGTTATTGGGAAATTTATCAACTGAGGCACTTACCAAAGCTATCCTATCTACCCCTAAGGTTTTAGGGGTTTCATATAAATTTTTAAATGGTAATTTTGTTTTAGAATTTAATATTGTTAGGGTAAAATGTTGATCTAAAAATTTAATATCCTTTTCATTTAATTTGCCTACCGAGGAAATAATAACATTTTTAATAGTACTGTAAGTCTCTTTTATAAACTTAACACGTTCAACTGCATGCTCAACTTCAACCACTTCTTTATGCTCTATCTTACTGGCTTTAAAAACAGCAAGTTTTACAAAGGAATTACCTACATCTATTATTAAATTCATACTTTACACAAGAGAAAGTAAATTTATAAAACCCTATAGAATATTTATTCCTATTTAACATAATTTGTTAATAAACTACTACTTTATAGCGCTTTAAAAATAAAAGCATAACAAAACTCTATTTTTTATAATTTTCCTTTGGCGAATAACAAAAATGAATATATATTTGCAACCGCTTTGGCGAGGTACCTTAGCTCAGTTGGTAGAGCAAAGGACTGAAAATCCTTGTGTCCCTGGTTCGATTCCTGGAGGTACCACAAAAAAATCCCGAAACTTAGGTTTACGGGATTTTTAATTTTCATTACTTTTTTATTTTTTAAACAGGTTTTTTAGATTTAAAACCGCCTATATTTACTATACAGTTCTTCTAAGCATTCACAAGCTTATTTCTTCATCTTACTTTTAATTAAAAACCTGAAACCTCTAGTTATAAGTCTATCTGTAGACATTACATTCGGCACTAATAAGATTAACAGATTCCCTTGATAAGATACCTATATTT
>CAWFFW010000002.1:820000-896803 GCA_963815305.1 uncultured Flavobacteriaceae bacterium
ATTCTTACGGTACCGTCAAGCTGCTACACGTAGCAGTGTTTCTTCCCGTATAAAAGCAGTTTACAACCCATAGGGCAGTCTTCCTGCACGCGGCATGGCTGGATCAGAGTTGCCTCCATTGTCCAATATTCCTCACTGCTGCCTCCCGTAGGAGTCTGGTCCGTGTCTCAGTACCAGTGTGGGGGATCCCCCTCTCAGGGCCCCTACCTATCGTTGCCTTGGTGTGCCGTTACCACTCCAACTAGCTAATAGGACGCATACTCATCTTCTGCCGTAACCTTTAATGCAAATCCCATGAGGAACCTGCATACTATGCGGTATTAATCTTCGTTTCCAAAGGCTATCCCACAGCAAAAGGTAGATTGTATACGCGTTACGCACCCGTGCGCCGGTCGTCAGCGGAGCAAGCTCCCTGTTACCCCTCGACTTGCATGTGTTAGGCCTGCCGCTAGCGTTCATCCTGAGCCAGGATCAAACTCTTCATCGTTAATTTTTAAGTCTTACGACTATTTCTTAACAACTAATCAGAATCTCTAATACTCAAAATGGTCTATTCTCTTTGTTGACCAAAACCGTTTCCAGTTTTAATCTTACGCTGTCAATTCAATATGTTTATGAACTTGTTTTTTCTTCTCTTAAGAGCTTTCCTCCTTAAGCGGGTGCAAATATAAAACCCTTTTTTATCTTACACAATACTTTTTTAATCTTTTTTGAAAAAAAATTTTAACGCCCTTTTTCAAACTCTTTTAAAACGTATTTTATATGAACTTTACAACCCTCTATCCTCTCGGACATCTCCCCCGAAGGGTGAGGACATACTAAAAAAATACTGCCTTTTTTAGCGGCTGCAAACATACAACCCTTTTTACTTTTTTCTGCAACTTTTTTTGCCTTTTTTTTATTCTTTTTTTTTAAGCCTTTTAAGTCCCTTGTTATCTGATATTTATAAGATCCACTTTTATTAACACTCTCAATTTTATAACCCTTAAACATATTTTGGACTATCCTATATTCCATTTAATCCCTGAAAAGTGGAAAACCTAATATGCTGTCTTGCTCTTTTAAATGGGATTATTAGTTTTAGTGGAATGCATGATTTGTTTTTGATGCTTCTGTTTTGTTTAGGATAAGAGAATACATAGAGCTCTATAATATACGTCTATTATTGTCTTATCATAATTTATTTTACCTTGATACAACGTGAAACAAAAAAGCGTATCCATTATGAGGAAACTGATAAAGTAGTATGCGCTATCAGAACTGCCTGCCTGTAGCTAAACTTGATAATGCTGATGCTTTGCTCTTTATTTATGAACATTGATGAACCATTTTGTATAGGAATTTGGGAATCGGTCTTCTGCTAAGCTTTTGAATACCTTAAAATGATAGGTATTCCACGAATTAATCATTGAAAAATGACTTAGTCAATATGCCCGCGTTAGGAATTGAAACGGCTTCCTTTTTACTGTGGATTCCTGCCTAAATAAGGAATCCACAGTAAAAAAATATAGTGGAAAGCAAAACCACGTCCTTTTGGGAGGTAGGAAACGTAAAAATATGTAAACTCTCTATAAAAAGAAATTCCAAACGACACCGAAACGTACCGTAAAATCGCGATAGGGATTATTGGGCGCCGAAAAATAGTCGTAACCAGTAAAAGCTGAATTGAAATGTTCGGCCTTCAAAAAGATTCTGGTTTGACGAATTTTGGCATTTAAAAAGAAATCTAAACGTGGAAAGTCTCCAAATTCTTCTTGATTTTGTACATAAAATTCTGCTAAAACGGGATCGTAAGCATTCATATTATATGTTGTAAAGTAATTTAGGGTTATTCCTGTTTGCAAATACATAGCCTTTTTAAATAGATGACTTGAAAAATAAAATGTATTACGCATGGTGATTTGCGGTACATTTAATGTGCTATCGGAATCTTTTACTTTTTGAAATAATACTGTATTGTCTAGCGCGAATTTACCAAATTTGATTTCCTTTTGTGCTTTTAACCTTAGGTAGTTGATTGTGCCACTGTTTTGAAATGGCTTTACTTGATTAGCTGTTTCATCTATTTTAAAATATGCATAATCACTTATTGTAGAATAATCTACACTTATATTGGCTATTTTTTTTGATTTTAATTGAAATGCTAGTTGTTGTGTTTCGGTATTATTGAAATTAGTTTGCCAATTATAATTTATATAGTCGCTTTGATATAATAGAAAATTATAGTTAGGTGCTTTAGAGCTATGGTTTAAAGATGCCATGGCTTGAATATCATCATTCAATTCGAAACTTACTTGTGTTTTAAGATAATTACCGTCAAAATCTCCAGATATATTTAAACCTATTTCACCTTGTAAATCAATCCCTTTATATTGCCTATGGTATTTACCGCCTGCAGAAAACACATCACCTTTTAAACGATTTGTAATGGTGTTACCATTTAGAATTATAACCTTATTATATCCGTAGTTATAATTATTGTTACTGATATTTAATTGTAGATCGCCTATTATATTGTTGCTGTAATTTAATTGGACTTGATTATAAAAATTTTCTAAGGTTGCTCTCTCTTTTAACCCTGAATTTTTAAACGCGTTACCGAAAAAACTTGTGGCAGCAGAAGTTTGATTATATTCAAAGTACTTATCTTCAAAAGATAATATATGACCTAAACTTAATTTGTTTTTTGATAGGGAATCTCTTTTGTTGATAATACTATAGGTTTGTTCTAAATAAAAACGTTTACCCCGCAGAATACTTTCGGCATTTTCAAAGTTTACTTCTAAAATGGATCTATCGAGAAATTCTTCCTCGCCTTCTCTAAAGCTTATTACACTTTCATCTTGTAGTCCTCCGTTTTCTTGATTTAATAAATCTTGTGTTACTATATGGACTCTTACGTTATATCTATTATTCTTTGTTCTGTAATTGGTTGTAAATCTGAAATTACCTGTACTTGTTAAAAGATGCTGATACTTACCTAGTGAGCGCAAACCTTTGTAGGCTATTGAAAAATTAAATTGAGGCGTTGTATTAACGGTAAAGAATGAATCGGCCAATTGGCCTTGTTCAAAAGCTGTCTTAAAAAACAACTCGGTTAATGGTGTTGGTACCCGGTAATAATTAATATCTTCAATTTCCATGTAATTGAAATGTCTTGCCCTGGCACCAAAACTTGGCATTAAGGTTGTATTTTCAAATTCATAGGTAAGACTATTATACGTTTGCCCAAGATTTGAAAATGGCATGAGTCCAAAATTATCTCGTCTTAAATAATTAAACTTATATTCTTTTTGAATGGTTAAAGTCGTATCGACATAAGTTGTGTCTTTTTGATGAGATATAATTAGGTAATCTTGAATTTTAGCTTTATTATCTTTTGAATCTTCAGACTTTGATATATTTTTTTTTTGTTTTTGCCCTCTTTCACTAATTGTAATAGTATCTTGGGTAGCATTATTAGATGTATCTGTTTTCTCAATCCGTTGAGGCTTTTCAGGAATAGATTGTCCAAAAACAACTGATGAAATACAAACCAAAAATAAAACGTAAACTAATTTCTGCATAAAATTTTAAAACGTTACAAATGTAAATACAAAATATGATAACGTAGTAAAATGGAAAAATTATTTATTCTTTAAAAAAAATCCAGAGGCTAATAAAAACCTCTGGATTTAAGTATTGTAATTTAGTTATGTTTTTTAACCGAAGAATAAGCCATAAACTCGTATACCACTATCGCTATTTGTGAAGGTACCAGAAACATTAGGAAAACTATTAGTATTGCTCTCGAAAGTACCTTTTCGTTCAAATATCAAACCATTGGGCGTAGAAAGAAAGTTTATCAATGGCATAATTAACGGCTCTATTTGTGCTGAAGCTCCTCCAACTGAACCATCATAAGTTAAAAATAATCGACCCTGATTTGTTTCTCCTTTTAGGAAACAATAGAACAGATTAAATGCTGCTCCATCTTCTCTAACAATTTGAACATATAAATATGTATCACAATCATCACTCTCAAAATCTATGACTAATTGATATTGAGGAACTCGCCAAGAACTTCCAAATGCCGCACCTATATTAGCCTCAATTTGGGCTATCATTTCATCATGTGAAGTCGATGTTAAAGCATTATCTCCAAGACTCCTTCTATACAGAAAACCATTGGGTCCTAATTCTTCTTCTAAGTCTATAATATCGTTTGGATTAACAAAAGCTGGCTCGTTGCTATAATAAATACTAGCTGTTGTTCCATTAACCGTTGAAACAAATCTTTCTGTTGTTTCGTCATATATAAAATCAGAATAAGATTGTCCATCAAACTCTAGAGCGGGACTAATTGTTATACCATTTTCTGTATAGGCTACTCCAAAAGCAATATTTATAATTTCAGTTTCAGAGAAGCCAGAAGCGTTTGAAAAACGGCGCGCTTCATTATATGAAAAATCATATTTTATTGTTCCATCTCCATTTTCTATTTCCAAAACTTGATATAATTCTGGTTCAGCTATTCGTGGAATTTGAGCACGCAGGGTATTTACGGCAGCAATACTTTCTGTATCAAAATCTGTAAAATTAGTAGGATACAATATCATCAAAGCTGTATCGCTATTTCTAATATCCCTAAAGGTGAGAACTCCATTGTCATTACTGAAATACTGAAAAACAGAGGTGCCAAAATAGCCAAGACCCGTTGAAAAACCATTGATAACTTCGGTAACAGCAGTAGGATCCGTTCCTTTTGTTATATGATTTCGTGTAGTAAATACGAGTTCGGTTGTAGTGCCAAGTCTCACATCATAACTTGAGTTTTGAAGTGCGATCTCATCATTAAAATCTGATGTTTGACGTACTGTACCATCTGCATTAAACTGCATAAAAGTAGTAAAGCCACCTCGTTCATCATTTTTTGTAAAATATACGGCTTTATAACCGTTTGGTTGAGACACTAGTTGTTGTCTCAATTCACTTATTGATTCATCAACTCTTTCAGAAGGTGTTTGATCGAAAACACTCTGGTTATCATCATCATTACATGACGATAATAAAAAAAGGGATAAAAATAAAAGTTTAAAAAAACTATTTTTAATTATTAATTTCATATTTATTTTTTAGTCATTAACTATATATCTAATAAGGCTTGGTAAGTTAGTTCTCGTAATTCATAAAAATTTATATTAAATTTTTCCTGATAATACTCAACTACTAGTTGTTCTTTTCGTCTTATAATTTGTCTGGCTAGTGGACTCGAAATACTTGCAATCAATTCATCCCATTTAGTATCGGATCGGATTAGCATGTAAGCTATCATTTCAACGAAATCTTCACTAGGTTGACTTGATGCATATGCTGATATATAACCAAGCTCCCTAGCTTCTTCATTACTTCTGTCGGCCCAAGACGACGTATAATCAGCAGGATTTACAATATCAAAAAGAGGATCATAAGGTTCTATTTGATTTAGAATATGAGCATACTCATGATGGATAGTTTGTAATGGACCAGTCACAGCGAATTGGACATCAAAATCATTAGGTGTGTCCTCTTCGTACAGAATAGTATCAAAGTCTAAAAGATCTATATTAAACAAGGTTATTCTTGCTCCCTGTTCAGCTATACCTAATGTAATTGTATTTCCTCCTGGGTTAAAATTAAAGCCTCCAGTAAATACAAATTCTCTAGGTGCTATAGTTCTAACAAAGTCGCTACCCCCAACTGTATTATATGGTTCTATCCAGACGCTTTGCAATATTTCAGCAAGTGGTTGAACATTTCTCTCATATGGCGGGTGTAAAAACCTGTCAACATC
Source organism: uncultured Flavobacteriaceae bacterium (assembly GCA_963815305.1). GTDB lineage: Bacteria > Bacteroidota > Bacteroidia > Flavobacteriales > Flavobacteriaceae > CAXBID01. The sequence continues at coordinate 825,813 of CAWFFW010000002.1, forward strand.
TGTATCATTAATATCCCATTTATATTGTATTTCGATATTATAAGGATTAACAAAATTTTGTCTTAACCAGAGGTCTAGTTCGTTTAATATTGGTGTAGAAGTATCGATCTGAGATTCCTCTAAAGCGGGTTCGTTTTCACAAGCTGTAAGCACATAAGTAGCTACAACTAATAAAAATATGATACCCGATAATTTGTAATATGAATTTTTCATAGATTAAATTTTATAAATATATTATCTTGGATTTGCTTCAATATCAAATGCTTGAGCGTCTGGTGGAATCTGTACTGCTCTTCTATTATCGTCTTTTGGTAACGTTAATGTTTCAATGGTATTGCCGTTAACATTCGTAATTCTATGGGTAACTTCCATATTATGCCTTTTTATATCAAACCAACGCAATCCTTCATTATAAAATATAGATCTCCTCATGGTGAGAATTAAATTGATATATGGAAGACTATTAGCTGGTATTTCATAAAACGGGGTATATTCATCAACATCAGTAAAGGCAAAATCACCATTCGGGTCGTCAATATCATCTTTCGTTAAAACACTACTACTTGAATATCCTGAAGTTTTTGTAGAAAACATGAGATTTACATCTGAAACAGCAATATCGTATTGTTGAAGCATAACATAGGCCTCAGCTCTATTAAGTAAAACTTCGTCTGTAGTTAAGAGCATGTAAGTCACAAATGGCAAACCAATACCTGCTGCCTGATTGGTTGTTCTAAAATATTCATTATATTTTATTAAAGTTAATCCTATATCACCACTGTATGTAAATAGAGAATAAGCCCATGGTAATCCCAAAGGACTATTTCCAAGTATTTCTTGTTGTAACCTTCTGGTTAGTTGGTACCTTGCCAAGCCCGAGAAAAACCCTCTCGCATAAACCGAACCGCCAGCCGCTAATAATAAATTAGCTGGTTCTGTAGATGAAGAATATTGAAACTGGATTGCAGCACCAGACAATTGATCGTATAAACCATTAATATCTCTTAATGTAGAGGCCGTTGTACCACCAAGAGCTGCATTACTGTAGTTTACTACTTTTTGCCATTCACCAATATGCAAATAAAATCTAGATGCAAAAGCATTAGCAGCTTCTTTAGTAAAATGAAACGTAGGAACGTCATACTCATTTTCTATTAAAGGGAGTCCTTCTTCAATATCCTGCTCTATCTTATCGTAAACTTCTGCAACAGTGCCTCTATCATATTCTTTTATTAAAACTGTTTCTGGTTCAGTAACGTATGGAATACCTAAATCTATATTAGCGCTATTAGGATTATATCTTTTAGAAAATATGCTAACCAACATAAAGTGTCCATAAGCTCTGCATAAGAGTGCTTCTCCTTTTTGAGCATTGAATTCTTCTCCACCACCCAATTCTTCAATAGATGCTAATGCCTGATTTGCGTGGGCAATGGCAGCATACGTTTCATTCCAGTAATTTGTAGGGGTATCATCATCATCATCGTTCAAATCTCTCCAAAAGTACATTTCTTCGTTGATTCTAACATCTGATGTTGCAGCTGGACCCTTATCATCAGCATTATCAGACATGGGCTCTAAAAACGGAACATATCCTGCCGCAGGATAAGCTCCAACTAGTAATTCAGAAATTTTATCAGCAGAATCTATTTCAGTTCTATTATCTGGTATTTCAGAAAGCACATCATCACAGCTAAAAATTAAAGCAAGAAGTAGTGATGGTATAAGTTTTATATATTTTTTCATTTTTTTTTTTTAAAAACCAACATTAAGTGTAAATGTATAAGAACGAGTAATAGGAGATGCAACACCTCCACTATTAAAGAATTCAGGATCCTGTCCTCCTAACTTATCATCAGAGTATAACAAAAATAAATTTGTACCCTGTAAATTTAGACGCAGTGAGGATAACCCTAAATTTCTAATCGTATTACCATCAAAAGTATAACCTAAAGTTATATTTTTCATTCTAACAAAATCACCATCTGCCACTCTTGCTGTTGAGTAATTGTAAGCATTATAAGCTCTAGTAATATTAGTATTACCAACAGATTGTATTAAAGATTGAGAGGCTATAGCAGGTATATTAGTGATATTTTCATCACCTGGACGTTGCCAACGATTAACAAACTCTCTAGGAAACACACTTAAATCATTATATGTTGATGAATACGAGGGATCTAGACGAATTTTATTGCCTCCAGAGAAAGACATAAAAAAGCTAAAATTCCAATTTTTATATTTAAAATTATTTGAAAGACCCCCAGTGATTGTAGGCAAGGTAGCCCCTTCATAAACCAAATAATCAAGAATATCTTCTGTAGCTTGAAAATCTATACCAGAGATCGGATCACGATCTTCACCAAATTCATCCTGACCTAAATCAAAAGTTGGTACCCCAAATTCGTTTAAACCATCAAATTTAAAAGAATATAGCGCATTACGCTCAGTACCGATGGCATTTCCTGTTCCATTAACTAAAGCAAACACATTCGGTCTTTGTTGTAAATTGGTAATCTCTTGATCAATGAACGAAATATTAAATCCAGAACGCCATTGAAAATTATCAGTACTTACGTTTACTGAATTTAATTGAAATTCAATACCCTCTGTTGTCATTTCTGCATTATTTCCTAATTTAGTAAATTGCCCACCAATACCAGAAGTTCTAACTAAATCCAATAAATCTATACCTCGTCTTGAATATACATCTAAAACAGCTCTTAAACGCTCATTAAAAAGACCAACTTCCAAACCTAAATTTAATTCACGCGTTTGTTCGTATGTTAATTCAGAATTTTCCAAATCAGATATATCAATAAAGTTTTCTCTTTGGTCTAAATTAAACCTATCTGTTATTGAGTTTAAAAATACGGCTCTATTATTACTCGCGGCATCATTTAATAAACCTGTTACACCGTAACTTGGTCTAAATACTAAACTTGATATTACGTTAGAGTTCTCAAGAAATTTTTCTTTATGTGCATTCCAGCGGGCACCAATAGAATAGGTTGGCAACCATCTTGAACTTGACGACTCTCCAGCTCTATTAGACCCTTCGTAATTACCTGTAACACTTAATACGTATTTTGTATCAAAATCATAATTAACTTGCATTGCTAATGAGACTTCTCGAGATCGTGTATCCTGAGAAAAAAAGTAGTCGTCACCTTCCAAAATAGCTTTTCTTAAGATGTCTGGATCTGTAAATATAGCTCCGCCTCTATCAAATTGATAACCATATCCTGTATTTGAAGACGACGTTCTATCCGCATGTCTATATTCTTGATTAAAATACACATTAAGATTATGAAGATCATTAAACTTTTTGTCGTATTGGAATGAATTCCTGAACGTATACGCTGTAAGTGTATTTTTATTTTCTGTGAGAATCCCACCTACTGGAAGAACCACACGAGGCAAGGCCACAGGGTCGTCTGGATCGTTAAATAAAAAGGTGTTCGCGTTTCTTACTATGGCATTTTCAGCAGCTCTGTAAGCAGATACCCTATTGGAGTTTGCTCTTGCTGAGTTTTCACCTATATTTTGCACGTATCGTGCTGAACCTAAAAAGTTATATTTTAGGTTATCATTTATTTTGTATTCAATCTGGCCTTGAAATTTAATATCTGTTCTATTAATTTCCAAAGTATTAGTTTCTATTTCGTTAAGTATGTTGATAGGTGCCCAATTGGCTCTATAATATTCTAAATCCCCATTCTGGTCTCTAGGTCTAAGTGCCCTACTTGTAGCTAAAGCGTAATTAAAAGGATTGATATCAAACTCCCTATTAAATGCTCCAAAAAAAGTATCATTTTGTCTTGCTAAGGTTCCTGGCGCATTTTGATTAACAATATTTGCACTTCCCAATAAAGTAAAGATTAATTTATCGTCATTAAAGTGAAAAGAATTTCTAAAATTTGCTGTAATACGTCTTACCCTATCAGCAATAGACCAACCACCATCCGTAAAATAGCCTATGGATGCATACGTTCTAGTAGTTTCTGAACCACTAGAAAAACTAATATTATGGTTTTGAGTTGGTGTCATGTTGTACAACTCTTTAAACCAGTCTGTATTTGCTAATTCGTACTGTTGTAAAAAAGAAGCTCGTGCTTCTGGTGTATTAGGAATTCCAAAAGCGCCGTTACTTTCATTAAAAACATTAATTGCGTTTGCTCTGATATTGTAAATACCTCCATTTCTTCCTGACAATACATCGGGATATTGTAAAAAACCTTTAGATTCTAACTCTCTGTAAACTGAGATGGTTTCTTGGGAATTTAATAAATTGTATTGAGCGTACCTAGGTCTATCCCTCATTAAAAAATCACCATTGTAACTAAATGTTGGCGCTTGATCTTTCTTACCAGATTTTGTAGTTATAACAATAACACCATTTTGAGCCCTTGCACCGTATAAAGAGGTTGCAGAGGCATCTTTTAAAATTTCAAAACTTTCAATATCATTTGCGTTTAAACCAGCGATGGCCGAACTTAATAATGTACTTGGGTCTCCAGATACCAAATCAGCAAATGATACGTTCACAATTTGTTCTTGAATTACGCCATCTACAATCCAAATTGGATCTGCATTACCAAGTATGGATGCAGACCCCCTTATTGTAATTCTTGGTGCCGCACCAAAAGTTCCTGTTACGTTTTGCACACTAACTCCAGCTGCACGACCTTCTAATGATTGTGTAATATCGGGTAATCCCGCTAACTCTATGTCTTCTGCCTTTATAGATTGTGACGCTCCTGTAAATAATTCTCGCTTTACATTTTGATATCCAGTAATTACTACCGCATCTAAGCTTTCGAGATCTTCATTTAAAGTGATGTTTAAGTTATTACTATTATTTACAGTTACCATCTTAGTTTCCATACCAATATAACTGAACTTTAAGGTCTCTCCAGGTTTAGCATTAATGGAAAAATTACCATCAAAATCTGTCACAACACCTCTGTTTGTTGCATCCACAACAATAGTTACACCATTGAGAGGAACTCCTCCAGCGTCCTGAACTGTACCCGTAATTTTGTTTTCTTGAGCATTGGACAGTTGAATTGAAAACACCATCAAAAGCATTAACAACCATGTCAATTTTAATTTCATATAATAATAATTTGAATTAGTCAATGGCGAATTTCTTAATATAATCTTAAAGAAACAAAAAAAAACACTTCTTTTAAATGTTAAATTTAATCACTTTTACGTTTTGTTTAAAGAATATTCATGTTTTAAGCACTTTTTGCTTAAAAAATTAAACAAAATTAACAAAAGAGTGATTTTTTTATAACTGTTAAAATAAAATTAGCCGATGTTTAAAAACTAATTATTCATTTAATATTATTTTTGCCGCATGTTACTTATAAACCATTCGGGTATATTATTAGAGTGTGGTACTGACGAAGCTGGGCGAGGTTGTTTGGCTGGCCCCGTTACAGCCGCTGCAGTTATACTTTCAGATAGTTATAAAAATGATATTCTAAACGATTCCAAACAACTTAGTGAACGTAACAGAATGCTTTTAAAGCCTATAATTGAAAATGAGGCTTTGACTTTTGGAGTTACTCACATTTTTCAAGAAGAAATAGATAAAATAAACATCCTTAATGCTTCTATTTTAGCTATGCATCATTCTATAAAAAAGCTAAAACCTCAACCTGAGTTTATAATAGTTGATGGAAATAAATTTAAACCCTATCAGAGCATTAAATTTAAAACTATAATTAAGGGCGATAGTAAATATTTAAGTATTGCTGCGGCATCAGTTTTAGCTAAAACATATCGGGATATTTATATGGAAACTATTCATGAGGAATACCCCATGTACAATTGGAAACAAAACAAAGGCTACCCAACTAAAGAACACAGAGATGCTATAAAAAAATATGGTGTAACAAAACACCACAGAAAATCGTTCAAGCTGTTACCTAAACAGTTAAAATTAGATGTTTAAGGTTTTAGTTTGATTAATTTTCTATACGTTTTAAATTGAAAAATATGTAGGTTTGTATAAATTAATTCGTTTCATGAGATTTTTTTGTTTTGCCCTCTTAATCACCTTGCTTTTTAGTTGTTCGAATACATCTACAAACAAATATAAACTTACAGACTTTGTTCCAGAAAATACTGATGTTATTATAAAAACATCAAATTTAGAAAGTTTAAAAAGTAGCATAAACAACAGTGATTTTCTTCAACACCTAACAAAAACTCAATCTTATACAATTTTACAATCTCAATTAGAGGGTTTATCTCTTTTAAAACCAAATGGTGCTGTTTTAATTTGTTTTTCTAAGGATAATAACGATTCATTACAATATACCCTTATAACTAAATATCACGAAAGTTTATTTGTAACCGATTCGCTTCAAAATTATGTTGAAGAATCTCTTGTTTATAAAAACAAAAATATCACTAAATCAACATTAAATCTACATACCTTTTACAGTACAGTTATAGATAGTACATTTTTTACTTCATCATCAAGAGAACTTATTGATGCTGCGTTTAACAAAAAAAAAAATAATACCGATTTAGAAAAAATATACTCCACAACAAGTGATACCAAAACAGCTTCAATCATCTTAAAACCCAATAACTCGTTTATAAAAACATTTTTTGTAAACGATTCTTTAAACCTCAAGACTTTTACAAATCACATCGCTATTGATGTCGACATTAGTCAGGATGATATCATTATCAATGGAATAACAAGGGCTTCTGATTCAACAGAAAGATTAATAAACATTTTTAAAAATACCATCCCGCAAGAAAATTCAATTCAAAATATTACACCATCAAATAGCGATGGTTTTATGAGTTTTACGTTTGATAATTTTAAAGTTTTTGAAGCCAATTTGATGAAATTCAATAAAACCGACTCTATTACCTCCAATAATCTTTTTGCTAATATTGTAGAAGTTGGTGTTGTTTATGAAGCTGAAAATCGTGCTATTATTTTAAACTCTTTAGATGTTATCGCTACTAAAGATGCTTTACTAAGTGAACAAAATCAAATTGATACTTATAGACAAATTGACGTTTACAGTTTTAGTAAACCTCATTTATTTACAAATATATTTTCACCTTTAATTGTATTTAATGACGCGACAATGTATTGTGTAATTGATAACTTTTTTGTTTTTACCAATAGCATCGAATCACTTCAAAATATAATTGCTAACTATCAAAATAAAACAACATTAAACGAACGCAGTTATTTTAAAGCTATTAAAAAACATTTAACTGACGAATCCTCCCTACTTTTGGTCTTTAACCCATCCAACTTAGAGACTATCTTGGATAAAAACGGTTTGAAAAAATCAGTCTATAAATTAGATAAATATCATACTTCGGCTATTCAATTTATATATGAAATTAATTTTGCACATGTAAATGGTATTATTAAAAAGAGTAAGACTAAAGCGTCTTTGAATTCGGTTTCAGAGGAATTGAATATTAAATTAGAAGCCGACTTATTAAATACACCGCAATTTGTAACCAATCACATGACCAAAGAAAAAGAAATTGTTGTGCAAGACATTAGCAATAACTTATATTTAATTTCAAACAAAGGAAAGATTCTTTGGAAAAAACAACTCCAAGGCTCGGTTTTAGGTAAAATTGAACAAATTGATATTTATAAAAACGGTCGATTACAACTGGCTTTTGCAACCCCAAAACGAATTTATGTTTTAGATAGAAACGGTAGAGAGGTTGATCCTTTCCCAAAAAAATTTAATGATGACATTACACAACCACTTTCAGTTTTCGACTATGATAAAAATAAAAAATACAGATTCTTGGTTACACAAGGCAAAAATGTTTTAATGTATAATATTAATGCTAAACCTGTAAATGGTTTTACATTTAAATCGGCTAATGCTAAAATTATTTGTCAACCTAAACATTTTAGAATTGGTAGTAAAGATTACATTACATTTAAAACCAATAGTAAGTTTTACATATTAGACCGAACGGGAAAAACAAGAGTAACACCAAAAACAAATAGCAAATTTTCAGATGAAGGTATTTATTTATATGACGCTAAATTTACTACAACTACTGATAAATCTCATTTGATAAATATAGACACTAAAGGACGTACTGATATTCAAGATTTAAACTTATCTGAAAATCATCATATTGAAACAACAAGTAAAACATTGGTGTTACAATCAGAAAACAAACTCACCATAAAAAGAAATACTTTAAATCTTGATTATGGAAATTACACTGAACCTAAGATTTTCTATATAAAAGATAAAATTTACGTCTCTGTTACTGACTTGCAAGCACAGAAAATACAATTATTTGATAGTGAAGGAAAAGCAATTCCTAATTTTCCCGTTTATGGAAATTCGTCTATAGAACTTGACGATGTAGATAAAGACAAAAATTTAGAATTTATAACAAAAGGTGAAAACAATTCCATTATTCTATATCAAATAAATTAGTGCTAATAAATCAGTTAGTTAATTTTCTCGTTTACCTTTTGTCGATAAAAAACTAATCTTTATCTTTAGCCAGCTATTAATCAATTTTTTAAAATGAAATTACCCGAAAATGCTTCACGCATTGCTTTTTATGCATCCCCATTTGTATTTTTTTCTTCCATTTATTTTTCACAAACAAACAAAATAAAAAATTTTAAACGTTCTGTAACTATTAACAATTTGCTTGTTTTTATCAGAAATTATTTTGCCGCTTTTAGTGAAGTATCTTTAGATTATAGCCATATTAATCACGGTAAATTTCAAAAAATGAACTCAAAATTTATTAAAATATAACGATAACCAAGTCGAAAGTCCTCGAATCTTGTGGAACGTCAAAGTGTAAAAGCTTTGGCGTTCTTTTTTTACAACTATTTCAACTTTATTTAATAGTATTGCAATCTTATTAAAAAATTATGATCACACGAAAAAACGCCTCCATTTCAAAATTTATTATTCATAAAGTTGGTAATAAATTTAACGATACCAAAAATGCTTTTTCAGAAAAACTAGTCGATTTTGACGAAGCCAGTTACGATTTAATGTTACCGTTTTTATTGCGCTCTTTTGGCAACGTGGTACAGAGTTACCGATTTAATCATCATGCTGATATTAGTTTAAATGAAATTAATAGTTACTCCGCTCAGCTGTTTAATGATGAAGGAGGTTTTATTGATATCTCAAAACATATAGTCACGCATTTATATGAGCAATCTACATCAGCTCAAATAAAAACTGGTGATGTTTTAGTTGTTATGTTTGAAGGTATTGAGTTTAGAGATATGACCACCAATGCCATTGGTATTTTTAAAATTGAAAGTAAAGTAAATTTCTTCCAAACTTATTTAGAAAATAATAGTTATGATGTTTTAGTTCAAAAAGGTATTAGCTCAAAAAAAGTGGATAAAGGCTGTTTAATTTTAAATCAGAGTGATACTGAAGGACATATTATTTTAAGTGTTGACAATAATAGTTACGATGCGCAGTATTGGATCAATCAGTTTTTGAATATAAAATATGCTGATGATGCCAACAATCATACGCAACAATATATAGCGCTTTGTAAAGACTTCTCTACCGAGATTTTAAAAACAAGTTATGGTGCTCAGGAACAGAATAGCTTTTTAGCGAAAACTATCGACTTTTTTAAAGAGAATGAAGTCGTAAATATTGAACGTTTTAAAGAAGAATTGTTTGAAGATGAAAAACAAATTAGGGAATTTGAAAATTACAAAAAAGAATTTGAAGGCGAACAAAATTTAGTTATTCGTAACCAATTTGATGTTGCCGAAATTGTGGTAACTAAGGAAAAACGCAAATTTAAAACTGATATTAAATTAGATACGCATATACAAATAAAACTAGATATTGATGCCCCAGATGCCTCCGCCGAATATTTAGAGCGTGGTTATGATGATGAAAAAAAGATGCACTATTACAAGGTGTTTTTTAATGCTGAAAGTTAAGTTACGCAACCCTTTTAGGATTTATGCATCTATTAAAAAAACCATGAAAAGAATCTTCGTATTATCCATTTTAATTTGTTTTTTAAGTCAATCTTGTAAAAATGATGATGATAGTTTAAACAACACATGTAATGTTTCTAATCCTATTGAGGATTTTGATTGGTTAAAAGAAATAGTTGAAGACTTTCAACAATCAAGTCAAGTTGATGAAGCTTACATTTATCAATCAACATATGAGAGGAAAACTGTGTTTATAATTGGCAGTTGTTGTGCTTATTGTAATACCTTCATATCTGTAGCTTATTGTAACGGTGAATCAGCATTCAATATAATAGATAACGAAGGTGAAAAGGAAGCTTACGATAAATTTCTTATATCTTATCAAGGTGATTTAATTTGGTCGTCTTCAAATTTTGTCTGTAATGATTGATGATAATCATAAATAAAAAGTAAAGGTTAGACTAATAGCTAAAATTCATTTTCCTGATGTCCTTTAATATCATCAATGCTGTTAACGTGAAATTCCTTTTTTATATTAATAATTCGATTATATAACCATCTTTCTTCAAAAATTAGGCATATACCTAACAAGAGAATAAAAAAGCAAGATAAATATATTAAGTGGGAATTGGAATTAATTGAACCTGCCATATTTAAATCATAAAAAATATAAATTAATTTCAATGACATATAAATTAATAATAGTGCGAAAATTAGATTTGAAACCCAAAGCGAAACATCACGTAACATCATTTTTTGTTGATATTTGTATAAATTCAATGTTCTAAAATGGTAGATAACACTTAAGACTCCCATTATACAGGTTAAGATATCTATGTACATTCCCATATCTAAATCCATATTTTTTATTATAATTAATGAATAAAGCGCAAAAATCATAATACTACTTATTAAAATAGAGGTAGCTAAAAGTATTATTTTTAAAAATCGTTTCAATTTCATGTTTTAAAAAACTCCGCCTCAAAAAGCTTACTAAAATGTTTTAACAACTTTTCTTTAACCTCAGCTTCATCAACCGTTTTTTTAGCTAACTCTACATTTAAAGACGTTACAGATTTTCCTCGAATACCACACGGAATTATATTATCAAAGTAACCCAAATTAGCATTTACATTAAGAGCAAAGCCATGCATGGTTACCCAACGGCTAGCGCGTACTCCCATAGCGCAAATTTTTCGAGCAAATGGTGTCCCCACATCTAGCCAAACGCCTGTTTCCCCTGGGCTGCGCTCAGCTTCTAAACCGTATTCAGCTAAGGTTAAAATTATGATTTCCTCTAGAAAACGAAGGTATTTATGAATATCGGTAAAAAAATTTTCTAAGTCTAAAATAGGGTAACCTACTATTTGTCCAGGCCCATGATAGGTAATGTCTCCACCTCTATTTATCTTATAAAATGTGGCTCCTCTTTCAATAAGTTGTTGTTCATCTAAAAGTAAATTTGATATATCACCACTTTTACCTAGCGTATAAACATGATGATGCTCTACAAACAGAAAGTAATTATTGGTTTTCAAACCAGCATTTTCTCGCCTATTTTTAATTTTAGTATCTACAATACCTTTAAACAATTCTTCTTGGTATTCCCAAGTTTGTTTATAGTCTTTGTAGCCTAAATCTTGTAGTTCTATTTTCTTATTCATAGACTGCAAAATTACGATATTTTATATAAAAATGACAGAATACAAATGACAGAAGACAGGTGTTTGCTTTTGATGAATTTCAAAATCTGTAATTAATATAAACTATTAAACAGTGTAGACTAGGAAAACTAATTTTTGGGATTATTAAGTATAACCAATGCTGCAATAACACCAGGAACCCAGCCGCAAAGCCATAATAAAAAAACAATAATAATAGAACCGCAACCTTTATCGATAACCGCTAACGGTGGACAAATAATAGATAATAAGACTCTCCAAAAACTCATTGATTTGATTTTTAATACTGAAACAAGTTTAGCAAAAATTAACGATTCACATATTTGACGTAAAAGTATCTTAATTGTTACAATCTGCGTTAGAGATTGTAATGAACATCCTTTTTAAAATTGAGCAGAACCAAATTAACTTTTATGTAAAAAATACTGAAAAACGCTTTTGATACGTATTGCAATAATGACTTAAAAAGATTTCAATGTAAAGCCCGACCCTTGTGGTAACGCCTAGAAATTTCATAAATCTAAAATCGTAAATCGTAAATCAATTGATTATCTTTACGCCATTAAAATTTACACACAGCATTTTAGATTATGTCGCAATTATCAGAGCAAGAACTTGTACGAAGAGAAAAATTAGTAAAATTACGCGAGTTAGGGATTAATCCGTACCCTGCCGATTTATACCCTGTAAAAGACACCTCGAAATCTATAAAACAGGATTTTGAAATAGGAAACAAAGTGATTATTGCTGGACGATTAATGTCTAGACGCATACAAGGAAATGCCAGTTTTGCTGAGCTACAAGATGCTGAAGGGCGTATACAGGTTTATTTTAATAGAGATGAAATTTGCGCTGGCGAGGATAAAAGCAAATACAATGATGTTTACAAAAAATTGCTTGATATTGGTGATTTTATTGGGGTTGAGGGCGATTTATTTACCACAAAGGTTGGCGAAAAAACAGTCATGGTTAAAAACTTTACCTTATTAAGTAAGGCATTAAAACCGTTACCATTACCTAGAACGGACGCTGATGGAAAAGTGCATGATGCGTTTACCGATCCTGAGCAACGTTATAGACAACGTTATGCAGATTTGGTTGTAAATCCTCATGTAAAAGAGGTGTTTGTTAAGCGCACCAAATTGTTTAATGCCATGCGTGATTTTTTTAATACCGCTGGTTATTTTGAGGTTGAAACGCCTGTTTTACAACCTATTCCAGGTGGTGCTGCGGCACGCCCGTTTATAACGCATCACAACGCTTTAGATATTCCGCTTTATATGCGAATTGCTAACGAATTATATCTAAAAAGATTGATTGTTGGCGGTTTTGATGGGGTTTACGAGTTTTCTAAAAACTTTAGAAATGAAGGGATGGATAGAACCCATAATCCTGAGTTCACCGCCATGGAAATTTATGTGGCGTATAAAGATTATAATTGGATGATGGATTTTTGTGAGCGTTTGCTAGAGCATTGCGCTATGGCTGTTAACGGAACTACTAAAGCCAAATTTGGCGAACATCACATAGATTTTAAAGCACCATACGCTAGAGTCACTATGGCAGATTCTATAAAGCATTTTACTGGTTTTGATATAAAAGGTAAAAGTGAAGCTGAAATAAGGCAAGCTGCTGTAGACATGGGTATTGAAGTTGATAATACTATGGGAAAAGGAAAACTTATTGATGAAATTTTTGGTGAAAAATGCGAAGGCAACTACATACAACCCACATATATTACAGATTACCCTAAAGAGATGAGCCCGTTGTGTAAAGAACACCGTGATAATCCTGAATTAACCGAACGTTTTGAGTTGATGGTTTGTGGCAAAGAAATTGCTAATGCATATTCTGAGCTTAACGACCCGATTGACCAACGTGAGCGTTTTGAGCACCAACTAAAACTGGCTGCGAAAGGTGATGATGAAGCTACTGAATTTATTGACTACGATTTTTTACGTGCTTTAGAATATGGTATGCCTCCAACATCAGGAATGGGTATTGGAATGGATAGACTTATTATGTTTTTAACCAATAATCAATCTATACAGGAAGTTTTATTCTTCCCTCAAATGCGCCCAGAAAAGAAACCCTTAGCCATTAGTGACGATGGTAAAGCTGTTTTTGAACTTTTGAAAAAAGCTGAAAAATTAGAATTGGCTGATTTAAAGGATCAATCTGGGTTATCAAATAAAAAATGGGATAAAACCATTAAAGAATTAACTAAAAATAATCTTGCTAAGGTTGAAAAAACTGATAACGGGTTATTTGTTGGCGTAATGTAATCTTACTAATAGGTATAGATAAAAAAGACCAGTAATATTAATATTACTGGTTTTTTTATTAAACTAACTAAACTTACTAAACTAACTCAGTACAAAGAGACTTAATTATTTCCAATTGTCGAAATAATTTAGAAATGTTTAACAATACTTCTTAAAAATTTAAACTTTCTTTAAGATTCAAGTAGGTATTATGTTAATTTTTTAAGAAAATGATATTCCATCCTAATGCTCTTCGAATTATTTCAACAAATTATTCATATGGTGATGGTAGGTATCAAAAGCATTCAAATTACCATGATTTCCTTCTTCGATAGTCACGAAAGTAGCTTGTGATTTTGGTACCACATCAAATAATTTTTCTGCGGATGCATAAGGTACAACCTCATCATTTGTTCCATGAAATATGATTATTGGGCACTTTGATTTTTTAATAAACTTGTTTGTGGGAAATTGATATTTCAATAATTTTTCTACAGGCAATATGGGAAATCTATCTTTCGCAACATCTAAAATACTGTAATAAGGTGTTTCTAAAATAAGTTGTTTAGGATTGTTTTTTGAAGCTAAATAAGCAGCAATTCCTGTGCCTAGTGAGCGACCATAAAGCGTAATATCTTCTTCGATATAATCGTTTTTCAAATAATCATAAAACAATTGGGCATCACTATAAAAAGCAGCTTCACTAAGTTTTCCTGTGCTTTTTCCGTAGGTTCGATAATCCATAATTAACACATCATAGTGCTTTTCAACAAAAAACTCAGATATAGTTCCCCAACGCGATAAATCGCCTGCATTTCCATGAAAATACAAAATTGCGCCTTTTGGGTTTTTAACTTTAAAATGAATAGCATTTAGCTTAGCTCCATCCTCAGTTTGTAAATTTAATTCCTCAAAATCATGATTAAATTCATATTGATAATCTTGATCCAGAACGGTAGGTAAAAAAATAATTTTTTCTTGTATAAAATACAATGCAGATGAAATCATAACATATAAACTTAGTAGTACTAAAATTAGTTTTTTAAACTTTTGTTTTGGTGGTTTTGGAGCTGTGTTTAACATGAATACTGGTTGTTGATAAATCGATATTTTCAAGTTTACTATTTAATATCTCATGAATCATTTTATGGTACGATTCAAAGTTATTTAGATTTTTATGTCCGCCACCAATTACCGAATGGAGTTTAGTAAGTTTTGGATTCACTTTTGATAATTTAATACTGGTTTTAAACGGAATAAGTTTATCATTGGTACCATGAATAATATGAATAGGACACTTTACATATTTTAGCCATTTGTAAGTTGGCAAAGGGTATTTTAATAAAATGGATAAAGGCATAAATGGTGCATAGCGTGCTGTAACTTTTGTTAAACTATAATAAGGTGCATCTAAAATAAGCATTTTAGGATTGTTCATAGATGCTAATTTTGCTGCAAAACCTGAACCTAAACTACGGCCGTATAGTATAATTCTATCTTCAGTTGTAAGTTCCTTTATTTTATTATAAACTTCTTGTAAATCTCGTTTGATGGCTTTTTGTGATCGTCTGCCGGTGCTTTTTCCAAAACCACGATAATCTACCATCAGTACATTGTAATCATGTCTAGTAAAATCAACAGCAAACTTACCCCAACCTTTTATACTTTTAGAGTTTCCTTTTAAATATAGAACCACACCTTTACTTTCTCCTTTCGGAAAAAAACGAATACCGTTAATTACAGCCCTATCTCTGGTTTCTAAATTATATTCTTTAAATTCTTGATTTTCATAATTAAACTCAAAATCCTCAGAAAGTTTTTCTGGTTTAAATAGCATGTAATCTTGCAAATAATATAACGCAATGCTTATTGTTATATAAACGATTAAAATTATAGTAAGTATGTGCAACCAATATGACATAAATTGAGAAACGTTAGAATACTAAGATACAATAAATGGGAAACTTATTTTTATTCAAAATATTTCATTAAGATTACCTGAAAAGGATCTCTGTTAACCACCGTATAATAAAATAAAGCTCCCAACCAACCATGAAATAAGCCCATAGCATAAATATTTTTAACTTTTAGATATACATAGCCATAAAATAAAGCTAGAATAAATGTACCGATCATTAACCATGTAGATGGAAAATGAACTAAGGAAAATAGAATATCTGTTATAAATATAATTATAAGTTTACTTAACTTCTTGCGCTTTAAGTCCTTTAAATTTCCAGCTATTAGAGCTATCACTAAAAATTGCTGAATACTTCCCCATAATAGGATAGGTTATTAAAATTGGTAAAATATGCCATGTGATATGTATTGTTTTTTGATAAAAACCAATACTTACAAATACCCCAAAAGGCAACATGAGTTTTAAAGCCTCTTTAAAATTATCGAACCTGAAACCCCAATATTTTAAAATATTTTTTTCTTGCTTATGTTTATAAATTATATAGCTAACCCAAGCTAATATGGCAAATACAACATATGGTAATCTCCAATTAATATAATCCATAAAAATAAACTTACCGATTGCAGTAAAAACAACAGCAACTATTTCTAGTATTCTTACTTTATCTCAAATTAAGCGCTTTTCAGAAAATTCCAATAAATCTTTCGTGAGTTTTGATTTCATTTCAAAATTTCAAAAAAAAAATCAAAATTAGAAATAGAATTATAGATGTCAACAATGTTAAAATGGATAGAAAAGAAAGACTTTTAACATTATACTTTTTTCTTTTAAATACTTTGAAAGCTAAAAATAATAAGGACTGGTTGTATTAATACTGAAGGTATGGTTAACAATTCTTGAAAACACCTATCAAAACAAAATCAGATTGTAATACAGTGAAATTTAAGTACACTATTAGTAAAAATAAGGATGATATTATACTCGCTACTAATATTAACTTTTCTGAAATAACACCTTTTGAACTCATAATTACATTTTTCGCTTATATTCTTTTTAAAACCCCGCAGCCTAAACCACGAGGTTTTGGGTTACTAACCATCATCAAAACAACCCTTTACTCCTTGTTTTGACAATCTAAAGATTTTTACTTTTCTTCTTTTACGTTTCTAGAAATATATTGAACGTCTCTTGTGTTTTTTTGTACTGCAATAGCAGCAAATAAACTGAGTAGAAAAGACATGCCGTAAAATCCTTTTTCACTTAAAAGTAAATCGGCATTCCATAAACCAATCACCAATAGCACTATGGAAGTTATCGTAGTAAACCAACTAATGCTATAATAAATCTCAGTTACTGGTATATCCTCCATTTTATCCCTAACTGCTTTTTGTACTGAGATTACAGAAAATAAACCAAATAGTAATATGGTGAAATAATAGCCTTTTTCATTCAGCATCATATCGGCGTTCCATAAACCAATACAATAGGCGGTCATCCCAATTAATAAGGCACACCAAGAAGCTCCAACAAAAGCTGAAGTTGGTTTTTGATCGTAAATTTTAAGCTTTTTTTTAGTTTCTTTTTTATTTGATTTGTCATCAATTGAAACTGTGGTTTGATAATTCATAATATTTGTTTTAATGATTATGCAGCAAAACTGCGATAATTCATTTAACTCAAAAACACTAATTTTATATAAAACTGACGATATAAATTAAAATATATTCTTATTATATACTATATTTAATCTCTATTTAATATTATTTAATGACGATTAAATGAATGAATTACATCACATAGTTTCAACGTTTTCAAAAGAATATCAAAAACATTTTATTTCATATTTACAGAAAAACAACAAGCGTAGCGACACAAAAAATATTCAGTTATTCAAACATTTATTAAATGATAAGCTATCATCCAAAGCCATTTGTTTTAAAATATACAAACAAGAAAACTCAGCTGCATACCACGCTTTAAGGAAACGTTTATACAAGTCTATTATTGATTTTATAGCAAATATGAGTTTACTGCAAGAAAATTCGGTAGATATGCAAATTATCAAGTATATATTAGCATCCAGAACATGTTTAGAGCATAAACAATACAAAATGGCTTATAAAATTTTGGATAAGGCTGAAAACTTAGCTTCCGAGCATCATTTATTCTCATTGCTTAACGAAATATATCATACTAAAATTCAATATTCCTACACAAATACTAGTATTATATTTGATGAAACAATTTCAAAATTCAAAAACAATCAAAAAAATTATTTTCTAGAAGATGAACTTAATATCGTTTATGCTAAAGTGAGACAGACTTTAAATGATATTACGTTTAACGGAACAGTAATAGATTTTCAATCGGTTTTAAATACCATTTTAAAAGAACACCGTATTAGCATAAACGAATCTATGTCGTTTAAATCGTTATATCAACTTATGTCTATCATTGGACTTTCAGCTTTTGTTACAAACGATTATCTAAAAACCGAACCCTTCTTAATTGATACATACCATACCATTGTAAAATCTAATAAACAGCAAAAATCGCTTTATTATCATATACAAATTCTTTACTTAATTGCGAATATTTTATTTAGAAACAAAAAATTTGAACACTCTCAAAACTATTTAGCTTTAATGCATCAAGAAATGCTAAATAAAAACAAAAAATATTACAATACATTCAAACTCAAATATCATCTTTTACAAGCACTCAATTTAAATTATTCCAATAAACAAGATGAAGCTATTACTATGTTACAACCGTTTATAAATTTAAAACACGAGGATACAGAATCGCTTTTAGACATTTATTTAAGTCTAATTGTGTTCTATTTTCAAAAAAATAATTTCAAAAGGGCACATCATTTATTTTCAAAATTTTATCATACCGATACTTGGTATTTAGAGAAAGCCGGAAGAGCATGGGTTATTAAAAAAAATTTAATTGAAATATTACTTTATATTGAACTGGAGTATATAGAATTAGCTGAATCTAGACTTTTGAGTTTTAAAAGAAGT
Source organism: uncultured Flavobacteriaceae bacterium (assembly GCA_963815305.1). Classification (GTDB taxonomy): domain Bacteria; phylum Bacteroidota; class Bacteroidia; order Flavobacteriales; family Flavobacteriaceae; genus CAXBID01. The sequence goes on from CAWFFW010000002.1 coordinate 844,679, forward strand.
TATTCAAAATATTTAAAGAGCATTAATCAAGATCGTGTTTTAATTTATTTAAAACTTGTTGAAAACTATTATAAAAATCCAGAAAAAATAGCTTCGGAAGCTTTTAAAAATACCGTTGAAGATTCTTTTGAATGGTTGAGTAAAGAAAAAGAAGATATTTTTGTAATGAGTTTTTATGCGTGGTTAAAAAGTAAAATGGAACATGAAAATTTATATACTACTACTTTAAATCTTGTTAGAGATTCAAAAAATTCAGATTAATAAACATGATCTATTTTTGTTAAATGTTTAAGAAAATCACTTTAGCTTTTTTTTACTATTCAACTTTTTTTGTTGGTGCTCAGCAAATCGATAGTCTGTCTATTAAAAATGGTATTGATAACCCAAGCATTTTAACGACGCATCATTTTGGGATTTTCAGTTCTCGTATAAATCAAAATTTTAAAATTGCGCCTCCGAAAACAACCATTCTAGATTTCAATTATGCTAGCGGAAATAATTTTCATCCGATTGTTGAAGGTTTTCTTCCTAAAAATCCCGAAATTCGAGAAGCATTTAGTAAACTAAAATGGCATGATCGTAGTTTTAACTTCATAGACCAAGAAACCACGCCTGCAGAGTATATCAATATCGTTATTGATGCTGTAATAAAGGAGTTTAGGCTGGTATTGAATATACCCATATCTAAAAAACAGGAGTTACTTATTAATTTAAGATCTTATTTGATTACTAAAGGTAAATATCCATTTTCTTTATTTACCAGTGACGAATCTATTGAATGGTTTCATAGCAATTTAATTGGTGGAGAGGACCCATATGGACGCCGTTACTATGGATTAAACCAAGTCAACTTTAAATATACAGATAGAAATAACAATACGCTTGAGTTAAATAATAGCGATTTTTTTATTGGAGGTATTGAGTTTAGTCATTATTATTACCCTTCATTAATTATAAACGATACCAAAAATATTTATTTAAATTTTGGCTCTCATTTAGGGATTAATACATCTGAATTTAACCCATCTATCGATTTAGGAATTTCAGCGAACGCCATTAAACAAGTTTCTTTAAAAAATAAAAAGGAACTTTATTTTGCTATAGGAACGAGTTTGTTAAGAAAAAATGCTATTGATTTTGATACTACTATTGATTTAGGAAACAATCGTTTTTTAGCAACGATTGAAGCAGATATTGAATATACTAAATATACTAAAAAAGATAATTATCATGCCTTTGGCGTAAATTATCAAATACAATCTCGATATAATAAAAAGGAAGAAGCAGATTATTATTCACTTAAAGGAAAATGGCAAGAAATAAATGGCGGTTGGCAACATGGCGTTTCTACACTTTATAAAGCACAATCCAATTGGACATTTATTTACACTTATGGCAAACCTTATTTAAAAATAGCTTTGTATTTTAAAGAAGATTTTTTGGTAAATAATGCTCCCGATTTTCAAACAGGTTTAAGTTTACAAATTGCTGTTTTCAAATAATATCACCTTCCATTTTATTTTTTAGCAATTAATTCATTTGTTAATATGCAGTTAAAATTAAGCATCCTTTTAAACCTTTTTAAAATGTATAAGTCCTAATACCAATACAAACTTAAATAATTATAAAAATGCAAAAACTAATATTAATTGCTATAGCTTTTATAGGATTACAAGCTACTGCTCAACAGCAAGGTAAACAAGCCCCAAACCGCGCGGAAAGAGGTGAGAAAATGATGAACCTTTCGGCAGACGACATGGCTACATTACAAACCAAAAAAATGACTTTACATTTAGATTTAAACGAATCTCAGCAAAAGGAAATTCAGAATATAAATCTTGAAAATGCAAAAACTCGTAAAGCGCATATGGAAGATAGAAAAGCCAAAAAAGAAGACGGCGTAGAAAAGCCTACTCAAGAAGATAGAATGCAAATGATGCATGCCATGCTTGACCATAAAATAGAAATGAAAGCGAAAATGAAAAGTATTTTAAATGCAGAACAATATGCTAAATGGGAAAAAGCGCAAGCTAGAATGGGGGCCAAGAAAAAACAAGGCATGACAGGAAAGAAACGAAGCGACGGCAAAAAAAGAAACTAAACATTTTAATTTGATTGATTATAGTTTGCTAATTAAAAGCGCATTTTTACCATAAAAATGCGCTTTTGTTTTATTTGTTCTTTTCGGATTTTGCTAAAAAAAACTTACCAATTTGGCTTAATATATTTCATATTCTCCAAATATATTTTCTTATATATTGTTGGACTATATGATGATTTCTCAATTAATTTTTTAATCTTTTTTTCGTTATATCCAATCGCAAAATCATAATTTGGATTGTCTTGCATCACTATTAAATTCTTGTTTTCGTCAACGTATCCAAATTTCAACTGTAATGAGCCTGCATTTATATCAGAATATATTTGCATTTTTACAACTTTATCTTTCAAATAATAATATCCTACAATTCCAGTGTTAGGACTATTTACTTCCTCAATACTTGGATAACTTTTCAGACCTTGGAGTTTGAAATGACCGTCGCCATAAAATCGAATGTATGCATCTCCATTTTTATATTCCGTAGTCCTTTTATAAAAATAACTTTCTGTTAAATAGTAAATTGCTGTTGTATCAATAACAGATAAATCTTTAAGTTCAGTAAAACGTTTTTGGTAAGAGAATTTTTTGTTTTTCGGTGGTCTAATATATCCAGAATTATTCACAACATAACGAGAGCAACTGGAAAACAGTGCTAAAATAATTATACAAATTAATATCCTCGATGTTTTTTTCATATTTTGGACGATATGTTTGTACGTGGTTTGTTGCGGATTTTAAGAACCTCAATTACCAAATACAAACCGAATAAAAAATGAAATGCAACCAAAAGACTAGATAAATTTATAATTAATTTTATACGATGTTATGCTTTTACCTTTTATTTTAGTAATCCATTTTCAATCCACAAGTTACATTCCTTATTTATTGTAGCTGTAAGTATTTCTTCTTTCATTATTATTAATATCTGTATATGCTGATTTAATTAAAAAGTTATCGTTATCATATTCGTTCAAGTAATTTATTGTTCTTGTAATAACACCACTTTCATAATAATCTATTTTACTAATATTATGAATATTTAAAGACATACCGGCAGCGGTAAGTTCCTTTAAAATATATAGAATATTTGTATATGGAGATTTTTTATTATCAAATGTATATACTTCAAATGCATCTGATACCATTCCTTTGTGTTCTTTTTAGAGAGTTTTCAGTAGAATTGTATTGGTAATCATAAAACCGGTTAGTATTATTAAATAAACCAATAATATTTCTTGTTAAAAGTATATTTTCAGAATTATAAGTATACAAGAAATCATATCTTACATTGTCGTCGGTGTCATATTGTGTTAGCCTTTTAATATTATTATTACCATCGTAATAAAGTAATGTGTATGCGATTGATACTATTGCGTTGGCATCATAAGACCTATTAACCCTAACTACATTTTCATCATTATAAACATATTCGTTTTCATTGTTTAATACATTTGTCCTTTTTTGTTTAATTAATTTGTTTGCCTCATCGTAAACAAATTCATAACCAACATTATTTTCGCCATTAAATGTAGAAGTAGTACTTGTCAATAATTTAGGGATAACGATTATGATTTCCTCACTGTCACCAGAAGAACAAGAAGTTAAAAATAGCATTAAATTCAATAATAAAAAATTTCTCATAATTACTTGTCTGTCTGCTCTAGTTTCTTTTTTCTGCATTAAAACAATCCGGATTAGATAGTAACTTTTATCACTCATATCCCTTAAATATGCTAGGGTATAGTAAGTTTTTTGTCACTGTTATCGCGTAAAGGTGATTTTTTACACATTATCTAAAGGAGTATTATTTACTACAGCGTTTTCGCCACTTTATTTACAGCGGCAATGGTAAAATCTAAATCTTCATAGGTTAAAGCATCGGTAATAAACCAAGTTTCAAAGGCACTTGGCGCGATATAAATACCCTCGTGCAATAAGCCATGAAAGAACTTTTTAAAGGTGTCATTATTCCCTTTTGCAGCACTATCAAAATCTACAACTTCAGTCGCATCAAAATGTACAGAAATCATCGAACCGACTCTATTTATAGTATGTATAACGCCGTTTTTATTTAAAACTTTTGTTATACCTTTATGTAAATATTCGGTTTTATCAGCCAAACGTTTGAAAATTTTATCATCATTATTCAGTGCTTTTAACATCGCCAAACCTGCCGCCATAGCTAGCGGATTTCCACTTAAAGTTCCTGCTTGATAAACAGGCCCTTCAGGTGCTAAGTAATTCATTATTTCATTTCGCGAAGCAAACGCCCCTACGGGCAAACCACCACCAATAACTTTTCCAAAACAAACAATATCACCAAAAACATGATACAATTCCTGCGCACCACCTTTAGCTAAACGGAAACCCGTCATTACCTCATCAAAAACTAATAAAATATGATGCGTATCACATAAGTTTCTTAATGCTTTTAAAAAATCTTTTTTTGGAGGAATACACCCCATGTTACCAGCAACTGGCTCAATAATAATACAAGCAATTTCATCTTTATTAGCTTCAATAAGTTGCTCTACATTCTCAATATCGTTGTATCGAGCTAACAATGTGTCTTTGGCTGTACCCTTTGTAACTCCCGGACTATTAGGCGTACCAAATGTACTGGCACCACTACCCGCTTGTATTAAAAAAGAATCGGAATGCCCGTGATAACAACCCGCAAATTTGATGATTTTATCTTTTCCTGAAAAGCCACGCGCTAATCTTACAGCACTCATACACGCCTCCGTTCCTGAGTTCACAAAACGAATTTTATCTATATTTGGAAGCATTGAAACTGCTAATTGGGCTATTTCAGTTTCAATTTCAGTGGGCATCCCAAACGAGGTGCCTTTTTTTGCTTTTTCAATTACAGCATTTACAACAGGCTCGTAAGCGTGTCCCAAAATCATAGGCCCCCAAGAATTTATATAATCAATTAATCTATTTCCGTCTTCATCATATAAATAAGCACCTTTTGCTTCTTTTACAAAAATAGGAGTTCCGCCAACGCCCTTAAAGGCTCTAACTGGTGAGTTTACGCCTCCTGGAATTACTTTTTCAGCTTCTGCAAATAATGCACTGCTTCTCTTATAAATCATACTATCACAATTTTTTAAGGCTTCACAATTAACTGTTGACCAATTCGTAATGACGTATCTGTTAAGCCATTTAATTTTTGAAGTTCTTCAACGGTGAGTCTATATTTTTTGGAAATGGAATATAAAGTGTCACCTTTTAAAACGGTATATCGAATTTGGTTTACATCTTCAGGGATTTCATATTTTATGTAGGTATCACCTAAAACTTCTTCATCTAATTTATATAACTCATACCGCTCAATCAAACTAATCAACTTATCTGGATATTTTCTATCGGTAGCATATCCAGCAGCTTTTAGGCCTTTCGCCCAACCTTTATAGTCTTCTTTTTTAAGTATAAAAAGCTTTGAATACCGATTTCTGTCTGTTAAAAACAATGAATGATCTCTAAATGAATATTTAGCATCTTTATATTTTCTAAAACATTCTTGTGCGGCATCGTCATCATGATATATTTTTTGTCCGGTCCAACCATGACATTTAATTCCAAAATGATTATTGGCTTCAACGGAAAGTCTTCCATTTCCAGAACCCGACTCTAAGATACCTTGTGCCAAGGTAATACTTGCAGGAATACCATATAGTTGCATTTCGTTTTGTGCAATTTCTTTATGAAAATCTATGTATTTTTCGGTATCGCTAGCATAAGTTTTATTACTAATGGGTACGGTTTTCTCAATTATGGTCTCTTCTGTTTTAATGATAACCTCTTTATTCTCATTGCTTGTTTTTTTTGTAACAACCGCTTTTTTCGTTTTACAACTAAAAATTATAAGCACGACACCTAATATTGCAATAATTCTTTTTAATTTCATTTTATGATGGGCAAATTCTTTTGTTTTAACTTATTATTTATTCCAGAGACAGCTTGCAAACCTCCCGTATGAATAGCTAATATTTTTGAACCTTTTGGAAAATATTTTTGTTCAATTAAATCAAAAATTCCAAATAGCATTTTGCTAGTGTAAATAGGATCTAAAGGAATACCGCTAGCTTTTTTAAACTGATTCATAAAACTTACTAGTTCTGTATTTATTTTAGCATAACCTCCAAAATGGTAATCGGTTATTAGTTTCCAGTTATTCTTATTTGCAAATTTACTAATATCTTCTTTTAAAAAGTCGCCTTTTAAAGCAGGAAAACCTAAAACTTTTTGATTGGGTTGTGAACCATTTACAAGACCCGAAATAGTGCCACCTGTACCAACGGCACAACATATGTAGTCAAATAACTTATCAGAATCACTCAATATCTCCTCGCAGCCCTTAACCGCTAAAGCATTTGTTCCACCTTCAGGAATTAAATAAAAATCATTAAATTCAGCTTTTAAATTTTCTAAAAAATCCTTGCTCGTTTTATTTCTGTAATCTTCTCTGGAAACAAACTTAAAATGCATGCCATTTTTTTTTGCAAAACTCAATGTTGGATTATCATTTATTGCTTTTTCCAACTCCTCTCCCCTAATAACACCAATCGTTTTAAAACCTAATAAAGCGCCCGCGGAAGCGGTAGCTGCTATGTGATTTGAATAGGCTCCACCAAATGTGAGTAGTGTTTTATAACCCAATGTATCAGCCTCAAGAAGATTATATTTTAGCTTTCTGTATTTATTCCCCGAAACAAAGGCCTGCAATTTATCTTCTCGTTTTACATAAAATTCAACATCGTGTTTTTTTAGTAATAATACCTGTTGATTCTCGCTATGTTCAAAATTAAAAATCATGAATCAAATATACTTTAAAAAAGCCCAAAATTTGCGTTGTTTTAGATACTGTAAATTAGATTCGTTTTGATAAGCTTCTCTTTCAAAAGAAATATTTCTATAAGCGTTTTGCCAATCTTTATATTGAATTAACCGAATTAAAAACTCAATAATATAAACCAAATAAAACGGAAAAATGAGTATTTCAATTTGTTGCCTTAAGTGAATTTTTTCATGGTTCAATAAATTTTTATTCAATTTTAAATGGCTATATTTTAAAAACACAAAAGGAAAAATAGTTAACCCCAAATACCCTTTAGGTACCAAATATTTTGAAATGAAAATCATAATAACACATATTCAAAAATCAAACCATAAAATAATTTTTCTAATTTAAGTTATATTTGTTTATATGAAAAAGATTATCCCCATTGAAGAAGGCGATTTTTATTGGACACCAGAAGGTTATCGCTGTTTTACTGAGCAATATCTTTTGAAACGTGGTTATTGTTGTGAAAGTGGTTGCAGACATTGCCCGTATGGATTCAATGAAAATAAAAACCGCCGTAATTAGCAAACCATATCCAATAGGCTTGGTATGATTATTGATAATAATTATAAGTGAAAAGTGAATGCTTATATGAGTAACTAAATAAATTTACAACTATGAAAAAAATTTTAAAACCCATACTGCTTTTGGCATTTTTAATTGTGGCATCATCTTGTAGCTCTATTAGGGTAGCTGCAGACTATGACAAAAATGCAAATTTTAACCACTATAAATCATTCGCGTTTTTTAAAACTGGAATTGATAAAGCTGAAATAAGCGATTTAGATAAGCGCAGAATTCTTAAAGCTATTGAAGCAGAACTTTTAGCAAAAGGTTTTGTGAAATCTGAAAATCCAGATTTATTAATTAGTCTTTTTACAAAATCTCAACAACGTGTTGATGTTTATAACAACTCTTGGGGCATGGGCGCCTGGGGTTGGGGTGGCTGGGGAGGCTTTGGTCCAGGTTGGGGCTGGGGTTGGAATCAACAGCCTTCTGTTTCTACAAGTACCCAAGGCACACTATATATAGATCTTATTGATGCCAACAAAAAAGAATTAATTTGGCAAGGTATGGGCACTGGTTTTTTAAGCCGGAATATGGAGAAAAAAGAAGAACGCATTAACGAGTTTGTTTCAGAAATTATGATGAAATATCCTCCACAAGCAAAATAATACAATACAAAAAAAGCACCAAATGGTGCTTTTTTTATTTATAACAAATACGGTTTTGCATGCCCATTATCAACCAACCATTGATTAACCTCCAAGCCATCTTCTAAAATAATATTAGCCAAATAACGTCCATATTTACCCTGTTTGTCTTTGTATGAACGAATAGTAACTTCTTTATCAAGAACCATTTCTTTTAAAATATCGCGTACTTTTTATCTTCTTCTTTTTCAACGCCTCGAAGTTAGGGTGTGTCAATACCGTAAAGTCTTAATTCATTTCTTGAAAATGCAAAAAACATAAGTCTACCATAGCCGTAACGGTGTCTCCATCATAAACATCTATTATTTTTGCTTTATAATTATACATAATTTTATTTTTTAAGATTTATAAATATATGAAAACACTTAAACTCGCCGATTTTTAAATCCTACATCCTTTATTAAAATCACAATGTAATCGTCAATGAGATGAATATTCCGTATTTTTATATACATAAAACAGACTTAAAATAAACTATGTCTAATATTATTGAATCAAACCCCGTTTTAAATCGTTTACCGAAACATTTAAAACAATTCGTAAAACCTCAAAATTATGAGAATTATTCGGCTATAGATCAGGCTGTTTGGCGATACGTTATGCGAAAAAATGTAGATTTTTTATCCAAAGTAGCGCATAAATCATATTTAGATGGCTTAAAACAAACAGGAATTTCTATAGATTCTATTCCCAATATGTACGGGATGAATCGTATTTTAAAAGATATTGGTTGGGCAGCAGTAGCGGTTGATGGTTTTATTCCACCTAATGCATTTATGGAATTTCAAGCCTATAATGTTTTAGTTATTGCTAGTGATATTAGGCAATTGGAACATATTGAATATACTCCAGCACCAGATATTGTTCATGAAGGCGCAGGACATGCACCCATTATTGCAAACCCCGAATACGCTGAATATTTAAGACGCTTTGGTGATATTGGTTGCAAAGCTATTTCATCGGCTAAAGATTATGAGCTGTATGAAGCCGTAAGGCATTTATCTATTATTAAAGAGGCTTCAAATTCTGATGATGGCGCAATCGCTTCCGCGGAAAAAGAAGTTGAGATACTTCAAGAGAATATGGGAGAACCCAGTGAAATAGCTCTTATTAGAAATTTACATTGGTGGACGGTTGAATATGGTTTAATTGGTACTATTGATAACCCCAAAATATACGGCGCTGGTTTATTATCCTCCATAGGTGAAAGTGCTTGGTGTATGACGGATAAAGTCCAAAAACAAGCATACACCATAGAAGCCGCATACAAAGATTTTGATATTACTAAACCTCAACCTCAACTATTTGTAACGCCAGATTTTGCGCATTTAAGCTTAGTTTTAGAAGAATTCGCTAATACTATGGCACTGCGCAATGGTGGTCTTTCAGGTATTACAAAGCTCATTAACTCAAAAGCCCTAGGCAGTATTGAATTAAGTACAGGGCTTCAAATTTCGGGTGTTTTTTCGAATGTTATTGAAGCTAACGGAAAGCCTATTTACATACAGACGACAGGAAAAACAGCATTATCTTATAGAGAAAAAGAGTTGGTTGGCCACGGTATAAAAAATCATTTGGATGGTTTTGGGTCGCCTATTGGGAAATTAAAAGGCATCAATTTAGCCATTGAAGATATGAGTCCGCGCGATTTAGCCGCATATAATATATATGAAGAAAAAACGATAACGCTTGAATTTGAAGGTAATATAAAAGTATCTGGAGAAATTATTACGGGTAAACGAAACCTGCAAGGAAAAATCATTTTAATAAGTTTTAAAAATTGTACAGTAACTTACAAGGATACTGTGTTATTTCAACCAGAATGGGGTATTTATGATATGGCTGTTGGAAAAGATATTGTTTCAGCATTTTCTGGACCTGCCGATTTAAATAGCTTCGATTTAATAACTCATAAAATAACTTCTGAAACTATTCATATTAAAAAATCTAAAAAACGGTTGGAATTAGAAAGCTTTTACCAACAAGTTAGAGATTATAGGGATGGTAAAAATAGAACCATTTCAAGAACTAAAGTTTTAGAACAACTTATTGAAAAATATCCAGACGACTGGTTGTTATCAATTGAACTTTACGAACTTGCTTACATAGGTAATGAAACCGAACTTTGTAAACGTATTTTAAACCACTTAATAACTATAAAACAAAACCGACCAAAAGTTAGGCAATTAATTGATGACGGTTTGAAGATTATTGAGAAAAAACAAATATGTTCAATTTGAGTGAATGATGTATTATTTTATGTAAATAGCTGTTAAAATCATGAAAATGATTTTAGTTTATTTAGTGATTAAGGGTTTTGAGCTTTCGTTTTGTCTTAAATTCCTTATTAATTAGCTCTATAATAGTATTTATTTCTTTTTGTATTTCTTCCAATCTATATGTGGTTTCCTGTAGAGATATACTTTTCCACCGATGTATGCCCTCGTAAACCAAAATTAGTTCCTTTAAATTTTCATCAATATTTAAAAACTCCTTCATTTTAGGCTGATTTACCAGCCTTCTAGGGAGTGTTGTCGACCCTAATAAAAGGTTTAAATTTTGAGTAATTTAACTTTTTCCATCATCGGTATCCTCAAAACGTTTTATAGTAAGGTTTTGCAAACGTTTTAAGTCGATTAATTTATTTCTTATATTGGATGGTATTAATCCAATATCACCCGTGCTCTGAAGTGATTCTATAGTGCTTGTATTAAATGTTAAAGGTGCAGTTTCCAGATCGAGTTTGAAAATCTGTTCATAAAATTGAATTGGGTTTAATACATCATGATCATATGCATCTGTATATAATTTATATTCTTTTAAATAAGAGTTAGATTCTTCAAGAATATAATTTGAAAATTTAATATCGCTTTTCAAGTCGTCTAATAATTGCATATAATAATCCTGTGTTTTTGCAACCAGTTTTTTCTTTTCATTCCAATTATTAATTGAAAGCGCAATTAAAATTCCAATTACCACAAGTATTATTTCGCCAATTGCATTAAATAGATATTTACTGAATTTATTTTCATTCAGCATTTTTTGACGAATTTTTCTAAAAAATTTTATCATTTGTTTTATTAAGTCTATGTTTGGTTTAATTACTACAACTTGACTCTAATTCTATTTCTAATTTTTGAGTACTAGAAAAAATTTGCTTCAATAATTCCTTTTCTCGAGCACTTATGATTACTGACATATTAATGTGATCTTGAAATTGCTTAAATAAAATATGTTCCTTATCCTTTTGCCAATTAACATTTGGCATAAGGCTTAATAGTTCTTCACCATAATTATCTCTATACAAGGGGATTTGATGGTAGCCAAAAGCACTAAAGTCCTCATATTTAAAACTCAAGGCACTAAAACCTCTTTGGTTTTGTTGTAAAACATTCACTAAATATTCTAAATCTGAATAATGCTGTAGAATAGATGTTTTCAGTTTTGAGTTGCTAAAATTTTCTAATTTACCTGAAGATGTTATATCTAGAATTGCAGATTTATTTGGTATAAAATCGTAAGATCTTACAGCTGGAATAAACCCTTCTAATAGTACTGATTTGTCATCAACTTTCTGATACAAATTCATCAGCACCTTTTTAGCAGAAACTATTCTCGCATCTAAAGATTTAATGCCTCTTTGAATATTATTTATATCGTTTTGTAAATCTTCTTTAATCTTACAGTAGTACACTTTTTCCTGTTCCACTTTCTTGAGGTTTTGATTCCAGTTATTGATAGATAATGCAATTAGAATACCGATGACCACAAGAATAATTTCTCCAATAGCGTAAATAAGATATTTACTGAATTTGTTTTCAGTCAGCATTTTTTGTCGAATTTTTCTAAAGAATTTAGTCATTGGTTAGCGGTTTATCATAATGAAGCACAACGTATTATAAACTAAATTTCATGATGGCTACAAGCCGTCTAATTTATTTTCAATAACACATTGAAAAGCAAACTATTTGTTCTTAAAATTATTTAAAACTTACATTCTTGAGATTATTACCTAAAGCATTTCAAAGTGTTTTTTGTAAACGTGCTTAAAACAAGATTACCGCTAATTTGGGCACGTTCTTGAAGTAATGCATCCCAATGATTTGTTCCTTCCCAAAACACTTTCTTTATTTCTTTTAAGGCTTCAGGATTGTAAGTAGCCAATTGTTCGGCAAGTAAAGTAACGGCTTCATCTAAGGCTTCGGTAGTTTTAAAAACTTCAGCAAACAACCCTTTTTCTCTTGCAAATTCTGCAGCGTAAAATTGTTCCGCATTTATTGTCATTTGAGACATCGCAGTTTTACCTATTTTCCTTGAAACCACTGGCTCAATTACAAAAGGACCAATACCTATACTTAATTCGCTTAATTTTATAGATGCATACTGTGTTGCTAAACAATAATCTGTAGCTGCCGCTAAACCTACTCCACCACCAACAGCTTTTCCTTGTACGCGTCCAATAATCAATTTATCACATTTTCGCATGGCGTTAATAACGTTTGCAAAACCAGAGAAAAATTTTCTACCCGTTTCGGCATCTTCAATAGCCATTAACTCATTAAAACTAGCACCTGCGCAAAATGTTCTTTCACCACCACTTTTTAAAACTACAACTTTTACGTTTTTATTAGCTCCAGCATCAACAATGGTTTGCTCTAATTGCGACAATATACCACTAGGCATCGAGTTTTTTTCAGGATGAAAAAACTCAATAAATCCAACATCATTTTTTATGATAAGCTTTACATATGACTGTTCCATGTGTTTAAAAACTATTTACGTTTTGGGTTGAAGATACATAAAAACTAAAGCTTTATTTTCTGCAATTGTTCATTTTCAGTTATTGACATATTATTATACTGTAACGTCCATCCCAAAGAATTTGTTAAAATATAAAATTTTGAAAGCTCACTAATCAATCTGTTTTTAGCATTTTTTTTAAGATCAGAATTTTCGATTTTTCGTTCCAAGGAAGTATTAACCATGTTCTTTATCGCATTATAATCTTTAGCTTCAAAAGGATTTAAAAAATCGGCTTGAACATCATAATACTCTAAATCTGGATTTATTTTTATTTCTTCTTCAGGAATATTTAAAATGGTAAGTGTTTTATTTACTTCATCTATTTCAAATTCAATTTTACTTAAATCATAAGCTATAGTCACCTCAGCATTTACAACAACTAATGCTTTTTTTTCAAAGGTTAAATAGTCTCCTAAAATATCTTTTGAATTTTTGTAATTAAAAACCTGACTAAAATGCCCCTCTGTGACAATGAGTTTACCAACATTTTTAATTTGCTCTTGAATGAGTGCAGAACTTTCTTGAAGTACTATTTTATCTTCCTTGTTCTCATTACAATACTTGAAAGTAAACAGAACAATTAACGTGATAATGACACCAAATAGAATTTTTCGCATATGCTAAAATAGAAAAACATCAGTTTACTTCGACATAAGAAGCCTAACTAATGTAATTTCTGCTAACTAATTCTAACTGCACAAATATAATTTGTAAGTATTTAACCCATGTTACAAAAAGGTTAAACTATCATCATATTAAGTTATTTTTTTTTGCTTTTTGAACAGCTTCCAATTTATTGTGTACTTGCAGTTTTTTATAAATATTCTCTATATGCTTTCTAACCGTTCCGACCGATAAAATAAGGTTATCGGCAATTAAACTATAACTTAGACCTTTACTTAATTGCTCTAAAACCTCTACTTCCCTATGTGTTAGTTTAATATCATCAAGCTCTTGTTTATCCTGAATCACAAAAGGATCTCTGAGTAATTTTAAGGTTTTCATAGCAATAGATGGCGTCATTGCCGCACCACCATTTAAAGTGTCTTTAATGCCTTCATATAAGTCTTTAGCATTTACTTCTTTTAGCAAATACCCATCTGCTCCCGCTTTTATAGCATTAAAAATATGCTCATCATTATCAAAAACAGTGAGCATTATAATTTTTATATGAGGATACTTTTGTTTTACTATTTCGGTGGCTTCAATACCATTCATTTGAGGCATCTCAATATCCATTAATATAATATCGATATGGTGGTTTTCTTCTAACTTTTTTAGTAAATCTGAACCATGTATTGCAGAAAATTTAATAGCTGTATCATCAAAAAATGATAGTTTTTCTTCTACCATTCTAATTAAAAAAGAATTATCATCTACAATGGCTATTTTAATATTCATAGGGTATTATTACATTTTTAAGATTACAGAAGTTCCTTTATTTATTTCGCTAATTATATCAATAATGGCTTGAATGTCTTCTGCTCGCTTTTTCATATTGTTTATTCCGTTTCCATAAACAACATCTTCATTATAAAAACCTTTTCCATCATCCTTAATTTTAAAACTCAAATTGTCATCAGCCTGTGTTATTTGAATATCTACTTTTGAAGCTTCAGAATATTTAATGGCATTATTTACAGCTTCTTGAATAATTCTGTAAATATTCATGCCTTTTACCGATTTAAATTCCAAAGTCTTATCAATATTTTCATCAATAGAAAAGTTAAAAACCATATTATTTGAAGTCATGTTAGCTTTATCAATAAAATTAGATATTCGTGCTTGCAAATCTTCTATAGAAATGGCATTTTTATTCATGGCCCAAATAGTATCTCGAAGCTCGTAAATCGTCGCTTTGGTAAACGCACTTATATTACTTAGCTTGTTTGTGAGTTTTTCATTTTCAATTTTAAATCCAAATTGCAAATTCTCAATTGAGGAAATAATAAATGTGAGCTGCGCACCAATATTATCGTGTAAATCTCTGGATATTCTCAAGCGTTGTTCTTGTAATCTATTCTGAGTTTCAATTTTAACTAAGGCTTCTTTTAACTCCCCTTCTTTTTTAAGTTGCTGGTTTTTTAACTTTTGCTGATTAAATAATAAATAGCCTAAAATAGATAGCACGATTGATAAAATAATCAAACCTATTAGTTGCGTATTCTTTTGAGTAATATCAAGTTCTTTTTCAGCTAAATTTGCACGTTGAGAGAGGATTTCTTTTTCTTTTTTCTCAGTTTCATATTTGATTTCAAATTCAGAAATTTTGTTTTTTAACGAATTTTTTGATAACTCTTGTTCTATCTCGTATTGCTTATTTAAATAATTATAAGCTTTGGCATAATCTTTTTTATCATTGTAAAGCATTGCTAAATTCTTGTAAATACTAGCCATATCTGCTGGGTTTTCAGCTTCAACAATTAATGGTAATGCTTTTAACAGATAATTTTCAGCATCAGTAATCCTTCTAATTTTTAAGTAATTAACCCCTAAATTAAGGTAGGTAACCCTAAGCGTTTGAATATCATTCGCTCTTTGCGCCTCGCTTACAACAGATTCATATATCTCTATAGCTTTTTGTGGATTTCCTCTAATCGTTGCCAGTTGCGCCATTCCTGTTTTAGAAAAAAGCATCACTTTACCATAGTCCGCTTCCTTAGCTTTTTTTATAGCCAATTCATATTGTTTTTCGGCTTTTGCATAAAACATCGTATCGTTATTCTTTTCACCTATTTCTTTATACATGCCTGCAACATTATACAAACTATTGGCGATATCTATTTCACTGGTTCCGTTCTCCTTAATTGTTAAAGACTTTAAATAAAACTCCAATGCCTTTTCATATTCTTTCATGTCCTCGTATATCAGTCCTATATTATTAAAAGATTTACCTAGAGCGGTTGAATCATTTAATTTCTCAGCGAGTTTTATAGCTTCTCCATGGACATCTAGTGACGACTCAGCCTCACCTAAATAGGACATCGCTAAAGCTTTATTATTAAGAAATATAAGCTGGTCGACTTCATTATTTTCTTTTTTAGCTAATTGAAGCGCTTTATCAAAATTATTTAAAGCTTCTTTAAAATCGCCTTTATAAAAATTAAGAACACCAAAATCTCCATAATATTTATTGTATAAGAAATAATTACTTTGCTGTTTTAGTTTGTCCCAAGATTTGCTGTAGTATAAACTAGAGGTTTCATAATCGCCTTTAACGATATAGAATTGAGCGTACTTCAGCAAGCCATGAATATGTATTTCATCTAATTCCTTTTTATTTTCTGTATATTTTAAAGTTTTCAAAATATAGACTTCTGCGGAATCCTTATTGGTTTCAAAATAGTCATCAATCAATTGATTTAAAGCTTCAGCCTTTACTTTTGGTATTTTACTTTGACTATACTGTCTTTTTAAACTATCAATTTTTTGAACGTTTTCTTGTGAAGAAATTAGAAGATGAAAGCAACAAAAAATAAAAACGAGTAATCCTTTATTCATAGAACTAATGAGAATTGAATTTAATTTAGATGGTTATCAAATATCATCTTTTGTACCCACAGTAAATCTTCTGTTATTTTAAAGAAGCGTTTAAAAAGTGTCGTTTGTAAATTATCTGATAAAACCAAACGTTGAGAAATTTGTTTGTATTTAAAACTTTCTTTTTTCAACAAATTAATAATTTCATTACATTTTTCTACACTCTTTTTTTTCACCTTTATCGTTTGAGTATATGCCTTAATTATAAAAATTAATACAACCAATACAAGTATAAAAATGAGATCACTAAAGATTGTAAGATTCATAATAGTTTAAGTTTATAAAGATTAAAACCTGAACTGAATCTTATAGGCTTAAGCCCATAAAAAAAACACCAATTGCAAATTCTATTAAAATTTGATAAATTGATGTTTTTTAAATATGAACTGATTAATAGCATTTTAAATTTAATTTAAAATATGACACGTCAACTAATTTTTCGATAAAGAGTTATTAAAGAAGATTAAGCGCAATAATCTGATTATCACGCCCAATCCAACAAATCTCAACAACAAGATTTATTTTTTAAGGTCGTAAGCGTAGATGGTTTGATCGTTCGCTTTATAGAATAAATAGCCCCCATATTCATCTACTTGATATTCTGGCTTTTTATCTTTAAGCACTATTTCTTTGTCCACCTTACCAGTATCTTTGTTTACTGTAACCAATCCTACACCATCATCAAGCTTTGTTAATATAAACTGCGCATTTTCGGTCGCAGCAGTAGCTTTAAAACGTTTAGACATAACATCGAAAGCAGCGCTACCAATTTCTGCAAACATTTTTGAAGCTCTTGCAGCTTCTTTACCATATTCATTATAACTACTTAAATCGTTTAAACCACCGTAAACATTGGTTTTATTTGCTCCTGCTTTAGCTGCATAAGCCATTGACAAACCTGTAGATGCTACTGCCACAACACCTGATAAGACTTTGACAAAGCCACTTTGACTAGGCGATTTATAGTATTCGTGATATATTTGTTTTCCTTCATTATCTAAAAGCGCCACGTTTTGAGATGCACCTAAAAAGATGTTACCTTGTCGCATTTCCATAGTATTGGCTACTTCTTTTTCATCAAATTTCACTTTTGAAAAATCAGTAGCATTTCCAGTTTGAGCATCTATTGCATAAACATCACCATCCGCAGCAATTAAGTACCTATTTTTAGCGCTATCAAAAGTTGAAGCTACAGCCGCGGAATTTTTATATTTCAACGGTTTATTCCAAACTTGATCCCCAGTTTTCAAATCCACTATATTGGCATCTTCACTGGTAATATAGATTAAACCTTGTGGTGATTCTGCCATAACCATAATGTTCTCTCCTGTTTTTAACGGTTTTTTGAATAATGTTTTTCCATCAAAAGAAATTTTATTGATACCGCCTTGTTGAATCCCGAATAAAATACCATCATCTTGAACATAAAAATGCTGTACCCACCCTTTTGTTTTTGGTGCTTTATCCCATAAATCTTCGCCAGTTGATGCACTTAAGAAAGCAATTTCTGACTCATCATTTGTTGCAAATACGCTAGTACTACCCCCTGAACTTTTATCGCTCACCACAGCAATACCTTGTGGAAGTATTTGAAAATTAGATACATTCCCTTGTACTTTTCTGTCATCTTTCCAAAGCTCTATACCTTTGTTGCTTATTTTATGAATACGGGTGTTTTTTCCATTAGTGGTAGTTTCGAAACCATAAATTTCTGTTTCTGAAATATCGGAAGTCATCCAATTAATTCCTTTAATTTTACACTCCCATAAATCGGCTCCTTTATGCGATTTAGATATTAAACCTTGAGCCGTTGGTATAATTAGCATATTTGTTAATAATAATGGAACACCTGTTACACTAAAATCTTTGGCAATACCAACACGCCCCGGTTTATCTAAAAAGAAACTATAATCCAGTTTCTGTGTGCTTAAATCGTAGACTGCTACTTTAGCAGTCATTTTCTCAAACTTATCACCTTCTTTTTGAATACCGCTAACAATTAATTTGTTTTGAGGCAACACCACATTACAGGTATAAATTTGATTCCAATTATCGGTTTCAGAATTAAATATAACCTGACCAGTTATATAATTTAAAACCGCTCTTTTTGTTTTTGCTATACCAGCAAATTTAGAACCAGCTCCCTGAGAGACCACGATATATGGTGATGCTGGAATAAATTCGGTTTCTTCTGGCTTTAGCTTTCCAAAATTATTAAAGGTAAATACAGGTTGAGTTTCAGTTGGCTTTATACCCACTAGACCATCATTAGTAGCAACAACCAAAACGCCCCCTACAGTAAGTGTCATTTCGTTTATCTTCGCTCCTAAGTTGTAATCTTGATTTGGCGTTTCTGCTTTTTGCGCGTTTACAACTAGCGCACTAACAAATAGAAATACTAAAAAATTTAAATGTCTCATTGTTGAATTTTGTATATAATTATTAATATCACAAAACTGCAATTATAGAACACTGAAATCAATACGATGAATTACGTATATTTAAAATTTATATGAAAAGAAAAAGGTTATCTTGATTAAGATAACCTTTTAAAAAAACTTCATAATTAATCCTGATAATAGCTAAGCGGTAAAAACTAAGAACATGCTGTATTTGAGAGTTATAAAGCATGTATATTTACAGCTTGATATGTAAATATATTTATTAAAAAACAATTACTATCGTGAAAAATGTTTTGAGTATTTTTTTTTAAGAAATCAGTAATGATTTAAGCAAATCAATAAGAATTATTTTATTTTGAAAACTCAAATTTGAAATTTTCTTTGTTATTTATAATTCATAAAAAAACAATCTTAATTTACTATTTTTGTTTTTAATATATTCCATACGTATTGTTAGAATCTTTGTTATTTTTATTTACGTCTATTATTGGTTCAGTTACCATAGCTTTAATGATAACTTCTTACAGGTCTAATCCGTTTTGTAATGCATTCTTACTTGTAATTATTATGCTTATTTCTCATAGATTTTTAATTCAAGGAAGTTATGGATTAGGATTACAAACTTTGTTTAAACCTGACAAAGGACCAAATTCCATTTTTTATTTAATTATCGCTCCTTGCTTTTATTTGTATCATAAGAATCTAGTCAATCCAGAAAAAAAATTTAATTCTAAAAATTTAAAGCATCTTATATTTATTGGGTTACTCTACCTATTAAATATTTATTTTTCAAATAGCTTTATATTCTACTTTGGCAAAAGTACTAACGCTTTTTTAGTCGCAATTTTTATGGTATTCTATATTGTTATTACTTACAAAGTATTAAGCAAAAAGGTATGGTTCAGAAAAAATCTTTTAATAAATAATTCTCATTTTCTCCTCATGAAAAATTGGACTATTTATTTATTTTCTTTCAATGTTTTTGCTGTTTTTATGCTTTTAATATCCCTTAATAATGAAATAATTAATGGTAGTAGTCTTTCAGGGAAGTCAATGGCTATTCCTTTATTGTTATTTTGGTTATTCATTTATTTTAAAATATTATTTACTCCAGAGATTTTATACGGAATTCCTATTTTAAATAAAAAAATATTAAAATTTGGCTTAATCGAAGAAGCGAGCAGTACTACTAATCTGTCTATAAACTATAATTGGGTTTTAGAAGTCACCGAAGAAAAAAACAACGAACAAGACTTAAAATTACAAGAAAAAATTAACACCAATATACTTAGCTATATCAAAGAAGTAGATAAATTAGTTAGTAACAATAAAATTTTTAGAGACCCAAAAATTTCAATTTCAGATTTAGCTGAAAAATTAGGTGTGCCATCAAGTCACTTAGTTTATTTATTTAAATACCATTCAAAAATATCTTTTCAAGAATATAGAATGCGGGAAAGAATTAAAGACGGTATGGATTTAATTGACAATGGTTATTTAAAAACTAATACGATGGAGTCTCTAGCTTATAAAATAGGGTTTTCTTCATATAATCCATTTTATATCGGATTTAAAAAAGTAACCGAATTATCACCGCACGATTTTTTAAAAAATAAAACATGCTCAATTTAGAATATAATATGTGCATATGCTTCTTTCAGTTTTATCTTTTTAACTTCTAATCCCAATAGAAATTTTTGATGAGCTTCTGATTTAGAATTAAAAGGTTTATGTTTTAGGCCTTTTTGAACACGATCAACTTCATCCATAGTTATAGAAGATTCTGATGACATCCAAACGTTCTGGAATTTATTCCAAATATAATTTATGGCTATTTGATTGGGATGAATCATATCTTCGGTATAGAAACGATAATCACGAAGTTCATCCATCATAATTTCAAAGGAAGGAAAATAGAGCCCAATAGCTTCCGAAGGGAGAATAACCTGACGAATGGCCGCCAAAAGATGTGCTTTACTTTGCATATTTTCAATAAAACCATCTTTTAAATGACGTACGGGAGACACTGTAAAAATCACTGAAACCTTATCATTTAAACTTCTTATCAAGCTTAATGTATTTGTTAAAGAATCTGTAATGACTTCAACTGAAAGTAATTCTTTTTTAAAATGTCTTTGTGCTACTTTATGGCAATTAGCTACTATTGAATTATTTTCTATAAATCTATAAACCCAAGCCGTTCCTAGAGTGATAATGATATGAGTTGACTTGCGGATTTGCTGATGAGTCGATGCAACTTGTTCATTTAAATTTTTAAGCAAATCATCTTTTGATATGTTACTAAGCTTTGAGTGTGCGTCAAAAGAATGCCATTGTTCATTACTAAAAAAAATGTTTTTTTCTGAAAATTCTTTCTGATTAGTAGCATTTTCAATTAAAGTTTCAATCGCTTTTGGATGAAATAAAATACCAAATGGATTTTGAAGATTTTGAAACTTGAAATAGTCTAGTTTTTTTCCAATATTATCCGAAAAACAAGAGCCTAATAGCAATATATTAGAATTGTAATCTATTAGATTTTTAGACTGTTTTTGTAATGGTATTTTTGTTTGTAAATCCATATGAATCTCACAAATATTACTCGTAAAGGCGCGAAGATGGAACGCTGTAATTTGTTAACTATTTTTGTTATTCCTGTTTTTATAAGTGGACTGTTGAAATTCACTAATAAACCCAATTTTAATCCTGAAAGCTTTAATTATGTTAGCAATTGTTTAGGTTTAACTGATGAATTTCTATAGCAGATTTTATTTCAATTATAACTTTATTTTCAAGTATTAAATCTGTTCTAAATCCTAAATCTAATTTACTGCTTTTTTAAAAATACTGGTAATGCTTTTTGTCTCCATACTTTAAGTCCCTCATTAATGAGTTCAAATCACAAAAATTCTTCATATTCAGATTCTAAAAAGCCTGGACCCAACTCGACATGAAAATGATAACATTTATCTACAATAATAGATGAGATTTGATTTTCATTCATGTTCAAAACTTTACGAGTCTATTTTAAATAATCCTTTGCTGCTTTTAAAGCCTCATCAATCCCGCTTGGGTTTTTTCCCCCAGCAGTAGCAAAAAATGGTTGTCCACCACCACCGCCTTGGATAAATTTTCCAAGTTCGCGCACTACTTGTCCTGCATTTAAGGCTTTACTAGCAACTAATTCTTTTGAAATATAACATGATAACAATGCTTTTCCATCTTGCTCGGTGGCAAATAATAAGAATAAATTATCAAATTGACTACCCAATTCAAAGGCCACATCTTTTAGTCCACCAGCATCCAAATCTAATTTTTTAGCTAAAAATTGAATGCCTTTAATTTCAGTCAATTCATTCTTAAGTTCACCTTTTATATTCTTCGCTTTATCCTTTAAAAGTTGTTCAATTTGCTTTTTAAGATTCGTGTTCTCTTCTTTAAGGTTTTGCAACGCTTTTAAAGGTTCTTGAGCATTATTAAGTAAATCTTTCATTTCTAAATATGCTCGATTGTTTTCAAAATAAAAATCTTTAACAGCGTCATTTGTTATTGCTTCTATTCTTCTAATTCCAGCGGCAACTGCACCTTCTGAAACTATTTTAAAATGCCAAATATCAGCAGTATTCTTTACATGAGTACCTCCACAAAGTTCTATAGATTGACCAAAACGAATAGCGCGAACTGTATCTCCGTACTTTTCTCCAAATAAACTCATGGCACCTTCTGCTATAGCCTCTTCTTTTGGGATCCTTCGTTTTTCGGTAAGCGGTAGTTTTCCATCAATACGACGGTTTACAAAATTCTCTACTTCATGTAGTTCTTCATTTGTTAATTTTGAGAAATGGGAAAAATCAAAACGTAAATATTTTGAATGCACGGCGCTTCCTTTTTGTTCAACATGTGTACCTAAAACTTCACGCAACGCTTGGTGTAATAAATGGGTTGCCGTATGATTACATTCGGTTCGATGACGTTGTTTAGCATCAACTACAGCTTTAAAACCTTCATTTATATGCTTTGGCAAGTTTTTAGTGAAATGAATAATTACATTGCTTTCCTTTTTGGTATCAAGTATATAAACTACATCGCCGTGAGTGTCTTCCAAATAGCCCTTATCGCCTACTTGTCCGCCGCCTTCAGGGTAAAACGGTGTTACATTAAACACGATCTGATACCTATCACCATCTTTTTTTGATGTTACTTTTCTATATCGGGTTATTATCACATCAGCTTCTAAAACATCATATCCTACAAATTCTTCATCGGCGTTATCAACTAAGATAGTCCAATCGTCAGTAGACATTTCACTTGCAGCCCTAGAACGTTTTTTTTGTTTTTGGAGCTCGTCATCAAAACCTTTTTCGTCTAATTTAAACGCTTTTTCTGAAAGAATTAAAGCCGTTAAATCTATTGGAAATCCATACGTATCATACAGCTCAAAAGCTTTTTCACCAGATACTGTATCACCTTTGGTTTCTTCAACTATTCTATTCAATAAAACTAAGCCTTGATCGAGTGTTCTTAAAAACGATTGTTCTTCTTCCTTGATAACATTTTCAATAAGCTGCTTTTGAGCTTTCAATTCTGGAAAAGCAGTCCCCATTTTTTTACTTAACACTTCAACCAATCTATAAATAAATGGTTCTTTTTTATCTAAAAATGTAAAACCGTAACGCACAGCACGACGTAAAATTCGTCGGATAACATAACCTGCACCCGTATTACTTGGTAACTGTCCGTCGGCAATAGAAAATGCCACAGCACGAACATGATCAGAAATCACTCGAATGGCAACATCCACCTTTTCATTATTGCCATACTTCTTATCCGTTATGGTCTCAATCTCTTTAATAACCGGAGAGAAAACATCGGTATCATAATTAGACTGCACACCTTGTAAAACCATACAAAGGCGCTCAAAGCCCATACCCGTATCAATATGCTTATCTGGTAAATTTTCTAAACTTCCATTGGCTTTTCGGTTGTATTGCATAAACACCAAATTCCAAATTTCAACCACTTGCGGATGATCTTTGTTCACTAAATCTTTGCCCGGAATTTTAGCTTTTTCTTCAACCGAACGAATATCGACATGAATTTCGCTGCATGGACCGCACGGGCCTTGGTCGCCCATTTCCCAAAAATTATCTTTTTTATTACCTTTTAAAATACGGTCTTCAGAAATAAATTCTTTCCAAAAATCGTAAGCTTCCATATCCATCGGCAACTTATCGGCATCGTCGCTTCCTTCAAAAACTGTGACATATAAAATATCTTTATCTATGCCGTAAACCTCAATTAATAATTCCCAAGCCCAAGCTATGGCCTCTTTTTTAAAATAATCACCAAAACTCCAGTTCCCCAGCATTTCAAATAAAGTATGATGGTAAGTATCATACCCTACTTCTTCTAAATCGTTATGCTTACCTGAAACACGAAGGCATTTTTGAGAGTCCGCAATACGTTTATTCTTAGGCTGTGCATTACCCAAAAAGTATTCTTTAAAAGGCGCCATCCCAGAGTTTACAAACATTAAAGTGGGGTCATCTTTTAAAACCATTGGAGCAGACGGTACAATGCTATGCTTCTTATCTTCAAAAAAACTTAAAAATTTAGATCGAACTTCTTGTGACTTCATGTAATTACTAATAATGTTGTTTATGTTTAATGACTTTTAATGCAAAACAATTTTTATATTTACGCTACAAATCTATTTTAAATTTGTAAAATCACGCAAATCTAAAATATGAATGGTGTTAAAATATAAAACGACAATTTTTTATGGCTTTGTACGTTTTGGTCTGTTTAAAAGACATTAAATTATGTTTAATTTTCAGCAAAAATAGTATAATTTAAACAATGAGTAAGGTAAAATATTATTACGATTCTGAATCGCTTTCTTATAAAAAGATACCGCGAAAAAAAAGAAATACTTTTAAGTATGCTTCAGTATTTCTTTTGGCATCAGCAATATTTGCTTTTTTATTTATATCAATTGCAGGAAATTATGTAGAATCGCCAAAGGAAAAAGCACTTACGCGAGAACTGCAGCATATGCAATTTCAGTTTGAAATATTAAACAAAAAAATGAAGGAAGCTGAAACAGTTTTGGCAAACGTAGCAGATAGAGATAACAATATTTACCGTGTCTATTTTGAAGCTAACCCTATACCAGACGAACAAAGAAAGGCTGGTTTTGGAGGCATAAATAGATATAAAGATATTGAAGGTTTTGATAACTCTAAGCTTATAATTGAAAGTAATAAGCGTTTAGATATTTTACAAAAGCAAATTGTAGTGCAATCAAAATCTCTTGATGAGATCGCTATTCTTGCTGAAGAAAAAGAAAAATTACTAACGGCAATACCAGCTATACAACCTGTAAGTAATGAAGATTTAACGCGTATGGCATCGGGTTATGGTATGCGATCAGACCCATTTACAAAAGCTCGAAAAATGCATTGGGGCATGGATTTTACAGCACCAAGAGGCACGCCAATTTACGCTAGTGGTGACGGTGTTGTGGTACGTGCAGACTCTGGTTCTAGCGGTTATGGAAAGCATATTAGGATAGAGCACGGTTTTGGATACACAAGTTTATACGCGCACTTATATAAATATAATGTAAGAAAAAACCAAAAAGTAAAACGTGGTGATTTAATAGGTTTTATAGGTAGTACAGGGCGATCTCAAGGGCCTCATTTACATTATGAAATTTTCAAAGATGGTGACCGTATTAATCCTATAAATTTCTATTACGGAAGTTTAACAGCCGAAGAGTTTAATACATTACTAGAGCACGCTTCATTAGAAAATCAATCCTTAGATTAATGCATATAGATTTACCAGAAAAACGATATTATGCTATTGGAGAAGTTGCCAAAGCTTTCAACGTAAACACGTCTTTAGTTCGTTTTTGGGAAAAGGAGTTTGATGTATTAAAACCGAAAAAAAATGCAAAAGGGAACCGTAAGTTCACTCCAGAAGACATTAAAAACCTTAAATTTATTTATCATTTAGTTAAAGAACGTGGTTTTACTTTAGAAGGCGCTAAAACACATTTAAAGGAAGAAAAAAAAGAAGCCTTGAATAATTTTGAGATTATTAGTAAACTTGAAGATATTAAAAATCAGCTTATTAAAATAAAAGAACATTTATAAAAAAGTTTTAATTCTATATCTTTTTTTTAAAAAAAAGTAACATATAAAAGTAAATGCTGTCTAACCAATAACAATTAATACAAACCCTATTAAAATAACACATTATGAAAAAATTCTTACCATTAATTATTATAGGCATTATAGTCATTGGATTATACTCGTGGGTAAAAGGTTTTAATAATATCGCTGTAAATCTTAAAGAAAATGCCACTAAAACATGGGCAAATGTTGAAAGTACTTATCAACGTAGAAACGACTTGATTGGAAACTTAGTGAAAACGGTTCAAGGTGCTGCAGATTTTGAAAGAGGCACTCTAAAAGATGTTATTGAAGCCAGAGCGAAAGCCACTTCTATGACCATTGACCCCACTAACATAACACCAGAACAAATGGCAAAATTTAGTGAAGTTCAAAGTGGTTTATCTGGTGCATTAAAAAGCTTATTAGTTACTGTAGAGAGATATCCTGAATTAAAAGCAAATCAAAATTTCCTAGAATTACAAAGTCAGTTAGAAGGCACCGAAAACAGAATTAATGTAGCTAGAGATAGATATAATGAATCTGTAGAACCATATAATAAGCACATCAAAACATTTCCAAATTCTTTATTAGCAGGAATTCTAAATTTTGACGACTTAACGTATTATAAAGCAGAGGCCGGAAGTGAAAAAGCACCAGATGTTGATTTCGATTTTAACTAAGCCCTTTTAAATATGCCTAACACTGTTGAAAAATTTTTAACTTCATCTGAGGAACAAGAAATTATTGATGCCATTAGACAAGCTGAATCTAAAACTTCGGGAGAAATACGGGTGCACATAGAAAAAACTTCTAATAACGACGCCACAAATCGCGCATTAGAAGTTTTTCATTTTTTAAAAATGGATAATACAAAACTTCAAAACGGTGTATTAATTTATGTTGCAGTTAATGATAGAACGTTTGTTATTTATGGTGATAAAGGCATTAATGATGTGGTATCAAAAGATTTTTGGGATAGCACAAAAAGTGTGATACAGTCGCATTTTAAATTGGGGAATTTTAAACAAGGTTTAATAGAAGGTATTATAAAATCTGGTGAGCAATTAGCCCAATATTTTCCTTGGGAACATGGCGATATTGATGAATTATCAAACGAAATTTCTAAAGGATAGGGTTTAATATGCAATATTCAGTATTCAATCGGCAGTTTTCATCAAGAATAAAAAGGAAGCTTATTTTTACTTTTATCATCACGCTTTTATCATTTAGTTTTTCTTACTCACAATATAAAATCCCTGAGAAACCAACAAAAGCAAATCCAGATGCTGTTTACGATTACTACAAACTTTTAAGTGCTTCAGAAAAAAATAGCCTAGAACAAAAATTAGTAAAGTATTCTGATACCACATCAACTCAAATTGTTATTGCTATTATAGCCTCGACAGAAGGTGAAAACATTAATTACTTAGGTGCACAATGGGGAGAAAAATGGGGTATTGGACAAGAAAAAGAAGATAACGGGATATTAATATTATTGGCAAGAGATGACAGAAGAATAGCTATAAATACTGGTCAAGGCGTTGAACATTTACTTACTGACGCCATGTCTAAGCGTATTATTGAACGTGATATAATCCCTTATTTTAAACAAAACAATTATTACGGAGGATTAAACCGAGCAAGTGATGCCATTTTTGAAGTGATGATGGGCGAATATAAAGGCACCAGAAAATCATCAAGTAAAAATGAATTTCCTATTAGTTTTATATTCGTCCTCATTTTTATATTTATAATTATTCTTATTTCAATTTCAAAAAATAAACGTGGTGGTGGAAAAGGTGGAAACCGAGGAAACAGATCTGGCGGTATTGATATTTTAGAAGCTATAATTTTAAGTAATCTAGGACGTGGCACTTTTGGAAAAGGATCCTCTGGTGGCTTTGGTTCTGGAGGCGGATGGTCTTCAGGTAGCGGTGGAGGCTTCGGTGGTGGCTTTGGCGGAGGCAGTTTTGGTGGCGGTGGTGCTTCTGGTGGTTGGTAACTCAGTTTTAAGTCTCATTTCCAGTTTTCATTACTAACTTCTTCTTTAAACTAAAAAACATGAAAAAATCGTTCTTATTTCTTTGTTTTTGGATTATTATTTTTTCTTCTTGCAAAACGAATAACCATGACATCTCAAAATTAAATCAAGCTGTTGTTCAAGATTATGCTTTGTTGTTTTCAGACTCTGAGCAAGATGCTTTAACTAAAAAAATAATTGATTACGAAGCCATTTCAACAAACGAAATTTGTATTTATACCATTGATTCATTACCCAAAAACACTAATGCTTTATACCATGCAACACAAATAGCTGAAGGTTTAGGTATTGGTAAAAAAGAAAAAGATAATGGGCTTTTGATTCTTGTTTCTAAGCTCGACAGGAACGTTACCATAGCCACTGGAAAAGGCACCGAAAAAATCATTACTGATAAGGTGAGTAAAATGATAATAGATAGCACTATGATTCCTGAGTTTAAAATAGGCAACTATTTTAATGGTGTTGATAATGCTTTAGACCGTATTATTGAAAAGTGGGAATAGCAATAAAAAAACTCAATATTATTTCTAATACTGAGTTTTTTAAAATATTTAAATATAAAATTTCTATTTAGTCATTTCAGTTTTCAAAATAGTTTTAAGCCTATCATTTGGGAGATACCCCATTTTCGGTTTTACCACCTCGCCATTTTTATTTACAAGGGTATAATGGGGTATTCCTGAAATACTAAATTTATCAGCTAAATAATTCCATTCATCTGAAGACACCCTATAGTGTTCACCTTTTATATTGGCAATTGAATTTTCCCAAGTATCCTCTGGTGAACTTTGATTGGTTATGTACAGAAACACGACGTTATCATCTTTCATTTCTTCTTTAAGTGGCGCTATTCTTTTTATACCAGATTTACAAGGTCCACACCAAGTCGCCCAAAAATCGACATAAACCACTTTTCCTTTAAACTTTTTAAGCATAGCGTCAAACAATTCATCACCTTCATTTTTCTCTACTTCGTTAACGTTATAACCACCCTTTATCTTGTTTATTTCCATTTTTTCTATGGTTTGCGCATTAGATAACGCTAAGTAATTTTTTAAAAACGGGGTATTCAACTCTTGCTGGGCATTAACTAAGGCGTCGTCACTATATACAATATAATCTTCAAATGGTTTACTAAGCTCTTGCATCTTTATGACGTCAAATAAAAAGGCGTTTTCTTTACCGAAAAATGCTTTAATCTTTTTATCACGGGCAGTATACCTTCTAGCACTACTGATCTTAGAATAATCATCTTGGTATTTTTTACGAAACGAGATTACTGCCTCACTAAACTTATTGTTAAATGAACTCTCCGCCTCAATTTCTTCAGGTGATTTTAATGTTCTTAAAGCTTCTACCATGTCAGCTTCATCTTCGGTTATTTTAATATCTTTTTCATTTAAATAGCCCACAACATCCAGAATAAAGTGACTTTGCTTGGGGGCATCATTAGATTTAATATACGCTTGAACATCACTAAAATGATTCTTATACTTTTTGTAAAACTCTTGTTCAGTGTCTCCATAAGCTTTTCTAAACTCCACTTCTTTTTCAATAGCTTCTGGGGTTTCAATTTGCTTACTCCCTGCCACCATATTTAGTTCTTCATCAGTCAATTCCACATCATTTTCTTGTAACCAATTGGCAATATCTACGCTAGTCAATTTTGAATTGAGATTCGCTTTAAATATATCTGCATATATAAGTCTATTTACAAAAAAATAATACCCATTAGATAAGGCTAAAAGACTATTATCTGCCACATCATTTGGTAAGAAATCATAGTAGCTCTCACTAACCTCAAACTCTTTATACGGCATTTTATCAGCCTCTTTTTTTGCCTTTTCATTTTGATGTTGCAATGAGCGTCTGTACATATCATATCCCAATAGTTCTTGATAAAAACTGAGGTCCAAATCCAGGTTTTTTATTTGTAGTGCTTTTTGGCTTACAAAATTGCTTTTTTGGTAAGTAGCTAGTTCGTTAAGCGTGTTTTCTCTTAACTTGAAACAGGTTTCTTTATAGGTTTCAGGGGCCGTTTTACCGATTTCCTTTCGCTCTTTCATACCCAAACGAAATGTGATATCCTTTAACGCATCAAGATCTGAATTGACCTGAGCATTATCTCCCATAAAAAAAGATGCTTTACCATCGATAAAATGAAATGTCTTTTTGTTTGGCTCTAGAAACACGGTGTAAGCACCAGAAAACAGTCGCACAAATACGGTTTGTGGATGGGTTAAGGGAAATTTTGATTGAAAACTACCATCATCATTAATTTTCACTAAATGAGATTCTTGCCCCCCTTTAAACACATTGTTCACATAAATCATCGCTGTTTTTTGCTCCATCTTATCTGAAAATCCTTTAATCACTCCAGAATAGGTTGTAGAGTCTAAAGCAAACGTCAAGTCTTTAAAACCACCGTCTTCTTTTAATTTAAAGTCTGGATTAAACACCTTAGTAAGACTGTAGCTCTTAAGTGCTTTAGCCGCATTCCCAAAAGCCACATCTCCAACTTTATCTAATTTCGCATATATCGTTTTTAAGTCTCCCCCATTTTCTAGTATTACTTTATACTTTCCCCCTTTTTTATCAATAGACTCGTAATTCCATATGGACCCATCTACTATGGCATATTTTGAATTAAAACCATAATCCCAACGATTACTACCATCTGCTAAAAGCCAATTACCTCTTAGTTCTTTTGGTAATAATAAGCTATTTTCATCTTCTTGTAATATAATATCATGAACACGCCAACCACGTTCTTTTTCCACACCAAAGTCAATAGTCTTTACAGTGTTACTTAAAGGTGGAAAATATAACTGATACATAACTTCTCCTGATGGTGGAAAATCATTTCTTTTAAAGTTGGCACCTGTTACTTTGCTAACAAATAGTTTGTTATCGCCACTCAAATTTTGAATGTAGGATTCTTGGAATAAATGAAAATAACCCCACGGTAAGGTTTTTATTTTGAAATGCAATACGGTTGTGGTATCTCGCATTTCAATTTTTGTGATTTCTCCTGGATATGTAGAGAATCCATACTCAGGATTTTCAATAACTTTTTGTGAAAATGCAAATGAGCAAATGAATGTCAATAAAATGGTAAGTGTGTGTGTTTTCATGATGATTGTTCGTTTTTAATTGATGTTTGATTGATTATATGTTAATTTCAAAAGTATCATACCCCTGGATACACTTTTCGCCATTACAGCTCATGAATTCTATATTCCCTTTTAACTTAAAAGGTGTCTTATTTAGAATTTTTATGCGCTGTTTAAAAATAGCTTTATTTTCAAAATACTTAGTATCCATTTCAAAAACGGCTTCATAAACCGTATGCCCTTTGGGTTCTGACATGTTGCCTATGAGCGTATAATTTGTAAGACTCTCAAATGAAAAAACCGTTGGAAGTGGTCCGTTTTCAGGAACGTTTACAGAATACAGATGCCAAGTTTCATCAATAGTTGCTGTAAAAACAATATCGTATTCTTTTTCGGAAATTTTTTCAATTGAAGTAGCCCACTTAACAGGTTCAATTATTTGAGAAAATCCGGAAACGGAAATAAACAAAAAAAGGAAGATTATTTTTTTCATTATTGATGTATATAAGTGTTTTATTGGAAATAAATATAACGCATGATCTTTACAAATATTCTTAAATAAATCACAAAATGTAAGAAATTTACCTTTTATTTTAAACATATGCCATACTTAGTCTATTTTTGAAAATTAATTAGCTTTGAGTATTGCTGAACTAGTAATGAGTTCTTTTCCATTAGAATTACTACTAAAAATTATATAACTGCTGGTTTCATCAGCATCAATTATAAGCTTCTGAGGTTTTGGCATTTCAAGCTTTGAATGATTTTTTAGAGTTATTTGAGCTTCTATTAATTTTTGGTTATACGGCATGAATTTTTCCTCTTTAGTGATGCTGTCAATACTTTTTATTATGATTCTCCTAAAACTAATATCAGAGTGATTATCAGCTTCAATATTCAAAAATTTTATAGATTCATTTAGAGAACCATTCACTTTAGCATTTGTTAAGATGAAATTTAAAGTGTCTTTTTTATAAACCATTAAGCCAATTTCTGAATTTTCTTTACCAATAATTTTATTTACAGATTCGGTGTTTACATATAACCAATAATTTTCATTTACACTACTTACAAACAGCGTATCATTTTTTAACCTAAAACATTCAAAACCAAAATCTTCCTTTAAAGCTCCATCATTATCTCTATGTTGATAATAAACGCTACTTATAGAATCATGTCTAAGCCAAAACTTACTATTTTCTTCGGCTACAATCACTGAAAAATCACTAAGTAATTTTGAGTCATAATAGCCTTTAGTTTTATTTGGTGTCACTTCTAGTTCTGGAATACTTTTAGCATCTAAAAACAATACTAAAGTCGCACTAAAAATGAATAACAATAAAGTGGCTTGTATATATTTTGAAGTTTTCATCTAATCGTTTTTATTTATTTCCTGTAATAGTGTTTTTAACGCTATACTGTTTAATTTTAAAAGTTTAACTTTTTGAAGTATGAGCGGTAAATCGTTTTCAAAAAAATACTTTTTCTCCTTTTCTTTTATTTTTTCAATGGCATGTTCTGCCACAAAAAACCCAACACCCCGCTTATTGTCAAAAATGCCTTCGTCTTGTAAGTAGGCATAACTACGCATTACCGTGTTTCTATTAACTTCTAGCTCCACAGCTAAGTCACGTACAGAAGGCACCCTATCATTTGGTTTTAACCCACCACCTAATATTTGATGGCACAGGTCATCTGCTATTTGTAAATAAATCCCTCTATTTTCTTTAAATTCCATATTAAGTTTCTCTTTCTTTTAATTTAAAGAATGCTAGTGGTAATAAAAACAAACTCAATCCTGCGAAAAGAATAACTGTATAAATTTGAGTATTGTAAATTGTTTTTTGAACTTTATAGCTTCTCAAATTAATTTCAAAAAACTCCTTTTCAGAATGTATAAAAAACATATGAGAGAAAGTTAGCATCAATAAAAACCAAGATAGAGTCAACAGCGCAAAAGTTAAAATGGATTTAAAAAGTGCCTGTTTTTTAAAATAGGCAGCACCACAGAAAGCAAATAACATGGATCCGCTGGCAACAGCAACTACAAGGTATATATCAATACTGTTTTTTTGCCATTGAAACGGGCTCAACAAATTATAACTTTCAACATTTTCTGAAACCATACCAAAGAGGCTATAAAAACTAAAAGCAAGTTTAAATGTTAGCCAATACAGCGGCAAAAACAATAACACAAAACCCACGATACGAATAGAAAACTGAACAACAAACTTTTCAAAGTTTGAAACTGGGATTAGCAAATAATGGATACTGGTTTTGGAAGACCTCAAAGCAGAAAAAGCGGTTCCAGCACTTATAACGCCACTTAAAATAAGAAAAAACACGAATATAGGGCCGTAATACCTACTATTAAAATTTATTCTAGGCCTTGCTGTACCTAGTGTAAAAACATCAACAATAAATAAAACTATAACTAGCCCACCCAAAGCCAGCAGGTATGTTTTTCCGTTTAAAGTTAAATCATATATCAGGTATTTATAAAACCGACTTGCAGTAAAATGTTTTTGTAAACCCATAGCTTATAAATTAATTTTTGCGTTATTGGAAATGGCATTAAACAAAAGTTCTATATCCAGCTCGGTCTCTTCTTTTTCTTTAACCGGCATAATAACCTTATAGCCTCCGGGGCATTTTTCAGAATATATAACATCTGATAAATCGTTAATATTATTTACTGATTTAAACTGAAATACCTCAGTTATTTTAAATACATCTTTTTCAAAAACAATACGTCCATTTTCAATATGTACAATTTTATCTATCAGCGTTTCCACATCTTTAACTTGATGAGTAGAAATAATAACCAATTGATCATCTTCTATATAATCTACTAGTACTTTTCTAAATACTTTTTTTGAAGGAATATCTAAGCCATTTGTGGGCTCATCTAGCAGTAGCACTTTACAATTAGTGGACAATGCAAATGCGATAATAAACTTTTTTTGCTGTCCGTAAGACATCCCATTTAAGCTTTGATGTTCGTGAATCTCAAATTCTTGTAAAATGTTGTGCATTTTTTCAGAATCAAAATTCTTATAAAGCGCACCATAGACTTTTAAATACGCTTTAACCGTTAATGAAGGAAGAAAAGGGTCATCATTAACAAAAAAGATATTTGATAAAAAATCAGGATCGCGTTTATGAGGCATACTCCCATTTACGTTTATCTCCCCTTTTTTTGAATACAATAAACCTGTAATAAGCTTTAATAAAGTAGATTTCCCTGCGCCATTCTTACCAAGCAAACCAACGATATTACCTGCATTTTGATTAAAGTTTAAGTCTTTAAATAAAGCATTTTTTTTACTATAGCCGTATGAGAGATTATTAATTGAAATCATATACCAATGTATTAGTGTCCTATTTAACTATGACACAAATATACATTTATATTTTAGCTGACCAAGTGGAATTGATGAAATTTAAAAAAAATTACTTTTTACGCATATACACACTAACCGGAACCCCAGTAAAATCAAAGTGTTCGCGAAGTTTATTTTCTAAGAAACGCTTGTACGGATCTTTAACATATTGTGGAAGGTTACAGAAAAAAGCAAATTGCGGTTGTGGTGTTGGCAATTGCATGACATACTTTATCTTAACGAATTTGGCTTTATATGCTGGTGGTGGGTAGTTCTCAATAATAGGTAACATCACGTCATTCAGCTTGCTAGTTTTAATTTTTTTAGCTCGGTTTTGGTAAACCTCAACGGCTGTTTCTATAGCTTTAAAAATACGTTGTTTAGTCAAAACAGATATGAATATAACGGGTACATCTGTAAAAGGTTCCATCTGTTTCTTTATAGCTTTTTCATATTCCTTTACAGATTTATGATCTTTTTCTACTAAATCCCATTTATTTACTAAAATAACAATACCTTTTCTATTACGTTCTGCCAACCAAAATATATTTTGTACTTGCCCATCAAAACCTCTCGTAGCATCTAAAACTATTAAACAAACATCAGCATGTTCAATAGCTCGAACGCTTCGCATTACCGAATAAAACTCTATATCTTCCTTTACTTTAGATTTTCTTCTGATACCTGCGGTATCCATTAAATTAAATTCAAATCCAAAACGGTTATACTTTGTGTCGATAGAATCGCGAGTAGTGCCTGCTATATCCGTAACAATATATCTATCTTCTCCAATAAGTGCGTTTATAAATGATGATTTTCCCGCATTAGGGCGACCTACTACAGCGAAACGTGGCAAATCATTTTCAACTACACTTTCTTTTTCAGGCAAAGCTTCAACCAAAGCATCTAACAAGTCACCTGTACCACTTCCATTTATACTTGCAATGGTATAATACTCGCCTAAACCCAATGAATAAAATTCTACGGCATCTTTGGCGCGTGTTCCATTATCCACTTTATTTACTACTAAAAAAACAGGCTTACTTACTTTACGTAATAATTTGGCGACATCTTCGTCCATACCTGTAACACCATCCTCAACATCCACCATAAAAATTATAACATCGGCCTCATCAATAGCCAATTCTACTTGTTTATCAATTTCAGCTTCAAAAATATCATCACTTCCTAAAACATAACCACCTGTATCTATTAAAGAAAAGGTTTTGCCATTCCAATCACTTTTACCGTAATGACGGTCTCTAGTAACACCACTTTGCGCATCAACAATGGCCTCTCTACGTTGTATTAAACGATTGAAAAACGTTGATTTACCTACATTTGGTCTTCCTACTATGGCTACTATATTACTCATACTTTAATTATGTAACAGTTTAGAACTGATTAATTTATATTTCTGTTGAAATATTTTGCAAAAATAGAAAATATAAACAACGCACCACTCTTTTTTAGTAAAGATTGAATACTTGTATTATTTTATGAAGCTTATTTAGCTTTTAAAAAAATTTATAATTAAAAAAGCTCGCTGAAAGAATTGAACCGAAGCCATAAAAATTAACTGACTTGATAAATTATACCAGGTATCTATACCTAAATATAATACGTAAATTTATATGAATGTTGGCTACTTAATAATTAAACATGACTAATTATTATAACCAAAACGTTTTAACTGTTTTTGATTACTACGCCAATTTTTGTTCACCTTCACATAAAGTTCTAAATGAATTTGTTTTCCAAAAAAAGTTTCTAAATCTTTTCTAGCCTCAACACCTACACGCTTTAATGCACTTCCTTTATGTCCAATAATAATCCCCTTTTGAGTTTCACGCTCTACCATGATTACTGACCGAATTCTAATAATTTTCTCTTCCTCAAAAAATTCTTCGGTTTCTATCTCTACGGCATAAGGAATTTCTTTTTTATAATGCATTAGAATTTTTTCGCGAATGGTTTCATTAATAAAAAAACGCTCTGGCTTATCTGTTAATTGATCTTTAGGATAAAATGGTGGAGATTCTGGCAACAAATCAATGACTCTATTAAAAACTTCTGCAATATTAAAACCTTGCAAAGCAGAAATGGGAATAATTTCAGCATTTGGTACCTTCTCCGTCCATAACTGTACTTGGTTTTCTAATTGCTCTTGATTAGACTTATCAATTTTATTTAAAAGAAGTAGAATAGGAATTTTAGAATTGGTAATCTTATTAAAAAAAGCTTCATCTTTTAAGTTTTGCTCACCAATTTCTACCATGTAAATTAAAATATCAGCATCTTCAAAAGCAGACCTTACAAAACCCATCATACTTTCTTGCAGCTGGTAAGCTGGTTTTATAATACCCGGAGTGTCGCTTAATACCACCTGAAAATCATCACCATTTACAATACCTAAAATACGATGACGTGTGGTTTGTGCTTTTGATGTTATTATTGATAATTTTTCACCAATAAAAGCATTCATCAGTGTGGATTTTCCAACGTTAGGATTTCCTATGATATTTACAAAACCTGCCTTGTGTTTCATTTTTTTTATTTTGATTGAGATTACAAATTTACAATCTTATTTTTTGTATTCTCATGTATAATTTAAAACAAAAAAAACAGGAAGCCAAATGCTTCCTGTTTTTTAAAATCTTATTTGATACTTATTTACTTAACGATTTCCAATAATTCTACTTCAAAAACTAAAGGAGCAAATGGTTTAATTACTCCACCCGGACGTGGTGTTGCACCATAAGCTAATTCTTGTGGTACGAAAAATTTGTATTTTGAACCTACAGACATAAGTTGTAAACCTTCTGTCCAACCTGGAATTACTTGACCTACGCCAAATTGAGATGGTTCTCCTCTATCAACAGAGCTATCAAACACGGTGCCATCAGCTAGCGTACCATGATAATGTACTTTTACTGTTGAATCTGAAGTTGGTTTCTCACCAGTTCCTTCTTTCATAACCATGTACTGTAAACCACTTTCAGTAATTTCAACACCATCTTTAGTTGTGTTTTCCTCTAAAAACTTCTCACCCGCAGCTTTTACATCACCAAACTCTTCCTCAGCTTTTTTGGCTGCTTCCTCTTGTTGCTTCTTCATATCTTCCTCTTGTTTCTTTTGAAAATAAGATTGAAGTAAACCTTGAATCTTATCTTCTTCAATTAACATATCAGTAGAATCCATAGCGTTTAAAAACCCTTGTTTGATAAGTTCTAAATCACCTTCATCAAAACTAGTTTTTAAATTCTGTTTTAATCCAGAGGCCATATTTAAACCTATAGCGTAACTTACAGAATCAATTTCTGTTTTTAATGCCTTTTTTGTAACACCATTATTATTGCATGACGCCATAATAACAACCATCAATGCTAAACTTAAAACTTTAATTATTTTCATTTCTTTAATTTAAATTATTTTGATGCCAAAAATAAGAAATTTAAAATAGGTATACAAAGTATGTATTGATACTATTTTTAATTAAAAATTAATCTTAATAATTAGTACTTAAAGTTTTGGTTGTTGTAGTAGTTATAGGCTTTTAAATAGACGTTTATTTCTTTTAAACATATTTAACCCAAAAACAAAATACACATTACATTTATGCAGGAAGTACAACAAATGATAAGAATACATGACATTATACTGATAAAATATCATAAACCAAAACTAAGCTTAAAAGCCCAAAAACATAGATTTGTTATAATTATATTGTCCTTAATATAATGCTACATGTTACACCATTTATATTTGGAATTAGAAGATTAAAGTCGTAAAAAACTAGAGTATAAAGCTTATCGATTTAGTTTAAAATTGCAGATTCTTGATGGAATTAAAAACCAATAATTAACATCAAATTGAGAGATATTCACTTTATTTTATTTTAAAAAAATATATTTTAGATACAAAAGCTTTGCATTATTGAAGTTGTTACCAAACCTTCCTCAACAGAACATGGGTTTTCACCGTGTCCTAAAAAATAATTAACAACCTCTTTAATCATGGGTTGCTGAATATGCTTTGGATTGACAAATTTGAATATTTCTATATCATTATCTACTTCTAATAATACCTCTGACCCATAAAACGAAAATGAAATAGAACCTTTACTACCGTAAATAGTGCACTTATCAAGCTGATCACTTTTTGCAACATTAAAACACCAAATACCTCTAAACTGAACATTATTTTTAAATAAAATGCTACCATTTACAATATCATTGGCATTATATTTTTTTTGTTGATTGCTTGAAAACCCCATAGCATTCTCATAATCCCCAAAATAAAGGTACATTAAATCAATTTGATGTGGCGCTACGTCATTAAAATATCCACCACCAGATAAGGATGGGTTAACTCGCCAATTAGTATCCGATTTGGCAATCATATCGTTTCCCGAAGGTTGCAATATTTGGATATCTGCGAACCTAACATCGCCAATGGTATGTGCATCAATTAATTCCTTAACTTTCATAAAAGCAGGCAAATACCTTCTGTAATGGGCAATAGTGAGTTTTTTATTTGATTTTTTGACTATATCGCCTAGTAGAACTCCCTCCTTTTTATTTAACACCATAGGTTTTTCTAAATACACGTGCTTGTTAGCATTAAGTACTTGTATGGCGTAATTTAGGTGTGAAGCTGGCGGTGTTGCTATGTAAATAGCATCTAGTTCATCATTGTTCAATAAATCCTCAACATTATCATACCAAATAGGCACTTGATGGCGTTTAGCAAAATCTTTGGCTTTAGTAGCATCTCGTCTCATTACAGCTATCAATTCTGAATTTTCTATCTTTTGAAATGCTGGACCGCTTTTAACTTCTGCTACATCGCCACATCCTAAAATTCCCCATTTAATTTTTTTCATTTTATATTTTAATTGAATTAAATACCTTAATATCTAAACGAATCAAAAAGCACTAAATGCTACCGTTTTTCTCTTTTCTAAAAAGCGTATATTCCAATAAAAAAAAATGAACTGACATATTGAAATCTTATTTGCTAATTTACGTCCATGATTTTCTGATATTGAAGTCTATTTTTTATATTCAGAAAGACTAAATGAGATGTTATTGTATCAACTAGAAATTCTTCTATAACCTATTGCAATAAAAACCTCTAAAACCAATTGCATTTAATATAGGTGACAAATAAATTAATATTGTACCAATGCTCTACTTTATGGGATGCCTAGTAATTATTTCTATCTATTTGAGTAGGTTTTACATTTTTAGAAGTAATTAATCACATCCTCGATTACTAGCTAAAACCTTTGATTAATCTAAACCTAGCAGA
Source organism: uncultured Flavobacteriaceae bacterium (assembly GCA_963815305.1). Lineage (GTDB taxonomy): Bacteria > Bacteroidota > Bacteroidia > Flavobacteriales > Flavobacteriaceae > CAXBID01. Next base: position 884,619 of record CAWFFW010000002.1, read on the forward strand.
TTGTGCATTATAAGCCAAACAATCTAGGTAAAAACATTGAAATTTCGGGTATATAAGTGATTAACAACAAAACTATAATCATAATAAATAAAAATGGTAATAAGGGCTTTATTACCTTAGTAACTGAGACATTAGCCACACCGCTTCCAACAAATAAAATGGTTCCTACTGGCGGTGTACATAGACCGATACACAAGTTTAAAACCAAGACGATTCCAAAATGTACTGGATCCATTCCTAAAGCTACTACTACAGGTAAAAAAATTGGTGTAAATATGAGTACCGCTGGCGTCATATCCATAAAGGTTCCAATAATTAGTAAGGTTAAATTTATAACTAAAAAAATAATAAACTTATTACTAAATTGTTCTAGCAAAAAACTACTCATTAGCTCAGGAATACTTTCAAAAGAAAACAACCAAGACATAGCCATAGAAGTACATATTAAAAACATCACAACACCTGTGGTTCTGGCACTAGTTAACAATATACTGGGAAAATCCTTAGCCTTCATATCACCATAAATCAAGGCTAAAACTGCAGCATATAGTACGGCAATAGCCGAGGCCTCCGTGGCGGTAAAAACACCTGCAACTATTCCACCTACTACAATAAACAAGAGTAGTAAACTAAAAAAAGCTTTTCTGAAATGTGTCCATATTTGAGATAAAGGAGTACGCTCTCCTTTTGAAAATTTTCTTCTAATAGCAACATATGCTATATAGGCCATTAAAGCTAATCCTAAAAGAATTCCAGGTAAGTAACCAGCAATAAATAAGGCCGCTACAGATGCGGTTCCTCCACTAGCTAAAGCATAGACTATTAAAATATTACTTGGTGGTATAAGTAACCCTGTGGTAGATGACGTTATGTTAACGGATGCACTAAACTCTCTTGGGTAACCTTCTTCCTCCATTCTGTCAGTCATAATGCTTCCAATAGCAGATGTTGCTGCGATGGCTGATCCTGAAATAGCGCCGAATAACATAGATGCTAAAACGTTTACATAAGCTAAGCCTCCTGGTAAACTTGCCACTAAAGATTTTGCAAAGTTTATAAGCCTATTTGCAATACCACCTCGTTTCATAATTTCACCTGCCAGTACAAAAAATGGAATAGCTAATAATGCGAAACTGTCAATACCCGTAGTCATTCTTTGAGCAATGGTTGTAATGCCAGGAAGCTTATCAATATTTAACAATAAACTAAATGTTGTTGAAATACCTATTGAATAAGCTACTGGTACTTTTAGCAATAGCAAAATAAAAAAACTAACAAATAATACTAAAATACTTATAACTTCAATACTCATAATTTAGACGGCTATTTGATTGTTGTAAATTTTCGAAACGTGATATACAGAAAAGCACATAATTAAAAACCCACTAAAAGGCAGGATGGCATAAATATACCCTAAAGGAATTCTTAAAGTTCCCGATAATTGTTCTAAGTGTAAGGTGATGTAAACCAAGTTTAAACCACCAATAACCATAACTATTAAAGCGAATAGAAATATTAAAACTTCTATAAAAATGGATACGTTCTTTCTATTTACATCAGAAAACTTACTGTATAAAAAATCCATAGATAAGTGTTCTCTTCTTGCATTAAGATACGCTGTACCTAGAATTGATAACCAAATTAAAGAGAAGCGTGCCAATTCTTCTGTCCAAGAAAATGACGTGTTTAGTATATATCTCGAAAACACTTGCCACAATACGTCTATTACCAAAAGTGCAAAAATAATGACTAAGAAAATTTCCATAAATTTATTAATCTTAGCAAAGAGCATATCCGCTATTTTCATAATTATTGGTTTTTAATTTTGTTAACCAAACCTTCCATATCTGGATATTCTCTCAAAAAATCATCTAAAACAGATTTAGATTTTTCAGCAAATAAAGATTTTTCTGGTATTATAATTTCTACTCCAAATTCTTTAGCTATTTTCATAGACTCTTCTACCGATTCATTCCAAAAAATCTTTTCAGATTGCGCTGACTCGTCTGCTGCTTCTTTTACCCATATCTTTTCTTCTTCAGATAATTTATCCCAATATTTTGTTCCAATAATTAATACATCAGGTACTGATGAATGCTGGTCTAGTGTATAATATTTACTCACCTCGTGGTGATTGGAAGACACAAATGATGGCGGATTATTTTCGGCACCGTCAACAACGCCTTGTTGGATGGCTGTATATAATTCTCCATAGGCCATAGGAGTTGCAGAACCTCCTAAAGCATTAACCATATTTATAGACATTTGGTTATTCATTACTCGAATTTTCAGTCCTTTTAAATCATCTGGTGTTCTTATCGCTTTATTTGAAGTATAAAAACTTCGGCTTCCAGCATCATAATAACATAACCCTCTTAACCAAAACTTACTTCCTTTTTGTAAAATAGATTTTCCAACTTCACCTTCTAAAACATCAAATTGATGTTCTTTACTTCTAAACAAATACGGTATGCCCAAAACATGATATTCTGGAACAAAATTAGACATAGTAGCAGCACTTACTTTAGTAACTGCAACACTTCCTATTTGCAATAACTCCAAAACCTCTCTTTCTGAACCCAACATCCCGTCAGGAAAAATTTTCACTTGTAATTTACCTTCAGATTTTTTATTTAAAGCCTTTTGGAATTCTAATATCCCTTTGTGTACAGGATGTGTTTGAGGTAAAGTATGCGCTAAATACATCACTTTATTCTCATCATTTTCATTGCATCCAAGCAAAAAAAGCAAAATTAAAAAGACGTTAAATAATTTAGTAGTCATCAAGTCTAGTTTTTAAAGTTGAAATAATTTTTTGCGTTAAAATAACAGATATCTTGAACCATTTTGCCTAAAAACTCAATATCATTAGGAATGAGTCCCTGAGTTACATCTTCACCGATGATATTACACAAGATACGTCTAAAATATTCATGTCTGGGAAAAGATAAAAAGCTTCTACTATCTGTAAGCATCCCAACAAATCGGCTTAATAAGCCCATATTAGACAAACAATTTAATTGTTTTTCCATACCATCCTTTTGATCCAAAAACCACCAACCTGAGCCCCATTGCATTTTTCCTGGAATACCTGCTTCACTGTAGTTACCCATCATAGTTACAAAAACCTCATTTTGAGATGGATTTAAATTATAAGAAATAGTTTTTGCTAATTGATTTGTATTGTCAAGACCATTAAATAATTTAGACATCGCCTTTGCTGCTGGAAAATCTCCAATAGAATCAACACCTGCATCCAATCCTATTTGATTTAATAATCTACTATTATTATTTCTTATAGCTCCTACATGAAATTGTTGCGTCCATCCTTTAGCATGATACATTTTACATAAGTTATCTAAGAGGCAAGAGGCATAAATATCCACTTCCTTATTCGATAATTTATCACCTGCTAAACCTTTTTTAAATATTATATCAGCGGCTTCGTGTGTAAAATCCGCAGCATAAATTTCTTCCATGCCATAATCAGATAATCGACAACCTGCTTCATCAAAATAATCAACTCTAATTTGGATTGCTTTTAATAAAGTGTCTAAATTATCAATTGAGAATTCTACGCAATGAGATAATTTTTTGATATAATCAGAAAAGCTTTCTTTTTCTATAAAAAGCAAGGCATCTGGTCTAAACGTAGGATAAACTTTAGTGTAAAAACCGCTTTCGATTATTTGTTTATGATAATATAAATCATCAATAGGATCATCTGTAGTACATACCACTTCTACTTTTAAATCCTCTAATAATTGCCCTGGTGTTTTATGTTCTAGAATAGCATTTATTTTTTCATAAATGGCTTCTGCATTACTCGAATTGAGTAACTCATCAACATTAAAATATCTTTTTAACTCTAGATGTGTCCAATGAAACAAGGGATTTCTTAACGTATATGGAACAGTTTCTGCCCATTTTAAAAATTTTTCCTTAGGTGTAGTTTGCTTACCCGTAATATAGGCTTCTTCAATACCATTTGCCCGCATGGCTCTCCACTTGTAATGATCTCCATTCAACCATGCATCGGTAATGTTTTTTATTGGTTTATTTTCAGCTATAGCCTGTGCAGAAAGGTGGTTGTGATAATCAATAATAGGCAAATTTTTAGCGTAATTATGATATAAGATTTCCGCAGTTTTAGATTGTAATATGAAATTATCGTTTATGAAATTTGTTGTTTTCATATCTATTCCTAATTAAAATTAACAATTAATGGATTGTTAGTTTTTAATAAAAACGTCTCCAGATAATTTTCCCAGGCTTCCTTTGAAGTAAATTCTTCGGCTTCTTTCCATCCAAAACCTGCAAAATAAATTACTTTTCCATTAACGGCCTTAATTTGAGCATATAAATTACTCAAATCTTTTATTGATGTATCAAATAACTCACTTGAAATCATATTATTATTAGGAATGACTACGGCAGTTCCTAGTTCAGAGCCATCGTGTGGTTCCCAATAGGAAATCCAACCAGAATCGTTATTTTGTGTTGGTTCACCATCTTTTTCATGTAAAGTTAAGCCAGCATAAATAGACTCTGCTCCAGATAATTCAATTTCAAATCTTGATAAATTACTACCATAATCCAGAGAAATGTGTTTTTTTTCAGAGATTATTTGCCCATTTGCATCCCAATCTGCATAATCCAAAATAAAACTTGTGCGTATGGGCCCCGTGGTGATTATTTTCCAATCTATAAAATTTTTAGATATGTAGTATATTGAATCTACCTTTACTGCAGTTCCTCCAACACCTCTACTAGACCCTACATGGAAATTATCAAGACCTTCTCCTGTATCTTCATGATAAGTTCCAGTTTTTTCTGTATATTTTTTATACCAAGAATTGATAATAGGATACTCTACTTTTTTCAACCATGCATCAATTCCACTAGATAAAGTTGCTTCTTTAAGGTTGTTTTCGAATCGATATTGTGCATTGGGTCCATAAGTTCTAAACCCTACTTTATTATTTTCCCAAGCATAATCATCTGTACGCTCTGGAACAAATCTAGAGTAACAATACTCAATAACTTCGGGCTTATTGTCTGTTTCGACTTTTACAAGTTCGAATTGCTTCTCTGAGTTTGCATCAATGTCTGGTTGAAACAATAAAACATCTACTTTTTCATCTTGATCGTTATCAACAAATTGAGAAACTAAAATCTTACCTGTTATTAAATCCTTAACGCTTAAATTTTCAAAATCCTCACCTTCTTGTAATTTCACATCGGATCTATTAATTTCTATGGTTTCAAATTTTCTAGGTATATCCAGTGAATTTTTCACTGTAATGGTTTGACGTGATTCATTCTTACAGCCTAAAACAAAACTAAATACTGATAATATTAAATAAAATAGTGTTTTTTTCATGTTAAGATTCGTTAGTTGGTTTGCCAATCGTTGCTAAGATTCCGCCATCAACATATAAAATATGTCCATTTACGAAATCACTAGCTTTTGATGACAAGAATATAGCTGCACCAGCCAAATCATTAGGATCTCCCCATTTGGCTGCTGGTGTTCGGTTTATTATAAAATCGTTAAATGGATGTCCTTCAACTCTAATAGGTTCTGTTTGAGAAGTTGCAAAATACCCAGGACCAATACCATTAACTTGAATATTATATTTTGCCCACTCTGTAGCCATATTCTGTGTGAGCATTTTTAAACCACCTTTAGCTGCCGCATAAGCGCCAACACTATTTCTCCCCAACTCACTCATCATAGAGCAAATATTAATTACTTTGCCTTGTTTTCTAGAAATCATGTTTTTTACAACGTGCTTTGATACGATAAACGGACTCACTAAATCAATGTTTATAACTTCCTTGAAATCGGCAACTTCCATTTCAATCAAAGGTGTTCTTTTAATGATGCCAGCATTATTAATTAAAATATCTATATGACCTACTTCTGCCTCTATTTTAGAGATAGCTGCTATAACTTCTGCCTCATCAGCAACGTTAAATCTGTACCCTACTGCGTTTATTCCTTCTTTTTTATATTCCGCTACGGCGATATCAATTTTTTCTTGAGAAGAGTTTCCGTTAACGATAACTGTTGCCCCCGCTAGACCTAAACCTCTTGCCATTGCCATTCCTAGACCATGGGTACTTCCGGTTACCAAAGCATTTTTTCCTTTGACATTAAATAATGATGCACTCATAATTTATCTTAATTCTGTTATTTTAGCAACATCCATATCACCGTAATCTAAATTCTCGCCTGCCATTCCCCAAATAAAAGTATAATTAGATGTACCAGAACCTGAATGAATAGACCATGGTGGAGAAATTACAGCCTGATCGTTTTGCATCCAAATATGACGCGTTTCTTGTGGTTGCCCCATAAAGTGACATACTGCTTGATCCTGTGGAATATCTAAATAGTAGTAAATTTCCATTCTACGATCGTGCACGTGGGCTGGCATGGTATTCCAAACACTGCCCGTTTTTAATTCTGTCATTCCCATTTGAAGCTGACACGTATCTACAATACCACCAATTATCATTTGATTAACGGTACGATGATTTGCAGTTTCTAATGACCCTAATTCTATTTTGTTAGCCTCAGCTTTACTTACTTTTTTTGTAGGGTACGTTTTGTGTGCTGGTGCAGAGTTTAAATAAAATTTAGCCGGATTGTTTTTATCATTACTCTTAAAAACCACTTCTTTTTTTCCACTACCTATATATAAAGCATCTTTTAATGTTAATGCATAAGACTCTCCATCTACCTCAACAGTACCATCACCTCCAACATTTATAATGCCTATTTCTCTTCTTTCTAAAAAATAATTTGCTTTTAGAGGCGCTATGGTTTCTAATTTTATAGGTGATAAGGGTACTGCAGAACCTGCCATATACCTATCATAATGCGTATAAACTAAAACCAACTGGTCTTCTTGCATTAAATTATTTATTAAAAACTCATCTCTTAACTGGGTTGTATCGTATGCCTTTACAGCTTGCGGGCTTGATGCATATCGTGTTTCATAATTCACTTTCATAAGTAACTTCTATTTATTTTTATATACTATGTTTTAAACCGAATTCTAAACCTCTTAATTCAGCCAATCCACGTAATCTTCCTATTCCTGAATATCCAGGATTTGTTTTTTTATGTAAATCATCAAGCATTTGATGCCCATGATCTGGTCTTACAGGGATTACAGAATCTATGCGCCCTTCAGCTTTTCTTCGCTTTTCTTCTATCAAAATTTCTTTTACAATGCTGTACATATCTACATCGCCCTCTAAATGATTAGCCTCATAAAAATTACCTTCTTCATCGCGCTTGGTACTTCTTAGATGAAGAAAATGTACACGGTCTGAAAAACGTTTAAAAATTTTAACTAAATTATTATCAGCCCTTACGCCTAGCGACCCTGTACAAAATGTAATTCCGTTAGCTCTATCGGATACACTTTCGAATAAATATGCGTAATCTGCTTCAGTACTTACCACTCTTGGTAATCCTAATATTGGATAAGGTGGATCATCGGGATGAATACACATAAGCACTTCGTTTTTAGAAGCTATAGGTATAATTTCTTTCAGAAAAGATACTAAATTTTCTCTTAAAGCGGATGCATCAATATTTTTGTAGGTATCTAAAATAGTTTGAAATTGTTCTAAAGTATAGCCTTCCTCTGCACCAGGTAAACCAGCTATTATATTATTTATAAGCTTTGTTTTATCATCCTCAGACAAATTATCGACATAAGTTCTTGCCAATTTTTGTTGAGATGCAGTATAGTCGTTTTCAGCTCCCGTTCTTTTTAATAAATAAAGTTCAAAAGCAGCAAAAGCAATCATATCAAAACGAAGCGCCTTCGAGCCATCTTCTACCTGATAGGCCAAATCTGTTCGCGTCCAATCCAAAACGGGCATAAAGTTGTAACAAATAATACGAATATCACAAATTTTTAAATTTTGAATACTTTGTTTATAATTCTCAATATATTTTTGAAAATTACCAGAACGTGTTTTTATACTTTCATGAACCGGAATACTTTCTACAACGCTCCAGGTTAACCCTGAATTCTCAATAATTTCTTTCCGTTTTTTTATTTCTTCAACAGTCCATACTTCGCCGTTTGGTATATGGTGCAATGCTGAAACAATACCTGTTGCTCCCGCTTGTTTTATGTTTGATAAAGATACAGGATCATTAGGTCCGTACCATCTCCATGTTTGTTCCATTTTATTTTTTATTTAAACACCACTATAAGCAGCAAATCCACCATCTATTGGTATAACAACTCCTGTTACAAATGATGATTTATCGTTACACAAATACAAAGTTGTACTAATTAAATCTTCTGGATTCCCATAACGACCCATAGGCGTTTGATCTATAATTTGCTGACCACGTTGTGTTAAACTACCATCTGAGTTTGTTAGTAAGGTTCTGTTTTGTTCTGTTAAGAAAAAACCTGGCGCTAATGCATTTACCCGAATACCTACTTTAGAAAAATGAACTGCCAACCATTGTGTGAAATTAGATACGGCAGCTTTTGCACCACTATAAGCAGGTATTTTAGTTAGGGGTGTAAAAGCATTCATGGATGAAATATTTAGAATACTACAGCCTGTTTTCCCAACCATATCTTTGGCAAAAACTTGTGTGGGTAACAATGTACCTATAAAATTTAAGTTGAAAACAAACTTAATACCTTCTGGGTCTAAATCAAAAAAGGTTTTGAAACCTTCTGCTGTACTTTTTAAGTCATCTTCAAATAAATATGGATTAGAAGTAGTACCTAAAGGATGGTTTCCTCCTGCGCCATTAATTAAAATTTCACAGCTTCCTAATTTTTGATTTATCTCTGCCCTGGCGGCCTCCAACGATGCTTTTTCTAAAACATTCGCCATAACCCCTATAGCTTGTCCACCCGATGCATTAATCTCATCGGCTACCTTTTGTGCAGATTCTAATTTTAAATCTAAAACAGCTATCTTATGTCCCTCTGAAGCCAAAGCTTTTGCTAAAGTACTACACAAAACACCGCCTGCCCCTGTTAATACGACTACTTTACTCATTTTTTTTTTGATTTATTAAAAACAACTTTAATGAAAATTTATAAATACTATTCCGTGTATTAAGTACACAGAAACAAATCTAGAAATTATAAAGTTATCTACCAAATAAAAAAAGACATGTTGAAATTTAGAATAATCGAAAGCTTATAAAAAATATTTGAGCTTTAGTTATTGATTTCCTTTTTTGTAATCATCTAAAAATTTAGCTAAACCAATATCTGTTAAAGGATGTTTTAATAATCCTGTGATGGATGATAAAGGTCCCGTCATCACATCACTTCCTATTTTAGCACAATCAATAACGTGCATAGTGTGACGAATTGAAGCCGCTAATATTTGTGTTTCAAAACCGTAATTGTCATAAATCAATCTAATTTCTGCAATAAGGTTTAATCCATCGGTAGAAATATCATCTAATCTTCCCAAGAAAGGAGACACATATGTAGCTCCTGCTTTGGCTGCCAACAATGCCTGACCTGCTGAGAATACTAAAGTCACATTAGTTCTAATTCCCTTATCTGAAAAATATTTACATGCTTTTATACCATCTTTGATAATTGGTAATTTAACTACAATTTGTGGGTGTAAAGCAGCTAAAGCTTCACCTTCCTTTATCATCCCTTCATAATCGGTTGATATCACCTCTGCACTTACATCGCCTTCAACGATATCACATATTTTTTTGTAGTGGTCTAAAATGTTAGATTCTCCTGTAATACCCTCTTTTGCCATTAAAGATGGGTTTGTTGTAACGCCATCTAAAACTCCTAAAGCCTGCGCTTCTGTAATATCATCAAGGTTTGCTGTATCAATAAAAAATTTCATAATTTATGTTTTTATACTGTTTTTAAATATTCTAATACTTCTTTACTTACTTTTTCTCCTGTAAAACCAAACTTTTCATCAAGTACTGTTGCTGGGGCGGAATAGCCAAAGTGCTCTAAACCAAATACTTTCCCATTATCGCCTACCAAACCCTCTAAGTTTACTGGCAAACCTGCTGTTAAACCGAATAATGGTGTGTTTTTTGGAATGATGCTTTTTTGATATTCTTTAGATTGTAATCTAAAAAGTCCTTCTGAAATTATGGATGCTATACTTACACTCAGTCCGTTTTTTGCTTCCAAAATTTGAGCCGCTTCAACCAAAGTGGCAACTTCAGACCCATTGGCTATTAAAACTACATCTGGGTTTTCAACCTCTTTTACTAAATATCCACCTTTTTCTGCTGCTAAAGCGTCTTTGTATCTGGAAGATCCTTTTGCTGGTAAATCTTTAATACCTTGTCTTGAAAGGATTAATCCACTTGGTGTACGCTTGTTCTCCAAAGCCATTTTCCAAGCAACACTTGTTTCATCTGAATCTGCTGGTCGTAGTGCTAAAAAACTTGGGTCACCGCTATGGTTTTTAAGTTTTTCTAATAAACGAATTTGTGCTTCTTGCTCAACGGGTTGGTGTGTTGGTCCATCTTCACCTACTCTAAAAGCATCATGCGTCCAAACGTATTTTACAGGTAATTCTTGAATGCCGCTTAAACGAATAGCTGGCTTCATATAATCTGAAAACACAAAAAACGTAGCCACTACAGGAATAATTCCTCCGTGTAAAGCAATACCATTGGCAATACATGCCATGGTTAATTCAGCAACACCCGCTTGTAAAAATGAACCACTAAAATCACCTTTTTGTAATGCTGTAGTTTTCTTTAAAAATCCATCGGTTTTATCACTGTTCGATAAGTCTGCGGAAGATACAATCATATTTTCAACATGTTCAGCTAAATACGCCAATACATTAGAAGATGCTACTCTAGTTGCTAATCCTGGTTTATGTGTTATACTTTCAAAATCCAATTCTGGTAATTCACCAGATAAGAAAAAATCTAATTTTTTTGAAAGCGTGTCGTTATCTTTTCTCCAAGCTGAAATTTCAGCTTTCTTTTTTGAGGCTCCAGCTTTCTTTTCCTCTAATACGGTTTTATAAAAGTTACTAACCTCATCAAAAATAGCAAAAGCATCCTCTGGATTAGCCCCTAAATTCAGTAAGGTTTTGTTGTAATCTGCACCGGTGTGGCTAATGGGCTGACCATGTAATTCGCAATACCCCTCAAACATACTACCATCTGATGCTACCGCACCTTTCCCCATTATCGTCTTACCAATAATTAAGATAGGTTTTTCAGTTTCATTATTAGCGGCTGTTAACGCTTGTCTAATTTCATCGTGGTTATGCCCATCAATAGTGATTACTTTCCATCCCCAAGCTTCATACTTCATAGCCGTGTTCTCAGTGGTTACCTCATCGGTTGATGTTGATAATTGGATGTCGTTAGAATCGAAAAACATGATAAAATTACTTAACCCTAAGTGGCCTGCAATTCTACCTGCGCCTTGAGATATTTCTTCTTGAACTCCACCATCAGAAATAAAACCATAAATTTTATGATTCATCCAATCTCCAAAACGGGCTTGTAAAAACTTAGCAGCAATAGCTGCTCCAACACCCATAGTATGCCCTTGCCCCAAAGGACCAGATGTGTTTTCTATGCCTCTTTTTACATCAACTTCTGGATGCCCTGGCGTAATAGAACCCCATTGGCGAAAATTTGCTAAATCATCCTTTTTATAGTTTCCTAAAAGATAATACTGTGCATACATTAACGTTGACAAATGACCAGCATCCATAAAAAAACGATCCCTAAATGGCCATTCCATATCCGAGGGATCAAAATTAAAGAATTCTGAGTATAAAATATGCATATAATCTGCTCCACCCATAGGACCTCCTGGATGACCAGAATTTGCCTTTTCTACCATGGCTACGGCTAATGCTCGTATATTATCTGCTGATTGTTGATCTATTTTTTTGTTCATTGTTTTAATTGTCGTTAATAAATATGTTCTATTTTTTCAGGATAAGTAGGATACGAAATAATTTTACATTCTACTTAAAAGGTAATTTCTATTATTTTATGCAATTTTACAAATATATAATCTTTAACCAGTAAGGGCTTATCAAAATTAAAATTAATTTAAGAAAGACTGTTAATAATAAACAAAAAAAAGCTTCTTAAAATTAAGAAGCTTTTTTTAAGTACGGGCGGGGAGACTCGAACTCCCACACCTCGC